>CACHVL010000033.1:0-2321 GCA_902583235.1 uncultured Alphaproteobacteria bacterium | reverse complement strand
GTCAAACTTTTTTTTAAAGAGTCAGTTATAAATTTAGATACACCTTCAGCTGTTTTAAGTGCAATATTTCCTGAAAATCCATCTGTGACAATGACATGGTTGTTTGTGGAGGTTATCTCATCCGCCTCTACAAAACCCTTATAATTTATTCTTTTATCACTTTTCATTAATTCATGTGTCTCTTGAATTAAATTATTTCCTTTGAGTTCCTCTGATCCAATATTTAAAAGAGCTACTTTGGCGTCAATTTGCGGATAAAGAACTTTATAGTAAGTGCTTCCCATAACAGCAAAATCTAATAAATTTTCTGAACTGCATTCAGCATTTGCTCCTAAATCTAAAAAACATACTGGATGTTTTTCTGATGGAAAAAGAGAAGCAATCGCTGGTCTAGTTATATTTTCAATTGTCCTTAAATAAACAGTTGAATAGGCCATCATGGCACCTGTATTCCCTGCTGAAATACTTATTTGATTTTTATCATCTTTTAAACTCAAAATAGCATTAGACATCGAACTGTTTCGATTATCTTTTTTTAATGCATCACTAGGTTTCATATCTGGGGAAATAAAGTTTTGAGATTGGGTCCATTGAGAGCTATCAAATAAGTCTGAAAATATTGGTTTAAATTTTTCATAAATAGATTTTTCTGAGTGTAAATTAAAGTTAATAGATGGATTATTGGTTTTAGCAATATTTGCCCCTTCTAGAACTGAGTTTGGTGCAAAGTCACCACCGTGTAGATCAAGATTTATTAAATACTTATTCATGTATGTTTATTATTGCTTTAAAGAAACTTATACCTTATTTGTTTTTATTGTGAATATTTTAAAAATTCATAAAATTCTTTTAGCCATTCTATGCTCAATAATTTTATCATCTTGCTCAAAAGATGTTTATTTTTCTGGTATTTCAGAAAATAGTTTTAATGAAATAAAAGAAAATTATCAAAAAATCGACTACTCAAAAGAAGACATAATAACTATTATTGGTCCCCCTTTAATAACGGAAAACCTTGAAAATTTGTGGATTTATAGAACCGATAAAAAAAAAGGAATAGCTGCTTTCAAGCAAACTGTCTACAACAAGACCTTAAAACTAAAATTTGAAGATAATATTTTAAGGTCTGTTGAAGAAATTAACTTAAATTAAATAATGTTTAAATGAACAACTATTGATAGCAATAGAATTGATACAATATTTGTTATTTTAATCATAGGGTTAACAGCTGGGCCTGCAGTATCCTTGTAAGGATCACCAACAGTATCACCAGTGATAGAAGCTTTATGTGTTTCACTACCTTTTCCGCCTAAATTACCATCTTCTATATATTTTTTTGCATTATCCCATGCACCACCTCCAGCAGTCATTGAAATAGCCACAAAAAAACCAGTAATTATAACTCCAATTAAAAGAGCGCCAAGTGCTTGAAATGCAGTATTAACACTACCTGTAAGGGAATAAACTCCGAAGAAGACAACCACTGGCGATAAAACTGGGAGTAAAGATGGTATGATCATTTCTTTAATTGCAGATTTTGTTAAAATGTCTACACATTTCCCATAATCTGGTTTCTCTTTACCTGACATAATTCCTTTTTTTTCTCTAAACTGTTGTCTGACTTCTAAAACAACTGATCCAGCTGCTCTTCCAACAGCCGTCATGCTTAATGCACTAAATAAATATGGAAGTAACCCTCCTAATAAAAGACCAATAATTACATATGGTTCCGACAGATCAAAAGATACATCAAAAACATTATTACCTGTTTCCTTGTTAAAATATTTTAGATCCTCTGTATAGGCTGCAAATAAAACTAAGGCTCCAAGACCGGCAGACCCGATTGCATATCCTTTAGTGACAGCTTTAGTGGTGTTTCCAACGGCATCAAGAGCATCAGTTCTTTGTCTTACACTTTTTCTCAATCCAGACATCTCAGCAATACCGCCTGCATTATCTGTTACAGGACCGTAGGCGTCTAGCGCAACTACCATTCCTGCTAGAGCTAACATTGAAGTTACTGCAATAGCAATGCCGAATAGACCTGCTGTTGCAAATGTTAATCCAATACCCGCAACTATAATAAGCACAGGAATAGCAGTAGACTCCATGCCCATGGCTAATCCTTGAATAATATTTGTTGCATGACCAGTTTGGGAAGCTTCAGCAACGCTCTTCACAGGTCGATACTCTGTACTTGTGTAGTATTCAGTTATGAAAACAAGAGCTAAAGTAATTAATAAACCATAGACAGCACAGAGAAATAAATCCATACCGTTATACCACTTAGATCCTATTTGGAAATATTGATCAAAGCCAAT
>CACHVL010000032.1:0-3068 GCA_902583235.1 uncultured Alphaproteobacteria bacterium | reverse complement strand
TATACCAAAAGAATAGAAGAATATGGGGTTCAATCTTACACAGTTTATAATCACATGATTTTACCAGCATCTTTTAAAGGGGTAGAGGAGGACTGCCTTCATCTTAAAAATAATGTCCAAGTTTGGGATGTATCAGTAGAAAGACAAGTTCAATTTAAAGGCCCTGATGCTGCTAAGCTTACACAACTAATTACTTGTAGAGATCTATCTAATGCAAAAGATTATCTTTGTTACTATGCACCAATTATTGATGAAAAAGGAAAAATTCTTAATGATCCATTAATTATGAAAGTTGGTGATGATACTTGGTGGTTATCTATAGCTGACTCAGATATTTTATTATATGCAAAAGGTATTACCATCGGTATGAATTTAGATGTCGAAATTACTGAGCCCAATGTCAATATATTAGCTGTGCAAGGACCTAAATCTTTTGATTTAATGGAGAGAGTTTTTGGAGAGGAAATTAAAAAATTAAAATTTTTTAATTTCAAAAGGTATGAATTTCAAGGTCATAAATTGTTAATCGCAAGATCAGGTTGGTCAAAACAGGGTGGATTTGAAATTTATGTTGATGATGATGAAGTTGGTCTAAATCTTTATGATAGCCTAATTAATAATGGAGAAGATTTAAATGTCAGACCTGGCTGTCCAAATTTAATTGAGAGGATTGAAGGAGGTCTGCTTTCTTTTGGGAATGATATGACCATGGAAGATACCCCCCTTGAATGTGGCCTAAATTCTTTTGTCTCTTTTAATCCAGATATAGATTACTTAGGAAAACCACTACTAGAAAAACAAAATCAAGAGGGAGTACAAAGATCCTTAATTGGTTTAAAACTTAAGCTTGATAATTTATCTATAACAAAATTCCTACCTATTCAATTAGACGGCCAGATTATTGGTGAATTAAGATCTGGATGTTTTAGCCCTGATTTTGGGTGCTGTCTTGGTATCGCAATGATACAAACCAAGTTTCAGAATTTTGATGAAGTTAAAACACTGTTGATTGATAATCTAGAAGTGCAATCCCAGATGACATCATTACCTTTTTCAAAATAGCTATTGCATTCTTAAACTAAAAGTTTACTTATTCGCGGGTGTTTGGAACTATTTTAAATTCATGGGCACTTTTTAGTGGCTTTGGGCTAATAATGATAGCTCATACTCTTCAAGGAACTTTACTAAACATTAATTCTGTTTTTTTCAATTTTTCAGACTTTGAGATTGGTTATGTATTTACAGGATATTACATAGGATTTCTTTTTAGCTCAATTCAATGTCCAAAACTAATTAAAAATGTTGGGCACATTAGAGTATTTGCTGCATTTGCCTCTTTAGGATCAATAGCTATCTTATTGCATTGGATTTTTGAAAATCCAGTTCTTTGGTTAATATTTAGAATAATTACTGGTTTTTCCTATGCTGCCATTTATATAGTTTGTGAGAGCTGGTTGAATGATCGGGCAGATAACCAAACAAGAGGCCAATTAATTGGTTTCTATATGGTTGTTTTATATATTTCTACGAGTATCGGAGTAATGTTAATAAATATAGGCACAACTACAGAAGCGCATCTTTATATTCTATCATCTTTGTTGATATCCCTTGCTTTGATTCCTATATTGCTTACTAAGAAACCTGCTCCTGAATTCACAACACCTAAGTTTTTAAGTCTTAAAGACTTATATAAAAAGTCACCTATGGCTTTTGTTGCCTCTTTTTCAATTGGAATGGTTTACAGTGCTTTATTCGGTCTAATTGCAGTTTTTGGTGCTAAAATTGGTTTTAGTATATTTCAAATTTCAATTTTAGTTTTTGTAAATATGTTTATTGGAGCTATTTTTCAGTATCCTATTGGAAAAATCTCTGATCGTTATGATCGAAGAACTATTTTATTTGTACTAAATTTGATAGCTATTGGCTCTTTAATACTGGCCTTAATATTTGGTTCATTCTCATTTTATGTTCTATTAGTATTTATTGGTATTCATTCTGCTGTTTCATTGCCTTATTACGCTGTCGTTATTTCACATATGAACGATTTCTTGGAAAAAGACGAGATTGTTTCAGCGAGTTCAACATTAACGCTTGTTAATGCTTTAGGTATGGTTGCAGGTCCTATGCTAGCCTCAGGTTTTATGGCTTATTTTGGACCCTATGGTTTTTTTATTTATATGATAATTGTGTATTCTGTAGTGGCTCCTTATAATTATTTTAGAATTAGAGTGGGAAGAACTAGTGATATCTATGAAGAAAATACACCTTCAATGATTGTTCCCAGAAATACCTCTTCAATTGGAATGCAATTAGCTACAGAACAGATTATAAATAAAATTGAAGAGGAAGAGGAATTATCAAAATGAGTATAGAAGATAGGTTACAAGAGTTAGGAATTATCTTACCCCACCCTGCAAAACCAGCTGGAAGTTACAAACCTTGTGTAATGGTCGATAATATTGCTTATATTTCAGGCCAAGGTCCTCTTCTGGAGGATGGAAATTTTGCAAAAGGCGTTGTAGGTAAAGATTTGGGTTTGGAATTAGCTCAAGAACATGCACAAAAATGTGGTTTGGCAATATTATCTGCCCTAAAAAATGAAATTAAAGATTTGGATAAAGTAGAACAATTAATAAAATTGACAGGTTTTGTAAACTGTTTAGATAATTTTACCCAACAACCTCAGGTTATTAATGGTTGTTCGGATCTTATGCAAAAAATCTTTGGTGAAAAGGGCATTCATGCTCGTGCAGCAGTTGGAGTGAGTTCTCTTCCTTTAGGCTTCTCAGTTGAAATAGAAGCTATATTTAAAGTAGCACCTTAATTTCTTAATTGACAAATATCATTAATTAACAAAAAATATTTTTAAGAATTAATTTTGAGGGTAGCGCCATGAAGGTTCAGTTTTCAAGTGACTCACTAAAAGTGACACACCAAAATCATGATTTTGAATTACATCCTATTTGGTTGAGAGAAAGATTACCAGGAAATGACTATATCGACAAAGATACAAATCAAAGACTCTATGAACCCTCTTCCATAAAATTAGATTTACAAATTAAAACAGC
>CACHVL010000031.1:0-3230 GCA_902583235.1 uncultured Alphaproteobacteria bacterium | reverse complement strand
AGTGGAGGAAATCAGCAAAAAGTCGCTTTGGGAAAATGGCTATCAATTAAGCCAGACGTTCTTCTAGTAAATGAGCCAACTAGAGGTGTTGATGTCGGAGCTAAATCAGAAATTTATCAAAGAATGAGAGAACTAGCTGCAAGAGGGATAACTATTATATTCGCTTCTACAGACATTCAAGAGATCACTTATCTTCCTGATAGAGTTATAACATTTTATAGAGGAATGATGATAGACGAACATAGATTAGAACAGATCAAAACACCGCTTATACTGAAAGAAATAACTGATCCATTTAATGAGACTAATCTATGACAACTATTACGCAGGACAACAAAAGCCCTTTTTCTTCGAAATTTTTACAATTTTATAAAGATAGAACCTTATTGGCAATTCTGCTTTCGCTCTTTGCAGTGATGTTTGTTTATGGAATTTTTTTTACAGATAATTATCTAACAATTACAAATTTTAAAGCAATTATTAGAGATGCTGCATTATATGGCATCATGGCTATTGGACTTACATTTGTTACTCTATCAGGTAACTTTTTCCTATTATCCTTAAAAGAAACAGCATCAATTTGCGGTGTTACTTTTGCTATGGGTATGGCAACTGGATTTGGTTCACCAGATTTAGTTGGAAACTTTTTAGTGTCTCTTTTAGCCGCTCTATCTGTTGGAGTTGTGAGTGGAGTAATACAGGGTTATTTTGTTGGCATGGGAGGTAACCCCATAGTTGTCACTCTTGGTGGAGCTGGTATTTTATATGGAATAGGAGCTTGGTGGAGTGACAATCTCGTTATCAATTTTAAAAGACCACATGATGCAGAATGGCTTGGAACAGGATCGTTTTTAGGTCTTCCAAGTATAACATTGGCATTTATTTTGATAGCAATTGTAGCTGAACTAGTCCTAAGACACACAAATTTTGGCAGAAAAGTTTATTTAGTTGGAGCCAACAAAGCAGCGGGAAGAGCAACAGGTCATGAGAACTTTTCAATGGCTATAATTGTTTTTACAATATGTTCGGTATGCTGTGCTTTTGTTGCTGTTGCTTTTGTTGCTCAAATGGATAGTGCTCAGTCTAACTATTTTTCTGCAGAATTTGGTTCATCAGGTGATATGACCATTCTTGTCATTGCCACTGTGATGGTAGGTGGAAATTCAATTATGGGTGGTTACGGTTCTACTCTCAGAACTAGCTTAGGTGCTATATTTATAGCTATGGTTGATAATATGATGGTATTACAAGGCTTTAATAGTGGCCCTAGAATAGTTGGAGTGGGTTTGATGATTGTATTTAGTATTATAGTTTTTGGACTATTTGCTAAAGGAAGTAGGGCTCAAGAATAATGGAAAATTTTTTCAAAAAAGTTACCAAAGATGTAGATTTATCATTTGCTATACTTTTATCATTTTGTGTTTATGTATTTTTTTCATTAAATATAGAAATATTTTTTAGTCATAATATTTCTTTTGCAATACTTGAAAGATTTGCTGTTTTAGGGCTTGTCGGATTAGCTCTTACTATTTGTATCATAGCGGGAGAAATAGATCTTTCTATCGGTTCTAATGCAGCTTTATGTGCAGTAATAGTAGTTAAGTTGACTGACCCTTTAGGAGCACCGTTTGCAATGTTGATTGGCTTATCTATCTCAACTCTTATTGGAGCCATACAAGGTTTTGTAATTGCATTTATAAGAATAAGAGCAATTGTTATTACTGTTGGAACATTAATGCTTTTAAGAGGAGTGGCTTTATTAATAGCAGAAGAAAAAACAGTAATGCTTACTGATTTCAGAGTTCCCGATTTTATTACTACTAAAGTTTTAATGTATTTCTCTCCAGCTAGCCTGACAGTTATATTCATATTCATATGTGTAGGTATATTTATGCGATACACAAAATATGGAAGAGAAATTTATGCTATAGGTGGTGCAAGAAAAGAGGCTCTTACTGCAGGTATACCTTTAAGGCGACCTATGGTTATAGCCTTTGCCCTTTCAGGATTTTGTGCAGGTTTTGCTGGAACTGTAATTGGACTAAAGTCTGGAACAGCACAAGGCTTAGGTTTACAGTACTTACTATTAGCAGGCACAGTTGCAGCCTTTGTCGGAGGTGTGAGCATATTAGGAGGAAAAGGGGGAGTGCTAGGGGCTGCTATAGGAGCATTAACTGTAAATTTTTTAAATACTGGTCTTGTTTTCTATGCCCTTCAAGTTCACTTTGTACAGTTGTTTACATCTGTGCTTTTAGTAATCGTTATAGTATTTCAAACTATGTCCAGAGTATTCGACTCTAGACAGTCAAGGAAGGTCTTGCTAGCTACGATTGATGATCGAAAAATGGCACTGCTTGAGAAAAAAAGATCTATATTAGGTAAGTAGATTAGTCCAAATATATAATTTTATTATTGTTTGCTGATTTTTTAGCAGCCTCAGCTATTTTCATTGCAGTCAGACCGTCTTTAAAAGAAGGTGAGGCTATTCTATTTTTATTCACCGTATCAACAAAATTATCTATTTCATTGATAAATGCCTCTTTGTATCTTTCTAAAAAAAAATGTTGGTAATTATCTTTTGAATTAGTTGAGTTCTTTAATGATATCTCTAAATTCGAGTCCCTATAATTTGTAGTACTAATCATTCCCCTTGAACCAAAGGCCTCAACTCTTTGATCGTAGCCATATGAGGATTGACGCGAGTTATTTATTTGACAGAGTAATCCAGTTTTTGTTTTTAAAATAGTATTTACTGTATCAAAGTCTCCAACTCGACCAATTTTTTTATCTATTAAGCAACTCCCCCTTGCAAAAACTTCACTAGGGTTTTCTGACATTAACCATCTAGCAATATCTATATCATGAATTTGGCTATCAAGAAAAATACCCCCAGAAACTTTTACATAATTTATTGGAGGAGGGTTAGGATCTCTTGATGTAATAGAAATCATTCTTAATTTTCCTATTTTACCAGACTCAATATGTTTTTTTAATTTCATTAAAGAAGGGTCAAATCTTCTCATAAAACCTATAAAAAACTTTGTCTTATTTTTTTTTAAAAATTTTTCACATGATATTACTTTTCTGATATCTAAATCAATTGGTTTTTCACAAAAAATATTTGTTTTATGTTCAGAAAATTTTTTTATAAAATCTACATGAGTATTGGTTGCAGACCCAATAAGTACTGAGTCAAAATCTTTTTTTTTTAAAACTTCATCAACTGTTCT
>CACHVL010000030.1:0-3286 GCA_902583235.1 uncultured Alphaproteobacteria bacterium | reverse complement strand
GCTGCAGCTAAAACCTGACTTGTGTCATGAATACCAACACCTAAAAAAATCCCCTTAGCTAGATCTGAGATAAAATACCATTGTATAAAAAATGGATAAATTAATACAGCTAAGCTACCCCAAAGAACGACAATCAACACTGCTGTACTAACATCATAATCTTTGGATTTTAAAACACTTGAAGAGGCCATTATTGCTGTAACGCCACAAATAGACGTTCCAATTGCTAGTAATTTTGATACCTCTTTTTGAATAGGCCACAACTTTGAAAGAGCAAAATATGTCAATAATATCAACATAATTGTAATTATTATTATTCCTATTGATTGAATACTAACATTGGCAAGTTGAGAAAAACTTATTTTGATACCAAGTAACGCAATTGCCAATTGAAGGATATTTTTTTTTATGAAGTCACGTCCAATTAGTATTTTTTCTGAAAATTGGAATAAATTAAAAAACAATATTCCTGAAATTAGACACAGTAAACTTAGCGGTAAAACTGATAGATTTAAAATATAACTTAGGGGCTGTTTTAAAAAAATCGAAAATATGTAAATTAGACCTATAACTGTCATTCCAGTTAGATTTCTACTAATCATTATCTGTTAAACCAGCACCTGCTCCAGAAATTTTCTTCTCTTCTGTTTCCTCAACAAAAGTTTCTAGTGATAGTTTATATAGATAGTCCCAAGAACTTTGATTATAAGAGTTTTTTCTTTGAGATGATATTGTTAAAGAAAAATCTGATAAATCCTTAGGAATTATATTTTGATCTATAAAAAAAATATCTCCAGGACTTATCGTAAAATTTAAATTCGATGACTTAAATTCAAAGTAGAGTAAATTATTTTTTGCTGACTTAGATAAAAAAGGAAGAATTAATAAGGGCTCGTTTATATTTTTAAAATTATGAATACGGTGTAGGTCTTCATTGTGAGATTGGTCAAGAAAGAAAATTCCAAAATGGATGGGACAAAGATTACTGGTATTAGATTGACCCACGTCTAAAAGTTTATTGAGTTTTGTTAGACCTAAATCAACAAGTCTTTTAAAACTCTCTAATCCTTGAAATTCTGCTTGCTCTAATACTCTTACTGCTTTCCCAGCCTCCTCAGAGACACCCCAACTTAATCCTTTGGCACGCGATGATCTTTTAATTGTTGTTTCAATTTCATATAGGGAGTGCATTAAGCTATCTTCTTGTAAGACCACGTATCGTCAGATTTACTTATTTCTTTCATAAGGGGAGCGCCTTGATACATAGTAATTCTTACCCATCGATCAGAACGAGGATCAAATCGTGTTGCACCAAAAAAGGATAACTTTAGTCGAAGCATATCTACTGGGATTAAAGTTTTCGAGATAGTGTTATCTTGAATTTCAGAGTAGGGCAATTTTTCGCATATCAAAACTCTTCTTAATACATGCCGATATTGTTGATTTTTTAATAAATAATACCCTAAATCTCTATTTAAATTACAAGATTTTAAATCATCATAAAGTGCACTTATATCTCTTGCTATAGCTAGGGGTAGCTCTAATTCTGAACCCTCTTCAGTGAATCTATCTGACATCCGAGGCTCTTGTTTATTTTTTGAGTAATACCAAAAATTAAAAATATTTTCTTTATTATCAAAATCAATATTTAACAACCATGTGTATTGATTTTCAATTAATTTACACACCTCATCAATTGTCTTTGAAGTATCAATATCAAAGTACTCATCTTCATCTATGGACATTTCATAACTGAGAGGCTCTACGATATCTGGATAAATCTCCATCATTAACGAAATAATAAACTCACAGCACTCAGATTGAGTATTGGCTTCTGCCCACTCGTAAATAGAATTCCAAAAATAATCCTTCAAGCTAAATGTTGAATAATAATTTTGAAAATTATCTAAGTCTTTTAAAAGCTGTTTATTTTTCTTCTTTTGGTAATCACTTTCTGTTTTCCAATATTTAATATTCTCTTGAATAGTAGATAGATATGATTGAAAAATATCTTTCTCTTTTTTACTTACAGAGGAGATTGAACGAATCGCTTTTAATGCTTTTTCTTTTGCAATGATCCATTGATTTAATAAAGCGGGATGATTTACTATAAAGGGTGCCATACCTAAACCTGTGGAATTACCAATACCTAAATTTCTAGCAATATCTTCGCTAAGTTTAGTTGCTTTATCAGGTGAGCGGAAATGAGCCACATGGTTGACGACATCAAAAGTAAATTGCCTTGCAAGGTATACAAGCATCATCTCCAACCTAAATGGTCCTTTAAGCTCTTCTCTATTTTGAATTTTAATTCGATCAGCTAATCCAAATTTTCCTGAACCATAAACAGCAGTCGTTCGATAAAGGTAACCTACACTGTATAAAAGTTTAGTATCAGGTTGTTCGCCTTGAGACAGCTTATTCACTACATGTTCAAAAACACGTACTGATTTGTTAGCTCGAGATAGGCAAAGTTCCTTTTCACTCACTCTTCCCTGCTCTTGAAGAGGAACATTAGCTTTAAGCCTTTCAATATCCTCTTGAGCTGGAAGTCCATCAAATAAAACAAATGACGCATCCCATTTCGTAGCTATAACTCGATCAGATCTTTCACTATCCTCAATATGATTAGAAAAACAAATCAGGGAGTATTGTTTTTGACTATTATTTACAACATAAACAATATGGCCAAAACCTTGATTGTCTAGGTTGAATTCTTTAGTTTGAAATTCCCAATTCTTAAATTCTCTTATAAAACATCTTAGAAAAGACAATTTAGACTGATGAAACGACCCTAATCGGTCTAATTTCATAACTACTTCTGGTTTTCTTAAATCTATTTGCATTAATCAAATTTCTTATAAAAATTGTACCAATTATTACCCAAGATGTCGTGTGTCTCTTCTTCGCTGAAACCAACATCTTTTAAACCTTTATGGAGATTTTCAAAACCCCTGGCATCTTCAAACCATGAGGGTTGAGGAGGAAATCCTGCGTTATCTGCTGTTCCTTCACCAAAATCTTTTGTTTTTGTCCAAGTACCATTTCTCATCCATTCAACTATGCTATCTGGATGATGAATACAAAGATCTGAACCAATACCAATTTGCTTAACAGATATTTTTTTTGTACTTTCTGCAATCATCTCACAAAATGATTGGAGAGTGCAATTCGAAGTATCTTTAAGATGATGAGGGTATAATGAGAACCCAATCATTCCACCGCTATCGTTTAATGCTTTTAATACATCATCTGATTTATTCCGAAGCCCTTGATGCCAGAACAA
>CACHVL010000029.1:0-3340 GCA_902583235.1 uncultured Alphaproteobacteria bacterium | reverse complement strand
TTGAAAGAGCTCATCTAGAGCAAGATGCAGGTAAAAGTATTCATGATATTGACCCAAAATTTAGTTTTATAGACCTTAACAGAGTAGGCACACCACTTTTGGAGATAGTTTCATATCCTGATTTATCATCAGCAGAGGAAGTGGTGAGTTACATGTCCTCATTGAGACAAGTGCTTATGTACATTGATGTATGCGATGGAAATATGCAAGAGGGCTCCTTGAGAGCTGATGTTAATTTGTCTGTTCGTAAAAAAGGTGGAGAGCTTGGCACTAGATGCGAAATTAAAAATTTAAACTCATTCAAATTTATAAGGCAAGCTATTGAATATGAATTTAAAAGACAGATAGATGTTATTGAAAGCGGAGGTAAAATTGAGCAAAATACAATGTTATTTGATACAAGTACAGGTGAGACTAGAGCAATGAGAAGTAAAGAATTTTCGCATGATTATCGTTACTTTCCTGACCCTGATTTATTGCCTGTAAATTTAACTCAAGATCAAATCGATAAAGTAAAGACATCAGTTGGAGAATTACCTCAAGCTAAGTTAGATAAATTTATCAAAGATTATAATGTTGATAAAGATATTGCTAAAATTATTACTGTTGAAAAGCAAAATGCTATTTTGTTTGAAAAAATGATTTCTGAAACAGATGTAAAACCAAAATTTATTGCAGCTTGGTTGGTTGGAGATATATTTGCTTTTATCAAAGAAAATAATTTAGAAGTATCTAGTTTAAATGAAAAAACTAAAGAGATTACAGATCTTCTTAAACTTATTTCAGATGATGTAATTTCAAATAAAGCCGGTAAAGAAATTTTACCGAAAGTTTTAAATGGTCAAGGCAAACCATCTGATATTGTAAAAGAATTAGGTCTTGAGCAAGTCTCAGACTCGGGTGAATTAGAAAAAATTATTGAAGAAGCTCTTATAGGAGAAGAGGAAAATATTTCAAAATTTCAAGGTGGCTCTGATAGGGTTTTAGGATATTTTGTGGGTAAATGCTTAAAAGCAACAAAAGGAAAAGGCAATCCAAAATTAATTAATAAAATTTTGCTTGAAAGACTCAAGAAGTAACTATCATTCAATACTTATATAAATTTTAAGAATGACAATTCTTTTTATTTGACTATATTTCGGCTACTATTTTGGCTATAAATATGCCTAAGGAGAGGTGGGTGAGTGGCTGAAACCAGCGGTTTGCTAAACCGCCGTACGACGCAAGTTGTACCGAGGGTTCGAATCCCTCTCTCTCCGCCATAAAAAAAACCTATATATTTGTTAGAAAAATAGTAAAAAATAAGAATGCTTAAAGGATCCATACCAGCAATAATCACTCCTTTTTCAAATGGAGAAGTTGACTACGATTGTTTCGAACAGCTTTTAAAATGGCAAATTAAAAGTGGAATTTCTGGAGTCACAGTTTGCGGAACTACTGGTGAGTCCCCAACACTCTCTCACGATGAACATATGCAATTAGTTGAATTTGCAATCAAAGTAGCTTCAAAAAAAATACCTGTGATTGCTGGTACGGGATCTAACTCCACTAAAGAGGCAATTGAATTTACCAAACACGCATATAAGGCTGGGGCAAACTACGGATTAGTAGTTACACCATATTATAATAAGCCAAACCAGACAGGCCTTATAAATCATTTTAAAAAAATAGCAAAAGTATCACCTTTAAAACAACTGATTTACAATATCCCTGGAAGATCTATAGTAGATTTGTCTTTCGATAGCTTCAAACAACTTAATAAAATACCAAACATCGTTGGTATAAAGGATGCTTCTAATGATATGTCCAGACCTTTGATAATGAGAACTTTTATGAAAAAAGATTTTAATTATTTATCAGGTGAAGATGGAACAATAGCTGGATTTCTTGCTCAAGGTGGTCATGGTTGTATATCAGTGACAGCTAATGTAGCGCCAAAATTAACATCGATGCTGCACTATTATTGGCAAAAAAAGAATTATAAAGAATTTGATAAAGTAAACTTAAGGTTGGCATCTTTATCAAAAATATTATTTGCTGAACCTAACCCTACTCCAGCAAAGTATGCACTTTCTTTAATGGGTAAATGCAAAGCTGACATTAGAGAACCTCTGTATGAACTTAGTCCTGAAACAAAAAAGCAAGTAAGAAAAACAATTAAAAATTTAAATTTTATCTAATTGTCTATTCAAAATCGTAGAGCAAAATTTGATTATGAAATTAAAGAGACCTACATAGCTGGTATTGTTCTTGAAAGTAATGAGGTCAAACCTTTAAGAAATGGGAAAGCTTCTATTCAATCAAGTTTTATAAACGAACAAAAAGGTGAAATTTATATTAATAACTTTGAAATTATCTCCAGAGACAAAAATTTCGACCTTAAAAAGAAAACTAGATCAATAAAAAAACTCCTTTTAAATAAAAGAGAAATAAAAAAAATTCTTGGTATGTTGACCACTAAAGGTTTTACAGCAGTTCCTATGGAGATATTTTTTAATGACAAAGGTCTAGCTAAGGTGAGATTTGGAGTAGGAGTAGGTAAAAAGAAATATGATAAAAGAGAGACTATTAAGCAAAGGGAGTGGGACAGGAAAAAACAAAGAATTATAAAGAAATAATAATTCTCTTGTATTTTCATCTACTTTTTCATATAAACCTCACATGGCAAGAGTTACAGTAGAAGATTGTACTAAAAATGTTGATAGTCTTTTCGACTTAGTATTATTGGCTTCACATAGGGCTAAGGTCCTAAACGCTGGCAATGAAGCACAGGTTCCATTAGATAATGACAAAAGCACAGTAATAGCTTTAAGAGAAATAGCTGATGAAAAAATCAGTATAGGGGATGTCAAAGAGGACATTATTAAAAGCTACCAACTGGTTCAGGAAAAAGAAGAAGAAAACGAAGATCATCTTCTTGAAGATTAAAAGTTCAATTTAGTTTATTATTTTAGCTGATGTTCCAAACCAGCTATTTCAATGATAGTTACAGCGATTTTAAGTCAGCATTACAATCCTATGATAAAAATTTTAATGAGAATTTATTTGTTAAAGCAATAGAGGTAGCAGAAACATCCCATAAAGATCAATTCCGTGCCTCTGGAGATCCATATATAATACATCCATACGAGGTTTGTAAGTCGCTTATTGAACTAAAATTAGATACAGAAACAGTTATTACAGGCTTACTCCACGATGTAATTGAAGATACAAAATTTTCAAAATTAGAATTAAAAGAAAACTTTGGTCCTAGTATAACAAATTTAGTGGATGGTTTAACTAAAATTGATTTTTTAGAGGAAAAAAAAACAACAAGATCAGAAAAAGAAGCAGAAAATTT
>CACHVL010000028.1:0-4267 GCA_902583235.1 uncultured Alphaproteobacteria bacterium | reverse complement strand
ACAATTTTCAAAACTTTTAAAATGCATGAAGTAAATAAAGCACACGAAGTTATGGAAAAGTCCGATCACATCGGAAAAATAGTATTAGACATAAAAGGAGAACAGGCATGAATCTACACGAATACCAAGCGAAAATTTTATTAAAAAATAATAATGTAAGAGTTTTAAATGGATATCCTGTATTGGATGATAGCGATATAGATACTGCTGTAGACTCTATCCAAACACCGGTAATGGTGGTGAAATCTCAAATTCATGCTGGTGGAAGAGGAGCTGGTAAGTTTAAAGATAGTGGTGATGAAAAAGGTGGAGTTAGAGTTTGTTTTTCCAAGGATGAGGCAAAAGATAATGCTAAAAAAATGTTTGGTAAAACTCTGGTAACAAAACAAACCGGTCCAAGCGGAAAGCAAGTAAATCGTCTTTATATTGAAGAGGGTTGTGATATTAAAAAAGAATATTATTTAAGTATGCTTGTAGATCGAGCTACATCTTCAATTTCAATAATAGCTTCTACCGAAGGTGGTATGGAAATTGAGGAAGTAGCTGAGAGAGAACCTGAAAAAATCATTACAGTAAATATGCCCGGAGATAGTGTGATTGATCAAAATAGTTTAGATAAATTAATTAAAGGCTTAAAAATAGATCAAAATCTATCAACAGACTTCTGTGATCAAATTCAAAAAATATATAATAGCTTCTTATCAACAGATGCTTCTCTAGTTGAGGTTAATCCATTTGTTTTAACTGGTGAAGGTAATTTTTTAGCTTTAGATGCAAAAGTATCCATAGATGATAATGCACTTTATAAACATAAAGATGTTGCGTCTATGAGAGATGAAACTGAAGAAGATCCAGCTGAAATCGAAGCATCAAAACACGAACTTAACTATGTAAAATTAGATGGTCAAATTGGTTGCATGGTTAATGGAGCAGGATTAGCAATGGGCACAATGGACATTATTAAATTACATGGCGGTAGTCCTGCAAATTTCTTAGATGTTGGAGGTGGAGCTACAAAAGAAAGAGTAGCAAAAGCATTCTCTATTATTTTACAGGATCCAAATGTGAAAGCAATTTTGGTAAATATTTTTGGTGGTATCATGAAATGTGACATCATTGCTGAAGGTGTTGTAGCTGCAGCTAAAGAGCTGTCTATAGAGGTTCCATTGGTAGTAAGATTAGAAGGAACCAATGTTGACCTAGGAAAAGAAATTTTAAATAAATCTGGGCTCTCAATCATATCTGCTGATAATTTAGATGATGCAGCTCAAAAAGCAGTTAAGGCTTTAAATTAAAGGAGAGATCATGTCAGTATTAATAGATAAAAATACCAAAGTTATTTGCCAAGGATTTACAGGCTCGCAAGGAACTTTCCACTCAGAACAAGCAATTAAATATGGAACACTGATGGTCGGTGGCGTGACCCCAAAGAAAGGTGGTCAAGAACACTTAGGTCTTCCAGTATTTAATAGTGTCAAGGAAGCTAAAGACAGTACTGAAGCAAATGCAAGTGTGATATACGTTCCACCTCCCTTTGCTGCAGGTGCTATTATTGAAGCTATCGATGCTGATATGGATTTAATTGTTTGTATAACTGAGGGTGTCCCAGTACTCGATATGATGCAGGTAAAAAGAAAATTAGAAAAATCGAAATCACGTTTAATTGGTCCAAACTGTCCAGGAATAATTACACCAGATGAATGTAAAATAGGTATCATGCCTGGACATATTCATCAAAAAGGAAAAATAGGCATTGTTAGTAGATCTGGGACTCTTACTTATGAAGCAGTCGCTCAAACATCTGCAGTAGGTCTAGGACAATCAACTTGTATTGGTATTGGTGGAGATCCAATTAACGGAACAAACTTTATAGACTGTCTTGATCTATTTTTAAAAGATCCTGAAACTGAGGGTATTATTATGATAGGAGAAATTGGTGGCACTGCTGAAGAAGAGGCTGCTGAGTTTATAAAAAAATCTGAAATTAAAAAACCAGTTGCATCTTTTATAGCTGGTGCAAGTGCTCCTGCTGGAAAAAGAATGGGTCATGCCGGCGCCATTATATCAGGAGGAAAAGGTACTGCTGAGTCAAAATTTAGTGCTTTAGAGGAGGCAGGAGTTCATATCTCCAAGTCACCAGCAAAATTAGGCGAAACAATTAAAGAGGCACTGAGTTAATATAATTTAGCTTCTTTTGCTCTAAGTTTTGTTAAAGCAAGCACTGTATCAATTGTTGGAGTTGGAATATTTGTAATTCTACCAAGTTCTTGAACTGAGGAAATTAAAGCATCAATTTCCATCGGCCTATCACGTTCTAAATCTTGAAGCATTGATGTTTTATGTTCACCCACTGCTTTGGCAGCATCTATTCTTCTTTCCACATCAAAAGGTTTGTCAATTCCTAAACTTTGAGAAATGGCATGTGCTTCATTCATCATATTTTTGACAACATCCCTAACTTCATGGTTGCTACAAATTTTGACAAGAGTACATGTAGTAAGTGCACTGATAGGGTTAAAAGACAAGTTACCAAAAAGCTTTAGCCATATATCTCCCTTAATATTTGGTCTAACTGGTGCTTGAAAGCCAGCTTTTTCTAATGTCTCAGAAAGATTTTTAATTCTATCTGTTTCCTCGCCGTTAATTTCTCCTAATTGAAACTTGTCACCCTCTAGATGTTGAATAACACCTGGTTTGATAACCTCTGAGGCTGGATTGACAATACAACCAATAATTTTTTCAGGACCTATTCGAGACCATTGACTTCCATCTGGATCAACTGAAGTAACTTTTTTATCTTTGAAGTCAGGATTACTGTGATTATAAAAGTACCACCATGGAATACCATTTACTCCCCAGACAAATGACGTATCCTCTTTCATAAGTACTTCAAAAGCATCTAGACAACCTGGCACAGAATGCGCTTTTAGAGTCACAAAAATATAATCTTGCTTTCCTGCTTTTTCTGCTGTGTCAACGCACTTAGGGTAAACCACAAGTTCTTTACCATCTTTTCTTAATCTTAATCCATCTTGTCTAATAGCTTCATAGTGAGGACCCCTTGCAATCAGAGTGACATCAGCGCCAATCTCAGTTAATTTTGCTCCAAGGTAACCACCTATTGCACCAGCACCGTAAATACAAATTTTCATTTAGACTTTTAAATGTTTGATTGCTGCGGCAACGCCACTTCCAAGTTCAAACTTTATTCCTACATCATACATTGCTAATTCGGCTGTTGAAATTGCTCCAAGTATCATAGTGCTATTTAAATCACCAAGGTGACCTATTCTAAATAACTTTCCAGCAACTTTATTCAATCCACCGCCAAAGGAAGTGTTATATTTATTGTAAGCTGTTTTAACAACGTCTGTGGAGTCAATACCCTCTGGAACCATGATAGCTGTAACAGTATTAGAGTATAAAGATGGATCTTTTGCACAAAGTTTAAGTCCCCAAGCATTAGAGGCTTTTTGAACTGCTTCAGCTAAAAACTTATGACGTGAATAGATGTTATCGAGTCCCTCATCCATCATCATATCAAGAGCCTCACGTAGACCTCTTAATAATGGCATTGGGTTAGTATAAGGCCAGTAACCTGTTTCATTAATTTTTAACATATCTTGATAATCGTAATAGGCTCTGGGTAAATTTGCAGTTTTAGCAATTTCAAGTGCCTTCTGACTAACGCACGAAATAGCAAGACCTGCGGGTAACATAAAACCTTTTTGAGATCCAGAGACTGCAACATCAACGCCCCATGCATCCATTTCAAATTTTATTGAACCTATAGAGCTTACCCCATCAACAAATAATAAAGCTGGATGGTTAAGATTGTTTAAAAGTTCTCTAGTGGCTTTAACATCATTCGTTACTCCAGTAGAGGTTTCGTTTTGGGTAACAAGTACAGCTTTTATTTTATGTTCTTTATCAGCTGATAAAATCTTTTCAAATTCTTCATGAGGTGTTCCTGAACCCCATTCACAATCTACTTCTTCAACATCAATGTGAAGTTTTTTACACATTTCAATCCAAAGGTGAGAAAAATGTCCAAATCTTCCAGATAAAACTTTATCTCCTTTGCTTAATAAATTAGTAAGTGCTGCTTCCCATCCACTGGAGCCTGTACCTGGAAATATAATTGGTTGACCTGAGGTTGTTTCAAAAACTTTTTTTAAATCGTTTATTAGTGGATGCCAAAATTTATCCATTCCTGGTGCACGGTGGTCCTCATTTGAAATATCCATTGCCTGTCTTACTCTATCAG
>CACHVL010000027.1:0-4396 GCA_902583235.1 uncultured Alphaproteobacteria bacterium | reverse complement strand
TTTACTCTTACTTCGTGATTATATTTAAAATTATATATTTGTTTTAAAATTCTATTATTAATTAAATAAGCCTCATCTTGAACAGCAAATAATATTTTATTCTTTGACTTTGTTTTTGATTTTTCATCTTCAATCTTTATTAAATCCATTAATCTTTCAACACCAGCTGCCCAGCCTATTCCTGGAATATCCCTAGATGAAATCATACTAATTAATTTGTCATACCTACCGCCAGCTAATATTGCATTTTGTCTTTTATTCTCTCTTGTTTGGAATTCAAAGGCTGTGTGCGAATAATAATCTAATCCTCTTACTAATTTTGGTTCCTCAAAAAATTCTATTTCATTACTATTTAGAAGTTTTTTTACCTGATCAAAATAATTTTTACTTTCAGTAGATAAGTGTTCACTGATTTTTGGGGCATTTTTTAAAATTTCAGTATCTTCTGGGTCTTTGCTATCCAAAATTCTCAGTGGATTTTTATCTAGTCTTGAAATTGATGTTTCAGATAACTGATTTTTAAAATCGCTTAAATATTTTTTTAATAATTTAGAGTAACTGAGCTGATCCTCTTTTGATCCAAGTGAATTTATCAATAGCTTGTATTTATTTTTAATTACACCAAGTTCATCCAACAATAGCCTTGCAACTAGAATTAGTTCAAAATCAATATAAGGACTTTTTTCTCCAATAGTCTCAATATTTATCTGATGGAATTGTCTATATCTGCCCTTCTGGGGCCTTTCTCTTCTAAACATAGGACCGTGGGTAACTAATTTCATTAAACCAGATTGATAATTTGAAGCAGCAAACCTTGCTAGACCACTAGTAGCCTCAGGTCTCAAACATATATTAATTTCACCTTTATCTAGAAATGAATACATTTCTTTAGAGACAATATCAGTTTGTTCACCAACAGCCCTTGAAAATAACTCCTGTTGTTCAATGATAGGGGTTTGTATAGATTGAAAATTAAATTTTTTGCAAACTGAGTAAAAACTTTCAATAATAAATTCAAACTTTTCCATCTCAGCTCCGTAAATATCATGTGTGCCTTTAACTAAATTAATATTATTTTTCATTTTAAATGATGTATCTGTTCAACTTTATCTTCTATAGTTTCAACCAAGTACTCAACTAAATCTTCATTTTGAATTCGATGACTTTTTTCACCATCCACGTAGACCATATGAGTATTATTACCACCCCCTGTAATGCCTATATTTGTCATGGTGGCCTCTCCAGGTCCGTTAACAACACATCCAATAATAGAAACTGTAATAGGTTTTTTAATATGAGAAAGTTTTTTTTCAACGCTCTTAACTGTCTCAATCACATCAAACTGCTGTCTAGCACAGGACGGACATGATATTATGGTAACACCATAGTCTCTTAAATTTAATGATTTTAACATTTCAAATCCCACCTTAACTTCTTGTGTTGGATGATCAGAAAGTGAGACTCTCACAGTATCACCGATACCGTCATAAAGTAGTAATCCAAGACCAATAGATGACTTAATAGAACCACTAAAATAACTTCCAGCCTCAGTAATACCTAAATGAAGAGGATATTCACAAAAATTAGATAACATTCTATAAGACTCTACAGCAGTGAAAACATTTGAGGCTTTAACACTTATTTTGAAATTATCAAAATTAAGATCCTCTAATAGTTTAATATTTAATTTAGCACTTTCAAATAAAGCTTCAGCAGTTGGGCTTTTATATTTTTCTAAAATTGTTTTTTCTAAGCTTCCAGCATTAACACCTATTCTAATAGGTATTTTATTCTGTTTGGCGGCCTCAACGACCTCTTTTACCTTTTCTTTAGAGCCAATGTTACCAGGATTTATTCGTAAACAATGTGCTCCATTTTCTGCTGCCTCTAGTGCTCTTTTATAATGAAAGTGTATATCAGCTACTAAAGGAATATTTATTTCTGAAATTATTTTTTTTAATGCTTGTGATGATTTTTCATCGGGAACTGAAACTCTAACTATGTCACATCCTTCTTGTTCGATTTGTGATATCTGCTCGAGCGTTGCATCAATGTCATGAGTAAGAGTATTTGTCATTGTTTGAACTGTAATTGGCGAGTCTCCCCCAACGTAAATATTTCCAATTTGAATTTTTTTTGTTTTTTTTCTCTTTATTGAATGGGAATATTTCATAATAGAGCTTCTAAATCTTTAATATTAAAGTTTAATAAATAAGAATTTAATCCCTCACTAACTTTAATTTCTATACCTCTGTATATTATCTTTTCGACATTATTTATATTAGATAAATCAATCAAAAAATCATTGTCTAAATCAAGATTAAGTTCACTTGATTGAAATATCTCGCCAAATTGTATGGTTTTTCTATTTTTATTTTGAATCTTATAATAAATGATCTTATTAGATTTTGAAAAAATTGATATTTTTTGAGCGTAATTCACCCTGCTTGATAAAGTAAGATTATTTATAAATTCATCATGACTTAATTCATTTAAGTCATACTGAGAGGATAAATTTAAAACATCCATATAAACTTGGTCTTTCTCAATATTTCTAATTGAAATTTGATTATTAAATTTATTATAAATATTAAATGATAGTAAAACTAATACTGTAAAAACAAGCAGTAACAAGAAGTAAACTATTGAAAGTCTTGTGTAATCAATAGGAATATCATTAATAGAGTTTTTGTATTTAACCTCATAACCTAAGTATCTGTATATAGATTTTTTATATGTTGATTGGTAAGCTTTAAATTTATCAGGTAACTGTAAATTTTCCTCTAGCAGGCGGATTATTTCAGGGTCTAGTTTTAAAGCTTTGGATAAATCATTTATAGATAATCCTTTTTTTTCTCTTGCCTCTTTGATTGAAATTAAATTCTTCAAAAATTCTTATTTGTGTAGTTTAAAGGCTTGATGTAACTTTTGTACAGCCAAGTCAGTATGTTCTTCATCTATTAAAATACTTATTTTGATTTCAGAAGTAGTAATAACTTGAATATTTATTTTATTTTTTCCTAAAGTATCAAATAAGGTCTGGGCTACTCCAGCATGGGATCTCATCCCTACTCCAACTACTGAAATTTTTGAAATATTATTAGAAGAAATAATCTTTTTGTATCCTATTTTGGATTTCTCTTTTTTTAATATTTTTAATGCTTTTTCTAGATCCGCTCTTGGAAGTGTAAAAGATAAGTTTGCAAACTTTCCATCTTGGGAAATATTTTGAAGTATCATATCCACATTTATATTTCCTTTGGCTAAAGGTCCAAAGATCTTAGATGAAACACCAGGTTTGTCTAAAACTCTCGAGAGAGTAATCTTCGCTTCGTCTTTAGTATAAGCTATTCCGCTTACAGTATTTTTCTCTAAAACACTTTTCTCATCAGTTATGATTGTGCCAATTTTTTTTGGTTTTAAAGATGACCTAACACTTAATTTAGTATTTTTTCTCATAGCTAATTCGACAGAACGAGTTTGAAGAACCTTAGCCCCTTGAGAGGCTAATTCAAGCATTTCTTCATATGAAATTTTATTTATTTTTTTTGCGTTAGGCACTATGTTTGGATCAGTAGTGAAAACACCCTCCACATCGGTATAAATAATACACTCAGCGTCCATAGCTGCAGCTACCGCGACAGCACTAGTATCAGAGCCACCTCTGCCTAAAGTAGTTATTTCTCTCCTCTCATTTATACCTTGAAATCCAGGAACTACTAGAACATCTAAATTCTCTAATTCATCTAATAAAAATTTTTTGTTAATGGACAAAATTCTTGACTTCATATGCTCTGAAGAGGTCATTATAGGTATTTGCCAACTATGAAGAGATTTAGATTTAGTCTTTTGATTATTAAGATAAATAGACATTAAAGCGCAAGAAAGATTTTCTCCTGTGGAAATGGCGTTATCAAAATCAACTGGATTTGGGGATTTTGAAAAAGATTTAGTTAAATCGATTAGACGATCAGTCTCACCAGACATTGCAGATAACACAACTATAACTTTTGACTTTTTTGACCAATCACAAATAATATTCGCTGATCTTTTTATAGCCTCAACGCTTCCAACTGATGTGCCACCAAATTTTAAAACTTTAATTTTCATGAATTACGGTAATATACATTTAACATTTATGATGTAAAGAACATGGCTAAATATAATAAAGAATATTACGAACCTTTGGAGCAAATGATGGCTGTAAGGCATCAGTATATGTCCAAAATATTAAGGGATTATACTGATCAGGATATTTATAATTTTTTCCAAAATAAACAAGTTTTAGATCTTGGATGTGGTACAGGTGAGTTCTTAAATAATTATTTCGAAATGGGAGCTCAATGCACTGGTATTGATATAGAAAAAAATTTCAAATTAAAAAATAAAAAAAACT
>CACHVL010000026.1:0-4488 GCA_902583235.1 uncultured Alphaproteobacteria bacterium | reverse complement strand
GATGTTCTTCGTTTATCATCTACTATGAAATCAGAAATAGAAGCTATGAGAGCTCTTGCCATTTATGGTGCTTTCTCTTTGGATATGTCTAAATCATCAAACAGTGAATATTGGGAAACCAAATCCTCTTTAATGATACCTATTATTAAAGGTTGGCTAACTGAAAGATCACTTGAAATAACCTCTAATGCATTACAAATTCACGGCGGTATGGGTTTTATAGAAGAAACTGGTATCGCACAACATTACAGAGATGCAAGAATTCTTCCAATTTATGAAGGCACAACTGCTATACAAGCAAACGATTTAGTTTTTCGAAAAACAATTAGAGATAATGGAAAAGGTATTTTGGAGTTAATTAATGAGATCAAAGATGAAACAAAAGAGTCGTTAAACTCTGAAAACTCAAAGATTAAAGAATTATCAAAAAAAATGAGTTCTTCTCTAAGTTCTGCTGAAAAAGTTGTTGAACATATTGTTTCAGTTTCAAATAACAAAAAAAGACCAGCTGTATCGGGAGTTAATTATTTGATGATGCTCGGATATATTTTTGGGGGATGGATGATGATGAAAACGGCTAATAAATCTATTGAATTGAAAGATAATAGCGAAATCGATGAAGATTTTTTAAATGCAAAACTAACAACATCTAGTATTTATATTTCGAGCATTCTTCCAAAAATTGAGAGTTTACAAACTATTATAATGAATGGTGATGAAGACGTATTATCTATGAAACAAAATTGGTTGTAACATGGAAAAAATTAAAAATAGATTAAGTAATTTTTTTGCATGGCTTTCTAAAGCAGTACTCGTTGAACTAGACTCTGTTGATACAAGTGAAGATCCAATTAGACCGGATATAGATAATGAATTTAGAACCTCTTACGGAAGAAAGATTTATGGCCTTAAATCTAACGAAAATGTTGAAGGATTTATATGTGTCGCTTTCTGTAATGAAGTGCCACAAACTATGAAAGAGCTTGATTTAATGAGCAAAAATGCTTTCCATGAAAAGAATGGTCATATTGCTGTTGCTTACACTGTTTGGTCTAGAAAAAGAGGTGCGGGTAAAGAGACAATTTTTAACACAAAGAAATTTGTTAAAGAAGAAATGAGTAATGTTGATCGTTTTATTACTCTCTCACCACTTACGCCTATTGCTACACACTTTCATATCAAACATGGTGCAAAGTTAATAAACATCAATGCAACTTCACAAAATTTTGAATACGACTTTGGCTAAGTTCCAGAGTAAATAGGACCACCACCACCCTCGGGTGTTACCCACTCTATGTTCTGTGATGGTTCTTTAATATCGCAGGTCTTACAATGAATACAATTTTGAGAATTAATTTTTAAGACTTTTTTTTGAATTTCCTCATCAAATTCTACTTCATAAACACCCGCTGGACAGTACCTTTGAGCAGGTTCATCATACTGCTCAATTGTGTATGTAGTTGATAAATCTTTATCATTGAGAAGTAAATGACATGGTTGGTCATCTGCATGATTAGTTCCAGATAAATAAACTGAACTAGGTTTGTCAAAAGTGAATACTCCATCATACTTAGGATATGTTATTTTTTTTGCATCCTTGGCAGGTATTAATGTTTCGTGATCTGCATGTTTGTGTTGAAGAGTAAAAGGAAGCTTCCCTCCAAATAATTTTTGATCAATGCCAGTAAATATCATCGCAGGAATTAAACCCCACTGGAAACTTGGTTTCACATTGCGAGCTTGATGTAATTCTTTATACACCCAAGAATTTTTAAATTTATCTTCATATGATGATAAATCCTCATTTTTAGAGATGTGATTTTCAATTACTTCTGCAGCTATAATTCCACTCTTCATAGCAGTGTGGGAACCTTTAATTTTAGGCATATTCAGTGTGCCTGCATCACAGCCAATTAAAAGTGCTCCAGGCATATGCATTTGAGGGAGACTTTGTAAACCACCTTCGATTAGAGCTCTTGCTCCATAAGAAATTCTCTTCCCACCTTGAAGTAATTTTTTTACATCAGGATGTGTTTTAAATTGTTGAAACTCATCATAAGGAGATAGATAAGGATTTTTATAATCAAGACCTATGACGTAACCCAAATAAATTTGATTATTCTCGGCATGATAACAAAAACTTCCTCCATAAATATCATTGCTCAAAGGCCAACCAACACTGTGAGAGACTTTACCTAAACTATGGTTTTCTGGACTAATTTCCCAAATTTCTTTGAATCCAATTCCGTATTGTTGTGGTGATTTATTATTCTTATCTAAATTAAATTTTTTTAAAGCTTCTTTACCAAGATGACCTCTACATCCCTCTGATAATACTGTCACTTTGCCTTTAATATTAATTCCAGGCTCAAAATTATCTTTAGGATTATTTTCTTTGTCCAAACCCATGTCACCAGTTTGAACTCCTATGACTTGATTGGATTCATCATAAATTAATTTACTTGCAGCAAATCCTGGAAAAATTTCTACACCTAAATTTTCTGCAAATTCTCCTAACCACTTACAAAGGTTCGATAAACTAATTATGTAATTACCATGGTTTTGTAGTGCTTTTGGGAGTAAAAAATTTGGAATTTTTATACTTTTATTATTTGTATAAAATAAAAAGTCTTCTGATCGAACATCCGTTTTAATTGGAGAGTCTAAATCTTTCCAATTTGGTATAAGCTCATCCAATGCTTTTGTTTCAAAAACATTTCCACTGAGGATATGTGCCCCTACTTCAGAGGATTTTTCTAAAATACAAACAGAGAGTTCAATATTAAGCTGTTTTAATTTTATAGCTGTAGATAAACCAGCTGGTCCAGCACCAACTATTACAACATCATAGCTTAACTCTTCTCTTACAATTTCTGACATATGTATCTAATAATATACTAAATATTACGATTCTATCTGATTAAGTAGATCTAACTCTTTGATAATTTCTGGTATTGCTTGAAAAAGATCTGAGGACAGACCGTAATCAGCAACATTAAAAATAGGTGCTTCTAAATCCTTATTTATAGCAACAATTACTTTACTTTCTTTCATTCCTGCAAGATGTTGAATTGCTCCAGATATCCCAACTGCTATATAGAGTTCTGGGGCTACCATTTTGCCTGTTTGTCCAACTTGATATTCGTTGCCAATGTAACCAGAGTCAACTGCTGCTCTTGAGGCTCCAACAGCTGCATTTAATTTATCAGCTAATTCATATAATAATTTAAAATTGTCTGAATTTTCTAAACCTCTCCCACCAGATACAACAATTTTTGCATTGCCAAGTTCTGGTCTATCACTTTTTGAAACTTCTCTATTAATAAAAATAGTTTTTAGGTCAGTATCAACAAAAGAAATTTCCTCAATAGATGCATCTCCACCAGAGTCTTCAGATTTTTCAAAAGAAGTTGGTCTAATAGTTAACAGGTTAATTTTTTGGTTAGTTTGTACTTGGGAAATAGCATTCCCTGCATAAATGGGTCTGACAAAGGTATCATTTGAAACAATATCAATGACATCACTAATTTGAGTTATATCTAATAAAGCAGAGACTCTTGGTAAAAGGTTTTTTCCAAATGTACTAGCAGGTGCGAGAATATGCGAATAGTTTTCAGCAAGATTAGAAATTAAAGGTGCTGATAATTCTGGTAAGAAATTTTTCAATTTTTCATTATCACACGTAATAACTTTAGAGAGAAGATGCACAACTTTAGATTTATTAGCTAGTTCTTCAATATTACTACCCAAAATAATTAAGTGGATATCATCACTTAGTTTTTTGGCAGCAGTGATCGTATTTAAAGTTGAAGATTTTAAATTACTATTATCATGCTCTGCTATTACTAATACTGCCATTTAAATAACTTTTGCCTCGTACTTTAATTTTTTAACTAATTCTTTAACATCACTGACCATAACGCCTGCTTTTCTTTTAGGAGGTTCTATGACTTTTAACGTTTTAATTCTTGGTGTTGTATCTATTCCCAATGAGTCAATATCAATTATATCTAAAGGTTTTTTTTTAGCTTTCATTATATTTGGTAAAGAAGCAAAACGTGGGGTATTGAGTCTTAAATCACATGTGAGAACAGCAGGTAAGCTTGTCTCTAAATTTTCAATTCCTTCATCTATTTCTCTTGAAATGGAAACTTTATTACCTTCAATTTTTAAATTTGAAATAAAGCAGCCTTGTGGCCAGTTTAGTAAAGCAGATAGAATTTGACCAGTTTGATTAGAGTCGTCATCAATAGCTTGTTTACCCATTAGGACTAAATCTGGTTTTTCCTTTTCTATCAATTTCATAAGTGTTTTAGCAACGGCTAAAGGTTCTAAAGTATTTTGTGTTTTTACTAAAATTGATCTATCAACCCCCATAGCCATGGATGTTCTTAAAACATCTTGAGATTTTTCATCACCAATTGATACTGCAATAGTTTCTGAAGCTAAACCTTGTTCTTTTAGTTTAACAGCTTCTTCGATTGCGTT
>CACHVL010000025.1:0-5089 GCA_902583235.1 uncultured Alphaproteobacteria bacterium | reverse complement strand
TGAGTTTGATCAGAAGTTATATTTTTATGAGTTGGGCTTTTACTAAATCCATTTTTTGAGATTGCGATTTTAAGAGTAATGAAGGGTCTATTTAAAGTTTTACGAGTGTAAAAAAATTTATTAATTATCTTAAATCTATCTGTCGATTTTAATGAATGAAAAACTTTTATCTTTTGTTTTTTTAAAAAATCAATTCCCTTACCTTTTATATTTGGATTTGGATCTAATGAACTGATAAAAACTTTTTTTATACCAGCCTTAACAATTGCTTTTGCACAGCAGCTACTTTTTTTAAAACAAGGTTCTAAGCTAATGTACATAACAGTTTTATTATTTATTTTATTACGTGATATTTTTTTTAAAGCATTAATTTCTGCATGAGGTCTACCATTTTTTGAAGTTAAACCATAACTAAGGATAATACCTTTTGATGATTTAGAGTAATCTACAATCAGACATGCAACTGAAGGGTTTTTTCCTGTCAGTCCAATATTTCTAATTGATAAATTATTTACACTTTGAAGATAATTAAGGTGATTTTGACTAACCAAATTTTACTTTTTGTCTATTGTGTCTAAAAACTGTTCAAAATCTTTAGTCTCACGGAAATCTCTATAGACAGAAGCAAATCTTACATACGCGACCTTATCAATTGAAAAAAGAGCTTTCATAACAGACTCACCAATTACATTAGAGCTAATTTCGTTTTCACCCATGCCCTCAACATCATTTACAATTCTGGAAATTAATTTTTCTTTGGTGTCTGTATCCACTGGTCTTTTGCGTAGAGCTAATTCAACAGACTTTGCTATTTTGTCTCTATCAAAATTTACTTTATCACCATCTTTTTTGACAACTACTATCTCTCTAAATTGAATTCTTTCGTGAGTAGTAAACCTACCTTTACAATCTATGCAGATTCTTCTTCTCCTTATAACAGAACCGTTTTCCGAGGGTCTTGAGTCTAAAACAGATGTCTCTTTGTTTTTGTCAATACAAAAAGGACATTTCATCAGGTTTAATAAATAGGATACTTAGAGCAAAGGTCCTGAACTTCTTTATTAATAGAACTTTCAAGCATAGAAATGTCAGAATTAGATACAGAGAGATTATTAATTATTGTTGAGATTTTTTCTCCAATAAATTTAAACTCTTCTTCTTTGAAACCTCTTGTTGTTGCAGCTGGAGATCCTAATCTAATACCTGAGGTAATAGTTGGGGGATTTGGGTCATTTGCAACACCATTTTTGTTACAAGTCATTCCAGCTCTCTCCAAGCTTTCTTCAGCATCTTTACCAGTTACATTTTTAGATCTTAAATCTACTAAGACCATATGTGAATCTGTGCCACCAGTAACGATATCTATTCCATTGGACATAAGTACTTCGCCTAGAATTGATGCGTTCTTTTTGACTTGTTGAATATAGCTTTTAAACTCAGGTTGAAGAGCTTCTCCAAAAGCAACTGCTTTGGCTGCAATTACATGCATTAAAGGTCCTCCTTGTAAACCAGGAAAAACTGAACTATTGAACTTCTTTCCAAGATCTAGGTCATTAGAAAGTATCATTCCTCCTCTTGGTCCTCTAATAGTCTTATGGGTAGTTGATGTAACCACGTGTGCGTGTGGCAATGGATCTGGGTATTCTTTTGCAGCGACAAGACCAGAATAGTGAGCCATATCAACTAGTAAGTATGATCCAACTTTATCTGCGATCTCTCTGAATTTTTTAAAATCAATATTTCTTGGATAAGCGGAGCCACCAGCAATTATCATACTAGGTTTATGTTCGACTGCTAAACGTTCAACCTCATCATAATCTATTAAAGAGGTTTCTGGTCTAATGCCATACTGAATAGCATTAAAATATTTTCCAGATTGATTAGGTCGTGAGCCGTGAGTTAAGTGTCCACCAGCGTCTAAAGACATCCCTAAGATTGTGTCTCCAGGTTTAATTAATGCTAAAAATACAGCTTGGTTAGCTTGAGCACCTGAGTGAGGTTGGACATTGGCATAATTACAACCATATAATTCTTTTAAACGATCGATAGCAAGATTTTCAGCTATATCTACAAACTCACATCCACCATAATATCTTTTGGCACTATAACCCTCAGCATATTTGTTAGTCATGATTGAACCTTGAGCTTCAAGAACAGCTTTAGAAACAATGTTTTCAGAAGCTATTAATTCAATTTGATTTTGTTGTCTTGAAAGTTCCTGTGAAATGCTTTGATATAAATCTTTATCTGCGTGTTCTAGGTTACTAGAAAAAAAATTCTCACTGAGTGTCATATTTGCGATATTCTCCTTAAATGTCTGCCTTTGTCAAATTCTGTTTTAAAATAGGCGTTGAGCATAGCAAAAATATTTTTTTTTACAAAAGGTCTTCCTTTTAAACAAATAACGTTACTATCATTGTGTTTTCTTGTCATTTTTGCAGTTTGTGCATTATGACAAAGAGAAGCTCTAATGTGCTTATGCCTATTTGCACTTATACTTACTCCTATTCCAGAACCACAGATCAAGATACCCATGCTGGATTTATTGATATTTTTACATAATGTTTTTGCAAATTTTGGATAATCAACGGATTTATCTGAATTTGTCCCTAAATCTACAAAATTACATTTTTTTTTACCAAGGTATTCTTTGATAATAAACGATTTTAACCTAAAACCTGCATGATCTGAGGCTATATAGATTGTTTCAATTTTTTTTGGCAACTTCATTTCTAGAAAAAGGTAAATTAATATTCAAATTAATCAATACTCTGTTGACTATTCTGCTCATAAAATCAAAAAAAACCAATTGGTGATCCTTATTCTTTTTCAAATATTTGTAAATATCCTCATTAGTCTTCAAATTACTCATATTATTATTAGAATTAAATATTTTTTCTAAAACACTTTGATTGAAATCAGGTTGATAGCCTGAGGTTTTTAAGATTTCAAGCTCCAGTAATAATAGCTCTGACATATAATTAGACCTATCATTCATTTTAGACATTAATAGCAAATAATAATTTATGACATTAGAATTTTGATCAGCTAAAAAAAGTAACTTGTTTATTAAAAAGCAAAAATAATCGATCGCCTTTAGCTCATATTTTGAAAATAAAAACCATTTAAAAGAATTAATAGATGTGGAGGAAAGACAAACATTATTGCTATCAAATTCAATATTATTTAATCCCCCCTTAACATAATTAGTGCTTTTTTTTTTGGACTTTCCACCAAATACAACAAGAGATTTTTGGCCATGCTCAGTAGAGTAAAATGAAACACTTAAATGATTTTCTTTAAAATTTTCTACTTTTGTTACTATAGCTTCGGTTTTATACAATTAATTATTTATTAAAGTTATTGATGATTTTAATCATTTTTTTTGCTGCTAAAATTTCTGCTTTTTGTTTAGAAATTCCTTCTGCCTCTACTTCGTTGTCATTGATTTTTAAAGACACTATAAATTTAGGTTTATGTTTTGTACCAGCCTCTTCAATTAGATTATAATCAGGAATAGTTTTATATTTTTTTTGACAATATTCTTGGATAAATGTTTTAGGATCTTTTTGAGGAAGAGTATCTAATTCATCTTGCCATAATTCCATTATTAATTTTTTTGAAAAATCTAAACCTTTTCTCGTGTATGCAAATCCAATTAAAGACTCTAGAGCATCAGCGTATACAGAATTTTTATTTGAATTGGGGTCAAGCTGATGTCTAAAAATATCACCTAAATTATATTTTTTAAATATTTTGGCTAAAGTATTTGTATTTACAAGATGAATAAATCTTCTTGAAATTTCATCCAATGTATTATGAGAGAAGGTAGCAATCAGATATTCTGATATTACTAAACCTAAAACCCTATCTCCTAAGAACTCATATTTTTGAAATGGTTTATCAGAATTTTTTTTTGACTTTTCAAAACTATCATGTTGCAAACTTTTATCGAAGCCCTTAAGGCTTTTAAGAGTTTTGAAAATTTGTGCCTTATTCAAAATATTTATTTGATAATATTAAATAGCCTATCATACCTAATATGTAGAGGTAAATTCCAAAATTTTGAAATTGAAAAATCTGTATCAACTGAAAACCAGATAAACCAAACTTTTCCTATTATATTTACCTTGGGAACAAAACCTACCCCACTGAGAACTCTGCTGTCAGATGAATTATCTCTGTTGTCACCCATAAAAAAAAATTTGTCTTTAGGAATTTGGTATTCTGGAGTGTAGTCGAGTGGTCCGTTGTCAGTAATATTCAATATTTTATATTCATTTTCTATTAACTGCTGAATATCTTTTTTATACTGATCATCAAAAAAAAACCCATCATCGAATTGATTTAATATTTCAAATTCTTTTGAATTATTTGACTTAATATAAACTTCACCATTTATAACCTTAATTTTTTCCCCTGGTAAACCGATTAATCTTTTTACATAGTTTATATTTTCTTGACCAGGGAGTTTGAAGACAATTACGTCGCCTCTTTCAGGATTACTCTCAAATATTTTTCCTTTGAAGGGGGGTATTCCAAAGGGAAATGAATATCTTGAGTAGCCGTAGTTCCATTTAGAAACAAATAAAAAATCTCCTACTAATAAATTTGGTTTCATTGAACCAGAGGGAATTTTAAATGGCTCAATAGCAAAAGTTCTAATTACACCAGCAATAATTAAAGCCCAAAAAAGTGCTTTAAAATTATTAATCAAAGATGATTTAATTTTGCTCAATAATTACCGACGCAATCGAATATAACTTTGTATCTGTAAGGCTAACATGAATGACACACTTTCCAAAAGTTTCATTCAAATAACTTTCAAGTTTATTTTTCAAAGAAATAACTGGTTTACCTAAAGTATCCCTGCTAACAACGATATCATTTGGATAACAAGGAGATCTAAATCCTAGACCAATACTTTTGGAAAAGGCCTCTTTAATAGCAAAATTATTTGCTAATAAATTAGAATCAATTTTTTTTAATTGGTCATTAATAAAGTATTTAGATATGAAGTTTTCTTTATATTTTGCATAAATATTACTTACCCTGTCTATCTCAACTAAATCTATTCCGTGGCCAATTA
>CACHVL010000024.1:0-6028 GCA_902583235.1 uncultured Alphaproteobacteria bacterium | reverse complement strand
ATTATTTGTTTTACCATATACGAAATATTCAAAATCATCCTTAGTCTTACTATAGATATAATCAACGATTATTTTTTCAATAGATCTAAATCTTTTCTCATCGATACAAACCCTGTATTTTTCATCATTAATAATTATTTCAAATTCACTAGAATTTTTTTTCAAATTATTAAAAAAATTTAAAATAAAATCTTTATTACTTTTTAAATCAATTACTTTTTCTATGATAAGGCAGTTATTTTTACTAATAGGTAAATTTAAATTCTCAAATTCTGAAAAAATATATTCAATTTCTTGAAGTGATAATTTGTTATTAAAGTATTCTACTATAAACTCACTTCTAATTTTTGTAAATCTATAAAAATTTCTCACGTTCAAATCTGTATAAGAAATATCTTTATATTGTTTAATTATCGCTTCATCAATTTGATTCAAAAATTCTTTGTTATTTTTCTCTAAATTTCTAATTAAATTATTAATAAGTACTAAATCTTTTAAAGCATTATTTTTATTTATTTGTGTACCGTAGTTACTTTCATACAGTTCGATATAGGTTTCTAAATCTATAGAAGTAATTATAAGATCTTTTTTATCATATAAGATGTTACTATAAGAGGATTTAGCAAGAAAAAAAATTGATATTAAGATAATAATTTTTTTATAAGCCATAATTAAAGTCTCCAGGTTCTTCGAAAAATAGGTTACTTTTCTGTTCATAACCAAAAAATCCAAGGTAATCCATATAGTAACTAATACTTATAGTTTCATTAGGTTTGGTATTATAATCATCATTAAATCTTTCATCTGTATATGTAATATCTAGTTTTGAACATTCGTCAAATATGCTTAGCTTAACAGATTGTGAAAAAGGACTATAATTATTTTTTAGATCTAAATTTGAATTCATAGATATATGAAAATTTTCATTGATTTTTTTTCCTAAATTCACTCCAAGTGATTGAGTGTCAGATGAAAGATTTTTAAAAGAATTAGAGTTAGTTTCATGATAGTCTAATTTTATATCAATATTATTCTCATAATTTAATGAATAATTCATTTCTTTCTTTTCAAATTGATTTTTATCGAGTCGAGTATCAATTTTAAAAAATAAATTATCAAAACTTGTTTTTGCTTCAATTGCAATATCAGAAAATTTTGAATTTTGGTTTATAGTATTGGTGTAATTAGTATTAGATTTAAAATCGTATGATTGATTTATATTTAAGTCTAACCTTTTATGGAGTATTTTAAAATTATTCTCTAGTCCATAAATAATTCTAGTTGAATTATCCTCTAAATTATTACCGAATAGTCTACTATCAGAAAATTGATTATGGTAATTAAATGTTAGAGCTTTACCATTTTCATTAATAATCTTATCAGATATAAAGTTCATATTCTTTACAAACTTTAATCTTGGTTTAATATTTTCATTAAGATTTATGAATGTATCAGATGATATTATCCCGTAGCTTCCATAGACATCATCATCTAATAAAGAATTATGTTTAAACTTATAATTACCAAAATTGTTAACCAATTCTAATTCATTATAAATACGAAAATTCTTATATAAATTATTTGATGATAATGAATTATTTAAAGTTAAAAATAAAGTATCAGAAGGTTTGTCAATACTAGATTCATTTCTTTTTAAATTAATAAAATTTAATTGATTTTTTAAAGTTAAATTATTATTTAATAATTGCTGATTTGTATATTTTATTGAGGGAATAAGTGGGACAAAACCTGATTTAGTAGTATCTAAGGCCTCTACAGTAGAAATTTCAGTTTTTAAATAGTCTGATTTATAAAAGGTATTGTAGCTGTCCAGTCTAACGAAAATATCTTCAAAAGTAGTGGACTCATCATTTATAGAACGTGTTGTAGACACACTATTTGTAACCAACGCCTCATAGCTCAATATATTATTTTTGTTAATTGTCTGGTCACCTTTAAGTCTTGCTGAGGAATAAATATCACTATCATTTTTTAATTTTTGCGTGTAGATATCTAAGTTAACTACTCCTCCTGAATTTTTATTATTAAATATAGTATTTATTGAAAAATTTTCAGTATATTCAAAATTTGTATCTAAAATTATTTTTGGTTTGAATATCACATCATTTTGAATTCCAATAGGAAGGTAATATGGTGTTATTAATGCATTGTCACCACCAATTGTAAATTCTAATGTCGGCGTTAAAAACCCTTTTTGCCGTGGAGCCTTAATACCGTAATGAGAAAAATACGGCAGATAAAAAACTTTATAATCAGCTATTTGCAAAAAAGCATCATAGTGATTAAATTTATCTTTATTGATATTGTATCTAGTCTTATCAACTCTTAATGACCATGTAGGACAGTTAAAATAGCCCTCGATTTCACAAGGAGTTAAAAAATTATTATAAAAGTAAATTACTCCATCTGATCTTTCAATTTGATCTGAGTCAATTTTAAGGTCATTATTATAAATATAGCTTACATCGTTTGCTGTAAATTTATTAAAGTCAATGTTTCCAATAAGATCTTTACCACTTAATATATTCAAATCCTGGTATAAATAAAAATTTCCAAATACTTCAATAATATCTTTATTATAATCAATAATTCCTCTATCAACTAAAATATTAGTATCTTTAATATTTATTTTAGAATTTTCTGCAAATTCAATAACATTCTTTTCTTCATCGTAAATAATATTACTAGTGTTTATATATGTATCATTATCAGCACTGACATACATTATTTGTCTTAGTAAAAAAATTATAACTAAAAAAAATAGAAATAATTTATTCATTTAAATATATTTTAAGAAAGAACATCCCAACAATTATGCTAGCCATTATTTCAAACTCTTGCCTATAAAAACTCAGTGAATTATTAAATACAAAAAAAGAGTAAATAAGAGTAATCAAACAAAAAAATATGGGCTCTTTGAGACTTTGTTTAGTATTTGCAAATTTTGAACTAAAAAAATATAAAAATATGTAAGGGAAAAACAAAAAATAAAATAATATATAATTTAATATCTTAATGTTGAATTTGAAATCTTTATTTTTAGAAATATTTTTTACAATTGTTTTTTGTTTTATTACATCTAAAAAATTTATTTCAAGAACTTTTTTAGTATTAATATTCTTTATTAAATTATTACTATACCTTGTAAATTCTTTAGCAAAAAAAGAATTATTTAGAAAAATTAATTTATTGCTGAATTCCGCTAGTTGAATTTTTTCATCAGATAACAAATAAGACCTATATTCAACATTAGTTAAATCACTTTCATTAATATTTTTAAAAATTATATAATTTTTAAATTTATCATCTTTATTGATAAATATTTTCAATTTTGGCTGATTATTTGGACTAACTATATTAGATTTAGCATCTTCAATAAATGTACTTAAATTCTTTTTATTAACTTCCAAAAAAGTAAAAAAAATTACAATTGGTAAAATAAATAATGATAACCTTTTCAAATTAAAATAACTTTTGATTATGATAATTTCATTTTTTGATCTCAATAAAATGACAAATAAGATTATAGATATTAAGTAAATAAATGCAGGCACGTATGTCAATATTTGTAATGAATTTAAAAAACTGATGCTGAGAATAGTTAGAAAAGAAAATTCTTCATTTAAATTTCCAATTAGTGAAAATATAAAAAAAACAGTCATGCTTGATGTAATGCATGTCAAAAGTGAAAATAAATATTTTTGAAAAAGTAAATTAATTATTTTCATTTATTTTAAAAATTAGGTAACAAAATATTAATAAAATACTAAAATTTATAAAATAATAATAATATAAGCTAAAGTTAATATTATTATTTAATTGAAATATTAAAAAAGAATTAATTACTTGCGTTAAAAGTAAAGTTAAAAAGATAAAAATATAATATTTAAAAATATTTTTTTTTGATAAATATAAGAATATAATCTTTAAAGAAATAAGAGCTACAATAATTGTTAACAAATATTGATAAATTCTGTTATGACCATGATAGAAAAACTTATTATCTTTCTGACCTAATAATTGCAAAGTACTATAGTGTTCTTTATCCATCATAAGTATTTCTATTTCATTATTTTCTATACTGTAAATAAATTTATCAAAATTAGTTTTACTTTTTTCATTAATATTTAATATAATTCTTTCACCTTTATTAAATATTAAATTATAGTTTTTATTTTCTATTTCTATTTCAACATTACTGGCATTAATAAACTGTCCATCACTGTAAATTATTGCTTCCACCTCATAAAATTTATTATTTTTTTGTCTTTCAAAAAATATACTAACTTCATCTTCAATATGAAATTCCTTTAATGATGGTACCCCCAGTTTTAAATTATTTCTTATTTCTAATTCTTTGACTTTATATTTTTGATATAGACTTACTGATAAATACTCATTATTGATAAAATAAAAAATTAATATGCTAAAAATTAAAATAATTGATAATAAGAAATTATCCTTTAAAGAAATATACTGCTTTAAAATTAGTATTTCATTACTGCTATTAAATTTGTAATTTAAAAAAAAACTTGCAATAATTAATAAAAATGGTGTTAGTGGATTTATAAAGCTAGGTAAAACTAGTGAAGTTGTCGTTATTACATCAACAATTTGTGTCGTTATAGATTGTTGTAGTTCTAATATTCTTAATATTTGCGATATCCATATAAGACCTATAAAGATAATAATATTTATTGAAATATATTTTAAATAATTAAATATTATATATGATCTAGTTCCTCCAATCATGAAAGCACAATTTAACTCAATAAATATACCTAATCAAAGTATTAAATTATCTGTTGACGTTAGTGACACAAATTCCAATAAAAAAGGTTTATCCAACTATACTTATAATAAAAAAATCATTTTTAAGTATTCAACTATCATTAAAAACTCACAATTTGTTATTAGTATTTACCCTGAAGACTTTGAAAAAAGTCATTTTAGTAAAACTGTTTTAGGTTCTTTTATTTATGATGCGTGTATAAAATATTCTGCATCGACGATTACAGTAAATGCGAAAAATATATTAGATTTAGAAACTTTAGTCTTTGGTTTTTTACAAAAGGACTTTATATATTCAATTTATAAAAAAAATTCTAGAAAATCAAAATATAAAACAAATTTTAAGCTTTCTAATAACTATTTAAGTCTATTAAATTCTCTTAATTTTTTAAAAGAATTAGTTACTGAGCCAAGTAATATAATCTATCCAATTTCATTTGTTAAAAGAACAAACAGCCAATTAAATAAAAAAAAAATAAATGTCAAAACCTTAAATAAGGAAAATATAAAAAAAATTGGTTTAAATTGTTTACTAGCTGTAAGTCAAGGAAGTAAAAGAGAACCTATGGTAATGGAGTTTTCAAAAAAAAATGTAAAAAAAAATGTAGATATTTTATTTGTTGGCAAAGGTGTGTGCTTTGATAGTGGAGGTATTTCGATTAAACCAAGTGGAGGAATGGAGGATATGAAATGGGATATGGCTGGTTCGGCAGTTACCGTTTCTATCATTAAGTATCTTAGTGAAATTAAAACTAATTTTTCTTACGCTGGTATAGTAGGTTTAGTAGAAAATATGCCAAGTGGAAGCGCATATAAACCAGGGGATATAATAAAATCTTATAAAGGTATTAATGTTGAGGTATTGAACACGGACGCCGAAGGAAGACTGGTTTTAGCAGATATAATTACTTATGGTTGTGAAAAATATAAACCAAAGATTGTAATTGATTTTGCTACATTGACAGGAGCGATCATGGTGGCTTTAGGCCAACATTATGCAGGATTATTTTGTAATAATGATACATTAGCAAATACACTTTATCAATCCGGACAGGACACAAATGAAAAAGTTTGGAGAATGCCTTTACACGATGATTTTGATAAAGAGCTTAACTCACCATTTGTAGACCTAAAAAATATTGGAGTTGGTAGGTATGGTGGATCGGTAACAGCAGCTCAATTTCTACAAAGGTTTGTTCCTAAAAATACAAAGTGG
>CACHVL010000023.1:0-6570 GCA_902583235.1 uncultured Alphaproteobacteria bacterium | reverse complement strand
AAGAAGAAAGCGATCCAGGTGGCTTCTTAACTTCTGATTGTAGAGGTAATCTAAAAAGAGCTCACGAAGATTTTAAAAAGAAACATAAATTAGAATTAAGAGCAGGTACAGAGCCTGAAATGATGTGGTTAACTAAGAATGAAGATGGTAGCCCTACAGGTTCCGGTTTTTCTAAGCCATACTGTTATCATATTGATCAATTTGAATCTCTAAGACCAGTTTATATGAAAGTAATAGAATACTCTCGTGCCATGGGTTTAGATATAATTCAAGGTGATCATGAGGATGCACCTGGTCAATTAGAGTTAAACTTTAATTATGATGATGTTGTGAGAAATGCTGACAGATTGTCAACATACAGACAAATTTGTGCTCAAGTTGCCAGAGAATTCAACTTAATAGCATGTTTTCTTAGTAAACCTTTCGTTGGAGTTTCTGCATCCGGTTGTCATACAAACGTCTCATTATGGAAGGGCGGCAAAGATGAACTCATTCCATGTGGAAATAAAACAATTCCAGGTATGGAAAATGTTTTTCATCATAGAAGAGGTGGAGTAAATGCATTTATGCCTGATGGAAAAGATAGAAGAATTCCTGGTAAGATTGGACTTCAAGCTATCGGTGGTGTTATGGAACACCTTCCTGCATTAACCGCATTAGGATCATCTACAGTTAATTCATATAGAAGACTTTGGGATACAGGTTTTTGGGCACCAGTTTATGCTGACTGGGGATACCAAAATAGAACTTGTGGTTTGAGAGTATCTGCACCAGGTAGATTTGAATATCGATCAGTTGACTCAGCTCATAATCCATACCTCATGGGTAGTGGTTTATTAAAAGCATTTGATCACGGTATTACAAAGAAAATGGATCCTGGAAAACCAGAACAACAAAATATGTACGAGCAAATGAAAGCTGGAAAGCAAGTTGAAAAACTACCTATGACACTTGGTGAAGCTTTAGATCGTCTTGATAGTGATGAAGTTATTAAAGAAAGTCTTCCAGGCGATATGCTTAAAGTATTTATGGAATACAAAAGAGATGAGTGGGAAGAATTTTTAGCCACTCCAACTCAATGGGATCTTGATAAATACTTGGATTGCTTACCATAAAATAGATAGGAGAAAAGTATGTGTGGAATAGCTGGAGTAATAAATAAAAAAAAGACAGTCAATGTTGGTGAACAGATGGGTCTAATGTTACAGGGACTAAAGCATAGAGGTCCAGATTCAACTGGTTACGCTATGTATGGCACACCACTTAAAAAAGGTTTTGTAATGAGATTTAAAATATCTGAGAATGAAGCTGAAAAAGTAAATGCAAATGTTGACTCACCAGATGATTTAAAAAATAGAAAAAACGCTGTCGATGCTATTTTAAAAAAACATGGAGCAAAAGTAACAAAACAAAGCTCCAGCACCCCATACGCTTTTCGATATATATTTGATTTTAAAGGTGATCTCACAGATTTAGCAACAGAAATTGAGACAGTCGAAAAAACAGAAATATTATCAATTGGTAAAGGTCTTGAACTCATAAAAGATCTTGGGGACGCCACAACTGTTTCAGACCAGTACGGTCTAAATAAGTTTATGGGCACTCATGGCATAGGTCATACCAGAATGGCTACAGAGTCAGATGTTGATATAAAATCTGCTCACCCTTACTGGGCTTTTCCTTTTGAGGATGTATCAGTTGTTCACAACGGCCAATTGACAAACTATTGGGGTAACAGAAGGGTACTTGAAAGAAAAGGTTATAGATTCAATTCAAACTGTGACTCTGAGATAATTGCAGTTTATATAGCTGATAAAATGGCCAATGGTATTGAACTTGAAAAAGCGATGCATGACAGTTTAGACGAACTAGATGGAGTCTTTACATATGTTGTAGCTACGAAAGATCAACTTGGAATGGCCAAAGATCACATGGCTGCAAAGCCAATGGTAATCTATGAAAGCAAAGATATCGTAGCATGTGCATCAGAGGAAGTTGCTATTAGGAATATCTTTCCTCACGAAATTAAAACTTATGACCCTTATGAAGCGGAGGTAAAAGTATGGCAGGCTTAACAAAAAAAACATCTGCTTTTGATGATGAAAATTTATCAGGTAGATCCCAAAAACTCTTTTTTGAGGTAACTGAAGAGGAGAATTATACCTATTATGGAAACCACGAGGTTGATTTTAATAAGAGAACTTCTATTGACTGTGAAGGGATTAACGCACACGAATTAAATCAAAAAATTAGAGACTCAATTCGAAAAGGATATGGGTCTATAGTAATTAAAAACCCAGGAGCTAAACACTCTCTTGGAGTAGGGATATTAAACAAGCTTAACTTAATTTTTGAAGGAAGCCTAGGCTACTTCGGTATTGGATGCATTGATGGCCCAACTGTTAGAGTTAACGGAAGAGTTGGATGGTCTTGCGCAGAAAATATGATGTCAGGAAAAGTTGTCGTTGAAAATAACGCTGGATCTTGTTTTGGAGCTGCTTTAAGAGGCGGAGACTTAATTGTTAAAGGTGATGCTGGTGCAAGAACTGGAATTGACATGAAAGGTGGTACCATTTTAATCGGTGGTAATGCTGGCGCTTACACTGGATTTATGATGCAAAGAGGCAGAATTATTGTTTGCGGTGATGTAAATGCAAACATGGGTGACTCTATGTACGATGGCATTATATTTGTAGGAGGAGAACCTCATTCCTTAGGAACTGACTGTGTTCCTGGTGAAATGAATGAACATGAGGTTAGATGGCTAGAACAAAAAATCAAAAACGCTGAGATTGATTGTAAGGTTCCAGCCTCTAAATTTAAAAAATACGTTGCAGGAAGAATGCTTTGGAATTATGACAATCTAGAGCCAGCAGAAAAGAAAGGAATATTAGGCTAATGGCAAAACGTAATACACAATTATTAGGACAAAACTCAATCTTTACCCCAGAGGTCATGGATGATATCCACATCAAATCACAACTAGGTCGTTATCGTATGCGCGGCATGGCCTTAATGAAAAAAATACCTCACTGGGATGATTTAGTATTTTTGCCAGGTACATTAACACGATTTGTTATTGAGGGTTACAGAGAGAAATGTTTAACCGAGACTATCATAGGTCCTAGAGCAAAAAATCCTATCAAACTTGATATTCCCGTTTATATAACAAGTATGAGTTTTGGTGCTCTTTCTTATGAAGCAAAAACTGCTTTAGCGAGAGGATCTTCAATGGCTGGAAGTGCTACATGTTCTGGAGAAGGCGGAATGATACCTGATGAAAGAAGATATTCTCACAAATGGTACTACCAATGTATTCAATCAAGATACGGTTTTAATCCGCATCATGCTCAACTTGCTGACGCTATAGAGGTTTTCATAGGACAAGGTCAAAAAGTTGGAATGGGTGGCCACTTAATGGGCCAAAAAGTTACTGACCAAGTTGCTGAAATGAGATCCTTACCCGCTGGTATTGACCAAAGATCTCCTGCCAGACACCCAGACTGGATGGGCCCAGATGACTTAGCTCTTAAAGTACAAGAATTAAGGGAGTTAACTGACAATCAAGTACCAATTCAGTTGAAGTTAGGTGCTTCAAGGGTTTATGACGATGTTAGAATGGCAGCAAAATGCGATCCTGACTCTATATTTTTAGACTCTATGGAAGGTTCTACAGCTGCAGGTCCTCATATAGCAGCAGCAAACACTGGTATTCCTGGTATCGGCGCCATTCGAGAAGCAAGAAGAGCTCTAGACGACGTGGGTAAAACTGGCGAAATTTCATTAGTTTTCGCTGGTGGTATCAGAGATGGTGCTGACATGGCAAAAGCTTTAGCCTTAGGAGCTGATGCTATCGCTATCGGAACAGCTGGTTTAGTTGCCTTGAATTGTAATAAAGATATTCCTGAAGCCGATTATGAAAAAGAAATGGGTGTTGAAGCAGGTTATTGTTATCACTGTCATACTGGTAGGTGTCCTGTCGGTGTAGCCACACAAGATCCTGTTCTTAGAAGTAGATTAGATCCAACTGAAGCGGCGGAGAGAGTATATAATTTATTAAGCACAATGACTCTTGAGTGTCAAATGTTAGCAAGAGCATGTGGTAAGACAAATATCCACTCTCTTGAACCAGAAGACTTAGCAGCACTAACAATGGAGTCATCAGCAATGGCTAAAGTACCTTTAGCTGGAACAGATTTGACTGTGGGTGTCGATAACTACCACTCAATCTAGGAGATAAAAATGGTTAAAAAGAAAACATCAACAGCAAAATCAAAAAAAACTGCTAAAAAATCTTCTAAACCGAAAGGTTACCAAGTTGTAGGTGGGGCTAAGTTAAAAGATAAAGAAATAAAAACATCAAGAGAAAAAATGATCGGTCAACATATCGGTTATCGTTACGATGTAAACTTAATCCCTGATTACAAACACCTAACTCCTTTCCTAAAGCAATACATTGAGATTATGGGATGGGATGATTTAAACTGGTTAGAAGATATTCATATGGGTTTTGAGGGAGACACACCCGCTGTATTTGACAGAAACGCAAATGCTTGGATCACTCTTCCTAAAAAAATTAAACTTCCAAAAAACCAACAAGACAGAGATATGTTGGCAAGAGAATTACTTATCAAATTTCAAATGTCACCCAACCATCCATTGGTTCAATTAAAAAGAACCTATGCTAAGGGTGAAAACTTTAAGTTAGTCGAATAAGTTTTTTTAAAATAGGGGGCTTTAGTCCCCCTAAAGCTAAAATATTTAATCTTTAATCCTAATTAGCTTTGACTTTTTCCAGTTTGGAATAAATTTTATAACATCGATGTCATTACCCAATCCTGGATTAAAATTTTTATTATGCCAGAAAATATTTTCCCAATGTTCTTCATTTTTATCGAGAATAAAGGGAGAGCATAATAATCTATAATTCGTCGATAAGTGAATAAAATCAAGGATACAAGACCCTTCTTTAACTACTTTCTTTGAAATACTTGAACTTTTGGGGAAAGTAGCAAACAAAGAGTCCGAAAATTTATCTTTATCCATAAAATATTCAGAAGATAAAAATTTATTCATCTTATCAAATCTATCAGCAGGATCGTATGTTCGTTTAAATGTATGTTCAAAAAGTTTTGTAGTGTTTACTGGATCATTTTCAGATATTACAACAATAATTCTTAGGAGTTCATTACCTTTCTTATCAAGTAATATCGGAGCCATAGAGGAATTGGGTCTACCACTTTGTGTCCTAAATGCTTGAATTCTTGATTGACATTGCCAATCAAGAAATTTTTCTTGTAATACCTCTGGAGTCATTCGTTTAACAGTCTAGAGTGGTCTCTCTCTCCCAACTAGAAAGGTGTTTGTTAAAGGTACCCCAATCTTGATTTTTAAGTTTTACATAACTATTAACTAAATCATCACCAAATCCTGCTCTTATAATTTTTGATTTATCAAAATCACGAATAGCATCAAGAAGGTTTAAAGGAAGTTTTTTTACCTTTCCAGCTTTGTGACCCTCTGTGTACATGTTAATGTCTAATCGTTTCCCAGGATCTCTTTTATTATTGAAACCATCTAAACCTAAAAGAAGAATGCCTGCTTGAAGTAAATATGGATTTGTAGCTCCATCCATCAGTCTTAATTCAAATCTACCTGCCCCAGGAACTCTAACCATGTGTGTTCTATTGTTACCAGCCCATGTAATGGAACTTGGAGACCATGTTGCACCTGATGTAGTGATACTTCCATTTATTCTTTTATAAGAGTTTACTGTAGGATTAAAAACAGCAGCCATTTTGTCTGCACTTTCCATTATGCCGCCCAAGAAATTATAACCAGTTTTTGATAAACCTAATTCATCTTTTTTATCTAAAAACATATTTTTTTTACCTGCTTTATCCCAGATTGATATATGACAATGACACCCATTGCCTGTTAAATTTGTAAAAGGTTTTGGCATGAAAGTCGCTCTTAATGAATGTTTTTCAGCTATTGATTTTACCATAAATTTAAAAAATGCATGTCTATCTGCAGTAACTAAACAATCTGAAAAATCCCAGTTCATTTCAAATTGCCCGTTCGCATCTTCATGATCATTTTGATAAGGTTTCCATCCAAGTGTAATCATTGAATCACATATTTCAGTAATAACATCGTATCTTCTCATTAATGCAGAGGAGTCGTAACATGGTTTTGCTTGCGTATCTCTTTCATCTGATAAAGATGTACCATCTGCATTTACTAAAAAAAATTCACATTCAACTCCAGATTTCATATAAAGATTTTTTTTAGCAGCTTTTTCAATTTGTCTTTTTAAAGCAATTCTGGGTGATGTTTCTACTGGCTTTCCATCCATAAACAAATCAGAGGCTACCCAAGCTATTTCCTTATTCCACGGAAGTTGGATAACACTATCACCATCAGGCATACCAAACATATCTGAGTCAGCTGGAGACATATCTAACCATGTAGCAAAGCCAGCAAATCCTGCTCCCTCTGATTGAATTTCATCTATAGCTGTTGCAGGCACTAATTTTGATCTCAGAACACCGAACAAATCTACAAAAC
>CACHVL010000022.1:0-7282 GCA_902583235.1 uncultured Alphaproteobacteria bacterium | reverse complement strand
TTGATTGATATATATAAAAATAAGCCCCCAAAAAACAATTATATACCCTTAAAAAGGTATCAAAATGTCGTTTTTATAAAGAAATATAATATTGATATTGTTGAGTCTTTTTTTAAGAAATTTCCTGAAGAAAAAAGAGGTAGAAAAAAATTCAAGGAAAAAGAAATACTGAATCAAAAAGCATTAATTTATGAGGAAATTTTTCAAAAGGCTCTTAAAATAAAATCTATTTGTATTGGGTCCATTAAAGAACAAGTATCAAAAGATATAATTAAGATTACAGTATCATTCTTCAAAAAAAATGAATGAAAACAGGATATTATTTGTTGATCTAGATGGAACCTTAATAAAAGAGGATTTATCGGATTTAGCATTTGTAAATAGTCTCAAAACTAATCCTTTGAGGCTTATTATTTATCTAATTATATTTTTTTTTAAGGGAAAATCGTATCTAAAAGAAAAGATTTCTAAAAATTATATTATTCCTATTGAAAAATTAAATTTTAATAGCGCTGCCTTAGACTATATAAGAGATGTTAAAAATCGACATCGAGTTGTTTACCTAATTTCCGGAAGTCATCAGTTGCTTGTAGATCAAATTGATAGACATTTAAGAATTTTTTTTGAGTCATTTGGTACGAATATAGACTTTAATATGGTTGGTAAAAATAAAGTTAAGTTTATTAATGATGAACTGAAAATTTTAGAATTTGATTATTTAGGAAATAGTAAACAAGATTTACCAATATGGGAATATACAAAAAAAATTATATTCACAAATGTTTCTAGAGATTTAAGAGAGATTATCAACTCCTCAAAACTTGATAAATTCGAAATTAAAGAAAATTTTCAAAAATAAATAATGACTTTTTTATTATTTATACAAATTACATTTGTATGTTTATTGGGAGCCATGTCACCTGGGCCTAGTATGATGGTTGTAATAAATAATTCCATTTTCAAAAATAGATTTAATGGAATTTTAACGGCTTTAGGTCATGGGTTTGGTATTGGAATATATGCTTTATTTGCCGTAATCGGTATTGGTTTAATAATCAAAGCAAATTTTTATTTATTTACTGGTCTAAAAACCTTATCAATAATATTTCTATTCTACCTTGGTATTCAAGCTTTAGTAAAAACAAATCATGTTGAATTTAATGAGGGGAGGGTCAAGGACGGAATTCAATCATTTTTTCAAGGCCTAAGCATTTCGATTCTAAATCCAAAAATACTTATATGGTTTTTAGCAATATACTCTCAATTTATGTCATTAAATAATGATGTTTTTTTTAATTTATCGTTAGTACTAATTGCAAGTACTGTAGATGCTTTATGGTATATACTATTGGTCAATTTAGTAACTTCTAAAAATATATTAGAGTTAGTAAAAAATAAATCTTACTTGATACAGAAAATTGTTGGTTGTTTATTTATAATATTATCAATAATTTTATTAATAGATTTATTTAAATGAAATTGTTTAATTTTCTAAGAAAAAAAGATAATAAGTTCTCTCAATCAGGCCAAGACCAATTTGCTTATAATATCTCAGGTTCAAATGGTACTTACTTAGAAATTGGGGCACATGATCCTGTAATTAATAGCAATACATTTAACTTGGAGGTTAAATGTAATTGGAACGGTATATCCGTTGAATACGACAAGTCCTTTAAAATGTCATGGGGTGATAACAAGCTTAGAAAAAATGACGTCGTATGGGATGATGCATTTAATATTAACTATTCATCATTGATTAAACAGAGAGAACTACCAAATAGACTCAACTATCTTTCGTGTGACATAGAACCTGCTGAAAATACATTTAATATTTTAAAAAAAATAATCAGTTCTGAATTAAACTTTGATTTCATTAGTTTCGAACATGATAAGTATAGCATTGGGAATAAATATGAAGATTTATCTATTGAGTATTTAAAAAATTATAATTACAAAGTTGCTGTTAAGGACGTCTATTCAAGAAACAAAAGATATAAAATTTATGAAACTTGGTTTGTTAATAATGACATTGATTTTGAAGAGATGGATTATAGTGTTTGGAAAGAGGAGCATTATAAAAGTAGTAAATTTAGTCTTTAAATCAAATCTTGTTATAACAGAACGATTTATGAAAAAAATTCGGTTGATACTCTATTGAAGAGTTTTTTAAAAGATTAAGTGATTACAATGATTTTGGAGCGGGCGAAGGGATTCGAACCCTCGACTTCAACCTTGGCAAGGTTGCGCTCTACCCCTGAGCTACGCCCGCAGTATTAAAAGAAAGTATTTTATAAACCTCCTTTTTGTAGCTATCAAGATAAAATCAGCGGATAGAACAATAATGTTTATTGTAAAAGCACGTTTTGTTACTATTTAAATAATATGAGTTTTGTCATAGATATAAACCAAGATCAATTTTTAGAACAAGTAGTTGAAAAGTCTAAGACTACTCCAGTAATTGTTGATTTTTGGGCTCCTTGGTGTGGGCCTTGCAAACAATTAACACCAACTTTAGAAAATGTAGTAAATAGAAAAAATGGAAAAGTAATTCTTGCAAAGATTAATGTCGATGAAAATCAAGGTATTGCTTCTCAATTAAATATTCAGTCAATTCCAACTGTTTATGGGTTTGTTGATGGAAAACCCTTAGACGCTTTTCAAGGTGCGCAACCAGAGAGTAAAGTTGAAGCTATGGTCGACAAAATGATTGAAGCAACACCTGGAAATGAAATACCAAAACTTATTGAAGAAGCAGATCAATTATTTAGTGACCAGAAGTTTGAAGAGTCTTTAAAGCTCTTTGAAAGTCTTGTTGGGATGGATCCGGGTAATCCAAGAATAATTGCCGGAATGCTAAGATGTTTAATCCAAATTAAACGATTTGATGATGCAAATGAAATGTTTGAATCACTCGATGAGAAAATTTTAGAGAATGATGAAATTATAAAAATTAAGAAACTTTTAGATGCAATTAATAAGGAAGATGAAGTAATATTAGATGAGAGACTAATTCAAGAAGTTAATAATGACCCAAAAAATATGGATTTGCGTTTTAAACTAGCAAATAGTTATCTTTCATTAAGTGAAACTGAAAAAGGTTTTAATGAGCTTTTAAAAATTTTTGAACAAAATCCCAAATGGAACGAAGAAGCTGCGAAAAAAAAGCTTTTAGAGTTTTTTGATCTGCTAGGACTCAATGATCCAAATGTTGTAGAGGCTCGAAAAAAGTTATCAAGTATGATGTTTAAATAATGGAAGATAATATTAAAAAATTATTTGAGGTTGACTCGAAAAAAATTCCGAGCTCTATACCAATATTCCCTCTGGATAACGTTTTATTGCTTCCATTTGGAAAGTTACCTCTCAACATTTTTGAAGAAAGATATATTAAGATGACACTAGATAGTCTTAAAAACAACAGAATGATTGGCATAATTCAACCTAAAAATAATAATAACGAATTATTTCAAATGGGATGCATTGGTAAAATTACCTCTTACATTGAAACACCAGACTATAGATTAGTTTTAAATCTCGAGGGTGTTTGTAGATTTGTTCTTCATGAAAGAAATCTAACACCTCAAGGTTACTATCAGGCAACAATTGACTGCCAAGACTATCATGAAGATCTAAGTAATATTGAGCCAAGCATGGATAGAACTACCCTAATACAAAAATACTCAAATTTTTTTAGAATGAAAAAATTAGATATTGACAAAGATGTATTATCAGAAACCTCAAATATGCAGCTTTTATCTACACTTGCTATGTTAGCCCCCTTTAATAAAATCGATAAGCAAGCTATCCTTGAGTCGCCAAATATTTTGTCAAGAATTAGCACCATAAACTCTATTCTTGATTTAAATACTTTCCAAATTGTTGGTAATAAAGGCCCTGGTCAATTAAATTAAATTAGCTCTTCCCATAGCTTGCCTGATAAATAATCCCCGAAAAAAATTTATATTTTTTAGACCTAAATAACCGTACTTAATAATACTGTTGTTAAATGGATTTTTGTTTTCATAAAGAAAATTTATTGCAGATGTAAAACTAAGATAAATAGTATTTTCAACTATTCTATTTGAATAATAAATAGAATTAAAATTTTCGTCATCTAGGGAATAAATTTTGGATAAAGAAATCAATTTCTGTAAGTCTTTGATACCTAAATTCCATCCCTGACCAGCAACTGGATGTATTGACTTTAGACTGTCCCCTACATATATGAAATTATTATTTTCTTTTCTCAAATATGGTTTCACAGGGAACATATGTATTGTCTTTTCTAATAAGATTTTTCCATGAGATTTTAAAAAATGTTTGTTGATTAATGATTGTATATCAGAATGATGAACATTGTTTTTTGTAGTATAAATAAAAGTTGATTTGAGTTTGTTGTTTGCTGGCGCAGGCAATATTGCTAAAGGTCCATGAGGAGTAAATATTTCATAAGCATAATTATTATGATTTTTTTTATGATTAAAAAAACCTACATATGAATTATGTCCTTGATTAAATTTAATGCTTTTGTGAGTTGAATTAAAATTAATATTTTTTCCAACACAAATTATTATCTTTTTAAATGAATATTTTTTTTTATTTATATATATGGGCTTATTGGGCATTAGTTTATTGAGATCAATATCTATATTATTATTAAGGATATTTAGGTGTTTGAGCTTGTTTCTTGCAACTTCTAGCATTTCGGAATTGAGTATAACGTTCCCCATAATTTCAGATTTATTTTCAAAAATTAAAGGCGAATTATTAATATAATCTTTAATAATAATTTTATTTATAGGTTGTGGTTTGTGTTTTAGCTTATTCCATACACCTAAACTGCTTAAGAATTCCTTCGAGTTAGCATTTACAGCCAATGTTCTTTTGTCAAAAGGTAATTTTCTTTCTTTATCTATAACTAAAACTTTAAAATTATTTTTATGCAATACAAGTCCAGCAAGAGATCCGATCAAGCCGGCTCCAACAACTAAAAAATCATATTTATATATTTTATTTTTCATTAAGACGCATATATTTAATTTTAATTATGAAGAATAACTTTATTCCTGAAATCTTAAAAGAAAAAATATTTTTATCTGTTAAATATGTTTATGCATTTTGCCTTTTACTAATCTCTGTTTTATCAGCATTAGCTCTGCTTACATTTGATATAAACGATAATTCTTTGTTAACAAGAACCAGTAGTATGTCACAAAATTTGTTGGGCGATGTTGGATCGTATTTTAGCAGTTTTATTTTTTACACATTTGGTATTTTAGGATATTTAGTCATTTTCTTTTTTTTAATTTATTCAGTACTAATTTTTATAAACAAATCTCCAAAGTATATTTTTATAAGATTATTATTTTTTTTTATTAGTTTGGTATTACTACCTCAAATATTAATTGATCTTGATATCGAACTAAAATTTTTTTATTCACTAGAAGTTTGGGGAGAATTTTCTAATCAGCTATATATAGTTTATGAAACGAATTATGTTAGTTATGCTTTATCAATTTTAGGAATAATCTTTTATTTCTTATCTCAAAATATATTCGGTATTTTTAAAATGCCAAAATTTGATCTTCATAATTTACTTAAAAATAATGAAGAAAAAAATAATAATAAATTAAAGAAAGAGCCTATTATAAATAACTTAACAGAATATTCTATAGAGCCCGAGGTAGAAAAAAATAATGAAAAAGTAAACGAGGTTTTAGATTTTAAAAATGATTACCTATCACCATCTCTTGAAATTTTGGATATTAATAAATCTGTATCAAAAGATAGATTAAATACAGATAATATTAAAACAAATTCTGATTTGTTGGAGAAAGTCTTTGAAGATTTCAACATTGAAATAAAAGTTATTAATGTAAAACTAGGTCCTGTTGTAACTTTATTTGAAATTTTACCAGCTGCAGGTATTAAAATTAATACAATAATAAATCTTGCTGATGATATTTCTAGAAGTATGGGAGTGGGTGCGGTTAGAATTGCTCAAATTTACGGTACACAATATTTGGGCGTAGAAGTTCCTAATGATAAGCGTGAAACTGTTACCATTAGAGAATTATTGAGTGACCAAAATTTCAAAAGTACATCTTCCAAAATTCCCATATGTATTGGTAAAGATATTTCTGGAAATATAGAAGTAATAGATTTGAGTAAGACACCGCATCTATTAGTTGCTGGAACAACTGGATCAGGTAAATCAGTTTTTATAAACACGCTGCTAGCAAGTATTTTATATAAATTTTCTCCAAAGGAACTAAGGTTAATTCTTATTGATCCAAAGATGCTCGAGCTCAGTGTATACAATGATATAGCCCATTTACTTACACCTGTCGTGACTGAACCCAAAAAAGCAATTATTGCCCTTAAATGGGTTTGTAAAGAAATGGAGAGGAGATATTCACTTATGAATGAAGAGAATACCAGAAGCCTAGAGGGTTATAACCAAAAATCGATTGAAAAACTTCCTTATATAGTTGTTTTTATTGATGAAATGGCGGACCTTATGATGACAGCAGGTAAAGAAGTGGAACACTACGTTCAAAGACTAGCTCAGATGGCAAGAGCATGCGGTATTCATTTGGTTATGGCGACACAAAGACCAAGTGTTGATATCATTACAGGCAGTATAAAAGCAAACTTCCCATCTAGAATAAGTTTTCAAGTGGCAAGTAAGTACGACAGCAGAACGGTATTAGGAGAAATTGGTGCTGAGCAATTACTTGGGAACGGAGATATGTTAATGTCAAAAAATGGTGGAAATATTATTAGATATCAATCAGCCTTCATATCCGATAATGAAGTTAATAAACTAATAAACGAGATAAAGAGAAGCCAGACTGTTCAATATCTTGATGAACTTGATGAGATAATCAAAAATAATGATGAAAATTTTGATACACTAAGTGATGAAGATGAGATACTAATCACAAGATCAATTGATCTTATAAAGTCATCTAATAAAGCGTCAACAAGCTATCTTCAAAGAAATTTCCAAGTGGGTTATAATAAAGCTGCAAGGATAATGGAAGCGCTTGAGCAACGCGGTGTTGTTTCACCACCCAACCACGCTGGTAAAAGAGAAATATTAATCAATAATTAATTTAAGAATTTTGTTTTGAGACTGAAAGTTGATATTTATATCTAAATTTGAATTTATATGGGTTTTTAAGTTTGTTAGGTGTGTTTCTAGTTTATTTATAGATATATTCCTATCTTCTGGCCAAATCAATTTGTATAAAACAAACTTCTCTATGCCTTTTTGGTT
>CACHVL010000021.1:0-7759 GCA_902583235.1 uncultured Alphaproteobacteria bacterium | reverse complement strand
TAATAAATTATTATTTTTTAGCTCATAAATATCAAAGTTATATTTTTTAAACTCATTTTGATGAGTAAATATTAACAGAGTTGTTTTATTTTTGATTGTATTTAAAAATTTAATTGTTTTCTTTAAGCTTATTTTGTCTAGAGCAGATGTAGCTTCATCTAATATTAATAAATCAGGTTCATATAATATTTCTCTAATTAAGGCTATTCTTTGTTTTTCACCACCAGAAAGATTACTACTTATCTCATTTATACTCATATTTAAATCTATTTTTTTGTTATGAAAAATGTCCATTAGCCCTAAAGTTTTAATCAATTCAATAATTTTTTTTCTTTTAGCATTTGGATTTCTCAATAATAAATTATCGATTAGTGACATATTAAAAATGACCTCTTCTTGTAAAACTATACCAATTTTAAAACTTTTTATGTTTATCTCTTTATAGATATCTAGATTATTGTAAGATATATTTCCTTTGAGTGGTGTAGTAATACCTGTAATAAGATTTATCAAAGACGATTTTCCTGAACCTGATTTACCATAAATCACCGCTGGTTTATTCCTTTTTATTGATAAATTTAAATTTTTGAAGATGGGTTTGCCTTTTGAGTACTCAAAATAAATATTATTTAAGTTAATTTCTTTTAAATTTGTTATTAAATTATTTTGAAGAGAAGGACTTTTTTGAAAATTGTTAAGTATTTTCTCAATATATTTTATAGACTCTTTATATTTGACTAATGATTGATACGAACGAAATAAAGATGAAATATTTGCTATAAGTCTTCTTAATAGTAGAACAGAAATTATCAATAAAGAGACATTAATATTTAGATAATAAGCACTCAAATAACCAATTAAAATAATCAAAATCACAGCTATTGGTTCTGATGACTCTTTTATTAATTTACTCAACATAGTAAATTTAAACTGATTTGAATTAAAATCTTTAAGCATAGGTATTATTGAACTTAATAATTTATCTTTGATGTTTGTAATTTTAATATATTTATAATTATTTAAAGACTGATTTGATGCATTTAAATAAGTTTGATCAATAATTACCATGTTCTTTCCATATCTCTGTGAAAGTGAAGAAATTTTATTAATTAATAAAAAAAGTAAAAAGAGTATTAAGGTTGAAGTTATTAAAACTTTAAAACTTATAATTATAAATAATATTAATATTGCAGCTATGATGAGTATTCGCTTAATACAATCAATATAACAACTCCAATAATGAAAAGCATTCATTGATTGAATAGTCAATGAATTGAGAATTTCACTAGTTTTTATATTAGGATTGTAAATAGAGTCAAAAAAACTATTAAATATATTCGATCTTAAATTAAATAGATAATTCAATGTAATTTTCAATGTAATAAACCTGAAGATTATAAATGATAAGCTTTGTAATAATAATATCACTATTAAAAAAGTAACTAGTAGTGACTCTTTTAGCTCAATATCCATACCTAAATTTTTAGATATAAAATTATTTATCTTGAATAAAAAGTTTTGTTCAAGATCCAAAAAAATTGAAATAATAGGATATGCAAGACCATAAGATAAAAATTCAAATATCGCAACAAGTAAAATTGTACAAATTAAAAAATACGAATATTTTAATTTTAAGAATTTTAAAAAAATTTTCATCTTTTTTAACCAAAAAATAATTTATCCATTAAAAATAAATATATAGATGGAGAGCTACTACTATAAGCAGTGATAGTAGTTATTCCAATAATAAAAAAATTATAAAAAACACCAATTACCATAAGAGTTTCAGAATTTGAAATTTTCAAATTATCTAATGAAATTTGATTATTAAAAAGAAGGTATATATTTGAAAGGAATAAAATAAGAGTTATTGATGCAAAAATTCTATAGTGATCATTAAAAGTGACCATTAACGAAAAAATAAACGGAAATACAATGATTAAATATAGAAGATTATTAATTTTGAAAAATTTAAAGCTAATTTTATCCTGTATATACATAAGTAAATATATATTTGCTATTAAAAATGGGAAATTAATTAGGAAAAAATCTATCAATAAATAAACGTTTGAAAATGACTCCGAAATTTTAAAACTAGAAATTAACCTATCTAAAATATTTAAATTTTCCCATGGTATGTAAAAATATGTATCAAGGACATCTTTTCTTAGCTTGAAACTCTTTACCTCTCCAATTGTATTTACCATATCTTTTACTGTTATATGATTTGGAAAACCAAAGACGGCTATTAAAGATATTGTAAAAAATAAAAATAGTAATAATAAGATTAATGATTTTATTATTTGAGTTCTATGTTCTTTAAATTTTAAGAGAATCTCCAATAAAACTAAAAAGAAAATGAAAGGCAATTGTAAAAGAATAAATGATTCGTGTATTAAAATTGCTGAACAAGTTAAAAATGATATTAGTAAAGAATTTTTTAATAAATAAAACTTTGGTATTAAAAATAAACAAAATACCATTATAAAGTTATTAAATTGATCAAATCTTCCTAAATCTGCTAAATAAAAATAGATAAAATATGGTGAAGTTATAAAAAAAGCAACAGACGTAAATAATATTGAATTTGAATATTTTCTGAAAACGTTAATTACTAAATATAATATTAGTATCACAGTTAATATTAAAAAATTATTGATATTATAATTATTCCACTAAATGATGGTAAAGTGGAAAATAAAAATTTGTAAGCACTTCCCATGAATGATCTTTTGATGAAACCAAAATCTTGATATGTGACTAACCAGTGTGTAGCCCTATGCTCATTCAATCCAAATAAAGTATATTTATTTATAAAGTCAGATATCATAAATTTAAGTAGAAAAATAATGATCAGAGTTATAGTTAATAACAGTAGAGTTGATATTTCAAATTTAAGAAAATTACTATGTCTTATATATTTTAAATAAAAATACAAGTACAAGAAAAATATAAAAGAATAATATAAGAGAAATTCTATTAAATAAAATATTTTAAAATTTTGATCAGATAAAACTAATGCGTCTAAAAAAAAATTTCTATAAAAAATTAATGAAATTATTGTTATTAAAATAATTATTATTGATTTTTGGGAGATATTAATTTGTTTCATTTTAAATGAAATTTTTAAAAATAAATTTGAGACTTTGGATTAATTCTTTAGATATCGAGAGTTTGGACACACCCTGACTTTTATCTCTCTCAATAAATGTCATTGGATACTCGCTTATATTAAATTTTTTCTTTTGTGCTAAAAGTGTAAATTCTATTAAAAATGATGGGTGACCTTTCTGAGTTATAGATTTTTTTATCTGATCATAGATACTTTTTTTAAATATTCTAAAAGAATGAGTGATGTCATTTAGTTTTATACCAAGAAGAAGGCTGGTAAATCTATTGAAAAAATAAGAACCATATTTTTTGAAATACGATTGATTTATTTGTTTAGACCCCTTGATATATCTTGATCCAATCACCATATCAGATCCATTAGCTATAATATTATTCATTTCAATTATATAAGATGGTGATTGGGATAAATCAGCATCTAAAAAAATTATTAAATCGCTTTTAACAAAAGAACAGCCATAAAATATTGCAGCACCTATACCCTCTTTTTTCCCATGCTGTATCAATCGAACATTTGAAAATTTATGACTAGCTTTTAATATTTCATTTGATGTACCATCAGGGCTATCATCATCAACAAATAAAATCTCAAATTTATTTTTGTCATTGTGGAATTTATTAATTTCATTGATAGTGGGCAATATATTGTCTTTTTCATTATATACAGGAATTACAAAGCTATATTCCAGCATATTTTTAAAATTTTTTATCAAACATTTTTGATATACCCTCTTGAAAAGAAGTACTAGGCATCCAGTTTAAAATCTTTTTTATTTTATTAAATTCTCCTTGGTGATTTGTATCTCCAACTCTTAAAACCTTTTTATTGTCAAAATGAATATTTTTGTTTATTTTTAGTTTTTTTGAAATTGTATTTACTGCTTTTTTAATAGATATACTTTTTCCTGAACCCAAATTTATAGGTTCAAAGTTTTTTTTCAAAAAATTTACTTTATCTAATGAAATCTCAATGGCTTTAGTGACATCATCTATGTAGATAAAATCTCTTTTAATTAAAGAATTACCAAAATAGATATTCTTTTTGTTCGATTGTATTTTTTTTATAGTTGATGAAATAAATTGTTTTGGACTTGAATAGGCACCATATACTGTAAATGCTCTAAATGAAATACACTTAAAATTGTAATCATTTGAAGTTTTTTTTAAGATACTCTCGCAAATAAATTTGCTCAATCCAAGAGGTTCTGTTGGATAGGATGTATAACTTTCTTTAAACTTTAATTTTTTAAGACCGGAATAGATATATACACTTGAAAGAAATATAAAATTTTGACAATTTATTTTTATACAGTAATTTGCCAAGTTTTGGGTAATATTGAAATTTTGATAAATTTGTTTATCACCTTCATTGTGTTTTAACAAGCTTTCTCTGTTTGCAGCTAAATGGATTACACAGTCTAATTTTTTTGGTAATTTAGAATATTTATTTTTATCGTTTAAATCAATTTTTATAAACTTTACATCGTTATTTTTTTCTGGTGAGTTGTTGTTATATGTAGCAATCAAATTAAATTTTTTATTTTTATTCAATCTTTGTAATAAATTTTTTCCTATAAAACCACACGATCCAGTTATTAAAATTGTTTTCATTTTTTTTGAAATTATCTGATATAATCATATTTAATATATTAAAGTTTTACTATGTTAATATTTAGATGTATTAATAGCTGCTACTATAAATAATCATGCAATACAAAATTTCTTACGATACATGGGGTAAAGAAGAGACTAACTCAATTAAGAAAGTACTTAAAAGTGGTAATTACTCTATGGGATCTAAGGTAAAGAAATTTGAAAAAATTTTTGCAAATAAAATTGGATCCAAATTTGCTGTTATGACTAATTCTGGATCTTCTGCTAATTTATTAGGTGTTGCCTCACAATTTTTTCTAAAAAATAATAAGTTAAAAAGAGGAGATGAAGTAATAGTCCCGGCACTAGCTTGGAGCACAACCTACTCTCCTTTGAGTCAATATGGTTTAAAATTAAAAATTGTTGATATTAATTTGCAGGATTTAAATATTGATATCAATTTACTTAAAAAGGCAATAACCGGAAAAACTAAAATGATTTGTGCAGTTAATATTCTTGGAATACCAAGTAATTTAAATGAGATTAAAAAGATATGTAAATCAAAAAGAATTTTATTATACGAGGATAATTGTGAGAGTCTCGGTGCTAAAATTTCCAATAAAATGACTGGTTCCTTTGGTGATTTTAGCTCTCACAGCTTCTTTTTTTCCCATCATATATCAACAATAGAAGGAGGGATGATTACAACCAATAGTTATGAAATTTACGAAATTTTAAAAATTCTTAGAGCTCATGGATGGACAAGAGACTTAGATAAAAACAGTAAAATATATAAAAAAAAATCAAATGATTTTGATGAGGCATACAAATTCATATTACCTGGTTTTAATTTAAGACCGAATGAAATAAATGCATCGATTGGTATAGAGCAAATTAAAAAATTAGATAAAATGATAAAAGTAAGAAGAAAAAATTTAGATATTTTCCAAAGCTTATTTAAAAATGATAGTCGATTTATAATACCAATCACTAAATATTATAGTAGTAGTTTTGCATTCCCAATAGTTATAAGGGATAATAAAGCGAATTTTAGAGAATATATTTTTAAGAAATTAAAAAAAAATAATATTGAATACAGGTTAATCGCAGGTGGTAGTTTCTTAGAGCATCCTTTTAAAAACTATTTTAATTATAAAGTTTTTGGAGACATAAAAATTGCCAAGAAGGTTCATAATGACGGATTTTGTATCGGCAACTCTTCGAAAGATTTATCAAAAGAAATATATTTATTGAACAAAGTGTTGAATTATTAGCTTTGATAATCATCGTATAATTTTAGTAATCCTTCATCTAAACTAATTTTTGGTTTCCATCCTAGTTTGAAAATTTTTGTTGAGTCTAGTAATTTTTTCTGCATACCATCAGGCATTGACTCATCGTACTCTATCGAACCATCATACTGAAAGGTGTTAGAAATTTTATTAACTAGATCCCTAATTTTTATGTCACTGCCATAACCAATGTTAATTGGTTCAATATCATTATAATTTTCTATTACTATTTTTAAAGCTTTAACAAAATCAGTAATATATAAAAATTCTCTAAAAGCTTCACCGCTTCCCCAGACTTTGACAATTTTTTGTTTTTTAATGATAGAGTCATTAAATTTTTTAAATAGTGCTGGTATAACATGAGATGAGTAGGATGAATATTTCTCTTCCTTTCCATATAAGTTTGTCGGGATTACTGATATGAAATTCGTTTTTTTTTCTTTGAAATATGCTTCACACAGTTTCATGCCAGAAATTTTAGCTAATGAGTAATATTCATTTGTTGGCTCTAAGGATCCAGACAAGATATCAGACTCTTTCATTGGTTGATTACAAAATTTTGGGTAAATACAAGCAGACGAAATAAATATTAGTTTTTGAACATTATTTATATATGCAGAGTTAATTATATTGTTTTGTATCATTATGTTATCATAAATAAATTTAACATTTTCATTGATATTTTCTTTAATACCTCCTACTTTTGCTGCGCAAAGTATTACAATTTCAGGTTTATTTAATCTAAAAAATTGTTCAACATATTCTTGTCTCGTATAATCTAATCTTTTCTTAGGTATTAAAATTTTATTACTTAATCCTAATTGGCTTATCAATGCTTTACCCATTCTTCCATTATGACCAGCAATAAATATTTTTTTATTTTCTAAGACTAATTTCATTTATTTATGTTTAAATATCTTAGAATACTATAATAATACCTTAAAAAGATGTATTTAATTTTGATTAATTCTAAAAAAGATCGGTCATAAAGTAAAAATTTAAAATAATCATTAATATCAACAAATCTTGATATAAATCTTTTAGCTTCAAGAGGCCAAATTAATTTTTCTATATATATTTTTTTATTACTTAGGTTAGATAACCTCTTTATAAGATATGGTGTATAAATATTTTTTTGATATAAATTATTGAATTTGTCATAGCCAGATTTAGCTATTCTTATTCTTTCATTTTCATTATCAAGATAATATTTTATTTTTTCTAACAACTCTTCTTTTGAATTAAATGTAACTAGATCTCTATCTATTTCAAAAAAATATTCTAAATCGGGTGTATACTCAGTTAATAAGAAACCTCCTGTTCTTAAAACTTCAAAAACTCTAGCTTTTATTTGGGTTTTTCTTATCAGGTCGGGTTCAAAATTATTAACATCTTTCATGTCATAATTAACTCCCGAGAAATTTAAAATAATTTTTGATTTATGATAAAGAAAATCCATTTCATTTTTATTTAATTTATAGTTATCCTCACCATAAATATTAACTTGAATATTATTTTCAGATAAAAAATTTATATATTTCTCTCTTCCATGCTTTCCTTTAATAATACCCACGAATACAACATTTTGACCTAATAATGCCTTATTAAATTTACTTGGTTTTTCGTACTTATCGTAAAAGTAAGGTATTGAAATTGCATTATACCCTAACTGTTGAAGTTTTATTTTTACTACGTTTGAAGTAGTAATATTTATATCAAAAAGTTGTGCATACCATTTTGTGTAA
>CACHVL010000020.1:0-7814 GCA_902583235.1 uncultured Alphaproteobacteria bacterium | reverse complement strand
TAAGTTTTTACCCAGTATTAATATTATTAATCCAAAAAATGAGATAGATTATTATGGATTTAGCTACTTTCTATCAAATAAACTTAATTTAAACTATAATTATAGCTTTTCATCTTGGGTCCATGGTTGGATCTTTAATGAAATTATTTATAAAGAGCAGTTTAATACTGCCCAATATTCACCTAATTATAAAATTGTTGCAAATATGACTCAGAAAAAATTTCTTGAAGATTCTGGATTTAAGAAGGTGGTTACTGCAAGTTATCCATATGTTTATGTAGATAAAGTATCAGGAATTAATAGATACAAAAATAGTTTACTGATTATGACTCCAAAAAACTCAGTTGATACGTTTGATATTATTAATGAAGAAGAATACATTGACTCTATTAAAGAATACAAAAAAGATTTTGAAGAAATTTTTTTTTGTATTGACCAAATCAGTTTTAATAACAATTTATGGGTAAAAAAACTACAAGAGAATAAAATTAAATTTATTGTAGGGGCACATTCAAATGATATGAATTCACTAATAAGAACCAAGGTAATCTTTCAACATTTTGAATATGTTCATTCACCTGTCATTGGATCTGCAGTTGTTTATGCTGCAATTGATGGTTGCAAAGTTTCACTTTCTGAAAATTATTTAGAATATAAAATTGATAATTATAAAAATCATCCACTTTATGAAAGCAATAGGAAATATATTGAGTATGAAATCTATACTAAATCTAAAAAATATATTAAAGATAAATTTGGTTTTTTATTTAAAGAACCATTAGATAGTGAAAAAAATATTGAATGGAGTAAAAGAGAATTAGCTATTGAGAATAAAGTTAATTTACAAGAAATAAGTCAACTTCTTGGCTGGCGTTTTAGAGATAAAATAAAGTACTATCCTCTTAAAATTTTAAAAAAATTAGAGAGAAAAATAAACAAATGAAAATATTTGCAGGTCCCTTCATAGGTGAATTTGGTTGGGAACTGAGTTATTGGCATGCTTGGTTGAGATTTTTGAAAAATATAAAATATCCAAATTCTAAAATTATTGTTAGTTCATATCCAGGCAGAGAACAGCTGTATGACTTTGCAGATGAATTCATACCATTAAGTAATGAATTTATAAATAAACGATATAGTCAACGTGCATATTTTTTAGATTTTAAAAAAACAGATATCTCTGATTTAAAAGCTGACATAAATAATCTATACGATTATTTAAGAACTAGAATACCCTTCAAAAGTTATATTCATATAAGCTGTTTTCCGCAAAAGATAAAAACTACAAATTTTTTATATAGAGTAAAAAAAAAAATAAATATATTTGATAAAAATAGTGATCCTATTTTAGAATACAATAAATTTGCAGGAAAATTTATAGGTCAGCCTTTTCACATAAATTTTCCTTATAACGAAAATAAATATTACCCACAATATCCTGATTTAAATAATCAGTTATTTGAGGAATTAAAATATACAAACAAATCTAAATTAATGACAGATGAATTACTAAATCAATATAATAAAAAACATGTATTCACATTATTTCCTAGAAAAAGAAGCGTGAGAAGAATAGATAAAAATTGGGGAGAAAATAAATGGAAACAACTAATTAAATTATTGATTGATAGATATGACCCACTTATAATAATTTGTGGCACAAAAGATGGATCTTATTTTACAGATCTAAAAAATAATAAAAATATATTTAACTCTATTGGTAAAGATAAAGGAGTAAGCGTACTTGATTTACAAATATCTTTTATAAAAAGATCAAATATATCATTACATGGTCTATCAGGTTCAGCAATACTTAGTTTGCTCTGTAAGAAAAAAACATTTATGTACGGCAATAATCAAGAATATAAAACAATTTGCATTGAAGGTAATCCATTGAAAACAGAATTAATGTATTATATTGATGAAACATTGAGTCCGGAGCCAACTCAATTATTTAAAAAATTTGTGGAATTTTATGATAAATAAAGATCAAAATTTAATTAAAAAAATTATAGTCAATATTAATAAGAATATTGATATTAATATAAAATTAAGTGAATTAAATTTCATAAATAAAACAAGTAAATCCTTATCATTAAAAAAAACTGAAACTGAATTTATAAATCTAATGAGTAAATTAAATACTAATCAAGGATATAGGACTAAATTAGAGTTAATATCTAATTACAATACAATTTCAACTATATTAGATAGATTATCTGTTGAGAAAACTAAGTATTATCATTTTAAATATAATATGAAGTCCATTTTTTCTAAAAAACAAATAAAATCTAAATGTGAACTTCAAAACAAAATAATAAAAAAAATTAACGTAATACTCGAATTTAAATTTAAAGAGCTTCTAAATAGTAATATTTCAGTTTTAAAAGAAGAGAGGACTTTTAGATGAATAACAAAGAAAAATATACCCAATTATTTAAAATGATTTCTAATTTAGCTTTTTCAAACAGAAGTATAGGTTTATGGGATAATCAGAGATACACAGAATGTAAAAAAAAAATTGATAAAGTTAATTTGAATTATTTGTATTTATCAGAAAAGAAAACTCGTAAATATTTAGAATTAAGAGCTAAATCTAAAAATAAAATAGATAAATTAATTTACGATTAATTTATAAATTAATACATATTATAAATATATTTTACTTTACGTTTTTTTTTTTATTTCATATCCATAAAGTAATATAGACGATAAAGAAATTAAAAAAAAGTATAACAAAATAGATGAAAGGTAGTATCTAGCAGATAATTTTTTATAAGTTTTTGTTTTTATTTCTTTTAAAATAAAATAATTTTCAACACCTGATTTTTTAAAATCTTGAATCGTTTTAATATTTTGTTTGTATATATCTTTAAAAATATCATTGCTATATTGAGAATTATTATTTTTTAAATTATTTAATATAATTTTATCTAAATTTTTTATATCTTCGTTTATACGTTTCATTAGCTCTAGTATAGACAAATGTAGTTTCGAGTTCATTTCGTCTAATAAATTATTTAAAAAACTCTGATCTATATTTTTCATGTCATTACCCTCATACAAGATCTTTACAATTGATTCAGATGAGTCAAAATTTGTGATATAAGAAGATTTAAAAAAGGATATAAACTCATCGCTTAAAGGTTGGTTGTAATTTAAAATACCTTTTGAAATTCCATTAGCATGCCTAGCAAAAAAATAATAATTATATTCTAAGCTATCAAATTGTGTTTGAAGGTTTGACATTACTACTTTATTATTATTCAACATAAGAAAATTAGATAAAGCGTTATATTTATTTGGTAAAAATAAATCATTTTCAACAAAAATTTGAATATGCAATTCTTTTTTAGAAGTATTTATAAAAAAATTAATAAAAACCACTAATAAAAAAAATAAAATACTAAAGAATAGGTATTTATATTTAAATTTCTTAATAATATAAAATAAGTCAAAGATATCAAAGTTTTGAGAAATATTGTCTTGCATTTTTACATAAATAGATAATTTTTATAGGGCAACCAGCTAAATGAATTAGTGGCATAATTAAACCACAAAATCATAAAAATAAATCCAAATGTGATTATAGAATATAGAATAATTGATTTATTAATATTATTTTTTGATAGTTCTATCAAAAATATTAGTGTAGCTGGTATTATAAAATATAAATAAAGAAGAAGTCTATCAATAATTACGGTCGAGGGAATTAGAAATACCATAGAGCAAATTAATAGGGCTATAATACTAAGTTTATGTGTTAATGCAATTTGACTTGAAAATTTGTATCGCGCTTTAATTAAGACTAAATTTAATGTACACAGAATAAAAAAAATACTAATTCTTAGATAGCCACCAAAAGATGAATATTGATTTGAAAAAAAATATTTTAATCTTGAAATAAACCAATCATTGAATACCAAAAATATGAGAAATAAAAAGAAAATAGTTATTAAATGTATAAAGATAGAAAAAGAATATGAATTTAATCTAATAAATAAAAGCGGCACAGGAAGAAATATAAATGATGATTTATGAAAAAAAAAAGCAACAATAATAAATAACAAATAAAAGCAAATATTTCTTTTACTAATACCACCAAATAAGAATGAAAGAGCAATAAAGAACAATCCTATTGCAATAGATTGTCTTGTGTACCCCATTAATATAATAAAAAGAAAATATGGAGTTAAAATTAATAAAAAAAGCCAATAACTTGGAAATTTTTTTGCTAAAAAATGTAATCCTAATAAGGGGATTACTGAAGAAATTAAGTTTAAGATTTTAAAATCAAAACCTAACTTATAAATATATAAATTTAAAATATAGTATCCAATATCATTATTTAGATCCTTGTAATTCAAATTATAAGTTGTAATTTCATTGAAATAATTTTTATAAGTTCCCCAGTCGCCACCAACATGAAACTTAAAACCCATAAATAAACATAAATAAATAATTACAAATAAATTAATTTTATCCTTGTGATCAATATAAATTTTTATTTTATAAAATTCTAAAATTGCAAGAATTGATATTAATGAATATGAAAAAAAATAAGGTATCATTTTTTACAATAAATCATTCATGTAGTTTAATGAAATAGACTCATTTGGCTTTGCAACAGGTAAAGATCTAATCTTATAGCCGTTTTTATATAATTTATTTACCACATAAAGAAAATTATGTTCTTTAATTGATCGATTTTCTTTTTTTAAAAATTCTATTAATTCTCTCTTAAATATGAAAACCCCTATGTCTCTCTCACCAAACTTGTATTTAACATTACTTTTGTGTGTCTCTTGCACTCTTTTGACAAATCCCTTTTTATCCTTAACAATTAAGGTATAAGGATTTTTAGTAAAACAGCTTAAGATAGTCATAAAATTATTCTCCTTAAAGTGTGTATCTAACATCAAATCAACTGACCTTCTTGATATATAAGGAATATCTGACCAAATAAGTATGATATCCGAGATATTATTAATAAATTTTGATTGTTTAAACTTAATAACAGCATCACCCATTCCCCTAGGAAAATTTTGATACAAATATTCAATTTTTGGTATTTTATAATCTTCTATAATGATAGAAAATTGTTTCTCATACGAAGGATTAATAACTAATGAGAAATTATCTGTATACTTTGACAATTTTTTAATAATTCTAATTAAAATCGGTACTCTTCTTACTTTATACAGGGTCTTTGGGTAGGAAAGTTTTGATCTTGTTCCCTTGCCAGCAGAAGGTATTAAAATTGCTATTTTTTTTTTATTTAAAATAATCATCTCCTAATTCTGAATTAAAGCCTTTATAAATTGCTATTAATATATTTTTTAGGTTTTTGTACTTAAATGTTTTAATAAAAAACAAAAAATCATTGTATCTTAGTATTCTATAAAAAATTACAGATATATTTAATAGGCTTCTTATATAAGGATGATCATAATACTTAAAATTTAAATATATTGAATTTTTAATGTAGTAATAAATTTTTATTCTTGTCCAACTCTTATTTATACTAGGATGATAGTGAAGAGAATTTAAACAAGTAGATACTTTACCTACCTTTCTTAGTCTATGAAAAAAATCAACTTCATCACCATATATAAAAAAATCTTTATTTATATTTCCAACTTTTTTTATAGAATTGACAGAAATTAAAGTGCCATTAAAAAAATTTGCAAAATCGTAAAAATTTCCATATTCAGTTAATTCTTCCTTATATTTAATTTTTCTTTTTAAATTTAGTATCACTGGATTATTTTTATTGTTCAAAATAGGTAATGGTATTGCTAATTTTTTTTTGTTATCAGTATCTATAACTAAACTTGATAGTGATGAGTGTTTGCTTGTAAAATTATTTATAAGAATTTCTAAAGAGTTAAAATCTGGAAAACCATCATCATCCATCATCCATATATATTTAAAATTATTGTTTAAGGCGTAATCAATTCCTCTGTACCAACCACCTGCTGATCCTAAGTTTTTAGTATGTATTGCAAAAATATTATTATCATTTAAATATTTTTTTGTACCATCTGTAGAGCCACTGTTAATTACTAATAATTTATCAAATGTTTTAGACTGAGATTTTATAGCTTTAATACAATTTTTAAGTTCAAATAATCTATTATGAGTTACAATTAAAGCTAAGATCAATTTCAAATAATTTTATTAAGTATCTTTTTCAATTTTATTGGACAATGCACGCCTTGATAATGTTTCAATTCAAAATTTTCAAAATAGCTAATAAAAGATTTGAGATACTTATTATCAACATTAGGTTTAACATAAAAGTTTTTTTTAATTAATGGTTTGTTTATCAATAAGTGACTTATTAAATCGATGTCGTAAATTTTTTTATCTGTTTTTAAAAATTTTAATGTCTTCTTGATGTAATCGTTAGCTGAAAATTTAGGAGACTCATAATCAGAACCAATATTTGTAATCATTATTTTTTTGGCTTTTTTATTTTTAGATACAGCATCTCCAACACCTTTAACAAAGTATGTTGGATATAAGGAAGAATGAGGTGTACCTGGAGAATAAATAATTATATCTGCAGATTTGATTGATTTTAGAGCTTCTTTAGAAATTTTGTCTCTAACTGATAATTTTTTAATAATTTGTATTTTTTCATAATTGTTTTTATTTTTAAAAAAATTTTTTTCCAATTTTTGTTTAGATAAATAAATATTTTTCATATTAGTATTAGATCTTTGTTCAACGATAGCCTCTTCATTGTAAAATATTTTATTATTATTATTTATCCCAGATAAATATAAATTTTTGTATCCACATGATATAACATCATTTTTTATACTAAATAATTTTGAAATCGCTTTAATAGTTTTGTTTATATCCTTTTTATGATTATAAAAGGCACCAACATATATTAAATTTATAAATGAGATGTCTGATGTGTTTATTAATCGCTGATTTAAAACACGAATAAATGTTTTAAGATATATTATTAATTGGTTTCTAAACTTTATATTACTTACATTTATCTCAAAGATTTTTTTAGATTTTTTTGAATTAAAATTATTTATCTCTTTTAAAAAATTTAAATAAGAGGTAGATATTCTTAAATTAAAAAGAGCACGCTGATATTTAGTTGACAATTTATTATTATTTAAAAAAATTTCTTGTAATTTTCTAGCATCTGATGGTCCAGGCATATCAAAAATAAATCTTATAACACCTGATGATTTACCATCATCATACAAATTGATTATTGAGCTTATTTGTAAAGACTTATTTAAACTAGAAAGTGATTTAATTAGATTAGTTGATCCTCTACCACCACTGAAAATTAATACTTTTTTCAAATTTTAAATTAAATCATTATAAATATTTAAATATTTATTTGCGCCATATTTAAAGTTAAAGTAATTACTATTTTTTCTAATATTAATGAATTTTTTTTCATTAACAATCATAGATGTTTTATTTCTTATATGGTGAGAATTAAAAAGATTAAGTAACTGTGATTTATTCTTTGAAAATTTTATTATTGATTTCATATCACCTAGATTAGAGTCTGTAATTATTGGTATATTCATAGCAAATAGGTCACCTAATTTAGTGGGAGAACAACCAATTGATCTCATCCCCTCTCTGTAAAAAAAAATAGATAAATCAACACAGCTTAAAAATAAAGGTAAACTATCTCTTTTCACATTCAAAATTTTAAAATCATTTGTTTTTAATCCTTTTGAAATTAAAGTACGATTTAAATTTATTAGATCATTATTAACAATAAAGAGGAAAAACCAATTATTATTTTTATTAATTGTTTTAAAGAA
>CACHVL010000019.1:0-7992 GCA_902583235.1 uncultured Alphaproteobacteria bacterium | reverse complement strand
CAATAAATAAATTAAATATCAAAGATACAAAATTATTAAAAAAATTTAATTTACCTCAAAACAGCTATCTTTCTGATCTTGAAGCAGAAAGTATCCACATTATAAGAGAGGTTGTTAGTGAAACTAAAAATCCTGTCATGCTTTATTCTATAGGAAAAGATAGTTCAGTGATGTTAAGACTTGCGCAAAAAGCTTTTTACCCCAGCCCTCCTCCCTTTCCGTTGGTACATGTAGACACTCGATGGAAATTTCGTGAAATGTATTTATTTAGAAGTTGGATTGCAAAAAATAGTGGTATGAAGTTAATTACTCACATAAATCCCGAGGGTATTAAATCAAATATTAATCCTTTTGAGCATGGGTCCGCCGTTCATACCGATATTATGAAGACACAGGGCTTAAAGCAAATTTTAAGCAAGTATAAGTATGATGCTGCTTTTGGAGGTGCAAGAAGAGATGAGGAAAAATCAAGAGCCAAAGAAAGAATTTTTTCATTTAGAACACCCTCTCATCAATGGGATCCCAAAAATCAACGTCCAGAACTTTGGTCTTTATATAATTCTAGAGTTAATAAGGGTGAAAGTACCAGAGTTTTTCCATTATCAAATTGGACAGAGCTAGATATTTGGCAATATATTTACCAAGAACAAATACCAATTGTTCCCTTATATTTTGCAAAAGTTAGACCCGTGGTTATTAGAGATAGAATGATTATTATGATCGACGATGATCGATTTAATCTTCAATCCAACGAAAAGATAGAATTAAAAAAAATTAGATTCAGAACTCTTGGGTGCTATCCCTTAACTGGCGCCATTGAATCAGATGCAAATACACTTGAAGATATTGTACTCGAGCTCCTGCAGTCTAAGACATCTGAAAGACAAGGAAGGGCTATCGACTCAGACTCCGGTAGTTCTATGGAAATGAAAAAAATTGATGGATATTTTTAAATGATCAAATCAAATGCCATAAACACGTATTTAAAAAATCAAGCCTCTCTTGACTTATTGAGGTTTATTACCTGTGGATCTGTTGATGATGGAAAAAGCACACTCATTGGGAGAATGCTTTATGAATCTCAGATGATCTTTGATGATCAAGTTGCCTCTTTAAAAAATGATTCAAAAAAATATGGAACACAAGGTGAGAATATTGATTTTGCATTACTAGTTGATGGTTTATCAGCTGAGAGAGAACAAGGTATTACAATTGATGTTGCGTATCGATTTTTCTCTAGTGGTAAAAGAAAGTTCATTGTTGCAGATACACCTGGGCACGAACAATACACTAGAAATATGGCTACCGGAGCGTCAACAGCTGATTTGGCTATCTTACTAGTTGATGCTCGAAATGGTATACTCACACAGACTAAAAGACATTCTTTTATTGTTTCACTGCTTGGAATTCAAAATATTGTCTTGGCAATTAATAAAATGGATTTAATTGACTATGATAAAAATATTTATGAAAAGTTAAGTTCTGAATACGTATCATTTTCGAAAAAATTAAATTTTAAAAAAATTCAAAGTATACCTATATCAGCTCTTAAAGGAGATAATATTCATAAAAAATCGAAAAATATGAAATGGTATTCTGATAAAACTTTATTCGATTATTTAGAAACTACAAAATCTCAAATCATCAATAAAGACGGTTTCGTATTTCCTGTACAAAGGGTTAATCGACCAGATCTAAATTTCAGGGGATATTCTGGAACTATTACAAGTGGAAAAATTAAAAAAGGCGATGAACTAATATCTCTTCCATCTAATCAAAAAGCTAAAGTAAAAGATATTCTAATTGGAGAAAAATCAATAAAATCTGCAAGTTTAAAGCAAAGTGTTACCCTTACTTTAAATAAAGAAATTGATACCTCGAGAGGAGATGTTCTTTGTTCAAAGAAATCTGTCATAGAAATGGCAGATCAATTTAATTTGACTATTATTTGGATGTCAGAGGAGAAGTGTTTTAATGGAAGAACGTACTTAGTCAAAATTCATAATATTTCTACCAGTATTAAAATTATGAGTATAAAAAAAATATATAATGTAAATACACTTGAATTTGATGGTGGGGATGAGTTAAAACTTAATGATGTTGCAGAAATTTCTGTCTCATTTAATAAAGACATTCCCTATTCAACTTTTAAAGAAAATAAAACTTTAGGTTCTTTAATAATTATTGATCCCATAAGCAATCAAACTATTGGGATGGGTATGATAAATTTTGCTCTTCGAAGATCCCAAAATATCCAACTTCAAAATTTATCCATAAATAAAAATCTTAGAGAGAAAATTAATGGGCATAAGGGTCAAGTACTTTGGATGACCGGCCTATCTGGCTCTGGAAAATCTACTTTAGCTAATGAACTTGAAAAAAAATTATACACTCAAGGTAAAAAAACTTACATTCTTGATGGAGACAATATTAGATATGGATTAAATAAAGATTTAGGTTTTACAGATAAAGATCGAGTAGAAAATATAAGAAGAGTAGCAGAGGTTGCAAAGCTTATGTGTGATGCTGGTCTTATAGTCATTACTGCTTTTATATCACCATTTAGATTAGAAAGAGATATGGCTCGATCACTTTTTGAAAAAAATGATTTCAAAGAAATTTTTATTTCAACTCCTTTAAAAGTAACTGAAAAAAGAGACCCTAAGGGTTTGTATAAAAAAGCTAGGCAAGGAAAAATACCAAATTTTACAGGTATAGACAGTGTGTATGAAAAACCAATAAATCCAGATTTAGAAATTGATACTTCTAAGATTTCTTTAGGTGAAGCGGTAAAAAAAATATTGAATATTATTATTTAAGTTGAATTTCAACTTGATTGAACTTAGTCATATCAAAAACTATATTTTCAAAAACAACGTCTTCAAATTTATAGTCAGGATTTAAAGAAAAGCCAAATGGCTCTAAAGGCTGTCCTTTAAAATTTGTTGTGAATTGCCCATCTCCGTCAGTGTCTTGAAACACAAATAAGCCAATATTTATGTGAGGAAATGCCTTTAAATTAATTTTATTAAATTTGTTTATATCTTGCTCAATGACGATAAATAATGGTACAGAGTTCTTTTCAAAGAAATATTTCCTATCATATCCAAGGACGTGAATTGGACTTGTTGCATCAACAAATCCAGTAACTTTTGCTGTGAGGTGATCGGAATATGACAAATTTATTACAAAAAAAGCCTGAAAAATAAGATAAAATATAAACTTCGATAAAGTATAGAATTGCCTGTGCATAACTTTTAAAAGAATAATATTATTTCTCAATAATTACACATGCAAATTGAGAGTTTTGTTTTAAAAAGAACTAAATACAAAAAAAACTTGATAAAATTAGTTTTTTTATTGTTAAAATCAGAATGAAATTATCACATATTTTTAAATAAACTAGATACCTAACAAATTACTGTGGATAACTCTGTTTAAAAGTATTAACTTAATTTCCAATTATGAAAAAAGGATACATTATTGTTCGCGTTTCCATACATGATTACGAATTATTTCAAAAATATCCTGTTTTATCCACAGAAGTGATGAAGAAATATGGAGGAAAGTACATAATAAGGGGTGGCAAATTTAAAGTTGTTGAAGGAGAGTGGCCTGTCGATCGAACTACTGTCGTAGAATTTGAGAGCTTTGAAAGTGCTAAAAAGTGTTACGAATCAATTGATTATTCAAAAGCAATGGATATCAGACAAAAAAGTACAAAAAGTGACCTAATTTTAATAGAGGGATATTAATTTTTTTTAAAAAAGGTATCAGCTAACTTAAGTTTATTTTTTTTCTTCTTTAACAAAGCTTCGAGGTTAATGATTTCAGATTTGTGATCATTAATCATTCCCTCAATTTCCTCTATACTCAAGTCATCCAAATCTAATAGTTTTGGTTTTTTTATAGGCTCTTCCTCATCAAACATTCTTAAATTTAATATATTTTAATTTTTAGTTTAAATAAATTGACTTTTAACATGATTTTTTCATAATCCCGATTATGTCAAAAAAACTCTTATTAATATTAATTTCATCAATATTTTTTACGACAAGTTGTGCAACTGTGAGTGAAAAAGCAAACGACGCCTACGACACAGTAGCAGGGGCAGTATCTTCAGGTTACAATAAAGTTAAAGATACCGTTACTGGCGACGACTAAAATAATTAATAATCTATTTGAAATTCTTGAATTGAATTCAAATAATCTACTGATTTTATGAAATTTTTATCTCTTCAACATATTGATATTGAAGATCCTGGAACTTTTAAAGATTATCTTTTAGCAGATGGTCATGAAATCACAACCATACAACTAGATCAGGGTGATAGGATTCCAACAAATCTTGATAGCTATGATGCAATGCTTTGCATGGGGGGTCCAATGGATACCTTTATGGAAAATGAATATCCTTGGTTAGTTGAAGAAAAAAAAGCAATTGCGGAATATGTCTTCAATCTAAAAAAACCATTTTTGGGATTTTGCTTGGGATGTCAACTTCTAGGTGAAGTGCTGGGAGGTAAAGTTATAGAGTCAATACCACCAGAAATTGGTGTATTAGATATTGATATAGAAACAAATGCTAAAGATGATCATGTCTTTAATTTCCTTCCAAAAAAGATTAAAGCTCTTCAATGGCACTCTTATGAAGTAATTGGATTAGAAAATAATTCTAAAGTTCAAGTTATTGGTACTTCGCCTTCAACGAAGTATCAAATTTTTGGTTATGAAAACTATGCCTATGGAATTCAATTTCATCTAGAAATTCGAAAGACCACAGTTGATGATTGGGCTAAGGTTCCTGAGTATAAAAATGCCCTAGAAAAGTCTCTTGGAGCTGATGCCTTACCTCAAATGAAAGACATGGTAGACAAAGAAATTGATACGATGATGCGACAGTGCAACCAAATGTATAAAAACTTCGTTAATATCATCAAAGGTTAATTTTTTAATTACTTGTCTTAGATGCTAAGAAGAAACTTTATAAAAAAAATTTTATTATTTTCATTAGCTTTTTTATCTTTAAAAACAAAAATTATGGCAAATTCTCTCTTCAAACCATTCAATATGGAAGATGGTATATTTCTTAATAACTATGTTTTACACAAAAGCAGTTTCAAAGATTTTTGGAAATGGAGGAAAGAGTCAAATAAGCCACAACCTATTAGCTTTCCCGTAGTCAAAAATAATCCCAGTTATTTAAAATCCAACAAATCTGAAAAAACAATTACTTGGGTTGGGCATTCGACTTTTTTAATACAGATTGATGGGATTAATGTACTCACGGACCCTCATTTTACTAAAAGAGCCTCTCCTTTAAGTTTCATGGGACCCACAAGAACGACACCACCCGGTTTGAATATGGATGACTTGCCTTTTATTGATTTAGTTTTAATTTCTCACAACCACTATGATCATCTTGATGCAAAAACAATTAAACTATTATTAAAAAAACAAAATATTAACCAACCTATTTTTTTTGTACCCCTTAAATTAAAAGAAACTATTTCAAAATTAGGCGCAAGTAATGTGATTGAACATGAGTGGTGGCAAATGTCTAAACATAAAAATTTAGAAATTTATTCTGTTCCGGTTCAACATTGGAGCAAAAGAACATTTAACGATACAAACAAAACATTGTGGTGTGGGTGGGTTGTAAAGACAAATAGTTTTAAATATTTTTTTGTAGGTGATACTGGTTACTCAAAAGATTTTCAAGACATTCAAAAGAAATTTGGTAAATTTGATTTATCTACAATACCAATTGGAGCATATGCTCCAAGATGGTTTATGAAAGACTCACATTGCAATGTGGAAGAGGCAATTCAAATTCATAAAGATATTAATTCAAAACAGTCTATAGCAATGCATTGGGGAACTTTTCAACTTACTGATGAACCAATGGATGAGCCAATTAAATTACTTAAACAGCAATCAAAAAAATTAAAATTAAATAAAGATGAGTTTTCTTATATGGCCCACGGTCAAACAAGAAAAATTTAATTGATTTATTAATTTCTTGCATAAAGCTAATGATATAAAAGAATAAATAAATAAATCTTTTTTTAATGTAATTTTCATAAAAGTTATGTACCAATTCAAAATGAGTAATTTTTTCCCCAAACTTGCAGAGTTAGTTATTAAAAGAAGAATTTTTTTTATACTAATTGGTTTTGTAATAGCTTTTGTCCTAATGGCAGGAGCCCCTAATATTAAATTTGATACTGACGCCAGAGTTTTTTTTGACGAAAACAATCCTGACAGAATAGCATTAGAAAACTTTGAAGGGGAGTACTCAAAAGATGATAATCTGGCTTTTGTTATATCTCCTAAAAATGGCGATATTTTTACACCTAAAAATCTAAATGCTATTGGTATACTTACTGAAAAAGCATGGTTATTGCCTTATGTTCGGACAGTTTACTCATTAACTAATTACCAAAATAGCTATGCAGACGGCGATAGTCTTATCGTTGAGGATTTAATAACAGACATTGAAAACATATCAGAAGAGGATGCTAATTATGCTGAAGAAGTTGCTAATTCTCGAATTGAATTGAAAAATGCATTTATCAATTCTGATAACTCAATTTCCCAAGTAAATATTTTATTTCGTTTACCAGGCAAGGATGCAATTATTGAAATTCCTTATGTCATGAATGAAGTAGAAATTCTAAAAAAAGAATTTGAGAGTCAATTTCCTGAGATTGAGCTTAGAATGGTTGGGTTTGTTCCTTTAAATAATCAATACAGTGTCTCAGGTCAAGACGATACGGCTAAGTTAACTCCAATGATGATTTTAGTTACACTAATTGCAGTTGCTATAATCCTTAGGACTATTTTTGGGGTAGGGTTAATTTTTATTATTATAGTATTATGTGCTGGCTCATCTGTTGGAGCCTTGGGTTGGTCTGGCACAAACATTAATAATGCAACTGTTGTAGCACCTTTAATGGTAATGACGCTTGCCGTTGCGAGCGCAGTTCACATCCTCTCCTCTGTCAGGCAAACAATGACCATTACCCCTGACAGAAATGAATGGGTTAGAAGAGCTATAGTGGATCACGGTCCAGCGATTACCGTTGCTTGTTTAACAACAGCTATTGGATTTTTATCTTTAAATTTTTCTATCTCACCTCCCTTTAGACAATTAGGTAATATCGTATTCGTCGGAGTAATTGCAGCTTTGTTTTATACACTTACAATGTTACCTGCACTTATTAGTTTGTTGCCTTTAAAAAAACAAAATCAGAAAGCTACAATGGACAAGAGTATGAGCTTTCTGGCAGAATTTGTAATAAGAAGAAAGAACTCATTACTAGCTTTTACCGCAGCATTAATAGCAATTCTAGTTTTTGGAATATCAAAAATTTCTCTAGAGGATGATTTTCTTAGATATTTTGGGCCAGAGTATGAACTCAGACAATCAATAGATTATTACGAAGATAATTTTGCAGGTTTAAATGCATTAGAGTATTCAGTTAATTCTGGTAAAGAAAATGGGGTTAATGATCCTGAATATTTAATGAAGGTTGAATCACTTGTGAATTTCTTAAGGAGTCAGCCAAATATTTCAAGCGTGAGATCCTATACAGATGTTGTGAAACGACTAAATCAAAACTTTAATGAGGATGACGAGAGTTTTTATAAAGTACCTAACTCAGAGCTTGAAGCAGCACAATACCTATTTCTGTATGAGTTATCTTTAGGTTATGGATTAGATTTAACAGATCAAATAAATGTCGATAAATCTGCATTAAGAGTGACGGCTAATGTGTCAAAAACTACTACCAAAGGTTTCCTTGAGCTAGATAAAAAAGTCCAAAGCTGGTTTGATGAAAACGCACCTGAACTTAGTACCAAATCTACGGGCACTTCGCAGGTCTTCTCCAAGATATCTTCTCGAGATGTTCCGGCCATGTTGAAAGGTACTGGTTTAGCATTGATAGGTATCTCCTTTATAATATTACTAGTGATTAGAAATGTAAA
>CACHVL010000018.1:0-8575 GCA_902583235.1 uncultured Alphaproteobacteria bacterium | reverse complement strand
TTAATGGCCCCCCTAACAATACTTCTCTTGAAAGAAATTCTCCAAAGATAATATATCCAATTAAAAAAGCCCATATTACAGATGTAAAATCTAGAGGTGCTAATACAGAAGCATCTGCTAGTTGAAAAGATTTGGAGAGACAAAGCTGTGCCACAAAACCTAAAATGCCGGATGCAATTAAAAGAACCAAATCAAAATTATTAGGCCAAATCCAATCATCATTATAAAAGAATAAACTGAATAAAGTGGCAAAAAGTGTAAAAGTCCAAACACTCAATATATTATTATTGGTTAATAGTATTTTTTTTAAAATTATGACAGCCATTGATAAAAAAATGCTAGCTAAAAGTGGTAAAACAGAATAATTACCTAATAAATTAACATCTGGTTTTAAAATAATAACCACACCTATAAAACCCACAATAATTGCAATTACTCTTCTATAACCAATTTTTTCTCCTAAGAAAAAAATTGATAATATTGATATAAAAAAAACTGAGGAGTAGCTAATAGTTTGCATTTCAATTAATGGTACATACCTTAAGGATATAAAGAATAATGACATGGCAGCGATGCCTACTAAGCCTCTAAAAAAGTGAAGTTTGTAATTATTTATAGAAGTGATTTTTAAATTAAAATAAAAAATAACTAAAAACAGTGGAATAAGAGCAAAAAAACTTCTAAAAAAAACTACTTCAAACAGTGGTAAATTATCTCCAGTAGCTTTGATACACACACTCATTAGAACAAAAAACAGAACAGAAATTGATTTGTAGATAAATGCTGACATCTAGATAATCTAAATATATTAAATATGAATGAATTTACTAATAGTTAATGGATACGATAAAAACGGATGGAGTAAGCTTGCAAAATATAAATTACAACCAATCTGTGAATTTTATAGAGATCAGTTAAAAAGCATAAATCCGAATATAAAAACTACATTTATTTATCCTTCAATGAACTTAAATAAGATATACGAAGAAAACTTCATAAAGTCATTCAAAGGAGTTGTTTGGACCGGTTCTAGCCTTAATATTTATGACAATACTCGAGAAATTAAAAATCAAATTTCTTTAATGAAAAAAATGTCAGAATTAAAAATAAATATGTTTGGAAGTTGTTGGGGAATGCAACTTTATACAGTCACAAATGGTGGAGTTGTTAAAAAAAATCCTAAAGGAAGGGAGATAGGAATAGCCTATAATATCAGCATTAACAAGTTTGGTAAGATGCACCCAATGTATACTAAAAAACCATTAGTGTTTGATGCTTTTGCCTCACATGTAGACCATATTTCTCAAAAACCAAACAATTCAAAAATTCTCTCTGATAATCATTTTTCGATACAGTCTCTTGTGACTAAAAATTTTTGGGGTACCCAATATCATCCTGAATTCAATTTTAAATATACTGGCAAAATTCTTAATGCAAGAAAGAGTATTTTACTCAAAGAAAAAATATTCACTAAAAATCAAATTACTAATCTAATCGAGGATTACAAAAAACCGAATGTTAATAGCTATAGTCAATCTTTATTAAAAGATAATATCCGTAATAGAGAGTTGAGAAATTGGTTAAATTATTTAAAACATAATTAAAAGATCTCTTTAAATTCAGTAAGGTTATTACACACTAAAAATAAATCTTTAAAATTTTTGTATGCAAACTTAGCATTCACAACTTTTTTATATTGATTGATTATGTCATTCCAATAATTTTCATAATTAAATATTAAACATTTTTTGTTCTTGATTACTCCTAACTGAAGAGCACTTACAACTAAGCTTATTTCCTCAATTGTACCTCCTCCTCCAGGTAAGGCTACGAAGCTATCTGATATTTGTAGAAACTTTTTTTTTCTTTGTTCCATTGTTTTAGTCACATAAATTTTATTAATTTTAGAGTGGATTTTTTCACGTTTATCAAGGAAAGATGGGATAATACCAGTTACATGAGAATTATATTTTAGTGCTGTATTTGCTACAACGCCCATCAATCCATTATCCCCGCCTCCATAAACAATATCATAATTATTTTGGGCCAAGTATTTAGTTACTGTAACAGCTAATTCTTTAAATTTTTTATTTGATCCATACATTGAACCACAGAATACGGCAACTTTATGTTTAGTATTTTTAAAATTCATATAAATTTAATTTACAGTAATAATCAAAAATGACTAAAAAAAATAATATGGATGCTCTTAAAAAAGTAAGGAAAGATATTGATAATATTGATAATAAAATTATTGAATTAATTGGAGATAGATTTAAAGAAATTCATAAAGTTACTAAATTAAAAGAGAGTAAAGATGAAATAATCGACCACGAACGAATTACTCATATTTTGAAATCTGTTCAATCAAAGGCCAAAAGAAATAAAATTGATCCTGAAATCATAGTGAGGATATGGCAAATCTTTATCCAAGAGGCTATCAAGCTTGAGTCCTCTAAAATAAAAAAATAATTATATTAATACAATAAGCAGCATTATAAATAATATTGATATGAGAATTGTTGCTGCAAAACTAGGTGTTGTAACTTTTATATACGATGAATTACTAAATTTTTGAGATTTATTTAATATCAATCTGAAAAAAAACCTTAAATTTTCATAAATTAATTCTGTTAACAAACCTATTTTTTTAAATAGCGGTTTTCCTATACCGGGGAGCATTTTTCTATAAAACCAATCAGAATTTAATACTGTAGATCTAATCTCTGAGGGATAAAGTTTAAATTTAACAAGAAATAGAAATGCAATAATAGCAAAAACTAAAAGTTGAAGCTGACTTATAACATGGTCTATCGTATATGGTTGATACTCAACTGTGTATGGAAGTATCTGGTATAAGTATTTAGGGAAAACACCAATTCCAATACATAAAACAGCTGCAATACCCATCGCTATAAGCATATTAATGGGTGCTTCTTTCACTTTTGATTTTCTCTCATGCGCAAAAAATGCAAAATAAGGTATCTTTATTCCTGAGTGCTCTAACACACCTGCAGATGCAAAAAATAATACAAAATAAATTAAAACCATACCCATACCACCTAATGAGGACATGATTAAAGACTTCGCTACAAAACCACTAAACAATGGGAAGGCGGAAATAGACATGGCACCTATGATGCAAAAGATTGTCGTAAAGGGCATGTATTTATATAGACCACCTAATTCTGAAGCTTTTGTGGTTCCTGCTCTGTACAAAACAGCTCCCATGCTCATAAAAAGTAAGGCTTTATATATGATATGAACAAATGCATGAGCCACTGTTCCATTAAGTGAAAGCTCCGTTCCGATACCAATACCAACAACCATAAAACCTAATTGGTTATTTAGACTAAAAGATAAAACCCTTCTTAAATCATTTTCAATTACAGCAAAAAAGACAGGGAACGCTGTCATAATAGCTCCAATCCAAATCAATGAGTCTGTGCCTGGAAACGTTCTGGCTAATGCATAAATAGCTAGTTTTGTTGTAAATGCCGATAACGCCACTGTACCCGTAACAGAAGATTCAGGATATGAGTCTTGTAACCAACCATTTAAAAAGGGAAAGGCAGCTTTAATTCCAAAAGCAATAAATATAAAAATTCCAAAATCTGTAGTCAGGTCTAAAACAGTTAAGTTGTGATTTCCAGTTTGATACAACAACAAACATGCTCCAATTAAAAGCAATACGCCCGAGGAGACTTGAATGATCAAATATCTCATGGCTGCGTCTCTTGATGCTTTAGTATTTCCTGCAAATACTATGAAAACTGAAGTTAGAGCAGTGGCTTCCCACCATATAAATAAACTAAAGAAGTCACCAGCATGAAGTGCACCTATCGCTGAACCGGCATAAGCAAGTGTCGCCATATGCTCCATTAAGTTTTTACTATGCCAGCTAAAAATAATGACTAGAACAGCTGCAATATGAAAAATGATAGAAAAAGGAAAAGTTAAGCTATCTGATTGATATAATATTAAATTTAATCCAAGTACGTCCCACTCTAAAAAAGTTCCATAACCATTGAATAATGATAAAGCTGACAAACCAACCGAAAGTAACATTGCAGGGTGTCTAAAATATTGTGGTATTGTTGGTAATAAGAATGAAGTAAGTATCATTATTAAACCTGGAATAATGTTACTGATCATAATAGTCCTCCTTTCTCATTAAGAATTTTCTTAACCACTTTCCTAACAAAACAATAAAAACAAAACTTATAAATCCAAAAAAAGCTGGAAAACCATAAATCTCAGCAAATGAAAAATACTCATGTCTATGGAATGTAAAATCTAAAAGAATTAAGAGAGCCCCAATAATCAGTATGTACTTTGTAAAACTTTTACCCATACTTTTTAAATCATTCTTCTTCATTTAACTCACTATTACTCCACTTACATTATTTAAGAAATAGTTTGCATAAAAAAAGAATATTAAACAACTCAATCCAGTAATTACTGGTGGCCAAACAGTTAAAGGAGCTTTCGTTAATTTTACTTCTCTTCTAGAATTTTGAGTAAATCCTATTACAACAGGTTGTAATAAATAATAAATATTCAAAAGTGAGGATATGCCTAGAATTATAGCAACAATAATAAATTCTCTCTCAATAGAACCCATTATTAAATAAAATTTGCTCCATGACCCTATAAATGGAGGAACCCCGATAATTGACAGAGCTCCTAAAGTGTAAGCAAAAAATATCAATGGTAATTTAAAACCCATACCTTTTAGTTCACTTACCTTTTTAATGTGGGCTGTTACATAAATAGCACCAGCACAAAAAAACAAGGTTATCTTACCCAGAGCGTGAGTAATTATATGAAAGGAAGCTCCTTTTAATGCTAGTGATGAAGCCAAAGCAGCTCCTAGAATTATATAAGAAAGTTGACTAATAGTAGAATAAGCTAATCTAGCTTTTAAATCATCTTTTGTAATTGCAATGATACTGGATGCCATAATTGTAAAACATGCTAACCAAACTAACCAATCTGAGCTTTTTGTTTGAAGTAAGAATTCAGGTCCTACTATATAAACAATAACTACAAGAAAGCTAAAAACACCAGCTTTTACAACAGCTACTGCATGAAGTAGAGCAGAAACTGGAGTTGGAGCCACCATTGCTGCCGGTAACCATCGATGAATTGGCATAATTGCTGCTTTACCAATTCCAAATACAAGCATGGCTATTAGAAGAGAAAGGTACTCTGCTGGAAACTGATTTATTAATATTCCTCCATCTTGAAAATCCAGAGTCCCTGTCTCAACCCAAATCCAAAATATAGCCGGTAAGAAAAATATTAAAGAAGTACCGACTAAAATAGATAAATAAAGTCGTCCTGCAGATTGTGACTCAGCATTTTGTTTATGTCCAACTAAAGGGAAAGTTGAAAATGTTAATATTTCATAAAAAATAAATAAGACTAGCAGATTTCCAGACCAAGCTATTGCCAGTGCGGCATGGATTGCAATTGAATAAAAAATTACAAATCTTGTTTGATTTTTTTCACCAGCTCCCCTCATATAGCCTATAGTATAAATAGAAGCCAGTATCCAAAGAGATGAGGCTACTAAACTAAAAATAGATCCAAGAGCAGATACTTTAAAAGTAAAATCTACTCCATCAAAAAGTGTAAAAAAAGTTATTTGAAATATTTCGTTATTTTGTATGCCATGAAAAATTTTTAAACTAATTAAAAAAGTTACTAGACCACCTATTATACCAAAAGAGTCTCTTAAATTATTATTATATCTACAGATATAAGAAAATAATGCTGCAAATAATGGGGTAAGAATACCCAGTATGATTAAAAAAGAATTACTCAATTTTGATAACCTGATATTAGATAGTCTGCGGACAAGTTAGAAAATTCTATTATTGGTGATGAATATATTCCAAAAAAAATGATAGAGACTGTAATTATCCATATTGGTAAATAAATATAAGCATCCTCTTTTTCTGATTTAAATTTAATTTCAGAAAACCACATCTGTTCCACTATTTTCCAGAAGTATGCAACAGCTAATGCTGAACTTACCGCTACCAAAGCGATAGAAAAATACATCTGGTTTGTGTAAAGAGCTTGGAATAAATACAACTTTGAAATAAAGCCATTAGTTAAAGGCAATCCAATTAAAGATAGTCCGCAAATTAGTAAAGCAAAAGAAGTTATTGGGTATTTGTAGCCAAAACCTCTTAAACTACTCAGGGTTACCCTATCCTTATAAAGAATAGCAAAGTAACCAACAGCCATAAACAATCCTCCTTTAATTAAAGCATGATTAAATATATGGATAAAACCTGAAGTAATACCACTGTGATCTTTAAGACTAAAAGCCAGAGTTATGTAACCTATTTGAGCAATTGAGGAAAATGCCAAAAGTTTTTTTATATCATCTTGATATATAGCTATCAAAGTTCCGATAAATATAGCGAGTAAAGATAAAGGATATAAAACAAAATCTAAAAATAAGCTTAAGTAACTTGGATATATTATGAATACCTCGTACAAAAGTCTCACAAAAAAATAAAGAATTGTTTTTGTAGCTAAAGCAGCCAAAAGAGTTGAAACAGCTGAGGGAGCGTAACTATATGCAGGGGGTAACCAAATATGGACAGGAAAAATTGCAGCTTTTACCATAAGTCCAATAAGCATAAATGACATTCCGGCAAAGATAGCTAACTGGCCATCAGAATATTGAGCCAGCTGAATGACGAGATCATTCATATTTAACGTTCCTGTCATTGCATAGGCAAAACCAACTCCAATTACATAAAATGTGGCACCGATAGCTCCGATAATTAGATAATTAAATGCCGCTAATAACGCTTTTCTATTTTGACCTGCACCCAGTGCGATTAAGGAAATAGAAGCTAAGGCAGATATTTCTAAAAAGACAAATAAATTAAAAATATCGTTGGTTAAGATAATCCCGTTTAAACTTCCAATTGCCAACAACCACAAAGAATAAGCTTTTCCAGAGTCCCTAGAGTCAATTTCACTTAAAAATATTTTCCTAGAATAAAATGTAGATATCAAAACAAAAATTGAAAACAACAATTGAAGCCCAATGTTGACTCCATCTATTTTGAAAGAGATCCCCCATGGTGGTTCCCAGTTTCCAAACTCATAAATTATCAAACCTGAAATAGAAATTTCTTTTAGAAGGTGTAGAGATAAAACCAAATGTAAAACTAAAGTGACAAGTGAGATGATCCAGGGCCATATTTTTGATGGCATGAAAGCAATTATTGCTGAAATTAGTAGAGGTAAAACCACTACCAATGCAGCAGCATCATCTAAAAATATATTAAACATTTATTTATCTGACTTTAACTCCAAAGACTGTATTTCTTTTTCTTCGATTGTTTCGTAGTTCCTATAGATCTGTAGTACTAACGCTAATCCTAGTGCTGAAGTAGCAACACCAACCACAATAGCAGTCAGTATTAAGACATGTGGTAATGGATTTGAATAAGCATTTTCCATTTTTGTTAAAATAGGAGCTGTTCCATCTAAGACTTTTGCGAGTGATACAAAAAATACAAAAACTGCAGTTTGAAAAATTGCTAAGCCAACTACCTTTTTTAAATAGTTTTGACTCGTGATAATTATAAATAAACCACCGACCATCAGTAATATAAAGGCGAAATGGTTCCAAAAATAAATAAAGTTACTCATTAATCTCTCCAAAAGAAGCGAAGGAGTGATATAAGGCAATCATTACTGTTGCAACAGTGATACCCACTCCTAGTTCTACTAATATAATGCCTATATGTTGACCAGTTGAAGGGTCTGATGACAGAACATTATAATCTAAGTACATACCATCAAGAAAAATTGAAACTATTCCAACGCCTGCATATAACAAGACACCAACACACATTAAATATCGATTAATCATTATCGGAACTAAAGTCTCACCTTTTGAAAGCCCAAATATCATTGAATATAAAATAAAAGCAGCCGCTACTATTACTCCTGCCTGAAATCCTCCTCCTGGACCATAGTCGCCATGGAATTGCACGTAAAGCCCAAATATAATAATCGGAGCAAAAAGAATTTTACTAACGACACTTAATACTGGACTAGATGAAATTTTATCTCTCATTTTTTTTATTATTTTTCTTAAAGTTTGTTTTACGATTAAGAGTGTTACTAGTTAACAAGGCTATAACACCTAGGCCTGCAGTAAATATAACAATTGTTTCTCCAAGAGTATCAAAACCTCTATAGCTAGCTAAAATATTAGTTACGACATTTGGTATGTGAAAAAAGTCTTTACTTTCCTTAAGGTACTCTGGAACTACATGAAGATGGATTGGAGCATTTGGATCTCCTAGTAATGGGAGATTAGCAATTATGATAATCAATATTAGTGATATCGATACTGCTAGGATAATGCTAGGAAATAAATTTATTAATTTATTTTTTTTTCCCTCAGGTAATTTTGCAGCAGCCATTACCATTAAAATAGTTGATATACCAGACCCCACAGCCGCTTCTGTAAATGCTACATCAACTGCATCTAAATTTACGTAAATAGCGGAACAAAGCAAAGTAAATGCTC
>CACHVL010000017.1:0-8824 GCA_902583235.1 uncultured Alphaproteobacteria bacterium | reverse complement strand
AAAAGACCTAGATATAGTTAATTTATTTTTTGACTTGATGAAAAAAAATCTAAGCCCTGAGTCTTTTTGTGTAAGAACAAAAGATTTTAATATAATTAGCTGCTCTCCTGAAAACTTATTTAAAGTAAGAGGAAAGAAAATAGTCACATCACCAATAGCAGGAACTGTGAGTAGGGATAAAATTAAATCAACAAAAGAGGCGAGGCGTTTTTTTGAAAATAATCAAAAAGAGGATAAAGAGCACAATATGATTGTTGATTTAGAGAGAAATGACTTAAGTCGTATTACAAAACCAAATTCTGTCAAAATACAAAATTTAAAATTTGTACAAAAATACCAATATATTTATCATAATGTCTCTGAGATTTCAGGAACCCTTCTTGATAATGTAAGACTATCAGCAATAATTAAGGCAATGATGCCTGGAGGTTCAGTTATCGGATGTCCCAAAATCAACACCTTAAAATTACTGAATAAAGAAGAAAAAGAGCCTAGGAGAATTTATACCGGCTCTTTTGGTTACTTTCGCTCTAAAGAAGATATGAGCTTTAATATCATCATAAGGTCTATTTTAAATTTTAAAAAAAATAACGAAGTTTTCGCAGCTAGTGGAGTAATCTTAGATAGCACTGCTAAAAATGAGTATCATGAAAATTATTTAAAAGCTAAATCACTATTGGATTTATTAAAATGAATTTATTACTTATAGATCATGAAGACTCCTTTACTTATAATCTTGCACATTTGTTATCTGGTTTTGGCAACCTTGAAGTTACAAATTTTTATGATGTAAAAGAAAATTCTGTAAAAAAGTCAGATGTAATAATTTTTTCTCCAGGGCCTGGAAAGCCCTTAGATTATCCAATATCATTGGATATTTATAATAATTATAAATCGAAGAAGAAAATTATTGGTATCTGCCTAGGATTTCAACTTATTGCTAACGGAGAAGGGGGAACTATTTCTAAACAGGAAAAAATATTTCATGGTTATCAAACGTATATACGAACAAATTCTCAAAGTTTAAGATTTCCTAATAATGCTTTATATCAAGTAGGGAGATACCATTCTTTGAAACTAAAAGAGCCATTTAATTCTTCTTCAATACATATTACAATGAGATGTGAGGAAACTAATGTAGCAATGTGTTTGGAAAGCCATAAATATGACATTTGTGGTTTACAATTTCACCCGGACTCATTTTTAACTCCAAATGGCAAACAATTTATTCGAAAAATCATTCAATTTAAAAAATAACTCTTATTTATCCTCTAAATTCAAACCACTTTGGGGTCAGAAGGGTGTTTTTACATCTATACCTGTCATAGGAAAAAAACCAAGATTTATAGGCTTAAACCGCTATTTAAGTACTTTTAATAATACATGCCGTGATTATAAATTTGATGCCAAACTAAATCCAAAAATGATCAGAGAATTAATTGGAGAAGATATTAAGCAAATTAAGATTTTTAACCATTTGCTAAGAATTGCTACTAATGGAACAACTTTATCAATGTCACTTAGAAAAAGAACAACGACAAAGAGCAGTGTAATTGGATTTATAAAAAAATATAAAAGAAAAGACTTTAGAAATAAAAATTTATATTACAAAAAAATATTAAAATTTATGAGTGAGATAAATTACTCTGAAAATGAAATTATACTATCAAGAGATGGTGAAATTACAGAGGGTGCAGTAACAAATTTAATTTTTATTAAAGAAGGAAAAGTATATATTCCAAAAATAGGATACTATTATGGTAACACTTTGAAACTTGTAGAGAAAATATCCAAATTTAAGTTCATTAAAAAAACAATTTTTGAAAAAGAGCTTAACCAATATAGTGAAATATTATCAATAGGTTCTGGAAGAGGTATTACGTCTATAAAAAGTATTCAAAGTATTTTTTGGAAAAGAAAATCTACGACATATTTTCAAAAATTAAAAAAAGACTACGAAACTATGATAAAAAATAATTACTATGAAATTCAATAAAAATTTATTTAATCTAAAAAAACCATTATTAGTGGGTATTTGTAATTTTACCCCTGATTCCTTTAGTGATGGGGGCAAAACCTTTTCTCGTACTTCTGCACTTAATCATATTAACTCAATGGTTAAAGATGGAGCACAAATTATAGATATTGGAGCAGAGAGCACTAGACCAAATAGTGAACCAATTACATACAAAGAAGAAATACTTAGGCTTTCAAAAATTCTACCGTATTTGAATTATAAGAAATATCTTGTTTCATTAGACTCTTATAAACCTGAGACTCAAGAATATGCCCTTAAAAAAGGAGTGCATATTATTAATGATATAAATGGTGGTTCAGAGGAGTTGTTCAAACTTACAAAAAAGTACAATGCTGGATTATTCTTAATGCACAAAAGAGGAACACCAAAAGATATGCAAAAAAAACTAAATCCAAGAGCTAATATGGTAAAAGAGTTTGATGAATTTATAGAAAAAAGACTGATAATACTAAAAAAAATGAAATTTAATCTTAAAAAAGTATGGTTTGATCCAGGAATAGGTTTTGGCAAAACATTAAACCAAAACTTACAATTAATGAGATCCCTATCAAAATATAGTCACAAAAATCTACAAATACTTTTAGGTTCATCACGAAAAAGTTGGATAAACTTCATTGATCCTTCAAATGCTGATCAAAGAATAGGAGGATCTTTAGCTTCTATTACTCATGCCTTACAACAAAATGTCAATACTTTTCGAATTCATGATGTCCAAGAGACAAATCAAATGATAAAAGTTTTGAAAGCTTTGAATAAATGAATTTTTTTATAGAGATAGAGGACTTAAAGGTCGACACAATCATTGGAGTGTTTGATGAAGAAAGGTTAAAACCACAAACAATATTAATTAGTATTAAATGCCAATTAGATCTTGATCACAATCAAGATCTTGACAATATTGAAAATGTTACAAGTTATTCTGATATTAAAAAAGAAATAGTAACATTTGTTTCAGCATCTCAATACAAAACACTGGAAAAATTAATTACAGAATTAAAAAAACAATTGGACAATCAATTTCCAATTAAAATAGAAAAGTTGGAAATAAATAAAATTGAGATTGCCAAAAAATATAATGCAAAAAAAGTCAGCGTATCGATATAAATCATATATCGCTATTGGATCAAATATTGGCAACTGGAAAAGTAATTTTAATTTAGCATTAAAGCTAATGAATAAATTCGGACATGTCGAAAAGGTTAGTAGAGTCTATTTTACTAAACCTTTTGGGATAACTAACCAAAAATATTTTCACAATGCTGCCTTTTTATTTACTACAAATCTATACTTCAACGAATTATTTATAAAAATGTGTTTTGTGGAAAAACAAATTAAAAAAAATAAAATTGTAATTAATGGGCCAAGAAAAATAGATCTCGATCTTATTCAATTTGAAAACTTGAAAATCAAAAACCACCTAATAACTATTCCTCATACATCCTCTCATTTAAGAGATTTTGTGATACAACCTATCCTAGATTTAAACCCAGATTTTATAGATTTAAAAACCCATAACTCTTATAAAAGCCTTTTAAATAATTTAGAGGAGAGGTTTATTGTTAAGAAATCTCGTCAAACCCAAGATTATCAAGAATTTTTTTAAGCTTTTCTTCATCAACGCTGTTTGATTTTTTTAACCCTGTCGATATATCAATTCCGTGTGGAGATATAGTTTTAATTGCCTCTTTGACATTACTAATATTAATGCCCCCACCAAGATATAAAGGCTTTGCAAAACTCTTAAGTTGATTAATTTGACTCTCACACTCCATTAGAGATTTTTTCTCAATTACATCTTTTCTGTAAATATTAAGATCATAATAAAAACTACTAACATTATTTTTGATATGCTCAAAAAAATTATAATCAAAATTTTCGTAATTTATTGAAATTGATATTTTTGAATTTGTTGAATTATTTAGTAATTCGATATCTTCAATCTTGTATTGATTAGATACACATACTTCCTTTATCTCTACTTGTTTTATAATGTCGATTATTTTTGGCATATGAATATTGCCAATCAATAGAATTGGATTTAATTTTAAATCGTAGGAAGCAATTGTAAGGTTATGAATTTCTTCAGTAGATAGTGTATTGGGGCCGTATAAGTAATTACTTACAAGGCCCACTGTTCTTACTGAATACTTTTGTATTACCTCTAACGATTTTTGATCTGTAATACCACAAACCTTGAGCTGGATATTACCATAATTGAACATTAATTAATTATTGTTCAATTCAAATCTATCGGCATTCATCACCTTGTTCCAAGCTTTTACAAAATCGATAACAAATTTTTCTTTGTTGTCATCTTGTGCATAAACCTCCGCATAAGATCTAAGGATAGAATTTGATCCAAATACAAGATCTGTTGAGGTTGCTGTCCATTTAACATCATTTGTTTTGCGATCGATTACTTCATAGTGCCCATTTGAGGCTTTCCATTTGTTGCCCATATCAACTAGGTTAACAAAAAAGTCAGTCGTTAAAGCTCCTACCTGATTAGTAAAAACACCATGTTTATTCTCACCATAGTTAGCTCCCATAGCTCTCATTCCTCCAACTAGCACGGTCATTTCAACTGCAGTTAGACCAAGTAAATGAGCTCGATCAAGTAACAACTCTTCTCCTCTTACTTCGTAGTTATCTTTTTGCCAATTTCTGAATCCGTCATGTACTGGCTCCAGCTGTGAGAAAGATTCAGAGTCAGTCATATCATCAGAAGCATCTCCTCTTCCTGGACTAAAAGGAACAGGTACGGTAAATCCAGCAGATTCAATAGCTTTTTCAAGACCAACATTTCCAGCTAATACAATTGTGTCAGCAATACTTGCTCCAGCTTCTTTTGCCAAAGGTTCTAGCACACCTAATACTTTTGATAATCTTTGAGGTTCATTACCCTTCCAGTCTTTTTGAGGAGAAAATCTAATTCTTGCTCCGTTTGCTCCACCTCTTAAGTCAGATCCTCTGTATGTTCTTGCGCTATCCCACGCAGTTGAGACTAGCTCTTGAACAGTTAAATCACTATTTTTGATTTTTTCTTTTAGGCTTTCTATATCATAGCTAGCAGCTCCAGAGGGAACTGGATCTTGCCAAATTAAATCTTCATTTGGAAGATCATGACCTATGTATCTTGATCTTGGACCCATATCTCTATGAGTTAGTTTGAACCAAGCTCTGGCAAACGCATCACAAAAATACTCATGATCTTCACGAAACTTTTTAGATATTTCTAAATAAATAGGATCTTTGATCATTGCCATATCAGCATCCGTCATAATCGGGTTATATCTAATAGAGGGATCTTCGACATCCACAGGCTTATCTTCTTCTTTAATATTTATGGGCTCATACTGCCATGCTCCTGCAGGGCTTTTTTTTAGCTCCCAATCATATTTAAATAGCATATCAAAATATCCGTTATCAAATTTTGTTGGCTCAGTTGTCCATGCACCCTCAATACCAGAGGTTACGGTATCTCTACCCACTCCTCGCGAGGTATTATTCATCCAACCAAGACCTTGTTCTTTAATTGCAGCACCTTCAGGTTCAGCTTCAAGATTATCTCCATTGCCATTACCGTGGCTTTTACCAATTGTGTGACCACCCGCAGTAAGAGCAACAGTTTCCTCATCATTCATAGCCATTCTTGCAAATGTTTCTCTAATATGCTGAGCAGTTTTTAAAGGATCTGGATTACCTTCAAATCCCTCTGGGTTAACATAAATTAAGGCCATATGGTTTGCAGCTAGCGGACTCTCTAAAGAGGAAGCATCCTCTTTGTCAGAGTGTCTATTTGTTGCTAAAGCTTCTGTCTCTGGTCCCCAATAAATATCTTTGTTTGGATGCCAAATATCCTCTCGCCCGTAAGAAAAACCAAAAGTTTTAAATCCAGTTGACTCATAACCAATGTTACCAGCTAAGATCATCAGATCAGCCCAACTAATTTTATTCCCATATTTTTTTTTAATGGGCCATAAAAGTCTTCTGGCTTTATCTAAGTTAGTATTATCAGGCCAAGAGTTCAATGGAGCAAATCGATGATCACCAGTTCCACCACCACCACGTCCATCTGCAGTTCTGTAGGTTCCAGCAGAATGCCAAGCAAGCCTTACCATCAAACCAGCGTATGTTCCCCAATCAGCTGGCCACCAATCTTGACTTTCTTTCATCAATTGATGCATATCAGCTTCTAATGCTTTAAAATCTAATTTTTTTACTTCTTCCCGATAATTATAAGAACCATTAAATGGTTTTGTTTTCTGGTCATGTTGATGCAGAATATCAAGATTTAGATTTTTAGGCCACCAATCAGTTGATGACTTCTCCATGTTTGAATTTGCACCGTGAGCTACAGGGCATTTGGCTTCGCTCATTTTTCTCTCCTACTCAATTAATTTTAAGAGTATTAAATTTTAACTTGTAATTAAGTCAACAATACGAATTGTCTCTGTTAATAATTTACAAAAACCCTTGAAATTATTTGCTTTTAAAGAACTGATTGTACAAAAGGTAGGCAGCAAACATTCCAATGACTTGACAACTTATAAAAAATATTACGGTGGAGGGATTAATCCCTGCAAATGACTCGGTAAAAACTCTAGCTATTGTTACAGCTGGATTTGCAAAACTTGCTGAGGATGTAAAAATTATTGCAGCTGTGATGTAAATACCAACATTAAAAGCAACAATATTTTTACCATCAGTTCTCGATAGAAGTATGACTAATAATAACCCTATTGCAGCAAAAATTTCGGAAATATATATATTTGTTCCACTTCTCATATTTGAAGAAATTTCAATTACATTTAATCCAAAAATATAATTTGCAAAAAATGTGCCTAGTATAGCTGCCACGATTTGTATTAGTATATAAAGAAATAGATCTTTAGAGCTCAACTCTTTTTGTAAGAAAAACAAAATTGAAACAATAGGATTAAAATGAGCTCCAGAAAAATTAGCAAATATTCTTATTATAAAAATTAGTGTGAAACCTATGACAACAGCATGACTAAATAATATTACCATTTGATCATTTGTATATTGCTGTCCTGCAATGCCAGAACCTACAATTGATACCAGCAAAACAAATGTACCAATAAATTCAGATATGTATTTTTGCATTTACAAAGTCTTAATGTATCATTGCTAAGTAAAAAAGAAATGTATTATGAATTTTTAGTTACACACTTAGACGCCCCATTTTTATTACTTTCAGCGGTAACTACAGGTTTAATAATTCGTATCTTTTATAAACAATACATGAGTACAAACCTTTCAATGAGGGTTGTGATTTCAGTGGCTCTTTTTCTTATTAATGCAATTATCATTGTTCCAGGAATAGTCTTTATATACAGATGGATTATGTTGTGTGGTTTTTATCAACCGAGTGGTATTTTTGAAACTGAGTATGGCTGTAGCGGAGATGTCTTTAGTCTACGTGTTCCAAGGCTTTTTTTACCTTCGTAAACATTTCATCAACTTGACTATCGTTAATGATTAAAGGGGGAGAAAATGCAAGAGTATCTCCATTGGCTCTAACCATAAGACCAAGATCCCAAGCCTTCTTCATCGTCTCAAAGCCTCTGACACCTACGGCACCTTTTTTAGGTTCTAATTCTAGAGCGGCAATAACACCTAAATTTCTTATATCGATAATATGTTTAGTGCCTTTGAGACTATGGGCAGCTTCTTCAATAACAGGAGCTATATGAGCTGCATTATCAAAAAGCCCTTCTTCTTTGTAAATATCTAGTGTAGCCAAAGCTGCTGCGCACGCAACAGGATGACCAGAATAAGTGTATCCGTGAAATAATTCTATTGGAGCATCTGCGTTCTCCATCATCGACTCATAGATAAAGTCTTGAACAATCGTGGCACCCATTGGAATAGTCGCGTTCGTGATGCCTTTAGCACATGAAATTATATCAGGAGTTACACCAAAAAATTCTGATCCAGTGGCTTTTCCCATACGACCAAAAGCTGTTACCACTTCATCAAAGATTAATAAAATATCATGCTTCGTGCATAGTTCTCTGAGTCTTTTGAGGTAACCTTTTGGAGGTGGAAGTGCACCAGTTGATCCAGCAATTGGCTCAACGATTACAGCAGCAATAGTTGATGCATCATGTAATTGGACAAGACGTTCTAAGTCGTTTGCAAGTTCAGCGCCATGTTCAGGTTCACCTTTTGAAAAAGCATTCAGTTCCAGATTATGAGTATGACGTAAATGATCAACACCATTGAGCATTGAGCCAAAGTACATTCTATTTTTCACCATACCCCCGACGGATATCCCACCGAAGCCAACACCGTGATATCCTCTCTCACGTCCAATCAATCTTGTTTTAGAAGAGTGTCCTCGCGCTCGCTGATAAGCAAGAGCAATTTTTAAGGCACTATCTACTGCCTCTGATCCTGAATTAGAAAAGAAAACATGATTCATTCCTTCAGGAAATATTTCAGCTAAGCGATTAGCTAGTTCAAATTGTTTAGGATGCCCAAATTGAAATGGAGGAGAATAATCCAGATTTTCAATTTGTTCATTTACCGCTTCTTGAATTTTTTTTCGACCATGACCAGCGTTTACACACCACAGTCCTGCAGTGCCATCTAAAATTTCTCTATTATCATCACTGATAAAATGCATATCCTTGGCTCCAACAATAATTCGAGGGTCTTTTTTGAATGTCTTGTTGGGAGTAAAAGGCATCCATAGCGGTTCTAAGTTATTAGGTTTATTCATATATTGTTAAAAATCTTATTCCTGAATTTGCATTCTGT
>CACHVL010000016.1:0-9500 GCA_902583235.1 uncultured Alphaproteobacteria bacterium | reverse complement strand
ACAATTACTTGAATATCTTTAATATTGAGAATTTAACAAAAAATAAATATGAAAATTTACTCAATCAAATTTTAATTAGTGATCAATTAGCAAATTTAACAAAGTTTGATCTTGTTACTATGCCTATAGACAAACATCTTTTTAAAAGAAAGATTAAGTTTGTAGGTATGACAGAACATTTAGGGCTATTAAATAAAAAGAAAACAATTATGCTTATGCATGGTGAAAATTTTTCAATAATACCATTAACAACTCATATAAATTTAAAAAATATTTATAAGAGCATTAATACCCAATATATAAATCATTTCATAAAAAATGTGCTATATAATATTAAAAGAAAAATTTATGGATTGAGTTATAAAAATATAAAATTTTTATGCTATAATCCACATTGTGGTGAAAACGGCACCCTAGGAAACGAAGACATTATAATAAAAAAAAATATTAATAAATTCAGAAAAATTAAGGGGATATATGCTGCTGATAGTGCTTTTAATAAAGTTATTAAAAATACTTTATTTCTATCAACTTACCATGATCAAGCTCTTTTACCTTTTAAAATATTAAATAAGAAATGTTTAAACTTAACACTTGGTTTGGATTATCGCAGATTAAGCCCTGCACACGGGACGGCAAAAGATATTAAAAATAAAAATATTGCCGATAATTCCTCTTTTATAAAATGTCTTTTATTCTAAAAAAAAAATATGGCCAAAATTTTTTAATTGACAAAAATATAATAAATAAAATTAATAATCTAATCCAACTAGAAAACCTTAACATACTTGAAATTGGACCGGGAGATGGAAGGCTAACAGATAAAATATTACTAAAAAAGCCAATTAAATTAACTTTAATTGAAATAGATAGAGATTTGGTGGCTGAATTATCAAAAAAGTATATTAAAAATGAATCAATTGAGATAATAAATGCTGATATACTAAAGTCAGATTTAGAAAAAAACTACCAATTAGTAATATCTAACCTTCCATATAATATCTCCTCACAAATATTAGTGAAACTCTCTCTTTTAAATAACTTACCTGATGCTTTAATATTGATGTTCCAAAAGGAATTTGCTTCTAGAATAACTGACAATAAATTAAATTCAATTAATTCTCTAGTAAAATGTTTTTATGATATCAAGGTAAATTTTAATGTAAGTAAAAATTGTTTTAGACCTATTCCAAAAGTTGACTCAACTGTACTTACATTTAAAAAAATAGATAATAGTCTAATTAGAAAAAAAGAAATAAATAATTTTATTTTATTTAAGAGAGAGCTTTTCTCGCAAAAAAGGAAGTCACTAAAAAAAGTTTTAAAAAAATATAATTTAGATAAAAAATTTGATTTGAGTTTAAGAGTTGAGAATTTAAAATTATCTGAATTAATAAAATTATTTAGGGCTATTAATTTATAAATCTGTTTACGAAACTAGTAATATTAATAAGCCTAGATCTTTTTAGTCTCTCTGAGAATATTATATTTTTTATTTGGTCCACGCATGTATTTAAATTTTTATTGATAACTACATATTCATATTCGGGAAAATGAGAAATTTCATTTTGCACTAAATTCATTCTTTTTTTCATTTCATCTTTTGTATCTCTGGCTCTTGTTTTAAGGCGATTAATCAATTCTTTCTTATTAGGAGGTAATATAAAAATACCTACGACATCAATATTTGCTTGCTTTAATTGTTGATATCCCTGCCAATCTATATCAAACAAGACATCTTTCTTTTTTTTAAAAAAATTGTCTACGGTTTTCTTTAATGTTCCATATTTAAAGCCAAATACCTTTGCATGTTCAATAAAATTATTTTTTTTTATTACTTTATTAAAGTCATTATCAGACATGAAAATATAGTCTTTATTATTGATTTCACCCTTTCTTCTAGGTCTTGTGGTACATGAAATAGATAGTGAAATATTCTTATCTTTTTTAAGTAACATTTTTGAAATAGTTGTTTTTCCAGCACCTGATGGTGATGATAATACTATACAAAAATTATTACTTTTAATTACCAAAGATGAGACTTGCGTTTGTTCCTCCAAAACCAAATGAGTTGGAAATAATATTACTAATATTTTCTGATATTGACTCATGGGGTATTAGATTTATGGAAGTATTTGCGCTTGGATTGTCTAAGTTCAATGTTGGGGGGAGTATATTAGTTTCAAGAGATTTAAATGAAAATACTGCCTCTACAGCTCCTGCTGCACCTAATAAATGCCCAATTGCAGACTTATTCGAACTCATAAATAAATTTTTATTTTGTGCAAATAGTTTCTCAACAGCTGTTAGTTCAATCATATCTCCAACAGGCGTTGATGTTCCATGAGCGTTAACATACTCAATATCATCAGTATTAAGTAAGGACTCTTGTAAAGCCATTTCCATTGCCCTAAAACCACCATTACCGTCCTCAGAGGGTTTAGTAATATGAAATGCATCACCTGACATTCCATATCCTTTCACCTCACCATATATTTTTGCATTTCTTTTTTTTGCATGCTCATATTCTTCAAGCACCAAAACTCCAGCACCTTCTCCCATAACAAAACCTGATCTATCTCTGTCCCATGGTCTTGAGCCATTTTCAGGATATTCATTAAATGTATCACACAGTGCTCTTGTTGCAGAAAAGCCAGATATACCTAAAGGACATATAGCAGCTTCTGCACCACCACAGACCATAAGATCAGCTTTATTATTTTTTATTATTGTGAAAGAGTCTCCTATTGCATGAGTACCTGTTGCGCATGCAGTCACAGGAGAGCTGTTAGGTCCTTTGAGGTTATACTTTATAGAAATATGACCAGATAATAAATTAATTAAAGATGATGGTATAAAAAAAGGAGAGATTTTTCTGATACCTTGATTATCTAGGATTGAAGAATTTCTGTAAATAGTGTCAAGGCCACCTATTCCAGATCCTACCATAACTCCAGATCTAAAAGAGCTTTCATTTTCAGATACAAAACCTGAGTCATTGATAGCTTCAGCGGCGGCAATTAAACCTAAGGTAATGAACCGATCTATTTTCCTCTGTTCTCTTGGATTGACAATTTCGTCATTTATATTTGAGTCATCTATTGAACCAGCTATTTTACAAGGATAGTTATCAACTTCAAATTTAGTTATTTTTGAAATACCACTACTAGAATTAATCAATGAGTTCCATGAGGAGTCAACAGTATTACCAAGAGGATTAATTGTTCCAAGTCCGGTAACTACTACTCGCCTCAATTGCTAATTTCTTAAACTAATTTGAATTTGCCGATAAGTATGAAACAGCATCTTTTAATGTAACAATTTTCTCTGCAGCATCATCTGGTATTTCACAGCCAAATTCCTCTTCAAAAGCCATTACAAGTTCAACAGTGTCTAGACTATCTGCGCCTAGGTCATCAATAAATTTTGAGTCACTTTGAATTTTAGCTTCTTCAACACCTAAATGCTCAACTACAATTTTTTTTACTCTTTCTTCGATATCGCTCATTTTAAAAACCTCTTAGTATTAAATTTAAAAGTTCGTACCACATTATGCTTAATATTCAAATAGTTAAATTAAAGCTAATCCACCATTTACGTGCAAAGTCTGACCTGTAATGTAATCAGCATTTTCAGAGCATAAAAAGCCCACTGCTTTTGCTATATCACTAGAATCACCAAGTTTTTTCATAGGGATTCTCTCTAAAATATTATTTTTTTGATCATCATTGAGTTTATCTGTCATATTAGATTGTATAAAACCTGGTGCCACACTATTAACTGTTATATTTCTTGTTGATAATTCCAAAGCAAGTGATTTAACCATTCCAGAAATAGCTGCTTTAGATGCAGTGTAATTTACTTGGCCCGGATTTCCTGTATGGGCTACCACTGATGAAATAAATACAACTCTCCCAAACCTTTTCTTAACCATTTTTTTAGTAAAATGTTTAAGTAAATGAAAAGAGGAATTCAAATTTACATTGATTACACTATTCCAATCATCAGACGACATTCTCAAGAAAATATTATCTTTATTAAGACCTGCATTTAGTACAAGATAATCAACCTCAAAGTCAAAGAGTTCTTCTAGATTTAATTTATCAATATAGTTTAAATTCAATTCTTTGAAGTTAATATAATCTTGGTCTGATTTTACCTTTTTAAGATCTGTGGTTGTTGAAAAAACTTCTTTGCATCCGTTATTATTAAAATATTTACAAATAGAACTTCCAATAGAACCAGTTCCTCCAGTTACTAATAATCTTCTGTCTTTAAACATTTTTTAAATCCTCAATACCACAAAATGAGTATTTCTCACCTTTGAAATCTTTCGGTAAGAAGTTTAATAAAGTTTTTTTTGGTCCAATCTCAATAAATGTATTAATTTCCTCATTCAAAATAGTTTTAATAGTCTCTGACCACATTACTGGGGAGTGTATCTGAAGAGATAATTGGTTACCATACTCTTTTTCAGATATTTCTTTATAATTGATTAATTTATGATTAGAAATTAAATCAATGGTAATTTTTTTAAATGAATTATTTTTAATTTTTTCACTGAATATTTTTGCACTATCTTTCATTAAATCAGAATGAAATGGGGCTGAAACATTTAGAGGTATATATTTTCCAATTGGATTTTGTTCTTTAAATTGATTAACATTATCTTTAAGACCACATATGACAACTTGTCTATCAGAATTTATATTAGCTATGTAAATACCGTTCCCAAATAAAGTTTCATCTATCTTTGAATCTTCTTTTTTTAAAATTGCGTACATTACATACTTATTAGGGTCTGAGACAATTGACATTGAGTCTCCTCTGGATTTAACCACTTTAAGCATTTCCTCAAATTTTAATGCCTCAGCGAAATACAAAGCACAATATTCGCCCAAGGAGTGACCTGCCAAAGTAATTTTGGAGAAATTTTTATAGAAAAAATCCTTACAGAGATCAATTACTATAGAGCTAAATACAAAAATCATGGGTTGGCTATACTGAGTTAAATTTAATAGACTAGGGTCACTTTGGGCCTCCAATAAATTATAACCTAGTATTTTTGAACTTATAGAATATCTATCTTTAACCCAGTCATATTTGTTAATAAAATCAGTACCCATTTCAGCAAATTGAGACCCCTGACCTGTAAAAAGCAAAGAAAGATTTTTATTTGACATATTTAAATTATATCTGTAGACACTCTTTTTACATGACTAACATATATGAAACAACAATTATAGTAAAACCTGACCTTGCTAATGATCAGATGAAAAGTCTTAACACTTCCATTGATCAATTTTTTTCTGAAAACGATGTTTCTATTGGTTATAAAGAAGATTGGGGAATTAAAAATTTAAAATCTTCTATTAACAAGTATTCAAAAGGATCGTTTAAATTTATGCGATTTAATTCATCTACAGACTTCCCTAAAAAACTTGATGGTTTTTTAAAATTTAATACTGATTGTCTTCGTTTCCTTATTACTAAATCATATAATGAGTTAGAAGAAATCACACCTCAAGCAAATAAAGATAATTAATGAAAAAAAATTTAAATATTTCGTATGAAGAATTAATGAAGCTTGACTATAAACACACACATATCCTTAAAAAATTTACTAATGATAATGGAAAAATTATACCGCAAAGAGTAACTAACATGTCAAGATCTATTCACACTAAAATTACTAAGGCAATTAAACAGGCAAGATTTTTATCTCTGATATAACGTAATGACTAAAGTTGTTGTTTTAGAAAAGTTCAAAAAAAATTGGGAGATTGGCTCAGTTGTCACAGTAAAAGATGGTTACGCAAGAAATTACTTAGTTCCAAACGGTAAAGCTAAATTTGCAACCAAAGAGAATATTTTAGAGATAAAATCATTAGAAGATAGTCTTTTGAAAAAAGATGATGAAAATAAATCTAATGCAAATAAAACTGCTACAAAAATTAATGAATTAAAATTCACTAAAGAAATTGCAGCTAAAGAAAATGGAGAGCTGTATGGCTCTTTAAGTGTGTCTGATATCGTTAACTTTTTAAGTGAAAATGACGTAATTATTCAAAAGAAGTTAGTTAAACTTGGAAATAAAATTAAAACTACTGGGGAATACTCAGTAGACATAGACTTGCACCCCGAAGTGAATTGTTCACTTGATATTGAGATCTTATCCCCTAAAACTTCTGCCTAAGACTATCTTTTTTTAAATTTATAAATAACTTATCATTATATGCAAAAGACTTTCGAGAGTTTAAAAGATAATGATATTGAAATTATTGTTATCGCTTATTTGCTTAAACACCCTGATTTAATTGATACACATTTCGAATTTTTAGATAATTCTTTATTTTCTAATCCCGAAAATTTAAAAATTTTTAATGTTTTAGAAGATTTTCATAAATCACAAAAAAATGTCTCTATTGATACAATTAAGAATTATATCCCTGATATTCAGTCCAAAACACATAAAGACCTCTCATTTCAGATAGATCAAATTGTATTTTCAAAAGAAGTTTTTTCTAATTATTTAGAAACTCTTCAAGAATTACATTTAAGGAGAGAGCTTTTCAAAATTACACAAAATAAAAATAATGAGTCAACAACTTTTGAGACGTCGAACAGCATTAAAGATATTTTTTTGGACCTTGAAAAAAAATTATTTGATTTGTCTAATTTAAAAAAAGATAATTATGAATTTAGAAATTTTGCATCCGTCACAAAAGCCTCTCTTCAACTAGTTGAAAAAGCATTTAAAAAAAAAGGTAAATATTCTGGAATCGTCTCTGGTTTTGGGGATTTAGATAATATGCTTGGAGGACTACAAAATTCTGACCTTATTATCCTTGCGGGCAGACCTTCAATGGGTAAAACTGCACTTGCAACAAACATAGCTTTTAATGCTTCTAAATATTTTTCTCAAGAAGAGGATAAAGGATCTGTTGTTATGTTCTCTTTGGAGATGTCAGCTGAGCAAATTGGTTTAAGAATATTAGCTGAACAATCTAAAATACCTAGTGATAAGCTTCGGAAAGGAGAACTTAATGAAAAAGATTCTCTCGACCTTCAAAATACATATCAAGAAATAAATAATTTAAATTTTTTTTTTGATGATAGTCCTAATTTAACTGTTTCAGAATTGAGATCTAAGCTTCGGAGATATAAAAATAATTATAATATCAAACTAGTATTAATTGATTATCTTCAATTGATAAAACCCGAAAGTAATAGAGATAATAGGGTTAATGAATTATCTGAAATAACTAGAAATTTAAAACAACTAGCAAAAGAATTTGACTTACCTGTCATTTCGCTGTCTCAGCTTTCTCGACAAGTTGAAAATAGAGATGATAAAAGACCCCTCCTCTCTGATTTGAGAGAGTCCGGAAGTATTGAACAAGACGCAGATGTTGTAATGTTCATATACAGGGAGAGTTACTACTTGCAAAGAAATGAGCCAACTAGGGGAGCAGATGAAACCCAAGAGTCATATCAAAAAAAACATGACTCATGGAAAGATAGAAATGAGGAAGTTTTTAATAAAGCTGAATTAATAGTTGCAAAACAAAGAAATGGTCCTACTGGTAAGATTGAGCTATACTTTGATGATAAATATACCAAATTCTTGGGAATTGAAAAAAATGCATCAAACTAAAATCTCAAATGAAATTTATTGAAAATATTGGAAAATTTATAATAAAACTATTCTCTAGTTTTGGGAAATTTATATTATTTATTTTATTTTTCTTCAAATATTTATTTAAGCCAAAATTCTATTTAAAAAATAATTTATCCTTCTTTGTTAATATATTTATTTCATCAATACCCATTATAGCTTTAACTGGAATTTTTTCTGGAATGGTCCTTGCTTTACAATCTTATACTGGTTTCTCAAGGTTTTCTGCTGAGTCAGCTATTCCTAACATCGTCGTTTTAACCTTAACAAGAGAATTAGGACCAGTTTTAACAGGTCTTATGATTTCAGCAAGAGTTGGGTCTTCTATTGCTGCAGAAATAGCAACAATGAGAGTGACAGAACAAATCGATGCTCTAAAGACGCTAAATACGAATTATTATAATTACCTTGTAACACCACGTGTTCTATCTTTAACTTTAGCTTTACCAATATTTGTTACATTAGTAGATTTTATTGGAGTGATGGGTGGATACATAGTGTCAGTACATAGGTTAGGATTTAATGATAATTTGTATCTATTAAATACAATTGATTTTTTAAGTTTAGGTGACTATTTATCAGGAATATTTAAAGCATTTGCATTTGGTTTTATCATATCAATTGTTAGTTGTTATTGCGGTCTATTTTCTGATAAAGGTGCATTTGGTGTTGGATCAGCTACTACGAATGCAGTTGTAATCTCCTCAGTTCTAATATTGTCATCAAATTACTTTCTTACAGAATTATTCTTTTAATGAAAATAGAAATTAAAAATCTAAAAAAAAAATTTAATGAAAATTTTGTTTTAAAAGACATAAGTCTTAAAATAGAAAAAAATAAATCTACTATAATACTTGGTGAATCAGGATGTGGAAAATCAGTATTAATAAAAACTATTTATAAATTATTTGGGTTTGATAGTGGTTCTATCTTATATGATGGCAAGTCTGAGGTAGATATTGATAAATTTAGTATGTTGTTTCAATATGGAGCACTCTTTGATAGTTTAAAAATATCTGAAAATATTGCTTTTACTGATTTTATTAATAACAAAACAAATTTTGAAAGAAAAGTTTTCTCTCTAATGAATGATGTAGGTCTAAATAAATCTATATATGATAGATATCCCTCAGAGCTATCAGGAGGTATGAAGAAAAGAGTCGCATTAGCAAGAGCTCTATATAAAAATCCAAAAGTAATTTTTCTAGATGAGCCAACTACAGGTCTTGACCCAATAAATAGCGATAAAATTAATGACCTAATATTGAAAGTAGTAACTAAAAGAAAAATAACAGCTGTAACAATAACTCATGACATCAAAAGTGCCATTAAGACTGGAGATAAATATTATTTTATTGATAATGGAATTATTCAGGATAATGGTGATTGTAAAAATATTTTAAAGACTAAAAATAAAATATTTAAATCCTTCATTACAGGAGCAAAATACTAATAAAATGAATCTATCAGGACTAAGTTATTTTGATTACATTTATCTAGTTCTATTAGTTTTATTTTCTGTTTTTTTTGGCATTAAAGGAGCCACTAAATCAATCAGTTATAGTCTAAAAATTATATTATCTATATCGTTACCTTTCATATTTTACAAAAGGGTTCTTAATTTTTCTTTAGAAAAATTAAATGTTGAATACTTATTCTCATTACAAAATAAAAATTCAATTTTTTTAGAAATTATTTCTTTTATTGTTCTTTTTTTAACGACTTATATTATTTTTTCTATACTAGAGAAGGCTCTAAATTTAAAATCACCTTCTCAACTAGAGTTTAAAATCTTAGATATAATATTTGGTGCAATTTATGG
>CACHVL010000015.1:0-11423 GCA_902583235.1 uncultured Alphaproteobacteria bacterium | reverse complement strand
AATATTAATGCGTTAGTTTTTTCATGTTTTTTTCTTTTTATAGGTGCCATGGGAAAATCTGCTCAATTTGGTTTTCATACTTGGTTACCTGATGCTATGGAGGGACCAACTCCTGTTTCAGCATTAATTCATGCAGCTACAATGGTAACAGCTGGTGTTTTTTTGACTGTTAGATTTTCAGAATTAATGGTCATGTCTGATTTTATTATGACTTTTGTTCTCATTATAGGACTACTTACAGCATTCTTTGCAGCATCAGTTGGATTTTTTCAAAAAGATATAAAAAAGGTAATTGCATACTCTACTTGTAGTCAATTAGGTTTCATGTTTGTAGCTTGTGGACTAGGTGCATTCAACATTGCCATATTTCATTTAATAACACATGGTTATTTTAAAGCCTTACTCTTTTTATCATCAGGGTCAGTTATTCACGGTGTTCATGATGAACAAGATATGGATAAAATGGGCAATCTTTTTCCAAAGATGAAAATAACAGCAGTAATGATGTGGATAGGCACTCTTGCTATAATTGGCTTTCCATATTCATCTGGTTATTTTTCAAAAGATTTAATTTTAAGTTCATCTTTTAATTTGAACAGTTTTGGTCCTTTAGTTTATTTCATTTTAGCAATAGTATCTGCAATGACTGCTTTTTACTCATTCAGATTAATATTTAAGGTGTTTCATGGTAAATATAATGGATCTTATGATTATGAAAAAATCCATGAATCAGGACCATTCATGTTGGTTCCTTTATTGCTTTTATCATTAGGAGCAATCTCTGCAGGCTACATTCTAAATGATTTACTCGCTGGATATAATTCAAAAAATTTTTGGAATGACATAATATTTTTAAACCAAGATAAACATTATTACTCTTCTTTCTTTCCAATATTATCTAAATCCTTAGTTGCTTTAGGAGTTGCTTTTGCGGTTTATTACTATGGATTTAATTTAAATAAACTTGCTGACTTGAAAAAAAGGTTTTACTCAATTTACAATTTTATTTTGAACAAATGGTACTTTGATGAATTATATAATAAGATTTTTGTTTTACCTTTGTATAATTTAGGAAAATTTTTATGGACCAGAATAGATCAAGGGATTATTGATAAATACCTCCCTAATGGAAGTGCATCTATAGTATCTACAATTTCAAAAGCGTTTAAAAGAATTCAAACAGGATATATATTTGATTATACATTTATAATAATCTCAGGTTTCACACTTTTTATAAGTATTATCTTTTATATATCTATTACATAAAATGAGCTTCCCCATATTATCACTTTTAATTCTAACTCCTATAATAGGAGCATTAACACTTTCATTATCAAGTAGTGCTCAATTAAAAAATAAGACAATTTTTTTATCTGGTTTATGGATCACTACAGGTGAATTTCTTCTAAGTTTACTTTTACCAATATTTTACGATAAAACTAAAAATGGTTACCAGTTTACAGAGTACCACACATGGTTTGATAAGTTTGATATTAATTACTACGTAGGTGTAGATGGTGTATCTATTCCATTAATCCTTTTAACTACTTTTTTAGTTCCTATTTGTTTGTTGTGCTCTTTAAATTCAATCCAAAATAGAGCTAAAGAATTTGTAATTTATTTTCTTTTACTTGAAAGTTTTATCATTGGAGTTTTTGTAAGTATTGATTTGGTAATTTTTTACGTCTTCTTTGAGGCAGTTTTAATTCCTATGTTTTTAATCATTGGAATTTGGGGAGGAGAAAATAGGCTTTATGCTACTTTTAAATTTTTCCTATATACGCTTGCAGGATCTGTTTTAATGCTTTTAGCTATTATATACATTGTCTCTAAAGTTAAATCAGGTAATATTGAATTAATCTCAGATTTTACCTTTGATCAACAAATAGAATTAATTCTATTTTTATGTTTCTTCGCATCTTTTGCTGTAAAAGTTCCAATGTTTCCTTTTCATACGTGGTTACCTGATGCTCATGTTCAAGCGCCTACGAGTGGGTCAGTAATATTAGCTGGCGTACTACTTAAGTTAGGAGCATATGGATTTATTAGACTATCTTTGCCATTCTTTGAGTATGCATCAATATATTTTCAGCCAATGATTTTTGCACTAAGCTGTGTAGCAATTATTTACACATCAATTGTTGCTTTAAGACAATTAGATATGAAAAAAATGATTGCTTATTCTTCTGTGGCTCACATGGGATTTGTTACAATAGGTATTTTTACTCTTACACAAGATGGTATAAATGGTGCATATTTTCAAATGATAAGTCATGGAATAGTTTCAGCTGCACTATTTTTAATAGTTGGAGTTGTTTACGAAAGACATCATACAAGAATGATTTCAGATTATAGTGGAGTCACGAATGTAATGCCTAAATATTCATTTTTTTTCATGATTTTTATGCTTTCATCTGTAGGTTTACCTGGAACTAGTGGTTTCGTTGGAGAGTTTCTAGTTATTATGTCTACTATAAGTGTTAGCGTATACCTTACATTTTTTACTGCTATTGGGGTAATCTTAGGAGCATCTTATATGCTTTTATTATATAAAAATGTAAATTTTGGAGACTTAAAGACTGATATAAAACAATTAGCAGATTTATCAAATATAGAAATTTTTTACTTTTCTTGTTTAACCTTTCTCACAATGCTTTTAGGTATATATCCTAAACTGTTATTTGAAATGATTAATAAGAGTATTTCTATGAGTATTCTTTAATGATAAATTTTTATCAATTAATCCCAGAAATTTTTATACTTACTTTAATTTTAATTACATTATGTTTTGGATTACTTAATAAGGATAGGTCTATCGCAATAAACACTATAGGTTTTTTCATATTAACCCTAATACTTATAAATTTTGGAAAAGACTTTTATATTTCCACTGATCTTTCATTAAATACAATTAACTTATTTGTATTATCAAAGATAATACTTTCAATTGGTTCTATTGTTTTTATTTTACTCTCAAAGAGACCATTAAAAAATGAAAATTTGTATAGATATGAATATATCCTATTCATATTATTTGCTATTCTTGGATCTTTCGTATTAATTTCAAGTGATAATTTTTTAACAGCCTTTATTGGTTTAGAACTTCAATCTTTGTCGTTATATTTAATGGCTGCCTTTAATACCAAAAATTTAAAATCAAATGAAGCGGGGATTAAATATTTTTCTCTTGGTGCTTTATCATCTGGTTTTCTCTTATTTGGTATCTCAATGATTTATTACGATACCGGTTCTTTTTATATGCAAAACCTAAATAATTTTACAACCATAAGTGAAATAGGCTTATCTTTAGTCCTCATTTCTTTATTTTTTAAGGTCTCTGCAGCTCCATTTCATATTTGGACACCAGATGTTTATGAAGGATCACCGACTATATCCACACTTTTCTTTGCTAGTTTACCTAAGTTTGCCTCACTAATATTTTTATTTAGAGTTTATCAAGAACTTAACATTTCAGGCATTCAGTCTCTAAATTATATTTTTCAAATTGTTTGCGCCATATCGCTACTTGTTGGAGTTTACGGAGCAATTACACAAAAAGTTATCAAAAGATTATTAGCTTTCAGCTCAATTAATCACATAGGTTTTATGTTACTTGGAATCATGAGTTATCAATTTATGTCTGAGGGAACATTATTTTTCTATTTAATTATTTATTTAATTACTACTTTTGGGATTTTTGCTGTTTTACTTAATTTAAGAACTGTAGAAGGTGAATTCACAAAAATATCTCAACTTAATGGTTTAAGATTTACATCGAACTCTAAATCTATCAGTATGCTCGTGTTTTTCTTTTCACTTGCGGGAATACCACCTTTTGCTGGTTTTTTTGCAAAATTTTTTATTCTTTCAGCCTCAATAAATGATGGTTTTTTCTTTTTATCAATAGTTGCTGTTTTGAGTTCTGTAATTGCAGCATTCTATTATTTAACGATTATAAAAAATATGTTTTTCAATAAATCAGAAATAGAGTTATTAGATGACAACAATAAAATAGGTAAAGTAATATTTATAAGTTTTGGATTAATAATAACTTTATTTTTCTTTTATCCAGATCCATTAATCAATTTAGTAGATAACCTTTTTAAATAAAAATTGTACAAAGTTATTTATGATACCATTGCCTCAACTCAAAATGAGATAATCAACTTTGATCGATATAAAAAAGTCTTAAATAATAACAATCTTTATGTTCAATCTTTAGAACAAGAAAAAGGTACTGGAAGAGGTAAAAAAAAGTGGATAAGCCCTAAAGGTAATATTTACTTAACAATTAATCAAAAATTAAAAGCTACTGTTGCTCTTAAAAATAATTTTTATATTTGTTATTTAATTCATAAATTTTTTAAGAAGACTCACAATATCAACTTAGAATATAAATGGCCAAATGATTTATTTTACCAAAATAAAAAAATAGTTGGTGTAGTAGTCAAATCAACTATTTTAGGAAATAACTCATACTTAAAAACTGGTATAGGAATAAATATAAATAACACACCTTTAATTGAGTCTACTTCTTTGTCAAGTATTCTAAAAAAAAAATCAAATATTATAAAATTATCAAATAAATTTATTGATTTTATTGAATATAATTTATCAAAAGAAATATCCAATCAGATATTAGTGGGGTATCTTAATAAATACATGCTAAAAAATTTTAAATTAAATCATCCAACTTTTGGAAAAAATATTGTTGAAATAGTAAATGTTAATGATGATTTTTCATTAAATATTAAAATTGAAGATGAAATTCAAAAAATCTTTTTTGGAGAGCTTGTGTGAATTTAGTTGTTGATATTGGTAACACATCTCTAAAGTATTCATCAACTACTGATATTGGTATAAAAAAAGTACGCCAATTAAAATATTCAAAAAAAAAACCTACATTTATTATTAAATTTTTAAAAAACCAATTTAAAAAACATAAAATAATTTATATTTGCTCAGTTGTCTCAGAAATAGACAAGATTATTAAAGAAAATTTAAAAACCTATAGAAAAGATTTAATATTTATTAATAAGAAAAAATTAACTTCCTTAGTTCATCGCCGAGTCGATTTAACTCAACTTGGAAATGATAGAATAATCAATGTATTATCTGCAATCAAAATTTATCCTAAATCTAAATCTTTCATAATAATTGATTTAGGTACTGCAACCACTTTAGATATTGTAATTAATTATAAATATTTTGGTGGTGTTATTTTACCGGGACGTACTACCTCATATGAAAATCTAATATCATTAGCCTCAGGTATAAAAAATATGAAATTTTCTAATGATACTAATATTTTAGGAAAAAATACAAGCCAAGCCTTAATGTCAGGTTTTAATATAGGCTATAAGCTCATGATAGAGTCTTATTTAAAACTAATTAAAACTACTTATAAAAGAAATTTTAAAGTGATTTTTACTGGTGGATATGCTAGCACTATTATTAATAAAAAGACAAAATTTATTTATAGAGAAGATTTAACTCTTTTAGGTACTTCTTTTTACCAAAACTTTTTAAATGAAAAACATTGAATTATTAAATAATAAAAAGAACACCTATTTTTTGTCAATTGGTGGAATAGGTGAAATAGGTGGTAATAATTATTTATATTCTTTTAAAGGGGAACAAGTTATTGTTGATGGGGGTATATCATTTGCTGATGATAGTCTTCCAGGCGTAGATATCACTATTCCTGACCCCTATATTTTTTTAAATTCAAACATTAAACCTAAAGCTATGATCTTAACTCATGCTCATGAAGATCATGTTGGAGGGTTGGAGTATTACTTTGATAAAATAGATTTCCCTATTTATTGTAACCAATTTACATTTTCATATATAAAACATAAATTTAATAAGATAGCTGGATATGAAAAGAAATTTATTATAATTGATGATTTTCAAGAAATTGAATTTGAAAATTTCTCTTTCCAATTAATTCCTACGACTCACTCCATACCTGATCCTACAGGTATTTTTTTTAAAACATTAGAGGGCAACATATATCATACAGGTGATTGGAAAATAGACAAAAATCCATTAACCGGATCTCCATTTGATTACCAAAATTATCAGTTACTAAAGGATGAAAAAATTGATTTACTAATTGGTGACTCAACAAATGCGGGTGTAAACGAAATTTCTCGTTCAGAGTCTGAATTAGATCCTTCATTTGATAAACTGTTTAAAAAGCTTAATGGAAGAATCGTAGTCACATGTTTTTCATCAAATATTGCAAGACTGAAAACAATAATTTCAAATGCTATTAAGCAGGATAAAAAAATATTTGTTGTAGGAAGAAGTATTAAAAGAGCTATTAATACTGCCATTGAAGAAAAATTAATTAAAAATTTTGAAATTCTTAATGAGAAAAAATTTCAAGACTATAATAAAGATAAAGTATTATTGATTTGCACTGGAAGCCAAGGGGAAAAAAATTCTGCTCTTTGGAAGATTGCAAACAATACACATAATCAAATTAAATTAAGCTCAAAAGATAATATAATTTTTTCATCTAAAGAAATTCCAGGAAATGAAAAATCAATATCTTATCTAAAAAACTCTTTTAGTTACCTTGGTTTAAATATCATTACAGATACTGATGAATTTGTTCATGTTTCAGGACATCCAGGAAAAAATGAAATCAAAGAGTTTTATTCTTTTATTCAACCAAAATCTTTAATTCCTATGCATGGAGAATATCTTCATTTGAAAAAACATCTTGAAATAGCTAAAAGTTTAAAAATTGAGAAGACCAATCTTCTTTTAAGTGGTGATTTGTGTCAATTAGATTTAGTTAACAAAAATCATAAGCTCATTGATCAATTTATTATAAAAAAACTCCCTGTTGTTCAAAACCTAATTATTGAAGAAGATAATTTTATAAATGAAAGAGGAAAAATTCTTCATAATGGAGTAATAAGTATAAATTTAATTTTAAATAAAAAATTTGATATTATTAAATTTCAAATTTTTGATAAGGGCTTCCCATTCCCATATAATAAACAAACTATTCAAAATGAGATCAAGGATATTTTATTAAATAAAATATTATTTATTAAGGATGAAATTGATGAAACATCTCTCAGTGAATTAGTAGAAGATGTTTCTAAAAAAACTTTTAATAGAAATTTCTCTTTAAAGCCTGAGTTGTTGATACACATCTCATTGATATGAAGTTTTTATTCTTACTTTTTATTATTTGGTGGGTTATTTTCATGACAATATTACCTATTAAAAGATCTGAATTTGAAGAGGGTATACCTAGAAAGTCATATTTAGGTGCTAAATTTTTAATTTCATTTGCTTTGTCAATGATTGTATCTTTTTTTATAATTAAATATGAAAATAATATATTTGAATACTTTAAATGAAATTATCTAACCTTTTATTTAATTCACTAAAAGAGTCACCTAAAGAGGCTAAAATTATATCACATCAATTAATGCTGCGCTCCTCAATGATTAGACAGCACACATCAGGCATTTATACTTGGTTACCATTGGGTTTTAAAGTTTTAAAAAATATTGAAAATATTATTAGGCACAATCAAGACGAAATTGGTTGTAACGAAATGTTAATGTCTACTATTCAATCTTCAGAATTGTGGAAAAAAAGTAGAAGATATACAGATTATGGAAAAGAGATGTTAAGAATTACTGATAGACATGAAAATGAATTATTATATGGACCAACGAATGAAGAGGTAATAACAGATTTATTTTCAGATTATGTGAATTCCTATAAAGCTCTTCCAAAATATCTTTATCATATTCAATGGAAATTTAGAGACGAAATTAGACCTCGATTTGGAGTAATGCGAGGTAGAGAATTTTTGATGAAGGATGCATATAGTTTCGATTTAACAGAGGAAAGCGCTTTTGAAACTTATAAAATTTTTTTTAGAAGTTACTTAAAAACTTTTTTAGATTTAGGCTTACAACCAATACCAGTTAAGGCAGCCACAGGAGCTATTGGAGGTGATCTTTCTCATGAGTTTCAAATATTAGCGAGCACGGGTGAAAGTGAACTTGCCTATGACTCAAAATTGGTTGACTCTAATTTATTTGAAAAAAGTTATGAAGAAATTACATCAATGTATTCTGCTTCAGATGAAATGATTGATAAATCTAAATCTGATGTTGTAGTTGGAAGAGGTATTGAAGTAGGTCATATATTTAACTTTGGCGCAAAATATACTAAACCTTTAGAATGCTATATATTAAATAAAGATGGAAAGAGGATAAACCCATATATGGGATCTTACGGAATTGGTGTTTCAAGATTAACAGCTGCCATAATAGAGGCATTTCATGATGAGAGAGGTATCAAATGGCCTATTAACATCTCTCCTTTTAAGATAAATATTATTATTCAATCAAACTCTGATTTAAATGATGAGATTGAGAACATATACAATACTCTGACTTCTAAATACAATAATATTAGTCTTGATGATAGAGACTTAAGCATTGGAAGAAAAATTAAAGATTCTGAATTAATTGGAATACCTTGGACATTGATTATTGGAAATAACTATAAAGAAAAAGGTCAAATTGAAGTTATTAGGAGATCTGATGGAGATAAGGTATTTTTAAGTAAACAAGAAATTGAGAACTTTGAATTTGAACAATACACTCCATAAATTATCTTTCGCCTACATTTTTAATTTTAGAAAAGATAAAGCTTTTTCAGTATCAACAATTCTATCTTCTCTGGCTTTAATACTTGGTATTTCAATATTAATAACAGTTATGTCTGTAATGAATGGTTTTAGAGAACAATTAGTAGAGTCACTGAGTGGAGTAAACGGTGATATTACAATTTATGATGCTAATGAAGATAAAATTGAACAAATTAAAGAAAAAAATCCCTCAATATCTCTTGTTCAAAATGTTCAAAGTAGGGTGATAACTAGTAATGAAAAAGGAATAGAGGGCTTATTAATGAAATCTCTTTATAAAGAGGATCTCTATAAGATACCTAAAATTAATCAAAATATATTTGAAATTGAAAGAGAAATTGACAACTGGGTCTTCATTGGAATTGAACTAGCAAGATCTTTGAATCTAAAAGTAGGAATGCCATTTCAAATTAATATTCCTGGAAAGTCCATGACAATACTAGGACCAGTTCTAAATTCAAAAGAACTAATAATTAAAGGTATATTTAATACAGGTGTATACGATTTTGATAAATATTTTATCTTTAGCAACATAGATCAATTTAATAAAAATATAAATAGTTCAGTCATAGATATATATTTAAATGGTTATGACTTTGATTACAGTGACCTAGATGGTGTAAATTATTCTACTTGGGAGGATCAAAATAAAACATTAGCACAAGCACTATCAACTGAAAAAAATGTGATGTTTGTCATACTATTTTTTATTATCATAATTTCTTCTTTTACCATTATTTCAAACCAGATTTTTTTTATTAAAGAGAAATATAAAGATATTATTTTGTTAAAAGCACTAGGTATAAGACAATCTAAAATTTGTTTTTTATTTTTTTTAAATTCATTTTTTATTTCCTTTTTTTCAATCATTTTAGGTACATGTTTGGGATTATTGTTATCTACAAATATTGACTCTGTTGAAAGCTTTTTATCTTATTTATTAAATTTTGAACTATGGAATAACGAAATTAGATATTTAACATCAATGCCTTATAGTATTAGATTGAATGATATTATGTTTATTGTGAGTATATCTCTTTTTTCAAGTTTAATTGCATCTTATGTTCCAATATTGAGAATTTTTAAAATAAAACCAAATTTAATTTTAAGATGAGTTTATTAGAGCTAAAAAATATTTCAAAATCTTACATAACAAAGGTTGGAAGTTTTCAAGTAATTGATAAGTTAAATTTGTCAGTAGAACATAACCAAAATATATTTTTATTTGGTCCTTCTGGATGTGGAAAATCAACTTTATTAAATTTAATCACAGGCTTAGACAATTCAGATAAAGGTGAAATTTATTTTAATGGAAATTTAATTAAAAATCATTTTGAGTTGCTTAAAGATGATATTGGTATAATTTTTCAAGATCACTATTTAATTTCTGAGCTTAATATTTTTGATAATATAAAACTTAAAAGTAATGACGTTACTAAAATTGAAACTATTTTAGATTACTTTGAAATGACTGACTTTAAACTTAAGTATCCAAATCAATTATCAAATGGTCAAAAACAAAGAGTTTGTGTAGCTCGATCTTTAGTAAATAATCCGAAGCTTTTAATAGCAGATGAACCAACAAGTTACCTAGATAAAGAGAATGCAAAATTAGTAATAGATCTAATATTGAATAGTTCTAGAAAGTTTAATTTATCAACAATAATTGCCAGTCATGATATTTCATTTCGACCACTATTTGATAAATCTTATACACTAGATAATAAATCTATTAAAGAATGCTGATACCACTAAGAAATTACTCTAATTATTCTATCTGTGAATCAAATATAAAAGTTGATGATCTTGTAAACTTTGCAGATAAAGAAAAATTACCAGCTATAGCTTTAACAGATTATAAATTATTATCTGGTGTACTAGAATTTTCAATAAAATGTAAAAAAAAAGGTATTCAGCCAATTATAGGTTTGGATGTTGATTATTTATCAGTATTAAAAAATTACTCTCGTCTAACTATTATCTCTAAAAATGAAAATGGTTTTAAAAATTTAAATATTTTATCTACTAAAATAAATACAGAAAATGACTTTCAATTATCTTTAAAAAATATCAATGATTTCTCAGATGGAAACATTTTAATTTTGGGAGGTTTATATAGTTATTTTGAAGATTTAAATATTAACAAAAATAATTTTAAAATAATTTTAGAAGAAATTAATACATTAAAGAAATTTTTTCACTGTAACATCTATTTTGAGTTAGATGAAAATCTTAACAATAAATTATTAAATGAAATATCTCAAAAATGTAATATTAATTGCTTTCTGTCCTCTTTTAGTTTTTATAAACAAGATAAAGATTTTGATGCGATTAAAATTTTACATTGTTTAAAAAATGGTGAATATCTTCAAAATACATCATTTAAATTAAAAAATAATTATTCTTTAACTCAATCCCACAAAACTTTTGATAAGTTTAACCAACTAATTCAAAATTCTAATTTAATTTCAAATAAAATAAATTTTTTAATAGAAGAAAAAAATATAACTCTTCCTAATTTTAAATCGGGTTTAGACTTAGACGAAGATAAAGAAATTATTAAGCAATCTAGAAGTGGTCTTGATTTGAGACTAAAAAAAATACTTTCAAATAAATCAATTGAGGAATTTAATCAACAATCTAAAATTTATAGAGATAGACTTGAATACGAATTAAATGTGATTGTAAAAATGAAGTTTTCTGGTTATTTCCTTATTGTTAGTGATTT
>CACHVL010000014.1:0-11934 GCA_902583235.1 uncultured Alphaproteobacteria bacterium | reverse complement strand
TATAAAAATTTTTTTGAACTAAATATCAAATTTGACAAAAAAAATGAATCTACTGAAATTAAAGAAAATTACGTTTTTAATGGGAATAGTGTATCTGCCATATGTTATAATGAAAAATTAAGATTATTTTATTTTATAAAACAATTCAGACCTACCTATTATTTTAGCAAACTGTCCTCATCTCCTCTTGAAATTGTAGCAGGGGGAATAAATAAAAATGAAACAAGTCGTGAAGCTATAAAAAGAGAAATTCAAGAGGAATTAGGAGTTAAACCTTTAGCTTTAAAAAAGTTAGATACATTAATAATAGCTCCAGATATTTTAGAAGAAATGACAGATATCTACTTGGCTAAAGTCCCAGAGATCAAAAATTTTAAAATCTCTAACCCTCAAGAAGGAGAATTTATAAAAATAATTCCTTTAAAAAAAAATGATATTGATAAGTTTCTTAAATCCAATAAACCTCAAAATATTGTAACTAAGTATATACTCTTTAAAATTAAAGAACTTAAGATTTAATTTTAATCATTTCTTTATCATAGATAGATTGAAGATGAATTTTACAAGGTACTTTTTTTGTAGCTATTTCTAATTCGTAGTCTCCCTCAAGTAAAAAATCTTTATCAATAATTTCATTACTTCTAACATAACCATAGCCGATAGGTTTTCCAATTGTATATCCAAATCCCCCACTAGAAAGCCAACCTACTTGTCTACCATTTCTAAATATCGTCTCTCTTCCCAGAATAATTTGATCAGGATCATCGCATGTAAAACCTGCAAATATTTTTTTTATTCCATGTTTTTTTTGATTTAGTAATGCTTGTTTTCCTATGAAATCTATATCACTATTAATTTTTGTTGCCCAAATCAAGCCAGCTTCTAAAGGTGTGTGATCAGGACCTATATCAGAACCCCAGGCTCGGTAGCCTTTTTCAAGTCGACAACTCTCAATACATCTATACCCAGCGTTAATTAATCCGTATTGACTTCCATAATCCATTATTTTTTCATAAACCTCCGATGCCTTATCGATTGGAAAGTGTAATTCCCAACCCAGTTCGCCCATATATGTTATTCTTATTGCATTTACCTCAATGGAAGTAATTTTAATTTTTTTATATGAAGCAAATGGGAAATTCTTATTTGATAAGTCTGTGTCAGTAAGGCCTTGGAGAATTTTTCTAGAATTTGGACCCATTAAAGAAAAAACTGAATTATCAAAAGTAATATTTTTTACATTCACTTTATAATCTTTTGGAATATTTGAGGTTATCCAATTAAAGTCATGAGTCATAAACCCAGTTCCTGTAATAATGTAGTAAGTGTCTTTAGCAATAACGGTTAATGTGACATCGCACTCTATTCCTCCGTTATGATTTAACATCTGTGTGTAAACTGTTGAACCAATTGGTTTATTAACATTATTGGCACATAAAAACTCCATCGCTTTTTGAGAGTCCTCCCCTGATACAATAAATTTTGCAAAAGATGTTTGATCTATTAATACAGCGGCCTCTCTAGTTGCCCTAACTTCATTGCCAACAACTTCAAACCAATTTTGTTTATTAAAACTGTAAATATCTTTAGGTTCTGTGCCTTTAGGAGCAAACCAGTTTGGTCTTTCCCATCCCATTTTTTCACCAAAACAGGCATTAGCTTTTTTTAAATTTTCATAAATAGGAGATGTTTTAAACTGCCTAACTGATGAATGTTCCTCAAAAGGCCAAGCCATGGTGTAGTGTTTGGCGTATGCTTCATATGTTCTTTTTCTCACCCATTCTAAATCTTGATGGGGTTTTCCAAATCTTCTAATATCTACAGGCCATAAGTCATACGGGGGACGACCGTTAGCAACCCATTCTGCAAGAGCCATTCCTGCTCCACCTCCTGCTGCAATACCATATGCATTGAAGCCTGCGCCCACATAGAAGTTATTAAGCTCTGGGCTCTCCCCTAAAATAAAATTTCCATCAGGGGTAAAGCTTTCTGGACCGTTAATAAGTTCTTTAATGCCTGCTGTCTCTAATTTTGGAACTCTACCAAGAGCATTATTCATGATTTGTTCAAAGTGATCATAGTCAGAGTCTAACAAAGAAAAGTGAAAATTATCAGGAACAGATTTTTCTGCCCACGACAAAGGATTAGGCTCGTATCCTCCCATTGCTAAGCCTCCAACTTCCTCTTTAAAATATATTAAGCGGTCTGGGTCTCTTAAAGTAGGTAAGTTAGACTCAACTCCATCTATTTTTTCAGTTACTAAATATTGGTGCTGAAATGAGACTAAAGGTACATTAACGCCTACAGTTTGAGCAAATTGTCTGGTCCATTGACCACAACAACAAACAATTCTCTCACATTGAATAGTTCCTTTATCAGTCTCTAAAGCCGTTATTACGCCGTCTTCAACTACAACCTTTAATGCCTTAGTCTCTTCAATTATTTTTGCTCCTTTGTTACGCGCTCCTTTAGCTAGAGCTTGAGAAATATCCGTAGGATTTGCTTGACCGTCTGTTGGGAGAAATGCAGCTCCAAATACATCATCAATATTCATGATAGGCCATAAATCTTGAGCTTCCTTAGGGGACAATAGCTCCATCTCAAGACCAAAAGAATGGGCAGTAGTTGTTTGTCTTAATACCTCCTGCCATCTCTCTTTATTACATGCCAACCTCAATCCGCCATTCATTTTCCAACCTGTGCTAAGACCAGTTTCTTTTTCTAATTTGTCATAAAGATCTACAGAGTATCCTAGTAACTGAGTAATATTTGCATTTGTTCTTAATTGTCCTACTAATCCTGCAGCGTGCCAAGTACTCCCTGCAGTAAGTTTGCCACTTTCAATTAGACAAACTTCTAAACCTAAGTTTGCTAAGTGATAAGCTGTTGAACAGCCAACAATTCCTCCACCGATGATTACAATTTTAGAACTTTTAATCATTAAAGGCTTTCAAACGTGTTATTAAATTTTGTTAAGTTTTCTTCTGTGTATTTAGAATAATCAAATTCTAAATTGGAAGTAATCTCTGATACCATGCTCCACATCGTTTCTCTAAGGAGACTTGCTGCCTTCATTGCATTATATCTTATCAGAAGTTCTTTTGATGGTTTTTGATCATAATATAATTCTAAAGAATGGTTTTCTAAATCAGTATCAAAATCATTATTGGACGCAAGACCTCCGATATCAAATAATGGATCATTAAATCCACCATATTCCCAATCGACTACCCAAATTTTTGAGCCATCATCTAAAAAATTTGCAGCCAAGAAATCATTGTGGCCAAATACTATATCCCTAGGAGAAGATAATTTCTCTAGTGTTTCTGATTTTTTAATTAGTTCTTGAATTATTGAAATATGACTTGAGTTATTTTTTTTTAAAAAATTAGAATAATATTTAATTACATAAAAAACCCAAAAAATAATTGACTGACCATTTAATTGATTTGGCATTTCAAAATGAATTTTTTTAATAATAGGCATAATCTTATCAAGGTTGATCCTAACAGTTTCAGGATCAAGAGTTTTACATTGGATATAATCAAAAACCATCACACCTGGCTCAAAGTGTATCAATTTGGGGGACACACCAATAGCATGAGCCGCTTTACTTACATTTAATTCATTAGATCGATAGACTAAATGCTCAGGAATATCCTCTCCCATTCTTACTACGTATTCTGAAGTACCATCTTTGACTAGATAATTATGGTTTGTAATTCCTCCTTCTAGGGGATTTAAAGAAATATTACCTTTCCAGATAGGTAGTGTCTTAATTTTATCTACATAATTCATAGTTTGAACTTAATTTTTCAATAGAAATCACTTATGAAAGTAATAATAATTATCATAAAAATTTAATTGGGGGAATTGAAATGGACCTTATAGAGAGATTAAACAAAGGGCCTATTTTATGTGCTGAGGGATATCTTTTTGCTATGGAAAGAAGGGGTTATCTTCAAGCAGGATCTTATGTACCTGAAGTTGTCCTCGAGCATCCAGAAGTAGTCACTCAGCTTCACCGCGAGTTTATTCGTTCTGGTAGTGATGTTGTCCAAGCTTTTACATACTACGGCCATCGTGAAAAACTTCGACTAATAGGCAAAGAAGAGTTACTAGAACCTCTTCAAAAAAATGCTTTGAAAATTGCTAGAGATGCTGCAAATGAATTTCCCGATTTAGACTTAATGATTGCAGGAAACGTTGCTAACACAAATATTTATGACCCTGGCAACAAACAATCCCGTGTTGACTGTCAAAAAATGTTTGCTGAACAAATTGCTTGGGCTAAAGAGGATAATGTTGATTTTATTATCGCGGAGACGATTAGTTGGACTGAAGAGGCTAAAATTGCTCTTAAAGAAATAAAAGATGCTGGTTTAATTGCAGTTGTGAATTTAGCTATACACAAAGGAGATAAAACTAGAGAAGGTCATACAGCCGCTGAAGCTTGTAAAATTTTAGAGGATCATGGAGCTGATGTTGTTGGACTTAATTGTTACAGAGGACCAGATATGATGATGAAATTACTTCCTGATATTAGAAAACAAGTATCTTGTCATGTTGCAGCATTACCTGTTCCTTATAGAACTAATGAAGAGTACCCTACGCATATGTATATCAAAGATCCAAATTGTGGCTGTATTGATGGGAACGTCTCTCATATAGCTTTAGATGGACTTACATGTAATAGATTTGAAATGGCTGAATTCACAAAAAACTGTATGGAGTTAAATGTAAACTTTATTGGTATTTGTTGTGGAGCAGACCCTCATCATGTAAGAGAAATGGCAGTTGCTATGGGAAGAAAACCAATTTCTTATAAGTATTACCCTGACATGAGTAAACATTTTGCACATGGCAATGAAGCTACACTTAAAGACCATAATAAAGTTAATCAGTGGTTAAAATAATTTGAAAGTAACTAAAATATATTAAATTTCATAAAATGAGTATTTGGGGGAAATTACTTGCTGGTACATTTGGATTTGCTTTAGGTGGTCCGATTGGTGCATTACTAGGTGTTATAGCAGGACATAGTGTAGATAAAATAAGAAGGCAAAATACCAATGGAAACGTAGGTATGCAATCTCCTCAAGAGGTAATTACAGTTGGAATTATAATATTAGCGGCAAAATTAGCTAAGGCAGATGGCCAAGTTACTTCAGATGAGGTTAAAGCATTTAGAGAAAAATTTAAAATACCTCCTGACTTTCAAAGTGATGTAGGAAAAATTTTTAATGAAGCAAAAAAAACTTCAGATGATTTTCATCAATATGCCAAGCAGCTTGGGATGTTATTTAGAGCGCAACCACAAGTACTTGAACAAGTCATCAATCTTTTATTTTATATAGCTGAGGCAGATGGAGAGATAAGTGATCCTGAAATAAATTATATAGAGAATTGTGCTAATTACTTTGGGCTGACTAAAACCCAATATGAAAGCATTAAAACTTTGTGGCTGGACAAACAAATAAACCCATACAAAGTACTAGGAGTTAATAAAGAAGCAACAGACGGCGAGATTAGAAAGAGATGGATTGAGCTTAGTAAAGAGTTACACCCTGACCAATTAAGTGCCCAGGGTGTCCCTCAAGAATTAATCATTAAATCTGAAGACAGACTATCCGAGATAAATCAAGCCTACGATAAAATAAAAAGTATTCGCAATATCAATTAAACTTTTTTCAACTGATCTGCTTTGGATTTGCCTTTGTCTTCAACAATTTCAAATTCGACTTTGTCGCCTTCATCGAGGCGGTCTAATCCTGCTTGTTGAACAGCTGTGATATGAACAAAGATATCTTTATCTTCTCCATCAGGGGCAATAAACCCATATCCTTTTTTTGGGTTAAACCATTTCACTGTTCCAGTAGTCATTTATAGTCCTTTCTTAAGTAATAAATATTTAGTATATCCAAATGTCGTTTAAAATTTTAATGAGATTTTTTTAAATGGTATTCAAATAATAAGCCTAAATATTGATAAATCTTTTAAAGCAATTTGAGTAAATTAAAAGTTAAAAATGATAGACTGGCCCACTTCCATTACCAATTTTGTAAAAACTGCCCTTATATATGGCTTTTTTTAAATAGTTTCTTGAAATCTTTACAGACTTTAAAATATCATTTCCTAAGGCAATATTAGAAGCGATCGCAGATGATAATGTGCAGCCTGTTCCATGGGTATTTTTGCTATTAATGATATTAGACATAAAAAAATGTATCTCCTTGTTTTTTTTTAAGAATAAACAATCATAGATTTTTTTCTCTTTAGTAAGACCTTTAATCAAAATATTTTTTGCACCTATATTTTGAAGTATTTCTATAGCTTTAATCATATCGTTTTTTGTATTAATTTTAGTATTCGTAAGAAGTTCAGCTTCTTTTAAATTAGGTGTGATTATCAATGACTTAGTTATTAAATTTTTTACCAAACAAGAAATAGCACTTTTTTTTAATAATAAAAAACCTGAGGTTGATACCATCACAGGATCTAATATAACATTTGAAATTTTAGAATTTTCTATAAATTTTGATATCTCTTGAATAATTTTTTTATCACTTAGCATTCCAATCTTGATTGAGTCAGGTTTTATATCGTTACAAGTAGTATTGAGTTGTTCTCTGATAAATTTGGGAGTTGTATTAAAAATACTTTTTACCTCTTTAGTATTTTGTGCTGTTAGAGCAGTGATTACTGACATCGCATAACATTTAAAATATGTTATGGTTTTTATATCTGCCTGGATGCCCGCACCACCTGACGAGTCAGAACCTGCAATAGTTAATACAGTTTTATATTTTTTCACAACTTTTTATAATCTTACTTACTTGAGAGCAATTATCTTTAATATTTCCTTTTAATAAAGAGGATATCATTGCGACACCATGTATTTTTAGTTTAAGTATATTATTGACATCATTAACTTTAATACCGCCTATTGCTATTAATGGAATATTTGTAGCTTTGGCACAATTTTTGAGACCACCTAAACCAAAATAATTTTTCATTTCTTGTTTTGTATTAGATGAGAAAGCAGAAACACCTATATAACTGACACCCTTTAACCTTTTTACCTTTGCAAATTCAACTTTATTACTTGCTGAAACTCCAATTATTGATTTTTTCCCTAATATTTTTCTGGCTTGATTATAAGGTAAATCATCCATTCCAACATGCGCTCCATGAGCATTTATTGATTTTGCAATGTCCACACGATCATTGACAATAAGAGTTTTTTTAAATCTAACGCAATCCTTTTTTAAATCCTTTCCTAAATTGTATAAATCAATTGTTTTTAAATTCTTAAATCTTAGTTGAATACAATCAACCTTGCTTTCAAATATTATTTTTAAATAATTGTCTAATTTACTCAGGGGAGTAAGTTTATCATCAGTAACAAAACAAAATTTAAACACTAGTGATTTTTAAATTATCTAAAATCTCTTTTTCAGTAATATTATTTAATTTGTTTAAGAAATTTACTTGAAAATCACCTGGGCCCTCAGATTTTGATGCTGCGAGTTCTCCTGCAATTGAAAAAATAGCTGCAGAACTTATGGCTGATTTATATAAACTTTCTCCAACAGCGGCAAATGCTCCTACAATACATGATAGAGAACAGCCAATAGCTGTAACTTTTGTCATTATACTTGATCCGTTAGATATTTTTGTAATTTTATCATCGTGAATAATAAAATCATCTCCACCACTGATAAATACTACACAATCATTCTCTTTAGATAAAATTTTACCAGACTCAATAGCAGCGTGGCTTTCAATTGAAGAATCTACGCCCTTTGAAGAAATTTTATTTTGATCAACTAGTGATTGAATTTCAGACGCATTCCCTCTGATGATTAATTTTTTGGAACCATTAATTATGTCAAGACAAGTTTGGGTTCTTAATTTACTCGCACCTGAGCCAACAGGGTCTAATATGATTGGTTTTTCTTGTTCAACGTAGAATTTAGAAGCCTCTAAAAAGCTAGGTCTCCAATTGTCATCTAACGTTCCAATATTATTAACTAAACAAGACGAAATAGCAGCTATTTCTCCAAGTTCACTTCTAGCATGAGACATCAACGGAGATGCTCCAATTGATAAGAGCGTGTTCGCATTAATGTTCATTGCCACGTAATTAGTTATGCAATGCACGAGCGCTCCTTTTTCCCTTAGGTTTTTTAAATCATTATAAATATGTTCCATCATACTCCTTTCTTTTTCATCAGTAGTGTCAATATTGTCGAAAATAAAATTGGCACTAAAAATGATGAAAATAATTTATAATTATTGATAAATGTTAAATTAATATTTAGAAAGCCACTCATTATATTTTTACTGAATGAGGGGTCAGGAAATATTAATACTCCCAGTAATAAACTCAAAAACGATATTATGTAAATTTGTTTGATAGAAATATTAAAACCAAACAAACCCAACAAAAAAGGTAAAACTAAACAACAACAAATTAAATCAGCAATTAGAAATACGTACAAGACATTGTAACCTTGTGAAGATAGTATAAAAACTGCCGCTAAAAAAACTATAATAAAGTATATATTTGAGGAGGATTTAAAAGCATAACTCTTGCTGAGCGAGACAATCTGAGAATTTATAGCATTTATTAAAGTATCAATACTACTCAATACTAGTGAAGCAGCCAATATTACAAATATATATTTTATAAACGAGGTTTCCAGTAGCCCAAAAAGTTTTACAAAAGTTAAGTCAGGATCGTCTATGGAGTAAAGTGAAATTGATACCAATCCTGAATATCCAATGAAATAGACAATTATAAATATAATTAAAGTAGATATAATTAAGCTTACACTTAAAGTATTATCATCTTTAGCAGCATAAATTCTTTGCCAATTACCATGATGAAAAAGATTAGTAAATGTAACCGCTATTAAAAAAGTTAAACCTGTTATCCATAAAAATTGATTATTAAAGTCGAATAAATGTGCGTTTTCGATCATAAAAGAAGTATTATCCGAAAACTCTTGGAATGGAATTTTAAAAACTAAAAAGAGACAAATTCCAATAATGAAAATAAATTGAATTAAATCTGTGAAAATTGTTGCTGATAGTCCCCCAATTAGAACGTATGATAAAGCTATTAATATAATTATCATTGAAGAGATCCAATAAGGGGTACCATTTAAAAAATTAAAGAACTTTGAGATTGCTGTAATCTCTGCTACTAAAAATACTATCATGTAAATTAACGAAACTATTATGACAAAGTGTGATAAACTTTTACCAAATCTATTTTCAATACAATCATGGAAGCCCGACGAATTTGGAAATACTTTTCTTACGTATTTTCCTATAAATATAAATAAAATTAAAGGCATTGCAGCTCCTAGAGCATAACCAATGACATTACCCATTCCACCCCAAGTAGCTGCCGCTGCTGGTGAAAAAATTATCCAAAAACCTAATGCTGATGACACAAAAGAAGAAGTTGAGAAAAATATGTTATATTTATTTTTAATAACAAATTTATCATCTGATAATTCATTTTTTTTTAAAAATATGAATGATGCAGTAAAAATTAAACCTAATAATATTAAAAAAAGAATTTCCATTTAATTTGTACTAATTATTAAAAGTATTTAAGGGAAACTTCCTACGCCAGAATTACCTGGATCAGGTTCGAGGGTTAAGTATTACCTTTCTCAGCCTTTCAGCACCCCTTAAAGACTTAACAATACCAAATGAGCTAAAATAAATCAATTATCTTTACTAAAAACAAATTTAATAATAAAAACATCACATGAAAATAATTGAAAATTTCTTTGACTCTAAAGGATTATCTAGTGATTCGGAAGAGTTTATAAAATTATATAACCCTAGTACGGGTGAGGAATATGCACATGTTCCAAAAACTACCAGAAATGAGTTTGAAAAAATAATTGGTAAAATGAAATCAGCTCAATCTTTATGGGCCAATACACCTATTACAAAAAGAAGTGATATTTTATTTAAGTTTAAAGTTTTAATTGAAAAAAATTTTGATTTGATTGCAAAAATCATTTCTGAAGAACATGGTAAAGTATTTTCTGATGCTAAAGGATCTTTACAAAGAGGTCTTGAAGTAGTTGATTTTGCATGCGGTATACCACATTTGTTGAAAGGAAATCACTCAATTAACGTTGGTACAAACGTAGATTTGTTTGATATTAAACAACCTTTAGGAATCTGTGCAGGAATAACACCTTTTAATTTTCCAGCTATGGTTCCAATGTGGATGTTTCCATTATCAATTGCATGTGGAAATGCCTTTATGCTTAAACCTTCTGAAAAGGTACCTCAATGCTCTTTGAAACTTGCAGAATTAATTAGTGAGGCAGGTCTTCCTGATAATATTCTTACAGTAGTAAATGGTGATAAAAATGTCGTAGATCTAATTCTTCAATGCGAAGATATTTCTTCTGTAAGTTTTGTTGGGTCAACACCTGTCGCTAAGTATATTTACACTGAGTGTTCAAAAACAAACAAAAGAGTTCAAGCTCTTGGTGGCGCAAAAAACCATATGCTAATAATGGAAGATGCAAATTTAGAGGATGCAGTAAATGGATTAATTGGCGCTGCTTTTGGATCTGCGGGTGAACGTTGCATGGCAACTTCAGTAGCTATACCTATTGGTAAAATCCAAAAACCTTTTATGGATTTATTAAAAGAGAAAGCTAGTAAAATAAAAGTCGGAGAGTCTTTAGACCCACAAAGTGAAATGGGACCACTCATTACAAAAGAACACAAACAAAAAGTTCTTTCATATATTGAAAAAGGAGTTGAAGAAGGTGCAAAATTAGAACTAGATGGTAGAGGAATTAGTCTACAAGGTTATGAAAATGGCAATTTTGTTGGTCCTACAATATTTAATGACGTTAGTGAAAACATGTCCATTTACAAAAAGGAAATATTTGGACCTGTTTTATCTGTGTTGAATATGAACAACTTTGAAGATGCTTTGAACTTAATAAATAAGCATGAATTTGGTAATGGAACTTCCATTTATACATCTAATGGGGCATTCGCAAGAAATTTTATGAAGAATGTCCAAATCGGGATGGTTGGTATCAATATTCCTATACCAGTGCCTATGTCATTTTATACTTTTGGTGGCTGGAAAGGCTCAATATTTGGTGGTCATGGAATGCATGGAGAAGAAGGAATTAACTTTTATACCAAAAGAAAGACTATAACATCAAGATGGCCAGATGATGTCGCAGGGGCTTCACTCAACATGCCAACTATGAAATAATTAACCATGGATAAATTTAAAGATAGACAAAAGGCTTTTGAAGCAGAACAAAGTCAAAAAGAGCAAACTGAATTTGAAAAGAGAAATTCTAGAAATAAAGTTTTTGCTCAATTCATTCTTGATGATATTGGACAATCTGATAATTCAGAATTACTCAGAGAGATAATATTATCTGATCTTGAGGAGCCTGGGGATGAAGATATCATTCGTAAGGCTTTAGAGGTGATATCTCAAAATAATGGTAGTTTAACGAGAGAAGATATAGAAAAAAAACTTTCTGAGATATAATTTACCAAGAACCATTATTTTCCATACTTGACCAAGGTTCTTTGATTTCAAGACTCTCACCCTTTTGAAGTAACTCAATGGAAATACCGTCTGGTGATTTAATAAACGCCATATAACCATCCCTTGGAGGTCTATTTATTACTACATTATTTTTAATAAGATTTTCACAAACTTGATAAATATTATCTACTCTAAAAGCAAGATGTCCAAAATTTCGGCCACCTTGGTACTCTTCCTTGTCCCAATTATATGTTAATTCCAAAAGGGGTTTTTTTTCACTTTCTGCTGTATTTGTATCGCCAGGAGCACAAAGAAAAATTAAAGTAAAACGTCCCTTCTCACTTTCTTTTCTAGAAAATTCTACCAAG
>CACHVL010000013.1:0-14496 GCA_902583235.1 uncultured Alphaproteobacteria bacterium | reverse complement strand
TTTCCACATCAGATGAAAGTAATTCATCGACCAATATGACAGTAACATTATCTGCTGCATCTGGAAGAGATGTAACGGTAGATTATGCTACATCAAATGGAACAGCAACAGCAGGAAGTGATTATACAGCAACAAGTGGAACGTTAACTATCAGTGCTGGAAGTACAACAGGCACGATAGGGGTAACAGTTCTTGCTGATACTGCAAATGAAGGAAATGAAACAGTAACGATGACTTTATCAAATGCATCCAATGCAACAATAAGTGATTCAACAGGAACATTTACGATTACAGATGATGATAATTTTAGTTTTTCCGTAGACGATGTATCTGTTGCTGAGAATGTTGGTAGTGGTAATGTAACTATAACCGTTGAAATGAGTAGTGCTAGTGCTTCTTCAACTACGATACAATATGCAACATCAAATTCAACAGCAACAGCAGGAGCTGATTATACTTCAACTAGTGGAACTTTAACTTTTAGCGCTGGAGATACTTCTGAAACATTTACGGTATCTATATCAGATGACTCAGTTTACGAGGGTAATGAAACTTTTACAATTACTCTAAGTAATGCGTCTGCAGGTTCTATAAGTGATAGCACGGCAACAGTAACAATTACCGAAAATGAATCTGCACCAACAGTATCACTTTCAACTAGTGCTTTATCAATTGATGAAAATTCTGGATCAAATTTAACATTAACTGCAACATTAAGTGGAACAACAGACTCTGCGATCACAGTAGTTTTAGATACTTCTGGTACAGCTACTGAAGGTACAGATTATTCTGATAACGGAGGAACATCTTTATTAAATGATATTATAATTAGTGCAGGAAGCTTAACAGGTACTGTTACATTTAATCCAACAACAGATACAGTATGTGAAATTGGAAATGAGACTGCAACAATAGCTATCAGTGGTGTTTCAGGAAAGTCGGGTGTTAATGAAGACGGTGATCAATCTCAAACTATAACAATAACAGAACCAGATGAGTTTGTTTGTGGGACGCAAATTACTTATAACTCTTCTAACGCCAGTACAAAATTAGGTGAAACAGAATTTAACTACACAAATGATGCACTAATTGGAGTAGTATCAGGTTTAAGTACTCAAAGTAACTTTGAAGTCATTAATCTTCATAAAGCTAAAGGAGGGTATGGTCTAGATGGGGATGGACAAGTTGTTGGAATAATAGATTATGGTTTTAACACTGTTCATAGTGAATTTAATGGAACTGATAGATCAGTAACTACTGTAGGCTCATTAAGTGCTAATGGTGCATCTAATTATCATGGAGCTTCTGTAGCAGGGATACTAGCAGCTGATGATGACGTATCTGGACCCGAAGGTGTCGCTGATAAAGCAGACTTACGATATTGCGAAGGTGCTATCAATTTATATAGTGATACTGGTTTTAACCAATTAACTACGTGTATGAACGACTTTACAAGTAATTCAGCTGTTGTGGTAAACCAAAGTTGGGGATCAAATACTTTCAATGCAGATGATCTAGATTATTACATAGCTAATTTTTCTGGTTATACAACAACGCAATTATTTCAATATGCATTGTACGATCATTACAATGACGCAAATGGAACAGACGATACTTGGATGGATTTAGATGGTCTACTTGTGACTAGTTACCAAACAGCTATTGATAATTACATCACAGCGTTAAATAATTTCCAAGCAAATGGAGTTGTTGTTCAATCAAATTCAAATACTTCAAGTGAAGTAGATGCTGATATTTTCGCAGCACTACCTGTTTTTTATAGTCAGTTAGCTGAAGCATGGATTACTGTAGTTAACATTGAAGTAGATGGTGCTTCTGGTAGTGAATCATATACTCTTCAATCAGCTCCTTGTGGTCAAACAAAAGAATTTTGTCTAGGTGCTGATGGATGGCAAATGGCTGGTGTAGCTGTAGGTGGAAGTGGATATTATAATATTGGATCAGGTACTTCTTACGCTGCACCACAAGTAGCAGGTGCAATAGCACTGCTAAATGAAGCATTTCCAAATCATACCCCTGAAATGATTGTTGATCGATTATTAGCAACAGGGCAGAACTCTACTAGTTTAATTGGAGCTCACACTGGGGCAGTAACTTTTGGTAACAGTATTCAACATGGTTATAATGCAAATTATGGTCATGGTTTAATGGATGTTTATGCAGCATTAAATCCTATAACTTCAAGCTCATACACACAAAGCAATAATCAATTAGGAGAAGAACTTGGAGGAGGAGAGGGAAATGGCAATGGTCAATCATTTGGTTTAATAACCAAAGTACTTGATGAAAATGGACAAATAGAAAGACATGATAGTAGATTAAGTTATATTGCGACAGGACAATCAATAGGTGATGCATTGCAAAATAATTTATCTGAAGTTCAAAATTATGTTTACGATGCACTAGATGGTGGATTTAAATATAAGCTCTCTGCTCACGTCCTGGATAAAGTAACAAAAAAACCTATAGCCAAACTTGATATTGATTTCAATCTATTGGATAAAAATCTTGTTGAGGTTAATGAAAAGAAATTTGAATTCATTGATCAAAAATCAGGAGTTGTGTTTGAAAAAACACATGACACAAATCATTTTGGATTTAATACAACTTTATTTGAACCTTCAATAGCAGTTCAAAATTTTATCAAAGATGATAATGATTTCATTCTAGGTTTTGATAGTACTGATGCTCTTTATCTAGATACTAAAGAAAATGGATATTCAATCGGATATAGAGAGCGAGTAGGCGAAAATTTATCATTAAATTATGGATTTGAAGCACCAATGCGAATTAATGATGATGATTTTGAAGGAAAAAACACAATGTTTGTTATGTCAGCCGAATATAAAAAAGATAATTACAAACATTCAATTATTACTGGTCAAACAACAGAAATGGGCAGCTTCCTTGATACAGAAGCAAAAGGTATTTTTGAAATGAATAATTTGCAAACAGAACACAATTTTTTTGGATTTAAATCAGAACTCAAATTAGGAAAATCTTTGTACTTTAAAACAAATTATAATTCTGCTATTTCAAACTTAAATTATTCTTACTCTCCAATAATTGAAAGTTCAACAGAATTAGTTTCAGATAATTTTGATTTAGCAATAGCTAAAGACTTTGAGTCAATAAACCTAAAAACAGTTTTATTTATTAGTCAACCAAATAGAATAAGTTCTGGTACCCTTACTTTTAATCAACCCTCATTGTCAGATTTAAATGGTGATATTTATTATGATAAAAAAAATGTATCTTTAAAACCTTCTGGTCGACAAATTGACTATGGAATTGGATTCACTAAAGATATTGGCGAGGAGAGTAAATTGATGACTAAATTTATTGTTCAAGATGAGTATAATCATAATAAAAATAATAATAGTGAATATGGTTTCACCATTTTAGGGAAGTATAAAGATCTTAAATTAGGCTACGGCTATGAGAGCTTCGATGACAAAAATGAAATAAAAATTAATTACAGAAATTTAACACTCGATTATGGTTATATTAATAATTATGATAATGACTTCGATATAAGACTGGGCTACGAAGTAAATTTTTAAATAATTATACACTCAAATATTAAAAAACCAGAATTTCTCGCATGGAACTCTCGTAGATAATGTAACCTTTTGTTACCCTGAAATGTTTACTTTTGTTAACTTTAAACGCTACGCATAGGGAGGGTTCAAAATTAGTCAAAGGTACACTTTAATACATGTTTAAGACGCATTTTTGAATCGTAGGGTACGAAGTAAATGCTACCCCCGTAACAAGTTAACATGAAGGTTAACACCATGCTCTATGATTCCTAAAACAGCGTTTCGCGGTGCATGATCCATGGTCAATTAGCGGTTCACCAATATTGGAATATTTGAATCATTATTTCGTAAAATGTGGTAGTGTTTCACTAGAAAGGTGAACACTTGGTGAACGAGTCTTATGGGTGTTTAAAAAGCCAAGGTAATATAGGCTTAAAAAGACCTAGGATTCCTTACTGTCACGCAGGAGGTCGCGGGTTCGAGTCCCGTCGCTCCCGCCATATTTATATTAATAAAATTTATGAGAATTAAAGGTTTTTTAATATCTTTTGCTAAAATTGTATACAGTATTTTACGCTACCATAAAATGTTGGGCAACAATTATAATTTACAAAGCGAAATTTATTTTGGAAAAGATGAAAATAAATTATTTAAGAAACTACTTGATAGTTCTAAATTTTATATGGAATATGGCTCCGGATCATCAACAGTTTTAGCAGAAAAAAAAAATAAAAAATTTTTATCTATAGAGTCTGATAAAGGATTTTATTTATTTATGCGTCAATATACCAAAAATATAAAGTTTAAAGATATTGGATATACAGATTATTACTCTCATCCAATACTTTTTAAGTTCAGAAAATATTTTATCTCCAGTAGAGCAAAAAAAATGTGCTACGAACCGCTAATTTATCTTAATAAAAATCATATTTTTCCAGATTTTATATTAATTGATGGTAGATACAGGGTTTTATGTGCATTATATTTATATAAATTTTTGAAAAACAAGAAAAAATCGTTTCGACTTATCATAGATGATTATAGAGATAGAATTACCTATCATATATTATCTAAGTTTTACAAATTTCAAATAATCGGTAGGTTTGGCTACAGTGAAAATTTAATTATTGTCAATAAAAGAGAAATTGACTTCTATATTAAATTTTTCTCATTACATTCAAGATAAATAGTTAATCAAATCGATGCTAATTGGGGTGCCAAAAAGTTAGATTTATGCCAAGCTGATAACGGCAGAATATACCCTAATCTTATCATTAATTGTTTTTCTTGAGAGAGAATCCTTTGAATTCTTTAGATGAATAATGATTCAATTTATCATGAAATGTGTTAATATTATTTTTTGATATGGACATATAGGGTGAACTCAGTTCAATCAATGATGGAAAGTCTGGAGATTTAAGTGATCTTAAAACCTAACATTCTTATCTATTACATAGGAGGTCGCGGGTTAATTCCCGTTACTCCTGCCATAATTATTCCTACTTGCGTCACTTTTATTATTAATTATTTGCTTTAGTTTTTTATAATACACTAGTAAAAACCTTTATATTTTATGTACAACCTGGATTATATATTTATTTTAATTTTCATCTTGATAGGTGCTGGTATGGCTATTGCCATGTATTTGCTCTCAAAAATTTTATCGCCAAGTTCACCTGATAGTGAAAAATTATCTGCATATGAATGTGGATTCGAAGCCTTTGATGATGCTCGATCAAAATTTGACGTTAAGTTTTATTTAGTATCAATACTATTTATAATTTTTGATTTAGAGATTGCGTTTTTATTTCCTTGGGCTGTAAGTCTAAGCAATATTGGTGCCTTAGGTTTCTATTCAATGATGTTTTTTTTATTTATCCTCACAGTTGGATTTATTTATGAATGGAGAAATGGAGCCTTAGATTGGGAGTAAATATAGAACATAATAATTCTCTTAATATAGATGAAGTCTTTGAAAAAAAAGGTTTTGTTACAGCTTCATTCGAAAATTTGATCAATTGGGCACGCTCTGGTTCTTTATGGCCTATGACATTTGGTTTGGCTTGCTGTGGAGTTGAGATGATGCACTCTTATATGAGTAGATATGATTTAGATCGTTTAGGCGTAATACCTAGAGGATCACCTAGACAATCTGATGTGATGATTGTTGCTGGAACTCTTACAAACAAAATGGCACCTGCTTTACGGAAGGTTTATGATCAAATGCCTGAACCAAGATGGGTAATCTCTATGGGTTCTTGCGCTAATGGTGGTGGTTATTATCATTACTCTTACTCCGTTGTTAGAGGATGCGATAGAATAGTGCCTGTAGATATTTATGTTCCAGGTTGTCCACCAACTGCTGAGGCTCTTTTGTATGGCATCATGCAACTTCAAGATAAAATTAAAAAGAAAAAGAAAATTTATAGGTAAATTATTTGTCCCCTAATATTTTACAAAAATATTCAACTGGAAATTTTCATTTCCCAATCAAGGCCGGTATTGACAATATTTTAGTAAACAAGGACTCAATATTAGATGTTACTCAAAAAATTAAAGAAGATGAAAATTTACTCTATGACCAGTTAATAGATATTACAGTCACAGATAATATGTTATCTAAATCAAGTTATGCTAACGAAAGATTTACACTCATATACTCTTTTCTGAGCTTAAAATTTAATAAAAGATTGTTTATTTTCGCCAATATTTCTGAAGATAATTTAAATATTAATTCTATAACTCAAATTTTTGAGTCTGCTGACTGGTTTGAAAGGGAGTGTTATGATCTTTTTGGTATAAATTTCATAAATCACCCTAATCTTCAGAGAATAATGAATGATTATTCCTTTCAAGGTCATCCACTTAGAAAAGATTTTCCTTTAACTGGATATGAAGAAGTTCGTTATGACGAAAACATAAAAAAAGTTGTTTATGAGCCTGTAACCTTAAAGCAAGAATTTAGAGACTTTGATAATGATAGCCCTTGGGAGGGAATGAAAGAAACAATTAAAGAGGAACTAGGTAAATAAAATTCATGTCCGAGAACTTTAAACCTGTCACACTTAATTTTGGACCTCAACATCCAGCCGCACACGGGGTCCTTAGACTGCTAGTGCAATTGGAGGGAGAGGTAGTAAACAAAGCAGAGCCACATATTGGACTTTTACATAGAGGCACTGAAAAATTAATTGAACAAAAAACTTATACCCAAGCTATACCATATTTTGACCGTCTTGATTATGTATCGCCAATGTGTCAAGAACATGCATTCGCTTTAGCGGTTGAGAATTTGTTGAACATTAAGGCACCTAAAAGAGCTCAATATATCAGAGTTATGTTTGCAGAAGTTACCAGAATACTGAATCATTTGCTTAACATTCCTGCTTTCGCAATGGACATAGGTGCAGCTACTCCAATGCTATGGGCTTTTGAAGAGAGAGAAAAAATGTTGGAATTTCATGAAGCTGTTTCTGGTGCAAGATTTCATGCAGCTTATTTTCGACCTGGTGGTGTTCATCAGGACTTACCCGAAAATCTCTTAGAAAAAATGAAAAACTATTTTTCAAATTTTCCTAAGTTTATCGATACCCTTGAAGAATTACTTACTGAAAATAGAATATTTAAACAACGCTCAGTTGATATAGGAATATTAAAAAAAGATGATGCAATAAGACTTAGTTGTAGTGGTCCTGTTCTTCGTGCAAGTGGAGTAGCTTGGGATCTAAGAAAATCTCAACCTTATGATGTATATTCAGATATAGATTTTGACATCCCTGTTGGAAAAACAGGCGATACATATGACAGATATTTAGTGAGAATGGAAGAGATGAGAGAGTCTGTTAAAATTATTTTGCAATGTATTGATTATATTCCAAAAGGACCTGTGATGGTTGAAAATAATAAAATTACACCACCTAAAAGATCAGAAATGAAAAACTCAATGGAAGCTATAATTCATCATTTTAAGTTATTTACAGAGGGATATAGGGTTCCTGAGGGAATTACATACAAAAGTGTAGAGGCACCAAAAGGAGAATTTGGAGTTGTTTTAGTAGCTGATGGAAGTTCAAAACCTTACCGTTGTAAATTGAGAGCTCCAGGCTTTGTTCATTTACAGGCATTACATTTTTTATCTAAAGGTCACCAACTTGCAGATCTACCATCAATCTTAGGAAGTTTAGACATTGTATTTGGTGAGGTTGACAGATGAGTGGTAATCATCCAGGTCTATCAAATAATTTTTCAAGATCAGGTGTGAAATTTTCATGGTCTAAAGATAATCTAAAATCAATTAAAAATATAATTTCTAAATATCCAAAAGGTAGGGAGCAAAGCGCTGTAATGCCTCTCCTTTATTTGGCACAAGAACAAAATCATAATTGGATAAGCATTGAATGCATAGAAACAATTGCTGAGACTTTATCTATGCCCAAGATAAGAGTCACAGAAGTAGCTTCATTTTATTCAATGTATAACACAAGACCAATTGGTGAGAACCTAGTTCAGATTTGTAGAACCTCTCCTTGTTGGCTCAGAGGCTCAAATAAAATTACAAATACGATTTGTAAAGAAACAAAATGTGAAATTAACGATACCAGTGAAGATAATAAATTTACAGTTGTTGAAGTGGAGTGCCTTGGTGCCTGCTCTAATGGACCTATGATACAAATTAATAATGATTTTTTTGAAGACTTAGATGAAGACTCTACAAAGAAAATTATAGACAACATCAAAGAGGGAAAACCAAATATTATTGGTTCTCAAAAAGGTAGGAGAAGCTCAGAAAATGCTTAATGCTAAAGATAAAGTTTTTCAAAACCTTCATGGTTTTCAAGAACCCTTTATTGAAGGAGCCTTACAAAGAGGTTCTTGGTCTAACACAAAAGAAATTTTGTCTAAAAATCAAAATGATATTATTGAATTAGTGAAATCAAGTCAGCTCAGAGGAAGAGGTGGTGCAGGTTTTTCTACTGGTCTTAAATGGTCATTTATGCCTAAGGATACAGGCAAGCAACATTATTTAGTTGTTAACGCAGATGAATCTGAACCTGGAACTTGTAAAGACAGAGAAATTATAAGAAATGATCCTCATACCCTTATTGAGGGTTGCTTAATTGCATCATATGCTATTCAAGCATCAAAGTGCTATATATACATTAGAGGTGAATATCACTACGAGTATGTTCAATTAGAAAAGGCGATCGAAGAAGCTTATAACCGAGGCTACATAGGAAAAAATGCCTGTAGTAGTGGATTTGATTTCGATCTTTATGTACATAGGGGTGCTGGAGCATATATATGTGGAGAAGAAACAGCTCTTTTAGAGAGTTTAGAGGGAAAAAAAGGTCAACCACGGCTAAAACCTCCTTTTCCTGCAGGTGTCGGTTTATATGGCATGCCAACAACTATTAATAACGTAGAGTCAATTGCCGTAGTTCCTACTATTTTAAGAAGAGGTCCAGATTGGTTTAAATCAATAGGTGCTGAGAATAACACGGGTACAAAAATTTTTTGTATATCTGGAAATGTCAACAAGCCTTGTACGGTAGAGGAAGAAATGGGAATACCATTAAAGGAATTAGTTGAAAAGCATTGTCATGGAGTTGAGGGCGGATGGGATAACTTAAAAGCAATAGTTCCAGGAGGGTCAAGCACTCCAATGCTCCCTAAAAATATTTGTGAGTCAGTTCTTATGAACTTTGATGATTTAAAAGCTAATGGTTCAGGCTTAGGTACAGCGGGAGTGATTGTTGTTAACAAGAATAATGATATTGCAGAAGTAATTGAACGATTTGCACACTTTTATAAACATGAAAGCTGTGGTCAATGCACACCGTGCAGAGAAGGAACAGGTTGGATGCACAGAATGATGCAAAGACTAGTTAGAGGAGAAATATCCCCTGAGCAAATAGAACTTTTAGAGAATGTAACGAAGCAAGTAGAAGGACACACTATTTGTGCCTTAGGAGATGCAGCTGCGTGGCCTATCCAAGGACTTATTAAGAATTTTAAATCAGAGTTGATTAGCAAATATAATAAAAAGTTAAAAGCTTCATGAGTGAAAATCTAGTAAATATAAAAATTAATCAAAAAGAAATTCAAGTTGATAAAAATCTCACTGTTATGCAAGCATGCGAAATAGCAGGTGAAGAAATACCAAGATTTTGTTATCACGACAAACTATCTATAGCTGGAAATTGTAGAATGTGCTTGGTCGAAATAGAAAAGGCTCCAAAACTAGTTTCTTCCTGCACAATGCCCTTAATGGAAGGTATGTCTATAATCACTAATTCAGAAAAAGTAAATGCAGGTAGAAAAGGCGTGATGGAATTTTTATTAATTAATCATCCTTTAGATTGCCCAATATGTGACCAAGGTGGAGAATGTGATTTACAAGATCAGGCTATGTACTACGGCTTTGATAAGTCTAGATATAAAGAAAATAAAAGAGCCGTTGATAATAAAAACATGGGACCCTTGGTAAATACCATAATGACAAGATGTATTCATTGCACTAGGTGCGTAAGATTTGCAACCGAAGTAGCAGGAGTTCCAGAATTAGGCATGTTAGGCAGAGGCGAAAATGCAGAAATTACTACCTATCTTGAGCAATCAATTACCTCAGAGCTTTCTGGCAACGTTATTGATTTATGCCCTGTTGGTGCACTTACAAGCAAACCATATCAATTTAAAGCCCGTCCCTGGGAGCTAAAAAGAACAGACTCAATTGATATTTTTGATAGTGTCGGCTCCAATATCAGGGTTGATAGTAGAGCAGAGGAAATTTTAAGAGTCACACCAAGAACAAATGAATTCATTAACGAGGAGTGGATATCTGACAAAGTAAGATTTAATTATGATGGTTACTACCAACAGAGAATAGACACACCTTACATTAGAAAAAATCAAAAATTATCTAGTTCAAGTTGGGAAGAGTCCTTAAAAATTTTAAAAAATAAACTGAAATCTTTAAAGCCTTTAGCTTTGATTGGAGAGCATGTTGATTTAGAAACCGGATACGCAATTAATAAATTTATGTCAAACTTTGGTAAAGACAACGTCGAATGTCGCACTGACAATCAAGCTATTCTTGAAAATTTAGATAGTTATCGTTTTAATACACCTTTAAACGAGATAGAAAATTCAGATTTAATAATACTTTTAGGTACAAACCCAAAAATTGAAACACCAATAATCAACCATAAGGTTTTTAAAGCCTACAATAATAATTCAAGAATATTTAACATTGGTGAAAATATATCTTTGAACTATCAGACAGAATATTTAGGAGACAAGCTATCAAATTTAAATAATGAAAAATTAATCAAAGCTTTAAAAAAATCCTCTAATCCATTAATTATAATAGGTTCAGCTTTTTTAAATAAAATAAAAAATATCAAAACATTAAAATCTATTTTTTCATTTGCTGATAAACATAATGTTATTACAAAAGATAAAAATAACTTAAATTTTTTAAATCCGTATGCCTCTCGTGTAGGCCAATTAATATTAGGTAATACTACTAAAAACCTTTGCGAGCCATTTTCAAAATTAAAAAAAGAAAAATTTGAAATAGTTCTTTCATTTGGTTCAGAACACATTGCCAGTGAACAATTTGACAATTGTTTTAGGGTTTACTTTGGTCATCACGGAGATGAAGGCGCTATGAAATCAGATATTATTCTACCAACACCTCTTTATACTGAGAAGAATGGTATATTTGTAAATATTGAAGGAAGACCGCAAGAGGCTAAAAAATGTCATAATCCTATTGGAACTGCAAAAGAAGAGTGGTCGATAATTAAAAAATTATCTGACGAGTTTTCCTTTGTTTTTGAACCAAATACTTTTGAGCAATTAAGATCTGAATTATTAAAAAAACATCCAAAATTATCTATTTTTCATGAAATTTTGAGTAATGATAATGCTTCTCCAATTATAACTGATATTGAATTTGAAGACTGTAAAACGCAGTATCCAATAAATAACTTTTATATGTCTGATATCATTTCTAAAAATTCTGTAACAATGGTTAAATGTGTTGAAGAGATAATTTCCGCTCCATCTCTATTAGAGAAGTCAGCTTAATGACAAGTCTTTCTCTTGAAATAACAATAGGTATTTTAAAAATATTTAGTTTTGTTGTGCCTGTATTGGTTTCTGTTGCTTTATTAGTATATTTAGAAAGAAAAGTTCTCGGAGCTGTTCAATTAAGAAAGGGACCAAACGTTGTGGGGCCCTTTGGTATATTGCAAAGCTTTGCAGACGTTTTAAAACTACTTACCAAAGAGAACTTACTACCATCAAGTTCTAATAAATTTCTTTTTATATTTGCACCTATGCTAACTTTAATTTTAAGTTTGATAGCTTGGGCAGTTATACCAATTAGTTCAACATACGTAATTGCTAACATTAACATTGGAATTTTATATTTATTTGCTGTGTCATCATTTGGCGTTTATGGAGTTATAATAGCTGGTTGGGCAAGTAATTCTAAATATCCCTTTTTAGGAGCTTTAAGATCAGCTGCTCAAATGATTTCTTATGAAGTCTCTATAGGCTTTGTGATTATCACAGTTCTAATTTGTGTAGGTTCTTTAAATTTGATTGACATTGTCGAAAGTCAAAAAAATATGTGGTTTGCTATACCTCTTTTACCCATGTTTGTCGTATTCATAATATCAGCACTTGCTGAAACAAATAGATTGCCTTTTGATTTACCTGAGGACGAAGCTACGTTAGTTGCAGGATTCTTTACTGAATATTCATCAATATCGTTTGGTTTATTTTTCTTAGCGGAATACGCAAATATGATTTTAATGAGTTCTTTGACGGTCATTTTATTCCTAGGAGGCTGGTACCCTCCAATAGATATATTCCCTTTAAATGCAATTCCTGGAATTTTTTGGTTTGTTATTAAAGTTTTTCTAATCCTTTTTGTATTTCTTTGGGTCAGGGCAACTTTCCCAAGGTATAGATATGACCAACTTATGAGACTCGGATGGAAAATTTTCTTACCTTTAACACTAATTTGGGTAGTTATTACATCAGCCTTTTTATTTTACTTTGGATTATTGCCTAATTAATTATGACAACACTTATTAAATACATAAAATCTTTTACTCTTTTTGAATTAATGAAAGGTTTAAAGTTAACAATAACTTATTTTTTTAAACCTAAAGTTACTTTGAACTATCCTAATCAAAAAGGGCCTATTAGCCCTCGTTTTAGAGGGGAACATGCTTTGAGAAGATACCCAAATGGTGAGGAAAGGTGTATTGCTTGTAAATTATGTGAAGCTGTTTGTCCTGCTCAAGCTATAACTATTGAAGCGGAACCAAAGCCTGATGGCAGTAGAAGAACCAGTCGATATGACATTGATATGACTAAATGTATTTATTGTGGCTTATGCGAAGAGGCTTGTCCAGTAGATGCTATTGTAGAGGGCCCAAATTTCGAATACGCCACTGAAACAAGAGAAGAATTACTTTACGACAAAGAAAAACTTTTACGAAATGGAGATATATGGGAAAAACAAATTAGTGAAAATCTTAAAAGGGACAGTAAATACAGATAATGTTTTTAGTTGGCTCTTTTTTTTTGTTTGCAACATTTTTAATTACAACATGCATTTTTGTTATTTTTTCAAAAAATCCTGTTAACTCTGTCTTATTCCTAGTATTAGCTTTCCTAAATTCCACTTTTCTGTTCATTCTTATTGGAGCAGAGTTTGTTGGCATCATCCTTGCTATTGTTTATATTGGTGCAGTAGCAATCCTTTTCCTTTTTGTTGTAATGATGCTCGATATACAAATTACAACTTTAATGTTTAATATTAAAAGATATGTACCTCTCGCTTTACTTTTTGCTGGCATCATTCTAGCTGAGATAATCTATTTAACTGTATTTAAAACTTCTAAAATTAACATAGATACATTTATTAGATCTAAAAACAATACTGAACAAATTGGAGATGTGCTTTATACAAAGTATTTTATTGATTTCCAATTAAGCGGCATTGTTTTGTTACTTGCTATGATTGGAGCAATTGTTTTAACTCATGTCTATAGACCAACAATCAAAAGACAAAATATTGATAGTCAAAATTCTACGACGGCTAAAGATAGAGTCCAGCTAGTAAAAATTATACCAGGTGAAGGTATAAAAGATGACTAATCTTACATACAATCATTTTTTTATTCTTTCTTTAATAGTCTTTATTATCGGATGCTTTGGATTATTTTTAAATAGAAGAAATATGATTTTAATTTTAATGTGTATTGAAATTATATTATTAGCAGCAAATATTAATTTCGTTTCGGCATCAGTTTTCTTAAATGATATTAATGGACAAGTATTCTCAATTTTTATTTTAACAATTGCTGCTGCTGAGGCTGCAATTGGTTTAGCCATACTGGTTATTTATTTTAGAAATAAGGGAGAGATTGATATAACCAAAATTAATCAATTAAAAGACTGATGTTTAGCTATAAATTACTTTTCTTCCTTCCATTAATTTCAACAATTTTTACATATCCTTTTGGGGTTTTGCTAGGTGATAAAACTGCTCAATATTTTTCATCAACGCTAATATCTATTGCAGCTATTTTAAGCTGGTTTTTGTTTATTAGTTTTTCAATGTCTCCATCTCCAGAAATTATCATTCCTGTATTAGAGTGGTTTTTTGTTTCGGGTCAGTTTTTTAATTGGGGAATTTCAGTTAACTCTTTAACACTTTTGATGTTAACTCTTGTTCTCACTGTATCTGCTTTAGTCCATATATATTCAATTGAATACATGGCACATGACAATTCAAAAGTAAGATTTATGACTTACTTGAGTTTATTTACATTTTGTATGGTAGCGTTAGTTGTAAGTGACAATTTAATTCAATTATTTTTTGGATGGGAGGGTGTTGGATTAGCCTCTT
>CACHVL010000012.1:0-15113 GCA_902583235.1 uncultured Alphaproteobacteria bacterium | reverse complement strand
CGAGTACGCTTATACAATTTATCTCAACTGATTATAAATTTGCTATCTCTTTTGCAATATTGATAGTTGTTCTCATATTTAGGCCAAATGGTATTTTTAAAGGGAAAGTCATATGATCAAAAATATAGACTTTAGAATTTGTTTTTCTGTGATGACTATATTAACAGTTTTAGTTGGCCTGTTTCAGTCCTGGGGCATCGCTCTATCAATGTTAAATCTTTGTTTGATCTCTGCGGTTATGGCAATGGGGGTAAATATACAATGGGGATTTGCGGGTTTAATAAACTTTGGTGTAATGGGTTTTTTAGCAATAGGAGGGCTTGCAACTGTTTTAGTTTCTGTGCCACCTGTGCATGAAGCATGGAGTGCTGGAGGTATAGGTATTTTAATATCAGGATTATTTTTAGCAGCAGTTGTAATTAGCGTATTTATAATTAATAAAAAATTATCAAATAATAATTATAAAAACTATTTTGTATTCTTAATTATAATTTTATCTATACCTTTACTTAAATTCATAGCAGGACCATCAATTAGTAAAATTGAGTCTATAAATGCTGCTACTTCTGGTTTCCTTGGGGGTGCGAATTTACCAATTATTTTCTCTTGGTTTGTAGGAGCAATTTTATCTGCCTTAGTGGCTTTTGTTGTAGGAAAGGTATGTCTAGGATTAAGATCAGACTATTTAGCCATCTCTACTCTATTGGTATCAGGAATTATAATTACGATTGTAAAACATGAAGAGTGGCTATCAAGAGGTGTTAAGAATGTCATTGGTCTAAAGAGACCCGTTCCTTATGAAGTGAATTTACAAGAGTCAGAATGGTTTATTAATTTAGTTCAGTTTTTTAACTCCTCAAAGTTATCAAATGTTTTAGACCCTGAAGTAAAAATTTCTTTACTTAATCAATTAGTAATCACCTCTTCTGGTGTTTTTGTGAAACTTTGTTTTAGTTTGATTTTTTTAGTCGTTGTATTTGTAATTCTATATTTCTCAGAAAAAGCTTTAAATTCTCCCTGGGGTAGGATGATGAGAGCCATAAGAGACAATGAAGAAGCAGCTAGGGCCATGGGTAAGAATGTTGTCAAACAGCATTTGTTTATTTTTATGCTAGGGTCAGCGATTATCGGATTTGCAGGAGCAATGCTCGTTACTTATGATGGTCTTTTTACCCCATCAAGCTATCAACCACTAAGATATACTTTTTTGATATGGGTGATGGTCCTCTTGGGTGGTACAGGAAATAATTATGGAGCAGTTCTTGGAGGGTTTGTAGTCTGGTTTATTTGGATACAATCAGCACCATTTGCAATGGTTGTAATTAATTTATTCACTAGCCATTTAGATGAAACTAGTTACATCAAAGATCATCTTCAAAATAGTGTTCCATACTTTCGATATTTAATGATGGGGTTGGGACTACTATTAGTTATGAGATACAGACCAAAAGGATTACTTCCGGAAAAGGTTATAAAAAATTAAAGAAAGTTATTTAGCCCCACCTAAAAGATGAGGCTAAATTTTAATGTTTATCTTTGAGCAACGTCTGTGAATTGACCGCCTTCAATTCCTTTTTCAAGGAATGCTCCAAATGCTTCTCCAACTTCTGTGAAATTAACATCTGTTGCTCCGTCATAGTCAACAGCAAAACCAGAACATGCAAGTTCAAGACCTTTGGCTAGTTCACCAGCATAAATCTTTGTACCAGGACCGTTAGCTACACTCATAATATTTGCAGCTACAGTTGCACTGTCATCAGATCCACCTTTACACATTGCTAGCATTATTAATGCTGCAGCATCGTATGACTCACCAACATAAACTGAAGGGTCAACACCATTTGCTTCGGCGTATGCTTTAAACTTCATAGCACCAGCGCCTAATGAACCAGGCATAGAACCAAAAGATCCATCAAGATCGGAACCAAAAGTATCTGTTAATGAAGCACCAATCATTCCATCAGAAAGCACAAATGTATCAAAAGCACCACTATCAAGTGATCCCTGTATAATTTGGTTTCCACCTTGATCTAAATAACCAATAACAACTAATGCATCACCACCAGCAGATGAAAGAACACCTACTTCTGCACTATAGTCAGCTTTATCACCTTCGTGAGCAGTTTTTGCTGTAACTTCGATACCTCTAGCATTAGCGGCAGCTTCATATACATCAGCTAAACCAACACCATAGTCAGTGTTAACATATGTAATTGCAACACTTGTAATGCCTCTGTCGTTAGTAATGTCTGCTAACACTTCTCCACCTCTAGCATCGGAAGGAGCTGTTCTAAAAAATAGACCATTATCCTCTGCTGTAGTTAAAGCAGGTGAAGTCGCGGATGGTGAAATCATTGGTACACCATTAGGAACAGCTACGTTAGAAAGAACTGCACCTGTAACACCAGAGCAGTCTGCTCCCATGATAGCTGTAACGCCTTGAGATATTAAAAATTCAGCCGCAGATGCTGCTGCTGCTGAGTCGATACATGTTGAGTCAGCTCTAATAGAGCTAACTGTAGAACCACCTAGAAGTGCACCAGAGTCTGAAGCTTCATTAAAAGCTAACTCAGCGCCTGCAGCCATACCTGGCGTTAATGATTCAATAGGTCCTGTAAAACCTAAAATAATGCCAACTTTAACTTCTTTAGCGTATGACGTGCTAAACATAAATAAAGCAAGCAGAGTTGTAATGAACTTAATCATTTCTTTCCCCCTTATTAATTAATAATTATGCAGTGATAATAGTATTATATTTTGAAAAATGAATATTTAATTATTAATGGGTCCAAGAGGTTTTTCTATTATTTGAGAAATTACTCGCATAACTCTTTGGTTTTACTTGTTTATAAGTTTGATCTACAACCTTGTATTCATATGAGTTCTTTTGACACCATAAGATAGCATCATCTAGATTATCAAAGGTGAGTTTTAGTTGTTTGGTTGTGTTTTTGGAACTATTCCATCCCATTAAAACATCTTTTTGAAGACTAGGGTCGAATTCAAATTCAATAATCCATAATTTAGTTTTTTTTAGACCCGATTGCATATTTGTTTTTGAAGGTCTTTTTATTGTAACTTTTTTCATAATTTACTTCTTGGTCGGGGAGACAGGATTCGAACCTGCGACTTTCTGCTCCCAAAGCAGACACTCTACCAGACTGAGCTACTCCCCGAGTATTGAATATATATACTTTTGTCTTATAAATAGTCAAACAGTTAAATTACATGAAAAAAGTAACTAAAATAAAAAAAACTCTTTTATCAAAAAGTTTTTTCAGCTTTTGGAATTACCAGTTTTTGATCAAGAGCTATAACAAAAAAGTAAAACCCTATAAAATTAATAGAGAAATTTTGAACATTGGTGATGTTGTATTTGCACTATGTTTTAGCCCAGAGGAAAAAAAATTTTATTTAATAAAACAATTTAGACCATTTTACTTTGTAAGAAGTAAAAATTTAAAATATGAAATTGTTGGTGGTCTGGTTGATAAGGGTGAAAGATTAACAACAGCCTTAAAAAGAGAAATTAAAGAAGAGATTGGAGTTAAAACAAAAAAAATATTCAAACTAACTACATATTGTCCAGTGCCAGGTTACTCTGATGAAATCGTTCATGTTTACTATGCCGAGGTAGAAAAAATTAAATTTAAATCGCTCTACAATAAGAATGAAAATGAAGAAATAAAAATTTTTAAACTAACACTTTCTCAATTAAAAAAAATTAATGAAAGTAAATCAATTCAAAACGTACTCACAAAAATTTCGATATATGAATATTTTAAGAAATTTAAAAAGAGTTAACGTTATTGACTATTTTATTGTCTTTTAAAAAATCAGCAACTTGGTTTGCTACGTCAATGGCAACATTAGATTGTGCTTCTTTTGAAGAGGCACCTAAATGTGGTGTTAAAAGTAAATTTTTAGCTCCAAACATAACGTTATCTGTTGCAGGTTCATTTTCATAAACGTCAATAGCTGCCCCTGCTATTACATCATTGTTTAAAGCGTCTTTTAAATCCACTTCATTGATCAAACCACCTCTAGCACAATTTATAATAACTGATGTAGGTTTCATATTAGAAAGTGTTTCTTTATTAAACATATATTTAGTTTCATCATTTAATTTTGTATGAATAGAAACTATATCAGCTTCTTTTATTAACTGCTCAGTTGAAACTTTTTTTGCTTTAAATCTAGATAGATCTTCATCACTAGCTGATTTAGAGTTAGTAATAATGTTCATACCAATTGTTGAGCAAATTTCAGCAACTCTTTGTCCTATATTACCGTAACCAACTATTCCAAGTGTTTTTCCTTTTAATTCAGTCCCAATAAACTTAGGTTTTTCCCACTTACCTTGATGAGTCGAGTCATTAGCTAAATGTATATTTCTCATAAGTGAAAACATTAACCCCACACTTAACTCTGCAGTTGCCTCAAGATTTCCTAAAGGAGTGTTCATTACTAAAATTTTATTTTTTGTAGCTTGATCGAGGTCAACATTATCAACACCTACCCCTGCTCTTCCTATAACTTTAAGGTTTTTGCAGTCAGCAAGTATATCAGACGTTAGTTTAGTGGCAGATCTGATTAAAATACCATCATATTGATCAATTACTTCTTTAAGTTCCTCTGGAGACATTCCGGTCTTTATATCATAATTAATTTGTTTAGATTTAAGGACGTCTTCAACTTTATTACTCATTTTATCAGAAATTAAAATCTTCATTATTTATACCTTTCCATTGTTTCAAAAAAGGACCACTCAATCCATGGTAAAACTTTTTCAATATCAGAGGCTTCTACGGTAGCGCCTCCCCAAATCCTTATACCAGCTGGTGCATCTTTATAAGCATTAATATCATAACCGGCATCTTCCTTCTCTAATGTAGAACAAACTTCTTTGACTAATTTTTTTTGATTATCATTGTCTAAAGCCACAAAATCAGGATGTGTAAACTTAAAGCATATGCTAGTTGAAGAATAGGTATTTGGATCCACAGCCAAAAACTCTACCCAATCCCTTTGTTCAATCCAATCTCTTATGACTTGAAGATTTTTTTTTGATCGTGATATAAGCTCTTTTTGACCACCTATTTCAATACACCAATTTAAAGCATCTAAAGCATCCTCAGCAGCAAGTAAAGATGGTGTATTAATTGTAGCTCCCTCAAAGATATCTTTAGAAAATTTTTTATTTTTAGCTAATTGAAAAATTTTTGGCATTGGCCAGGAAGGCTCATAAGTCTCTAATCTTTCAACAGCTTTTGGAGATAAAGCAATCATTCCATGTGCAGCCTCTCCACCTAAAACTTTTTGCCAAGACCAAGTAACAACATCTAATTTTTTAAAATCCATATCCATTGCAAATACAGCAGATGTTGCATCACAAATGGATAGACCTTCTCTATCGTCTGGGATCCAATCTGCATTAGGTATACAAACACCTGAGGTTGTACCATTCCAAGTAAAAACAACATCATTATTGAAATTTACTTTTGTCAAATCTGGAAGCTCCCCATAGTTATCAGTTTTATGAACAGTAACATTTTCAAGTTTTAACTGTTTTGTAATATCTTTTACCCAAGTCAATCCAAAGGTTTCCCAACCACAAACCTCGACATCTTTTAATCCTAAAAGACTCCACATAGCCATTTCTATAGCCCCAGTATCTGATGCTGGTACTATACCTACCAAATAATCATCTGGTAATTCGAGTACCTCTTTTGATTTAACTATAACTTCGTTTAATTTTGCTTTACCACTTTTCGCTCTATGAGATCTTCCTAATACCGCATCACTTAATGCATCTAATTTCCAACCAGGTCTTTTAGAGCAAGGTCCTGATGAAAAAAATGGATGATTTGGTTTAATTGTCGGTTTTTGCATTGTTTATATTACTCCTCAGTTTTTAAGATTTATTCAATAATTTTATAAAAAAATAGCCCATCTAGTGGCTTTGGCTCAAACCAAGTAGCTTTAGGTGGCATAAATTTCAAATTTTTAGAATAATCTATAACTAAATCCATACTAACTGGTCTCATCAATGTTGATAGATCTGTTATACCTGTATCAACTTGATTAATCAAATAATCAGTCCCTAGTGTGGGTGGGACGAATTCTACCCTTTCATCATTAGTCTCATCATAAATATTTAATATTTCTTTTAAGACAAACTCTCCAAAATCAATGCAATCTGCACCATTTGTAGAGTAGTCATCTTTCAAATCAATTTTAAAAAATTTACCTTCAAAGTAGATTACAAAAAAACGATCTATTTTCTCATGATATTTTAATTCCTCAACATGAAAATATTTTTTTAAATCAGTCAAAAACGAATCTTTTTTATAATCTTTTGGAAACTTAATGCTTCTATTATAGGGTAAGTTTAAGCACTTAGATTTTGGAAAAACTATTGATAAAAACTTGGTATCTTTATCAACATCTAATTGTGCAAATCCTTCAATCCTATGATGGCCATCTGCAACAAAAAGTTCCTTAAAATTTATTCCACTAAAATCAGTATTAGTTTTATATATAGAGTGAGTATACTTACCCGATTTAAACTTTATAATTGGTTTTTTGTCGTGATGGATATCAAGATTTAGATCAATATTTTCATCATCATAAAAAAGATAAATAGGACTTAATTGGAATTTAACTTTAGATAATTGATCAGCTCTTTCTTTTCCTTTACTCACTAAAATCTTTTCGTGAGGCTTAATATTTCTATTTATATAATCTTGTATATTTAATAAGGAAATTAACCCCGTCTGAGAATGATTTTCTGAGTCAATTCTATATAAAAAATATTCTTTTTCTGATTTGTAAATAATTTCTTCATCAATTAGTTTTTGATAGTATTTCTTTGATAAGTCAAAAAATTCTTCCTCAGAAAGTTTTTTGTTAAAATAAATATCAGGTCTTAATATTTGTAAAAGATTAAGTTTATGTACTTGTTCAGAGGTAAAATTGTAATCAATTATATCTGTACTCGGAGATATAATTGATTGAAGATATTTATTGTTAAGTACATAAGTATTTGGTAGTAATGGCTTCATTTATGAATAAGAAAAAAATACCTTACTATTTTGCTTTAATGATTGCGTTGATATTCTTTTTTTATGGAATATTTTCAGTTTTAATTCACTAACCTTCTTTATTTGTTGAATTGGGAAGGCTCTTCTCTTCATACCAAATTGATTTATCAGGAATGTTTCCATCCCATAAATAACTTTCATAATCAAATTTAGGCATGCCCTTATCAGACCTTTCATAATATAGTCCAAACTCTTTGCAGTACTCTGATAACTGGTCAGCTTCGATTTCTAATATATTTAATTTTTCCCATTTTTTAGATGATGCTACCCATTTAAAGCCTTTTGATTTAAGCCAATCTTTGTGGTAGTAAGTCTCAGAACCGGATACTGAGAATGTAATATTTTCACTCATAAAGAACCTCTTGAAATAATTTGTACGGATAATATGTAAAAATAGATAAATTTTCAAAAGAATTCTTTGAATTTATAAAAGAAATTAAATCTACAGAGTTATAAAGGGTTTTATTTGTTTTAAATGTCCCTTCTTTTGATTTAATTGCTGTATTAGTATTAAAAATATTAATTTTTAACATAATTTTTATTTTTAATTGTTCCTTTATTTCAATCTCGCATTTTAAACTGTTTATTTTATTTGTTATTTTATCGATATTTTTATCCTTAATAAGAATTTTAATTTTTTCATTACGATACTTATAAATTAAATAAAAGAGATCTGGGCACAGATCAAACAAGACATCTTTAGCATCTAAACTATTTTTAAAATCATTAGAATACTGGAAATTTTTTATATAAGTAATTGCATTTTGATTAATAGAATCTTCATAAAGCTTTTTAAAATTTATTTCATTAATTAAAAAAAGATTATTTATTAATTTAGATTCAATTAATTCATTAAAATACTCCAAGTCATTTGAACTACTAATAATTGGGTAATTAGTTATAACTTTGATGTTATTTTTTAAACAAAGATAAATATACTCAAACTTAATACCCGAAGGTAAAAAATTTAAAATAAAATCTACTTCATTGTCGTAAATGAGATCTTCATAAGAACCATAATATTTATTAAATTTGTGAGACTTACAAAAAGCTTGTGCGGCCTCAGTGTTTCTTGAACTATTGGCATAAAGGTTAAGCGTGTTAGATAGTTTATTTTTTTTTATAAAGTCAATTGATTTTTGATCTGAACTTAGTATAGCTAAATTGCTTTTCATTTATTTTTTATTATAATCCTTGGATGAAACAGGTTTTTTTAAGCTATCACGATATACACACAGATTGTATAAAATTAGCTAAACTAATAAAAAAAAAATATAAACCCCAAAAATTAATTTTGATTTCTAGGGGCGGACTTATACCAGGCTCTATAATAGCTAATTACTTAGGCATACAGGATATTGATGTAATTGCTCTTAAAACCTATGCAGATAGGAAAAAAAATTCAGATATAAAAATTTTTAAAAGAATAAAATCTGAAAAAAAGTTGGTTGTTATTGACGATTTAGTAGACAGCGGCGATACAGCTAAAATAGTCAAAGATATGATGCCAAATTCAAAGTTTGTAGTTTTATATGCAAAAACCTCGGGAAAAAAGCAAGCCGATCTTCATCTATATGATTTTAGGGATCAAGACTGGCTTGTTTTTCCATGGGAACAGGATTAATTAAATATTAATTTTTGTATTTATTGAGGTACCTCTCCATCTATACCTTGAACATAGAACATCATTCCAGCGAGCATCCCGTCATCAGCAACTTCGCCTTCTTTAACAACTAATTCTCCAGCTTGATTGTATATTGGGCCTTCAAATGAATGAAGAGTACCATTCTCAATAGCAGTCTCCATATTTTTTGCTTCTAAAATTAAATCTAAAGGTAAAAGTTTTGTGTTATATGGTGACATTTCTACCATACCATCCTTAAAACCTTGCCATGTGTCCTCAGAGCCCCATGTGCCATCTACAACAGCTTGAGCCTTTGCAGCATAATAAGGGCCCCAAATATCTTCGATTGAAGTCATATGGGCATTAGGACAGAATGCTTCTTGATTTGAAGCTTGACCAAAAGCAAGTACTCCAGCTTTTTCAGCAGCTTGGCAAGGAGCATACGAGTCAGTATGTTGAACAATTATATCTGCACCTTGATTGATTAATGTATTGGCAGCATCCGCTTCCTTTCCTGGATCATACCAGGAGTAATTCCATATAATTTTAATTTTAACGTCTGGATTTACTTTTGCAGCAGCTAAGTAAAAGGCATTAATGCCCCTTATTACTTCGGGTATTGGAAATGACACTATGTAACCTATTGTATTTGTCTTGGTCATTTTACCTGCGATATGCCCAATAATAGTTCTACCCTCATAAAATCTTGCAGAATATGTTGAGACGTTATCCATTCTCTTAAACCCTGTGGCATGCTCAAATTTTACGTCTGGAAACTCTTCTGCTACCTCAAGAGTTTGGTCCATGTAGTTAAATGATGTTGTAAAAATCAAGTCATGACCAGATGCAGCTAGTTTTCTTATAGCTCTTACAGCATCAGCATTTTCTGGGACATTTTCTATATAAGTTGTTGAAATAGAGTCTCCTAAAGCATTTTCCATATAAATTCTGCCTTGATCATGCATATAGGTCCATCCATGATCACCTGGTGGGCCTATGTATATAAAACCAATTTTCTTTTGATCAGCGTAAAGAGCAGATACAGAAATTATGGTAAAAAATGAGAGAATAGTTAGTATTTTTCTTATCATATTTAAAATCCTATCTTTTAAAATTTAATGAATTTATTATAAAACTATTTTCAGTAATAAATAATGAATCTAGTTAATAATAAATATGTAATAAATTTATAACAAAAAAGAAATAGATGCCCATCATATGAAAAAAAAATAAGTGGATAACCTATTGATTTTTTTCAAAAGGTATATTCAAAGAAGCTGGGGCACTCAATTTAAGTCTTAATTTATTTGAAGATATAAAAACTAATACAATAATTGTGGCTAAATAAGGCATCATATTAAAAAATTGCCCTGGTAATTTGACGCCAATAGCTTGAAGGTTCATTTGCATTATAGCAACTCCACCAAAAATATAGGCACCAACTAAAAGCCTCCAGGGTTTCCAAGTAGCAAAAACTACCAATGCTAAAGCTATCCATCCCCTGCCAGCTGTCATACCCTCTTGCCACATAGGTGCGTAACAAATAGAAATATAGAAACCTGCAAGAGAGCTCAATACTCCTCCAAATATGATAGTCATGTATCTAGTTTTTATTACATTATAACCAAGAGCATAGGCAGAATTATGGTTTTCTCCAACTGCTCTGACGATCAGACCCGATTTAGTTTTAGATAAAAAATAACTCACCATAAATACTAATAAGAATGAAATAACTATGAAATAATATGGGTTTAATCCCTCAATAGGAGTTCCACTGAATTTTTTTCCAAGCATAGCACTTAAACCAATACCAAATATTGTTAAAGCAAGACCAGTTGCTATTTGATTAGTCATCAAATTTAGAACTAGAAAAGCAAATATACCTGAAAGAATGACACCAGATATAATAGAAAAAAATAAAGAATAAAAATAATTGCCCGTTAAAACTAAAGTTATAAAACCAGTAACAGCGCCTACTAACATTAAGCCCTCAAGTCCAAGGTTAAGAACTCCACTTTTTTCAGTGACTAATTCTCCAATTCCAGCAAATACAAGAGGTGTAGTTGATATTAAAACTATATTCAAAATACCAATAACAAGATCTATATTCATGATATAGAAACCTTATATTTGTTAAGAAAGTCTGTGCCTAATAAAAAAAATAAAACTAAGCCCTGAAAAACAAATCCAACGGCTGAGGGTATTTTTAAAAATAGTTGGGCATCTTCAGCACCCAAATAAGTTAAAGCAATCAATAATGATGATAGAATTATTCCAAGAGGATTTAATCTTCCCAAAAAAGCAACAATAATTGCAGTAAAACCATAGTTCGGAGAAATATCTCTGTATAACAATCCTATTGGTCCAGAGACTTCAAATAACCCAGCTAATCCTGCACAGGCTCCGCTAATTATGAAAGTATAAAAAATTAAATTTTTATATTTAAAACCTGCATATTGAGATGCTTTTGAACTGAAGCCAGAGACTCTTAATTTAAAGCCAAATAAAGTTTTGTTATAAACAATATAAGAGATTAAACAAATCATAATAGCAAAATACACACCAATGTGAATTCGAAGACCATCAAATAACACCGGTAGTCTTCCAGCATCTGGGAACGGCATTGATTTTGGGAGACCATATCCAGCTGGGTCTTTCCAAGGACCAACAACAAAATAATCGAGTATAAATAGAGCAACATAAGTCAGCATCAAACTAGTTAAAATCTCATTAGTATTAAATTTTGTTTTTAAAAGAGCTGGTATCGTAGCCCAAAAAGCACCTCCGATAGCTCCAAATAAAATCATCAAAGGAAGTAAGAAAATACTTGTAGAGTCATTAAATAAGAGTCCTATACCTCCTCCAAAGATAGCACCCATAGTTAACTGTCCTTCAGCTCCAATATTGTAAATATTATTTTTAAAGCAATATGATAAACCAAGTGCGATAATAGCGAGGGGAGTAGCTTTAACAAATAATTCTGAGATACCATAAGAATTTGAAATAGGGCTTATAAAAAAGATTTTAAAAGACTCGATTGGACTTAAATCTAATATTAAAAAAATAAATGAGCCAAAAAATAGTGTTAAAAAAACTGCTACTAATGGGGATAAATAAAATATTAGATTAGAATAATCCTCTCTTAATTTAATGTTAATCAAATAGACCACCCATATACTTACCTAATTTAGTAATATCTATGCTCTCAACATTTAAAGATTTTGATAATGAACCCTCATATAAAACAGAAATATTATGACAAACATCAAGGAGTTCATCCAAATCATGGGAAATTATGATTATTGAAACTCCTTTCTGTGATAACTCTATTAAAGATTTTTTAATAAAAGCCTCAGAACCTGCATCTATACCCCATGTAGGTTGAGATAAGATTAACAATTCAGGATCAGACATGATTTCTCTTCCAATTATAAATTTTTGAAGATTGCCACCTGACAGCTTACCAGCTTTGACATTAAATGACGGAGTATCAACATTAAAATTTTTGATGACATCATTAGCGTAGGAATTAATTCTATCAAAATTAATAAAATCACCTTTTTTAAAATATCTTTTATGATTCATGCTAAGTAAAATATTTTCACTTAAAGACATTTCAGGTACTGCGCTATGACCCAATCTCTGTTCAGTCACATAAGAAATAGATAAAGATTTTCTTTGAAATGTAGATAATTTATTGATGTTAATATTTTTAAAAATAATATCTCCGTTAAACTCAAAATCGTTCTCATTTAATAAAATTTCCATTAACTCTTTTTGGCCATTACCAGCCACTCCAGCAATACCTAAAATTTGTCCCTTTTTTAAATTGAAATTAATTTTATTTAAATTAGTTGTGAATGGATCTTGAGAATATGAAGATAAATTACTTAAACTTAATACATTCTCTGAGTAATCAACATTATTTAACTGTTTAGTTTTAGATACTTTATAACCTAACATTTTATAACCTAGGCTTTCAGGGTCCTCATTCTTGGTAGTTAAATTACTTACTACTTTTCCATTTCTCATAATTGTTACATGATCTGATAAATTAATAATCTCCTCTAATTTATGAGATATAAAAATTACTGTTAAACCATCAGCTACTAATTTTTTAATTATTTTAAATAATTTATTAATCTCCTCTGGAGTTAAGACAGAGGTAGGTTCGTCCATTATTAAAATTTTTGGATTATTTAAAAGAGATCTAACAATTTCAACAGATTGTCTTTGACCTACTGAAAGTGAACTTATAGGTGAATTTAGATTTAAATTAAAACCATACTTATTGCATATAGTTTCAGATTTTGATTTTAGTTTACTTAATGATATTTTTTCACTCATACCTAGTATTAGATTTTCTGCTACTGTCAGTGACTCAAATAAACTAAAATGTTGAAAAACCATATTTATACCTAAGCTTTGTGCCATAGTTGGTGAATTAATTGTTACTAGGTCAGAATTAATTATGATTTGACCATTATCAGGTTTGACGTGTCCATATAAAATTTTTACTAAAGTAGACTTACCAGCACCATTTTCACCTAAAATTGCATGTATAGATTGTCTTATAATTTTAAAAGAGACATTATTGTTTGCAACTACTCCTGGATACTCTTTGCAGATGTTCTGAAATTCGATTATTGATTGCATAAATATTAATAGATTCTTTTTTTTAAAGATTAAATTGTTTTTTTTGATTTAGGTTAAAATTAATTTATAGATAAAGAGGTTCTGAGTCATAAGAAGACCAGAGATACCAAGTAACAATTGTCGAATAATTCCCCCATTTTTTGGAATTATTAGAAAATTTTTTTAACTTTATATCATTATAATATTTCTTATAAGCGTTTATAAAGCCAAGATCACCTAAGGGCATGATATTTGGTAATCCTAAATAAAAAATAGAAAACATTTCAGCGGTCCATCTACCTATTCCAAAGATTTGTGTTAAATCTTTATTTACCTTATCAAAAGAATTTTTATTTAATTTAATTTTAGATACTAAATGGTAATTCTCTAAAAGAGAAATCAAACACTTTTTTTTATTATTACTTAAAGGTAGTTCTTTTATCTTATTTTTATTATTTCGAAAATTAGTAAAATTTACAGGACCAATAATATGCTTAGAATTTTTATAGATTGACATGGCCGCAGAAACAGATATTTGTTGGGAACAAATAGACTTAAATAAAACATCAAATTTATTTTTATTAGTTTTTAGTTGGTGCTTTGGATTATAATATTTTTTAAATACTGGATCACGTTTTAATAAATGGTTACAACCTTTTCTCCAGTAATTCATTAATCAATTAAAGATTTGACTAAACTAGAGGTGTCAAAGTTTTTATATACTGTACTTTGTAATTTTTTATATTTTTCATAAACACTCTTAGTAAGCTTAAGATTTAAGTCTAATTTTTTTGCATGTTGCAGTACATATTTTAAGTCTTTTGTCATTAATTCTGTTGAAAAACCAAAGTCAAATTTATTTTTAACTATTGTAGGATACCTATTTGTAAATTGCCATGAACTTGCTGCACCATTTTTTAATGCCTTGAATATTTTATTTTGATCAAGATTATTCTTTCTACTAAATTGAAATGCTTCTGATATTGAGTACAGAATACCACAAATTAAAATTTGATTTGTAAATTTAGCTAATTGTCCTGAACCCAGTTTTCCCATATATGTACAATTATTTGAGTAAGCGGATATAATTTTTTTTGATTTATTAAAATTTAATTTATCACCACCAACCATTACCGATAGAGAACCTTTTTTTGCTCCCTCCTGCCCACCTGTTACTGGTGCATCGACAAATTTTAATTTTGGTTTGGACAATAATTTAATAAGTAATTCTATTTGATTTAAAGATATCGTAGAGTGTTCGATAATAGTTGTGTTTTTATTATAATTATTCGTTTTTATAAATTTCTTATAAAATGAGTTAACAGCGTTGTCATCTTTTAAACAGCTGATTACAAAATCAAATTTAATATTATTAGTAAAATTATACTGAACACCAGAAAATTTTTTTTTCCATTTAGTTTCAATAGTACTGGTTCTATTATAAATATATAAATTTATATTTTTTTGTTTAGATAAAAAACCAGCCATATGGAAGCCCATTTTACCAAGACCGGCAAATAAAACTCTATAAGTTGGCATAGAAAATAATCTTTTTTTCTAACTTGGAATAATCAAATTCCATATCTGGTAAATTAGTGTCAAAATTTAATAACTTTAAAAAACTCATTGCTGGAAATAAGTCCCATATTTTAGATCCATAGACTGTCAAAAAAGATCTTTCACCCTCTATTGCCTCAATAACATCATAACCTATTGACCTTGATCTAATTTTTTCTGTGTAGGAAGTAATA
>CACHVL010000011.1:0-21343 GCA_902583235.1 uncultured Alphaproteobacteria bacterium | reverse complement strand
GCCACCTTTCATAGGACCTCTTTGTTTTAAATAATTTTTGACCTAGAAGAAATTTATAGTGACTATCGGTATCCCATACGGGATATTTAATTGATGGGTTAATTTTAAAAAATAAAGTATGATTCATTATAATAAAGTATCTGTCGTATTTATGGAAAAATACAAAAAATATTCAAAATGTATATAAAAAAAATCCTTTTTTTAATAAAATGCTAAAAAATGACAAAATACGACAATTTGAATTTTACAATGAAATTAGAGTATGTCTTGAGCAATGTTCACAAAAAATAATTAAAATTTATGAGAGTTTTGATAAAAATATTGAGTATAAAGATGATAAAAGTCCCTTAACTCGGGCAGATTTAGAATCACACGAACATATTTCTGCTTTGCTTTCATCTATTTCAAACTATCCCATCATTTCAGAGGAGGGCAATTTAAAGTATACAAATGAGCCAAAATATTGGCTGGTTGATCCTCTAGACGGTACTAAAGAATTTATTAACAAGAATGGTGAATTTACAATCAATATTGCACTTATCGAAAATAATTATCCTATTCAGGGTTTTGTTTATGTTCCTAAAGATAAAACTTTATTTTTTGGCGGGCTTAAAAAAGGATCATTTAAGTTAAGTAATAATAATATTGCAGAAATTTTTGTTCGGTCACCCACTGATAAATTAAAGATTGTTACCAGTAGAAACCATCTTAACGAAACTACAAGAAACTATCTATCTCAATTTAATGACTTTGATATTTTACAGGCAGGTAGTTCCCTAAAATTTTGTATGATCGCTGAGGGTCTTGCAGATTTATATCCTAGACTTGGACCTACCTGTGAATGGGATACAGCAGCAGCACAGGCAGTGGTAGAGGGAGCAGGAGGCAGTGTTAAAGATCTCAGCGGTGTTAGATTGCAATATTCAAAGAAAGAAATACTCAATCCTCATTTTATTGTAAGAGGAAAAATCTAAATTTATTTACTTGGATTTTTTTCCTTGTATGTCTTTTCTAAACTTATGTCGTCGACTTCAGTGTATAATTGAGTTGTAGATAAGGAGCTATGACCTAATAATTCTTGAATAATTCTCAAATCCCCTCCATTTTTTAACAAATGTGTTGCAAAACTGTGTCTTAAAGAGTGTGGTGTTGCTGTTTTCGGAAGACCTAAATTAACTCTAGCATTTTTTAAATCTCTTTGAAAAGATGAAGCCTTAAGAGGGCCTCCTCTGTCTCCAACAAATATCGAAACATTTTTAGGTAATTCATAAGGTATTTCGTTTAGATAATTTTCTATTGAGTTCGCAACAATATCTAGAACTGGCACTAATCTTTCCTTATTTCCTTTTCCCAAAATTTTAAGAGAATTTTTATCAACTAAATGATTTTTAGTAATAGATAAAGCCTCATTTATGCGCAGACCACATCCATATAAAAGATAGAGCAATGCGAGATTTCTTTTTTGAATCCAACTTTTTTTTGAAATTTTTTTTAACTCATTAATTAAAAGTTCTATATCCCCCTCTGATATTGGTTTTGGTAAAGACCTTGAAATTTTTGGATTTTTTAATAATTGAACCTCACTATAAGCAATTTTATATAAGTCATTTTTAATAGATGAATACTTAAAATAATTCTTAATAGAACTAATAGCCCTTCTTCTAGATCTAGCTGACAAGGGTTTTTTATAAACATTTTCATATTCCCTATTTCCACCAAGATCTGCTAACCATGCTCTAAATGTTTGTAAATTTAAATCTTTTAAACTGGATAAAGATACGGAATATCCATTATAGAACTTAAAAAAAATTAAAAAATCGCATACATCAAAACAGTATGATCTATAAGTATTTTCAGAATGTCCTTTTATGTCTTTTAAATGTGTGGCCCATTTATCAAAGTCTTGTATTGAGGATTTGTCTATTTTTGATCTTTCTAGCAGTTCAATAAAATTCATTACAATATATTATAAATTAGAATCAAAATTTAAAAATGGATTATTATTACCAAGTTATGCCATTAGGGCAAATTAATGAGGGTTTGACTTATAAACAATCTTATTCCATCCAGATTGGTTCTATTGTTGAAATACCTCTGAGAAAAAAGAAATCAACTGGGGTAATTATATCTCAAGTACATATCAAAGATCTAAAATTTAATATCAATAAAGTTCTTTCAATAAGTAACGTGCACCAATTTGCTATTAGTGCAGAAAATTTAGATTTCTATAAGTATGTGTCAAAACATTGTTTCATTGACTTAGGTATGATTTTGAAAATGGCAGTGCAGCGTTTTCCTGAAACACAATTAAAGAATTATTATCTTTTTAAAAATAAAATATATGAAACTCAAAAAAGTTTAATTAATAAATTAAATCTTTCTAAAAAAGATTGGCAAAAATTATCAGAAGAAAAAAAAATTTCTCAAACTACTAAAAGTTTTATTTTTGATAATATGGCACAAAATATTTCATTAAACTCTGATCAAGAAAAAATTTTCAAATCATTTGAATTTAATCAAAAAAATAATTTCCAAGTTCATCTTGTAGATGGTGTTACGGGCTCAGGGAAAACAGAGTTATATTTGAAAGCAGTTGAGTATAATTTAGACAATGGTAATCAGTCTTTAATACTATTGCCAGAAATAGCCTTAACTGAGGAGTGGTCAAAGAGATTTTTTAAATATTTTGGCTGCCGACCTTTTATATGGCATTCAAAACAATCAATAATTCAAAAAGCTAGAATAATGAGATCTTTGTTATCGGGTGAGCCATGTGTTTTAGTTGGCGCTAGGTCATCTGTTTTACTTCCCTTTAAAAATTTAAAATTAATTATTTGCGATGAAGAGCATGACTCTTCTTACAAACAAGAGGATGGACCAAAATATCAAGCAAGAGATATGGCTATATATAAAGCAAAATGTTCAAAAGCATTGTGTCTCTTAATTAGCGCATCTCCCTCACTAGAGAGCCTTCATAATTCTAATCAGGATAAATTTAAAATTCATAACTTATCAAATCAATTTCATAAAACTCAATTACCCTTGGTGGAAATTGTTGACATGAACCAATCAAAACCAAGTTCTAAGGCTTGGATCTCAGAACAAGTATTCGATGAAACAAATAAGATCTTAAAACAAAAAGGACAAGTATTATTTTTTCTAAATAGAAGGGGCTATGCTCCATCTAAAATATGTGCAAGTTGTCATACGCCAATACAATGCCAAAATTGTGCAGCAAATTTAGTTTATCATAAAAAAATTGATAGGCTTGTTTGTCATCATTGTTCAAATTTTTTTGAACCTGATCAAACATGCAAGATGTGTTCATCTGAAAAGTTTGTGTCAATTGGAATAGGATTAGAGAGACTTCAAGAGGAAGTAGCACGTCTTTTTCCCGGATACTCAAATCAACTAATTTCTAGTGATACTTTGAAATCCAAAAAAAATAAAAAAGATATCATAGAAAACATATATAATTTAAAGACTAGTCTTTTAATAGGGTCTCAAATAATTGGTAAGTCTTTTCATTTTCCAAATTTGAAATTGGTAAATATAATCGATGCAGACTCAACCCTATATAGTCCTGATTTTAGGGCCATGGAAAAAACCTATCAACTTTTACAACAAGTTGCAGGAAGGTCTGGTAGAGAGGGGGAAAGGGGAAAAGTTTTAATACAAACTTATAGTCCTCAGCATTCAATTTACAATTCACTAAAAAATCAGAGTAGAGATCAATTCATAAAATTAGAACTCCAAAGAAGAGAGGAAAATAATCTTCCTCCCTTTTATAAAATAGCTCAAATTCAATTAATTCATCCTAACATCACAGCTTTAAGAGAGGTTTGCCAAGAAATTCTCAATATATCAAAAAATAGTAAACTTGATATTTTAGGTCCTGTTCCATCATTGATTCCATACAAAATGAGACATTTTCATGAGAATTTCTATTTCAAGGAGAGGTCGTACCAGGCTTTAAGGAAAAAAACTGACATAGTAATGACAAAAATAACCCCTAAATATAGGCGTTTTTTAAATATTGATATTGATCCACTATCAATTGCTTGATGCGTCATTTGTATGATGCCCGTAAGGCTAGTGATGTGATAAAAAATCTTGGTTAACAACATATTATGAGTAATAAAATCGCATCTAAAAGGTATTCTACTGCCCTATTTGACTCAGTAAAAAATGAAGAATTAGATGCTCTTCTCAAAGATGCTCAAAGTTTATCGGAGACCATGTCCGATAGTGAAGAATTATCCTCACTTCTCAAATCTCCTCTCACAAAAAATGAGCTGAAATCAAATATTCTTCTAAAAATAATCGATGGATTGCCCTCGGAAAAGATCTTATCAGGTCTTGTTAATACATTAAAAAAAAATAAAAGACTCAATTTATTTGAAAATATTTTATCAGATTTTCAGGATGTTCTTTTTGAAAAAAGAGGATACCAAAAAGCTAAAGTAACAACTTCTCATGCTATTAACGATGAGATTAAAAACAGCATTCAAGAGTTATTACATAACCAATACGGTTCTAAAATTAATTTAGAGTTCCAAGTAAATAACTCTTTACTGGGAGGAATGACTGTCGTCATTGGATCAAAGATGATCGACCTAAGTATTCTTAATCAAGTTTCTAAATTTACCAATAACGTGAAAGGAGACATTTAATGTCAATAAAAGCATCGGAGATCTCTTCGATCATCAGAGATCAAATTAATAACTTTGAAAGCCAAGCGGATATATCAGAAGTAGGAACGGTCCTAAAGGTTGGTGACGGAGTGGCACAAGTTTATGGTTTGGACAATGTTCAAGCCGGTGAAATGGTAGAATTCACGGGGGGTGTCCAAGGAATGGCACTTAACCTCGAAGAAGACAATGTCGGTATCGTTATTTTTGGTGATGATAGAGGTATCAAAGAAGGAGATACTGTTAAAAGAACTCAAAAGATTGTTGAAGTACCCGTTGGTAAAGGTTTGTTAGGAAGAGTTGTCGATGCACTCGGAAATCCTATTGATGGTAAGGGTCCTATTCAAAGCAGTGAGTCTAGTAGAATTGAAGTTAAAGCTCCTGGTATTATTCCAAGACAAAGTGTGAGCGAGCCCATGCAGACAGGGCTTAAAGCGCTTGATTCTCTTGTACCCGTGGGTCGAGGTCAACGAGAATTAATTATCGGAGATAGACAAACTGGAAAAACAGCTGTGGCTATCGATACGATTATAAATCAAAAGGAAATTAACCAATCAGATGATGAGTCTAAAAAACTTTATTGTATCTATGTAGCGATTGGTCAGAAAAGATCTACAGTTGCTCAGGTCGTTAAAACTTTGGAAGAAAATGGGGCGATGGAATACACTATTGTCGTCGCAGCTTCTGCCTCTGATCCAGCACCTCTTCAATTTTTAGCACCTTACGCAGGTTGCTCTATGGGTGAGTTTTTTCGTGACAACGGAATGCACGGTCTAATCGTTTATGATGATTTATCAAAACAAGCAGTTGCATATAGACAAATGTCATTACTACTTAGAAGACCACCAGGACGTGAAGCGTTCCCAGGTGATGTTTTTTATCTTCACTCTCGCCTTTTAGAAAGAGCAGCTAAAATGAATGATGAAAATGGTGGCGGAAGTTTAACAGCCTTACCTGTTATTGAAACACAAGCGGGTGATGTGTCGGCATTCATTCCAACAAATGTAATTTCAATTACTGATGGCCAGATTTTCTTAGAGACAGAATTATTCTTCTCTGGTATCAGACCAGCGATTAATGTTGGTTTATCCGTGAGTCGTGTGGGATCTGCAGCTCAAACTAAAGCTATGAAAAAAGTTGCTGGTAAAATTAAATTAGAACTAGCCCAATACCGTGAAATGGCTGCCTTTTCTCAGTTTGCATCAGACCTAGATGCATCCACTAAACAATTATTGGCAAGAGGTGAGAGATTAACGGAACTATTAAAACAAGATCAATACGTTCCTATGTCTGTTGCTGACCAAGTTTTAAGTTTGTACTCGGGTGTTAGAGGCTTTTTGGATAAAATTGATTTAGCTAAAATCACAGATTTTCAAGTTAAGTTCTTAGAAGGTCTTCGCGCTGATCATGCTGATATTTTTGATGAAATTAACAATACCGGTAATTTTAGCGATGAGTCTGACAAGAAAATTGAGGATTACTTAGAAAAATTCACCTCTAACTATAGTTAATGCCAAATTTAAAAGAACTTAAGAATAGAATATCTAGTGTGAAATCTACTAGAAAAATTACATCTGCGATGAAGATGGTAGCGGCAAGTAAGTTACGTCGAGCTCAAGAATTAGCAGAGTCATCAAGAGTTTATGCTGACAGCCTGAGTTTTATTCTTTCCTCTTTAGCAGGTAATACTAAAAACAGCTCTGATTTGCCAGAAATTTTGACAGGTAGAGAAAATTCTAAAATTAGCCTTTTAATTATTAATTCCTCTGACCGAGGTTTGTGTGGCGGTTTTAACTCAAATCTTTTCAGAAACGCAAAAAATTGGATTAGTGAACAGCAAGAAAAAGGTAAATCTGTCAAAATTATTACAGTTGGGAAAAAAGCCTCAAGCTTTTATAAAAAAACAGATATAGATGTAATTGCAAATTTTGATGATTTAAATTCCAATGATAAACAACTTCAAGTTTCAGAAGAAATTAAAAATAAAATTATGGAGCTCTTTGAAAATAATGAAATAGACGAGGTATCTATTTTATTTAATAAGTTCGTCTCTGTGATTACGCAAGAACCAACATATCAGTCGTTAATTCCTCTAAGCAATGATGAAGCGGACGAAGAAGTGACCGATACTAGTAACGCTGTTTTTGAATTTGAACCTGATAAAAATGAACTACTAGAGTATTTGGTTCCAAGAAATTTTTTAACACAAATTTATAGAAGTGTTCTTGAAAGTTCTGCATCGGAGCATGCAGCAAGAATGACTTCCATGGACAACGCAACAAGAAATGCTGGAGATATGATCGATGGGTTGACATTAACTTACAATCGAACAAGACAAGCATTCATTACAAAAGAACTTATCGAAATAATTTCGGGAGCAGAAGCTGTTTAGGAAAGGAGCTACAAATGGCAAGTAATAAGGCAGGAAAAGTCACACAGGTATTAGGGGCTGTGGTTGACGTCGCCTTTGAAGGAGAACTACCCCCAATTTTAAATGCGTTATCTACAAAGGTAGGTGACCAAGATTTGATTTTAGAAGTAGCACAACACCTAGGTGAAAACACTGTGCGAACTATTGCTATGGATGCAACAGAAGGCCTTCAAAGAGGTCAGGAAGTTCAAGATAATGGTGACGCCATTTCTGTACCAGTAGGACCTGAAACTTTAGGTCGTATTATGAATGTTATTGGTGAACCTATTGATGAACGAGGTCCAATTGAATCAAAAAAATCTCTTCCTATTCACAGAGCAGCTCCTGATTTTGTTGATCAATCTACTGAGACCGAAGTTCTTGTAACTGGTATTAAAGTTATCGACCTTTTAGCTCCATATTCAAAAGGTGGTAAAATTGGCCTTTTTGGTGGTGCGGGTGTTGGAAAAACTGTTTTAATTATGGAATTAATTAACAACGTGGCTAAAGCGCATGGTGGATATTCTGTTTTTGCTGGAGTGGGTGAAAGAACCCGTGAAGGAAATGATCTTTATCATGAAATGATCGAGTCAGGGGTTATAAACCTTGATGGCGATACTTCTAAAGTGTCACTTGTTTACGGTCAAATGAACGAACCTCCAGGAGCAAGATCTAGAGTTGCTTTATCAGGATTGACTCAAGCAGAATATTTTAGAGATGAGGAAAACCAAGATGTTTTATTTTTCGTGGACAACATCTTCCGTTTTACACAAGCAGGTTCTGAGGTTTCCGCTCTCCTTGGGCGTATACCTTCAGCGGTGGGTTATCAACCTACTTTGGCAACAGATATGGGTGCACTTCAGGAAAGAATTACTACCACCAACAAAGGTTCAATTACCTCTGTGCAAGCAATTTATGTTCCTGCCGATGATTTAACTGACCCGGCTCCTGCAACATCATTTTCTCACTTAGACGCAACTACTGTGTTGAATAGATCGATTGCAGAACTTGGAATTTATCCAGCTGTGGACCCGTTAGACTCTACCTCTAGAATTTTAGAACCAAGAACATTGGGCGATAAGCACTATCAAGTAGCAAGAGACGTTCAAAAAACTCTTCAAACGTATAAAAGTTTGCAAGACATTATTGCGATCTTAGGTATGGATGAATTATCTGAAGAGGATAAATTAGTTGTATCTAGAGCTAGAAAAATTCAAAGATTTTTAAGTCAACCTTTCTTTGTGGCTGAAGTTTTCACAGGCTCACCAGGAAAGTTTGTTTCTTTAGAGGATACAATTAAAGGTTTTGATGGATTGGTCAAAGGAGACTATGACCATATTCCAGAGGCTGCTTTTTATTTAGTCGGAACAATTGAAGAGGCTTTAGAAAAAGCAAAAAAAATGGCTGAGGAAGCAACTAAGTAAACATGATCAATTTGAAGGTCGTATCTCCTCAAAAAGTCATTTTTGAAAAAGAAGTTGAAATGGCAGTATTGCCAGGTGCAGAGGGTGATTTTGCTGCAATGCCCAACCATTCTCCGTTCATCAGCTCCCTTCGACCAGGTCAAATGGTAATTATGTCTGCAAACAAAGTAGACGAGAGCTTCTTTGTTTCTGGTGGCTTAGTAATGCTGAAAGAAAAAGTTTGTGAAGTCTTAGTTGATCAAATCGAGTCACTATCTGACGTCAATAGTTCTAACTACCAACAATCCAAAACCTTTCAAGAACTAGAGGGGAATGAGACTGCTCTTGGTACTTTTGAGCAGGTAGTAAACAACCCTCCTTATAAATAGTCTTTAAATTCTATTAATAATTTTTTGTATATAGCCTTTTTAAAAGGAACGATATTGGGTACAAGAAAATTTTGTTTAACCCACTTGTAGTCGGAGAATTCAGGGTGAGCTGTATGAATGTTTATATCTTTCTCACTTCCTTTGAACTCATATAAAAACCATTTCTGGCGTTGACCCTTGTATTTACCTTTCCATAGAGTTTTTGATAAATCTTTAGGTAAAGAATAGTAATACCACTCTTTACTTTGAGAGATTAATTTAACTTTATTCTTTTTTATTCCAACCTCTTCTTCCATTTCTCTTAAGGCTGCAACTTCAGATTTTTCTTTTGAGTCTATCCCACCTTGTGGCATTTGCCAAAATTCGGAAGGATGATCAATTCTTTTGCCAACAAAGATTTCTTTATGATGATTTAAAATCATAATACCAACATTTGGGCGATAATCCTTAGGATTGATTTTCATTAATTTAAAACGGCAATTGTTTTCACTGCATCTACGGCACGAGACAGTTGATAATCTTTTTCAAGAATTTCACTTGGTGAGATTTCCTCTTCACTTTCTTCATTGGTTTCGTTATCTAAAGCTTCGCGGTAATCTGACTCTCTAAATGTAAAATTATTATCAATAACATTAAGCTCGGCTCTTGGAACCACAACATCTGGTTCGATGCCTATTGCTTGTATAGAGTCTCCACTTGGGGTGTAATATTTGGCTATGGTCAGTCTGATAGCGCCACTGTCAATTGGAATTATAGTTTGAACAGATCCTTTCCCAAATGATTTGATACCCATTATAACTGCTCTATCATGATCTTGTAATGCACCTGCAACAATTTCAGAGGCTGACGCAGAACCTTCATTAATCAGTATTATCAGGGGTTTCCCATTAATAAGATCTCCTTTTTTAGCTGAGTAAACTTGGACATCTTTTTTCTCCCTGCCTCTGATTGAAACGATTTCTCCTTGATCAAGAAATATATCTGTTACAGAAACAGACTCGTTCAATAGTCCGCCAGGATTATTTCTTAAATCCAAAACGTAACCAATCGGAGGGTTATCACTCTCTTCAAGTTCTTTGATACTTTTTTTTAATCCACTTGTTGTTTGTTCGTTAAATTGAATTATTCTAATATATCCCACATCATTAATAAGACGATGTTTCACAGATGCAACTTTAATGATATCTCTTTTAATGCTTACATCGAATGGCTCCTCGCTAGATCTAAAAATTGTCAAAACTATAGTTGTTCCAGGTTCGCCTTTCATAATGTCGATTGCCTCTTTTAAAGTCATATCAACAACCGATGTACCATCTAAGTGCGTAATATAATCTCCAGCTAAAATTCCAGCATTGTAGGCGGGTGTGTCGTCAATTGGGGATACTACTTTTATAAAACCTTTATCAGTTGTAATTTCTATACCCAGTCCTCCAAAGGCACCTGAGGTGTCCATTTGCATCTCTTTATAAATCTCTTCACTCATGAAGCTTGAGTGCGGGTCTAAGGCCTGAAGCATTCCATTCAAAGCCTTCTCTATTAACTCTTTATCAGTTACTTCTTCCACATATTGATTTTTTACTCGATTATATACCTCGTTAAAAATACTGAGTTGTTTATATGTTTCTTTTGTGTCGGATAAACTGACATTTGTATTAAAAACTAAAATGAGGATAAGAAGAATTCTTTGCATAAGTGACTTTTTAAGAAGCTGTATTAATGCTATTAAAGTCTTCGGACCATAATTTTTCCAAATCATAGATTTCACGTACTTCATTTCTAAAAATATGCACTAAAACGTGCCCCGCATCAATGACCGTCCAGTCGCAAAGGGGCTTTCCCTCAGGTTTGTTGCAATAAAGTTTATGTTTTTTAAGGTCTCGGTAAACTTTATCTGAAACTGAGTCCACATGTTTATTTGACCTTCCAGATGCAACAACCATAAATTCTGCAAACTCTGCTTTACCTTTAAGAGAAATAACTGAGATATTTTCTGCCTTATTGTCTTCAAGACAGTCAACTATCGCTTTTACTGAGATATCTTTATCGTGATTAGGAATTTCGTAGCTCACTTGATGATATTTCTACTCCTGAAACGTTAAGGATATGTAAACAGGGAGTAGAATTATTGATAAATGTTTCTAAATTAGGCATAAATAAATGGGGAAATTGTTTTTGGACTGTTGAATTTTCAATAAACTCATCATATCTCGGTCTATAAATAACGCAAATACTAATATTTTTTAGTATCCATTCATATTCTTTCCATTTATGAAAATGACCAAGCTGATCAAGTCCCATTATTAAATAAAAAGAGCTCAGGTCACATTTCGTGCTAATCTTTTGAAGTACATCGTACGTGCATTTCATTTGATGGCGATGTTCAAAATCTGATACTTTGACTAAAGGCTCTTTGATTTGAGAGCGAATATTCGATAATTGATATTTTATTGGTTTGGAGTTTTGGTTTGACTTAAGGGGGTTTTGATAAGTAGGAAGGACTATCAGTTTTTGAAGATTTAAATTTGCTATAGAACTTTTTATTACATGAAGATGGCCTTCGTGAAAGGGATTAAAAAATCCACCATACAATCCAATCTTCTTAGACATTTATTCCCATCAAAATTTTTTTAGAGACACCATTTTCTTCAAGAAATTTGAATAAGATGTCGATAGACTGTAATTGTAACTTTGAATTAGTATGAAACAAAATTGGCACCCTTTGTTTAAAGAAATAAAATAATGAAATGATAAAGTGAAGATCATTTTCTTCCTCTAGATAAACGACACCTTTGCTAACTAAGCGTTCTTTATTATATTTAAAGAAAAGATTATTAAAGGGTTCACTGGTAAGGGTTACTTTATTGATTTCATTTAATTCTTCCTCATTAAAAATTTTTAAATTTTCTATTTCATAAATTGACGATTTAATAATATGAGTAACATCCTCTTTTTTTAAAGAGCCAAGATAATCAATCTGAGATTTTAATTCTTGTAAATTTTGACGAAATTCCATTAAGGCCGGGTGGTGTGATTGCCTGTTACTTGATATTTAAAAGTTGTTAAATGCTTTGCACCGACAGGTCCCCTGACATGGAGTTTATCAGTGGATATACCAATCTCTGCTCCAAATCCAAATTCACCCCCATCAGCAAATTGAGTTGAGGCATTATTCATTAGAATGGCACTTTTACAATTTTGAAAAAAATACTGGATGGACTCTTGATTGTCACTCAAGCAACTCTCTGTATGACCACTAGAGTATTTATTAATATGTTCGACTGATTCCTCAATATTATCAACTATTTTAACAGTTATTTTCTTATCTAAATATTCTGTAGACCAATCATCTTCTGTAGCAGCACGGTCAATTGAGTACATCTCTTTGAGTCGAGTACATCCTATGATTTCACATCCTTGTGACCTTAAGTTGTCTAAGACATGAGAAATATCCTCTGCTGAATTACCAGAATGTATGAGTAACGTTTCTGTTGCTCCACAAATTTCAGGCCTTCTCAGTTTGGCATTTGTAACTACCTCAGCAGCTTTCTCTTTGTCATAGCCAATATCCCAAAACGTATGGCATAAACCCTCTAAATGTTTAATTGTTGGAACGCGAGAATTCTGAGAGATTGTTTCGATTAAAGATTTTCCTCCTCGAGGAATGATGACATCAATGTCTCCCTCGGCTTTTAATAGTTCCTCAACAAAACTACGATCCGTGTTTTGAATGAAACAGACAAGATAAGGATCAAATTGCAAATCTTTTAAAGCTTCTTGAATACATTCATAAAGTTTTTTGTTAGTTTCAATACATTCAGAACCCCCCCTTAGAATAGAAACATTACCAGATCTAAGACAAAGACATGCAGCGTCTATTGTGACATTAGGTCGAGACTCATAAATAATTCCAATCACACCAATAGCAACAGAGACTTTTGTAAACTGTAATCCATTTGAGGGATTGGTCCAATTTTCTAAAGTTTGATTAAGGGGATCTTCCATTTGAGCTATTTTCTCCACATCACGTGATAGCTGATCTATTTTCTCGGAAGTCAGCACTAGTCTATTGATCATTGGTGCAGAAATATTATTTGACTTAGCTCTATCGATGTCAATTCGATTAGCCTCTAAAATCCCATCCTTTTTAGATAAAAGGAACCCACTAATATTCATTAAGATTCTACTTCTATCCTCAGCAGAGAGTTTGGAAATAGCACTCGAAGCTTTTTTAGAGTGATTTAAAATTTCTTTGAAATAATCACTCATCTTGAGTTCACCAAGTTATCTTTATGAACAATCTCATCTTCACGAACAAAACCCAGAATTTTGCTGAATTCTTTTGATTTTCTGCCTTTAATCTTATCCATTTCCTTAAAATCGTAATTAATCATACCTCTGGCCAATTCTTTTTTATTGTAATGGATCGAAACAGTATCGCCACGATAAAACTTTCCATCAATAGATTTCACACCGATTGCTAATAGACTTGAATTCTTCTTCAGTGCTTTTGAGGCACCTTCATCAATATGAACAATTGCTTTTTGAATTGGTCTATTCCAAATCCATTGCTGTCGACTTGTGAGAATATTTTTAGAAGGATGAAACCATGTTGAGGATGTTGGATGAATGTTACCTAGTGGATTATTGACTAGTCCATTTGATATTATCATAGTGGATCCAGACTGAATACAAAGCTTAGCAGCATTTATTTTTGCTAACATTCCACCAGAACCAAATTCACTCAAATCTTTATCTATATATTTTTCTATTTCTTGATCCACTTCTTCAACAGATGTAATCAACTCAGCATCTGTTGATTTTTTTGGATTGGCTGTATAGAGCCCATTCACGTCAGATAATAAAATTAGTAACTCAGCAGATAGTGCATTAGCAATCATTGCTGAAAGTTTATCATTGTCACCAAATCGAATTTCTTCTGTTGAGGTAGTGTCGTTCTCATTAATAATTGGAACAACATTTAAATCCATTAAAGAGTAAATTGTATTTCGGATGTTGAGATATTTTCTTCTTTCATTTAGATCTTCAGCTGTGATTAAAATCTGTGAACTTTGAATATTAAATTTAGCAAAAGCTTTTTGCCATTGCTGTGAGAGTTGTATTTGACCTATAGATGCCGCAGCTTGCTTTTCATGCAAATTAGTTAACTTTTTTTTTGAGAGAATATTTCTACCCAGAGCGATGGCACCAGAGGAGACGATAATAATTTTAGATCCTCTTTTTTGGAGTTTCTGAACATCCTCAATTAAGGAGGTGAGCCATTTTTTTCTCAGCACATGCTTTTCATTAACTAAAATATTAGAGCCAACTTTGATGACAATAACTTTTGATTTTTTGGCTAATTCTGTGAATTTTTTATTCATCTTGTAAGTATTCTAAACATAAATTTGTTAATTGATCGAGTTGATATCCCGTAGCAGCAGAGATTAATTTTACCTCTTGCTTTAAAGATGACTCAAATTCCTTTTGAATTTCTGTAACCCTTTGCTTATCAGCAATTTCTATCTTGTTTAGTGCAATAATCTCTTTTTTTTGTTCTATTTTCGCACCATAATTTAAAAGCTCTTGACGAATAATTTTATAATTATGAAAAGGTTTGTCTTCAGTGATATCTACTACATGAATTAGGATTTTACATCTTTCCACATGAGATAAAAAATCATGACCAAGACCTTTTCCATCACTTGCATGTTCTATTAGCCCTGGAATATCAGCTAATACAAATTCCAAATCTTCTTTTTGAACCATCCCGATATGTGGATGAAGAGTTGTAAACGCGTAATCAGCAACTTTTGATTTTGCATTTGTCACAAAATTTAAGATGGAGGATTTACCAGCATTTGGCATACCTACTAAACCCACATCAGCTAATATTTTTAGCTTTAATCGAACAGTGGACTCTTGTCCTTTTTCTCCTTGTTGAAATTTACGAGGTGCTCTATTAGTAGAGCTTTTAAAGTGAGCGTTACCTTTTCCACCCTGGCCACCTCTTAAGAAATGATAGGTTTCATCATCATTTAAAATTTCATGAATTTTAATACTCATATCTTCGGTATAAATTTCTGTCCCACAAGGAACATCTAAAATGAGATCTTTTCCACTTGCCCCTGTTTTTAATTGACCAGCGCCACCCGTACCATTTTGAGCATTATGATGCTGGTTAAAACGATATCGTTGTAAGGTATTAATCCCTTTGTTTCCCCGAAAAATTACATCTCCACCTTTACCACCGTTACCACCATTAGGTCCTCCATACTCTACAAATTTTTCTCGACGAAAACTTAGAGCCCCATGGCCACCATTTCCTGATTTAATATATATTTTTGCTTTATCAATAAATGCCATAACAGTTTAATTTGAAGTTTTTTTTAGTGGGATTAATTAACGCAAACAAACTGTCTGTTACGGGACTTTTTGAACAGAACTTTGCCTTCGACTAAGGAGAAAAGAGTGTGGTCTTTTCCAATCCCTACATTATCGCCCGGGTAAAATTTAGTACCACGCTGACGAACAATAATATTTCCAGGAATTACGTGCTCTCCACCAAACTTTTTAACTCCAAGCCTTCTACCAGCCGAGTCTCTTCCGTTTTTGGAACTTCCACCTGCTTTTTTTGTTGCCATAGTTTTACTTTTTTACCTCAGTTGTTTCTTTTTTCACAGTCTTTTTTTCTGTAGCCTCAACCTTTTTAGGTTTTTCAGCCTTAGCTTCAACTTTTTTTGTTTCAGTAGCTTTTACTTCAGTTTTTTTTGGAGTTTCTGCCTTTTTTTCAACTTTTTTTGGGGCTTCTGCTTTTGGAGCAACTTTCTTAACTGGCTCTTTAAAGCTTTCTTCTCCTATGGCGGACTTGATTGCCATGACTTTTAATATAGAGATATATTGACGATGACCTTTAGTTCTTTGAAAGTGTTTTCTTCTATTCTTTCTAAAAACTCTGATCTTATCGTCTCTGGTTTGGTACAATAATTTTGCAGATACTTCCGCACCTTTTACAGCTGGAGATCCAAGTTCAAACTTATCGCCATTTCCAACTGCCACGATATCTTTAAAAGATATGGTATCACCAACGTTACCCTCTATTTTGTCAATCTTTAAAACATCTCCTGGAGACACTTTAAATTGCTTACCAACTGATTTAAGAACTGCGTACATAATAAGTCGGTCAATATATATAGGTCTTTATTTATGTCAATAGTCAAAAATGCAATAAAATAGCGATTTATTTGGAGATTAGTTTTTGATTAATTTATTTTGCAAGACTTACACAAAACATAAAATTCAAGGTTATATCTTGTAATTTCTAATTGATTATCCTTAACCAGATCGCAGACACCATCCGTTAAATATTTATTTTTAATCTCTTTTACCTTTCCACATCTCTCACAAATGGTAAAAGCGGTGTTGCTCGCACAATTTGAGTTATTACATATAATAAAGGAGTTAATACTTTCAATTTTGTGAATTTTTCCTAATTCAACCAATTTATCTAAAGCTCTGTAAACTTGAAGAGGTGAGTTTAAGCCCTCTTTCTTCAGACTATCTAATATAAAGTACGCCTTTAAAGGCTCTCCGCTATTTTGTAAGAGATCAAGAACAATTCTTTGATTTTTGGTTAAACTTTGACTTTTTTTAGAGTGTGTATGTGTTGAACTCATCTTTTATCTGGCAATTCTATTTTTTTTTTCGAGATTAGCAATTTTTTCAGTGGCAATAGAGTTAATATAAAGACACCCAAAGTGATTGTTAAAATAGTAGGACCAGTAGGGGTGTTCCAAATCATCGAGGTTTGAATACCAAGAACTACTGAAGCGACACCTATAATAGAGGATATGATTGCCATTTGAATTGGTGTGGAGGATAAGTTTCTTGAAGCAGATGCGGGGATGATTAGAAGACCAGTGATTAATAATATCCCAACAATTTTTATAGATATTGCAATGACACTAGCTATTAGCAAAGTAAAGATTGCATTAGCTAAATCTGGATTTAATCCTTCTGCTTTGGCTAATTCTAAGTTAACTGTTCCAGCAAAAAGAGGTCTCCAAATTAATATCAATACAATTAAAACAATACTTCCGCCAATCCAGACAAATAATAAGTCGGTGACATTGACAGAGAGAATATCTCCAAAAAGCAAACCCATAAGATCAATTCTTATGAATGAAAGTATGCCTAAAAGAACTAATCCTATCGCTAGCACAGAGTGAGCTAACAGACCTAATAAAGCATCATCTGGAAGATTGGTTCTCCTTTGTAAAAAAAGTAAAGACAGGGCAAGTAAGCAAGAAACAACAAATACGGCTATGATTATGTTAAAATCCAAAGCATAAGCAATAACAACTCCTAATAAGGCAGAGTGTGCAATGGTATCACCAAAATAAGATAGCCTTCTCCAAACTATAAAGCATCCCAGTGGTCCTGTAATAAATGCTAAACCAATTCCTGCTACAAAAGCTCTAACAATAAAATCATCAAACATTATTAGTCTTTCTTCGAGTCATCTATGCTCCCATCAGGTAAGTGTTCGTGATCGTGGTCATGTTGATAAAAAGCTAAGGTGGGATCAATATTCTTTCCAAATAATTTAAGGTACTCTGGTTCCTTTATGACAGTGTTGGGAGCCCCAGAACAACAAACATGTCCATTAAGACAAATAACGTAATCAGTTTGTGACATCACCACATGTAAGTTATGTGAAATAAGTAATATTCCGCAGTTTATTTTTTTTACAATTTCTTGAATTGTTTTATATAACGCAATTTCTCCAGGATAGTCGACTCCTTGCACAGGTTCATCTAAAACCAGAAAATGAGGTTCTTTAGCTATTGCGCGAGCCATGAGTAATCTTTGAAATTCTCCTCCAGACAAATTTCTAACATCTTCATAAATAAGATGTTTGATTCCAGTGATACTAAGGGCATCATTAATCTCACTGGTTTTATGTTTTTTTACTAAATTAACAAAATCTATAGCCCTTAACGGGAGGGACCAATCAATTGAAATTTTTTGTGGCACATATGAAATTCGCATTCCTTTTTTGATAATATTTGTGCCTTCGTCAGGTTTTAAAATATCCAATGACATTTTTGCAGTTGTTGATTTGCCAGATCCGTTAGGTCCAATCAATGTTACAATTTCTCCTTGGGAAACTTTTAATGAGACACCTCTAACTAACCATTTATGGTTTCTTAAAACTCCACAGTTATTTAATTCAACTAAATAATTATTCATTTTTTAATATTGACATATTTTTATGGTTATAATATTACATATGTAATAATATAACACTTAGAGGTAGGTAATAGACATGAATTTCTTTCAAAAATCAATTATTTTTGTACTTTCTATTTTATTTAGTAGTTTTTCTGCTCACGCAGACGTAAGCACAGACATCAAAGTAGTAACCACAATAAAGCCATTACATTCATTAATATCTAGAATTATGGAAACAAGAGGAGAACCACAATTAATTATTGAGGGCACAAATAATCCTCACACTTTTGTCTTTAGACCATCACATGCAAAAATGATTGAAGAGGCAGATATTGTTTTTTGGATTGGAGAGGATTTGGAGGCATTTATGGAAAAACCTTTAAACTCTCTAGCAAAAGACACAAAAAAAATTGGATTTATGGACTCCGAGTCTATTGAAAAAATAGAATTTAGAGAAAAAAATATTTTTGATGATCATGATGGCCATGAAGATGATCATGATGAACATGAAGATGAACATGAAGGTCACGATGACGATCACAAGGACGCACATGCGCATGCACACGGTGAGTTTGATCCACACATTTGGCTAGACCCAGAAAATGCTAAAGAAATGGTTAAAATTATCCGAGACGAATTAATTAAAATAGATCCAGAGGGTCAAAGACAATATTCAGTTAATACTGCAGGGGCAACATTGGAACTAGATAATTTAATCAATAGTATAGAAAAAGAATTATCAAAAGATATTAGCTATATTGTATTCCATGATGCTTACCAATATTTTGAGAATAGATTTGGGGTAATTCCTGCTGGAGCATTGACTTTAAATCCAGATGTTTTACCAGGAGCTAAACAAATAGCAGATATACAAGATGTTATAAATGACAAAGGTATAAAATGTATTTTTTCTGAGCCTCAATATAATCCAAAGATCATTGAGACACTCGGCAACGATATGAATGTCTCTACTGGTGTTATGGATCCTTTAGGAGCTTTCATAGATGCAGGACCAACAATGTATGTTAAACTAATTAATGGAATTGCAAATTCTATTAAAGAGTGTCACTAAGGAATTTTGAAATAAGTTTCAGATAATTTCAATAATCTAAGAAACTTAAAGTCAAAAAAAAAACATATTTACAATTTTCTTATATAGGCATTTTATATGCCTTATGAGAAAAACTAAAAACAAGGTTTGTAATCACAAAATTAAAAGAATCGTTGAAGAGAAGTATTACCCCATATCATTTATTGAAAGTGTGAATGTTATGTATCAGTTAAATTCTCAAAAAAAGGTTAATGAGAATTTGCCTAGTTTATCAGCTAACTTAAATAAAACCTGATTTACTTGTTAACTCATCGTTTAATGAAATATATTACATTCTAGCTAGTGCTGTTTTGTCTTAATATATTATGCCAGATGCTATTGAATAATAACCATAATTAGCCTATTTTGGATTAATGAATTTATCAGAAGCTAGTAAAAAAGAGATTGATGTAGTACTAGAGAAATGTGGATGGAGACAAACTAAGCAAAGAGTAGTTCTTCTAAAATCAATTTTCGATGGGAAAGACAAACACTTTTCAATTAATCAAATGAACGAAACTTTGAAAGATAAAAGAAGTTATTTTTCTTTAACAACTCTATATGAAAATCTGAATACTTTAGCTGATAAAGGATATTTAAAGCAAATTGTTGTTGATAAACAATCATTCTACGATACTAACACAACTAATCATATTCATGTTTATCATCAAGAAGAGAATAAAATATACGATTACGACGATTGCATAGAGCTTCACAAAGACTTGCCGATACCAGCTTGCCTATCATTGCTTGAGGAATATTCTTTGGTAATTAATCTCAAAAAAAACATACTTTAAAAGAACTTTACCAAACTCCATTTATCGAGTCTTTTAAATTTTTAAAGAAGTATTTCATAAAAATATTCCTCTTTAAAAATATTAACAAAGATAAATCTGAAATATACTACAAAAAATCACCACAATAGTTGTTATTAAGCTATTAAAAATTTATTCATTTCAATAGTTACTGTCTTCTTTATAAAGAGTGCTGTGAAAAATAAATCAATCATACTTTTAACTATTTCTATACTCATAAGTCTGTCGTCAATGTACATTGCTCTCACAAAAGCATATGCATCAGAAACAATAAAAGTCTATTCTGAAAGACAGCCATTTTTAATCGAGCCCTTAATTAAACAATACGAAGAACAAACTGGAAATAAAATAGAATGGATTTTTTCAAAAAAAGGATTAGTTCAAAAAACAATCCTTGAAAAAGACAGACCGGTTGCAGATATTTTTTTATCTTCTGATATAGCAAGATTAATCGATATTACAGAGGCGGGTGCAAATGTAGAGATACCTTTACAAAAGAATGTACCTTCAAATCTACAAACTGATGATTGGACAAGCTTAACAATGCGAGCAAGAGTAATCTATGCTCACAATGATCTTCAATTAGAAAAAATTTCTTATGAAGATCTTATTCTCCCAAAGTACAAAGATAGAGTTTGTACTAGATCTGGTTATCATCCTTACAATATCTCATTATTTTCAGCTTTAATTGCCCATCATGGAGTGGAATGGTTCGAAGATTATATTGTTAAATTGAAAACTAATCTCTCTAGAAAACCGCAAGGAAATGACAGGGATCAAGTAAAAGCAATTTATGCTGGAGTTTGTGATGTCAGTATTGGTAATCATTACTATTATTTTAAAATGATGGATGATCCTAACCAAATTATCTGGCTTGAAAAAGTGTCCCCAATTTTTCCAAATCAAGACAGTTATGGCAGTCATGTAAACATTTCAGGAATCGCTATTATCAACAATAAAAATTATGACGCCTCTATAGACTTTTTAGAATTTTTATTGAGTGAGGAAGCTCAAAAAATATATGCAAATGATAACAATGAGTTTCCGGTAAACGTCAATGTCAAAGCTTCGGAAAGAGTACAAGCACTAGCAAATAATGCAAAATTTGACTCTATAGATTTACAAGAAATCGCCTCAAATAGAAAAGCCGTTTTAGATATCTTAAATAAAATAAATTTTGACGGTTAAATAGGTTGGTCGCTTCAAATAGATCCGCAGCACCCCAAAGGTTAGGGTGCCTTTATAATGTGTGTTCAAAGTAAAATTGTAGCAATCGCATTTGTTGAATAAATAGTCTATATAAATAGAATTCGT
>CACHVL010000010.1:0-21691 GCA_902583235.1 uncultured Alphaproteobacteria bacterium | reverse complement strand
ATATTTTCCCTGTTTTAGGATTCAATAAACCTGTAATTAAATGAATTAGCGTTGTTTTTCCTGAGCCACTTTTTCCTTTTATTCCTATGAATTCGTTTTTGTTAATATTAAAGCTTAAGTTGTTTAAAACATTTTTATTATCCTCGTAATTAAAATATATATTTTCAAAACTTAAATTTTTTAAATTAATTAATTTAGATTTTTTTGGAGCAATAAAATTATTAGATAGATGATTTTCTATTTTACTTATAGATACTTTAGCAAAGAATATTTGATTGAATGCAATGATCAACCTATTAATAGACATAATTATTTTGAGACTAGCTAAAGTAAATAAACTAAGTATTGGAATAATATTTATTATTTCTTGATCATTGATAATCAAATATGAGAAAATAATAATTATAAATATGATTGCTATTAGTTCCAAAAAACCTCTTGGTAGCTCATTCCACATCTCTCTTAGTTGATAAAAGTTTAATGTTGAGTTATTAGAATTAGAAAATTTTGTATATGATATATTTTTTAATCCAAGAAGTTTTGCAAATGTATTTGTATGTAATAAATCATTTAAATATTTTCTTCTGTTAGTATCATTAATTTTTCTTAAATTCCCCCATTGAATAATTCTATTTTTTAAAAGTAATTTATATAAAAAGTAAATCAGTATCGAAAAAAAGATGAATAATGAAAGTAAAAAGGGTTCGTAATAAAGCAGAATGACTATAGAGCCAATTATAATTGTTGACTCACTAACTATATTTATTGTTTGGTATATGCTAGTTGATACCATGCTAACATCTATTAGAACGAGTCTATGATAATCTGAAGTATTATCTTTTATAGTTAATTGATTAAAACTAGTTATTTTTTGGGTAATCCTAGAAGCTAAATTAATATTAAAATTTAATATGAACTTATGTTTAAAATAAATGATAATTGAAATAAATAAGGTTTTAAATAGGAAAATAGAAGCAAGAAGCAATAAGGAAATTTGTAACATAACCTCTTGGTTTAAATTCATATAATTAAATATCTTAGATAGAAAATTATTTTTGTTATTAGATAGAATAATTTCAAAAAAAGGTATTAAGATACCAATACTAATCATTTCTAGGACCATAGAAATTGAAATAAGAATTATCAAAAAATATATTTTGAAATAAAATGACTTATCAATTATTTTAAAAAGTTTATTGTAAATTTCCATGTATTAGATCAATTTTTTATTTAGATTATTATCTAGCCATTTTTGTAAAACGATTAAATCCCAAATTAAATATTGGTCAAAATGGTATCCTTTTTTATACTTAGACCATAATTTAAAAATAAAGTCATAATTGAAGATATTCTGACTCTTTATTTTCTCTTCATTGAATAATAAATCAATTTTGTTTTTAATTTCATTGTTATTTAAAATCTCATTTATAGGTATTAAAAAACCTTGTTTGGGTCTATCAATAAGATCATTAGGAATTATTTTTTTCAAAATATTTTTGAGAATAATTTTTGAATTACCTTTTTTAATAATATACTCATCTGGTATCATTTGAGAAAACTCATAAACCTTTTTATCAAGAAATGGTGCTCTTGTTTCTAAGCCGTGATGCATTGATGACCTGTCAACTTTTACTAATAGGTCTCCAGGTAAATAATCGTCTATATCTTTTTGCATCATACCTCTAAAGTTTTTTTCAAATATATTTTGTGTTAAAGAGATATTAGTTAGATGAGTTTTTTTAAATAATAATTTATCTCTTGTCTTGTCATCAATGTGACCAGATAATTTTTTTGAAAATTCAAATAAATCTTTTGAATTAATTGCTCTTAATAATTGAATAATTTTTTGGTCAAAGTAATGTACTGACTTAAACCTTGAATTAATCAAAAATAATAATTTTTTAAGTAATTTAATAATGATTATAGGATGGTTATTACTAAATATATTTCCTATTAGTTTTCTAGAAAATAAAGGCATCAAACTAATAATTTTCCATATATTTGGATTGAATACATATCTATTGTAACCACCAAAAAGTTCATCTCCCCCGTCTCCAGTTAAAGCTACTTTTACTTTACTTGAGCAAAATTTACTTAAAAGAATGGTAGGAATCTGTGAGGAATCAGAAAATGGTTCATCAAACGCTTCAAATATATCATTATAAATTTCGATAAAGTTATTATTATCTAAATATTTTTCATTATGATCTGTTTTGAGGTAATCAGCTATTTTAGATGCATATATAGCTTCATTAAATTTAGATTCTTTAAAGCCGATTGTAAATGTACTTAGATTATTAGATGAGATTTTTGAAGCTATTGCAGTAATTAGAGAGCTATCAATACCCCCTGATAAAAAAGATCCCAGCGGAACGTCTGAAATAAGCTGTCTCTCAACAGACTCAAATAAATAATTTTCTAATTTTAAAGATAAACTATCAAAAGACAGATATTTTTTTTCGATTTTTTTATTTTTATTATAATATTTTTCCTCATTAAGATTTTGAATAGATCCATTTTTGGCAATATTAAACGAAATTATTGATGCAGGATTTATTTTTTTAACTTCTTTCCAAATAGTATTAGGATGAGAAATATAATTATTTGTTAACAGATGTTTTACAGAATTAAAATCTATTTCTATGTGGTTACTTTTAAAATTAAAAGAATTTATAGAACTTGATACAAGAAAAGAATCTTTATTAATTTGATAATATAGAGGCTTCTCACCAAAAATATCATTTATAAGGTAAATTTTTTTTTTGATTTGGTCATATAAAAATATTGAATACATGCCTTTAATCAAATTTAAAGTTTCAATTATCCCATAAAAACTAAATGACTCTATTAAAGTTTCTGAGTCAGAGGTACCAGTCCAAGAATTAAAATCAAAGTCTTTTTTAATCCTTAGTCTAATATCTTTATGATTATAAATTTCCCCATTAAATAACATAATAAACTGTTTTGATTTAGAAAAGATTGGTTGATCGCCTTTCTCAGATAGGTCCTGAATTGCGAGTCTTGAAAATAAAAATTTTAAACCATCACATTCTTTATAAATTTTTTTATCAGGGCCTCTATTATTTATAAATTTGAATAAGTCAGTAGTTTTATTTTCTAAACTTGGTATATTAAAGAGTATAGTTAATCCACACATACAAAAAACTTAATAATTGAAATTAGAATTTAAACTAATCTAAAAAATCTTTTAATCAATAAGTTTGGATGAAGTAAATATCTAAGAAATAATCTCATCAAAAAAAAAGGGTTTATCAATAGAGTAAAAGGAATTTTTTTATGTATTAAATAAGAGTAGTATATAGAAAATTCTTTATTTGTTTTCATTTTTTTTTCGATAATCATCAACATATCTTTTGTTGTTTTTACAGGTTTAAATAATTTATTATAGACATCAAAATTGTTTTTAAACAATATAATAACAGAATTTACTAATTGATCCTTTGATCTTAAAGATGATATTGAGTTTTTCGTATACCTTAATCTGTATAAATCTAAACTTACTTTGCCAATAGAATATCTACTGTATTTTATAAATTTGTGAATTAAGTCGTAGTCTTGAGATACCTCAAAACGCTCATCGTAATGATTAATTTTATTGAAAATATTTTTTTTAAACATTATTGAAGGATGGCATATTGAATTTCGGAAATTATAAGAAGAAAAAAAGGAATTTATAATTAAATAATTTTTTTTGTATCTTATGATATTATCTTTATCATCTGTAATAATAATATTACTGAAAACTAAATTTTTATTAATATTTTTATCTAAATAATTAACTAATATTTTCATTCTATTTTTTTCAGAAAAATCATCAGAGTCTTGTCTCATAATGTAATAACCTCTTGATAATTTAATACCTCTATTGAGTGAAAAAGTTAATCCTTTGTTTTTACTATTTTGGTAAAAACGAATTAGTTTATTTTTAAATTTTTTATAATGTAATTTTAATTTTATGAATTCATTCTTGTTAGCATTATCAAATATCACTATTAATTCATGTCTTAAATAAGTTTGATCTAGAATACTATCTATAGCAATAAATAGTTTTTTATCTACTTTATGACAGCTTAATACAGTACTAACTAGTCTCATTTATTTTAATAAAGTAAAAAGTTAAAATGAAATAGTAAAATATATTTATATAACTTCCAAAAAAATTATTTGAGGGTAATAATGGAAAAAATATAGAAAATAGACATACTAAAGCTACAAAAGCCATAATATTATTTTTATCATTATTCTGGTTTTTTTTATTTAAAATGTACTTACAGAGTTGAAAAGAAATAAAAAATAAAAAAGATAAATAAAAAATCATGCCAAAAAGACCTGTTTCGGATAAAACTTGAATAAATGAATTATGTGGATGAGTTGAACAACCGTTATAATCTATTACGAGATTTTTCCCATGAGATAATTTTAATTCTTCTCCTCTATTATTGTATTGTATTTCTCTGTTCCAAATATCCTCATATTTTTGATCATCACACAAAAATCTAAACATCCTTGGACCTACACCAAAAATTTTATTATCTTCAAACATTTTATAAGCTGTTTTTATATGTGACTCATGATGTTTTGAAAAAATATTAATTTGGTTATTCTCAGTAATTTGGGAAAAGGATTTATATATTACTCTCTCAAAAACATCATTTACAGCAAAAGAAAAAAATAAAATTGAAAATAAGATTAAAAAAATATTCTTTTTATCTAAGATAGATTGCCTGTAAATATCAAGCCCTATAACTAATATTAAATTTGAAATCAAAAAAATAGCAATTGAAGTTCTTTCTCCACTAAGAAAAACAGAAATTATAGAAACTAGAAAAAAAATTTTAATTAAATTTTTTTTTGAAAGCTTTATTAAGCTTAAATTGCAGAAATAAATTATACCAACACCTAAGGGATATAATTTTGAAATATAAGATCCAGCAATTTTTTCACTAAAAAAGATTCCGGTCAATTGACCGGAAAAATTTAAACTGAAACCATTGATGTAGATTAATATCTCTAAAATTAAAGATATAAATACCAATAAAAAAGAAGATATAATGATATAACCCAAAAATGTAAAAACTTTTTCTTTATAATTGGAAATAATGAAATATGACCCTAAGGTAAATAAAATAAATCTAAAATAAAATAATGATGACTTAAATGACTCTTTAGGGTTAATACTTGTATAAGATATAAACAATAAGTAGATATAAAAAAATAAGGATATAATTAAAAAGTTTTTTAAGACTTTATTTTTTTTAATATTATCTAAAAATTTTAAACTATAAATACCATATACACCAATAATTGAAATTGCTAGACCTGATAAAAATGGACCAGTGATAAGTAATATTGGTATAGAACAAAATAAATAAAAAAATATATTTCTCATATTCAACTAATCAAATATTTTAATTTAATAATAAATATTAAATTTCAATAATGATAATTTTTATACCATTCAACAAAGTTTTTAACTCCTTTTTCAATTTTTGTGGAAGGATTATAACCAAGATCTTTTTTTGCTAAACTGATGTCAGCTTTGGTTCTATATATATCACCCTTTTGCATGGGTAAATTAATTATATAAGCTGTTTTTTTTGAAAATTTCTCTATTAAAGACACAAAATATTTTAATTTTACTTCTTTATTATTTCCTAAGTTATATACAACTGACAATTTTTTTCTTTTTGGAATTTTGTTCATAGCTAAATAAATTCCTTTTACTACATCGTCTATATATGTGAAATCTCTTATATGATTTCCGTTATTATGAAGAGGTATTTTTTTTCCTTCGAATATGTGTTTAGTGAATTTGAATAATGCCATATCAGGTCTTCCCCACGGGCCATAAACAGTAAAAAATCTTAGACCAGTAGTTGGTATTTTATAATTTTGACTCCAAACATGAGCCATTAATTCATTAGTTTTTTTTGTGACAGCATAAAATTGATTTTGTTTATCAGTTTTGTGTGACTCTTTGAAAGGTAAGTCAGAATTTAAACCATATATAGAACTAGTCGAGGCATAAACTAAATGTTTAATTTTATAATCTTTACATAACTCAATTATATTTAAAAATCCAAGTATGTTATAGTTTAAATATTTTTTAGGTTTTTTGATAGCATCCCTAACACCAGCTTGAGCAGCTAAGTTTATTACTGTAGTTATTTCATAAAGCTTAAATAGTGAGCTTAGTTTATTCTTATTTTGTATGTCTATTTTAAAAAAATTAAAATTTTTGTTTTGAAGTAATGATAACCTTTTTTTTTTTAAATTTATATCATAGTAATGATTCAGCATGTCAATTCCTATAATTTTAAGATTTTTTTTTAATAAAAACTTTGTCAAATGAAAACCAATAAAGCCCGCACAACCAGTAACCAGTATATAATTATTTTTATTTATTTTCATGTTACACAACTATCATAAAAAATTTAGATATCATTTGAGTCCCTAAAAAGATTTTTTGTTATCATATGTTATTAAATCTGGTAATTTTTCATATTCATTAAATGATTTTTCAAAATCAAAATCTAAACCCTTCGCTTTGATAGAATATGAGTTTTTAAAGAAAAATATATCTAATATTTTTAAATAAAAATATGGATTTATTACCTTTGTAAATTTATAAAAAGAATTATATTTAAGTTTAACTGCTACTCTAAAGTCTGTTATTCCAGTTAGACTTAAACCAACTTTATTAAAAATAAAATTTAATCCAAAAAGTATTTTAATAGAGTTATTAGAAAGAGATTTATTATAATTTTTTTTTGAGAGATTTGTGATAATGTATCTATGTTTATCTTCAAGTTGAAATATGTTTTTAGTCAAGTAGTTAATATTATCAGACTCGTATTTTAAAACACTTACTTTATCAAAATAATTTCTGTACATATCAATTAATTCATTATAATTAAACAAAGATGGTGACCAGTTATAATGACCCCACTTATCAATTACTTGATCATTATTTGAAAAAAAAATTTTTGGCTTAACAGTATTCAAAGTTCTCGCAACATAATGAAGATAAATACTAGTCATAATATCTATAGGTCTTCTTATAACTATTATAATATGTGTGTCTTTTTTTAAATTTTTTTTATTTTTTTCAAAACATTCAATATATGTCTTGGGGTTCCACCAATTTTCAGCAATCATAGATGTTGATGAAATTATTGAATTTGTTTCATTCAAATTGGATTGTGATATTAAAAATTTATGACCAGTAAATTCAGAAATTTTAGGCAGAATACTTCTATTTAGAAGGGTTGAGGCCGATCTACCAAAACCAACATGAGCAAAATTCATTAAATAATATTTAATATGAAAAATACAAATAGTAAATTTATTTTAATATTTACTCAACAAATATTTATTTTAATCATAAAATTTTAATTTATCTTTTTATACAGATAGCGTACGTTCTATTTTTTGACGAATTTATTAACTCTGAAGAATAATTGAATGATTTTATAACTTTTGATGTCGCTTTTATAAGACCAGGGTATTGTAAATTATAGTCATCTATAACAATAATATCATTTTCAAGTTGTCTGTTAGCTACATAATTTAATTCATATAAGACGTCTAAATAAGTATGAGAACCATCTATAAAAGCAAAATGTACACGATTGAGATTTATTTTTTTTAATATTTTTTTTGAAAAGCCCTCATAAAATTTAATATATTTATTATTTAACTCATTCCATTTATACAAAAGCTGACTTCTTGTTTTCATACCCTCAAAATCAGAAATACTATTCCAATAAATCTTTTTATCAATTGGCAATAAATCAATTGTATGAATTAATCCATTTTTTTTTAAATCATATAAAGCTTTAGCCATACAAAGTGATGAAAAACCTTTTGAAGTTCCTGTTTCAATTATGTTTATTGGTTCATTCAATTTCTCAATATAATGACTTAGAGATGAGTAGAGAACTCTGCCATGTGCATAACAAATATCTGAATTTTTTATAGTTACTTGAGTAATCATAGCCAAATCATCAAGCCACTCTTTATCTATAGTAAAAAAATTTTTTTTTTCTAATAAATCAACTTGGGGATATTGTTTTTTTTTTGCTTCTTGAAATAAACTTAAGTAATTATCTTTTTCTTGAATAACATTTTTTCCAAAAGGGTAATTTTTAATTTTTCTATAAAAAAAAAATGAACTTAAGATTTGATATAAATGGTCAAGATAAATATTTTTAATAATAAGTTTTTTAAGAAAAATTTTTATCATAAATACCCCTTATAAACTGATAATATTGTTGAGCTCCAATATCTATATTTAGATAATCATAATTTATCTCATTTTTAAATTTTGATAAGTTGTCAAAAATTCTATTTATAGCATCAACTAATTTTATATAGTTTGGTTCTGGAGGATTATAATAATCTATATAATTCATCTCAAAATTATCATCGCAATCAACCACTATGCCAGCATTAGCTTTTTTAACAGTTTCTCCAATACCCCCATTATTACAACATATTACTGGCAAGCCTGAAGCCATCGCTTCTATTTGAGTGTTACCACATGGTTCTATCCAAGCTAGGTGTACGTATATATCTGCAGATCTATACCATTTTGAGAGTAAATCAGGATTTACCTCACCAATATAATAAATATTATCATTATAAGAATTTTTCTTTTTTCCTCCTAGGACGATTAATTTGTAATTATAATGACTCTGATTATTTAAAAATTTCAAAAGTTCAATTGTCTCTTTTAATCTTTTGTGTCTTCTCCAATGTGCAGAGGTAATTAAAACCCTATCATTTTTATTTATACCTAAATCTTGTCTATAATTCTGACCATTTGGACTAAATAAATTTAAAGGAACTTTATTATGAATTGTTATTTCAGGTAAGTTTAATTTTCCATAAAATTTATGAACCATTTGTTTTGAAAAGTCACTAATGTAAATTACGCCTTTGGATTTAATAATTGACTCAAAAATTTGATTATTATAAAGCTTTGAGTTACCTGTTGTGTTTTTATTGTCAAAATATATTCCATCTACTCTCATAATGTAATTCTTGTTAAAATAATTTTTTTGATACACAGAATAGAGGGCTATATCAAAAAAAGGTAAAAAAGGAGATTTAACATTACAAAGATTTTGTTTTAAAATAGAGTCTTTTAATCTATTTAAAAAAACCTTAGGGCCGCTATGATAAAATTTTAAAAAAGGATAATAATCTATAGCTAAATTCATATTTTTTTTAATTCATATAAAAATTTATTTATCCAGTCATCTAAATTGTAATTTTCTATGAACTTTTTTTTTGCATTTTTTGAAATTTGATTTCTTAAACTTGGGGACTGAATAAGTGTCTCTAAAGCTGAATACCAGCCCTCTTCACTGTGAGCTAAAATTCCACAATCCTTAGTTCCTAGAATCTCAAAATTACTTGGCCAAAAATCTCCAATTACTGGTACATCAAGTTGATGAAAAATAAATGCTCTACCTGAGTTTGAAGTTACCTTAAAACGAATGATATAATCATTAAGTCTTCTATTTTTTCCACCTGTAAAAAATTTAATAAAATACGAGAGTAGGTTCATTTTATCATTTGGCTTATCTAAAAAGAAATTATTAGTACATGGAACTATACCTATATCAAATTGAGAAACATATTTAACTAGATTATTGAGAGACCAATTAACTTCTACAATATCTATGTTTGGTCGCCCTTTTACCCATTTACCTAGACTTGTATCATATATAACAGTTAATTTAATTTTGTATTTTTCATTAATTTTTTCTAGAGCTTTTTTTGTTGAGGAACTCATTTCTTCTAGATGCTCTAGATTACCATGGTATCCTATGTTAATAGTTTTTTTAAATTTGTGATTTTTTTTTTGTAATTTTATGTCCTCCAATTGTGGAAATCTTATTACATTTTTATTATATTTTTTATAAAAGTCTTTTTCTTCAATTGATCCAACTATAACGAAGTCTGCACACTTCAACATTTCTTTACCTAGGAAAGTTAAATTTGTTGGATGCACTAATCCGCATATTACTTTCTTACCAACGTTTATTTTTTTAATATATTGTATATCTTTAATTTTTGAATATTTGCTTAATATATAAACATCAAAATTAGGTTTAATTATATTTGATTTTAATACTGTAATATTTTTTTTTGATATCCATTTACTTAAATTTTCAATATATATTCTATTAGACCCTAGTTTTTCTTTTCCTTTTTTTAAAAAAAATATTTTCAATTTATTTCATTATTAATTTTTCAATTTCAATTGAATAATTCTCTACTGTATTTTCAAAATTAAAATTCTTATTTGCTAAATATTTAGCATTATTAGAAAACTTATCATAAAACTTAATCAATGTGTTCAAAGACATAACAGGGTTATTATCATCTAAATATAAACCTGCCTTTGTATCTTCAACATTTATCATTTCAGGGATTCCTCCTGATTTTATAGTCAGAACCGGTAAGCCACAAGCCATTGCCTCAATTATTACATTAGGAGAGCAATCTTCTTCAGATGGAAAAATAAATATCTTTGCGCCCTTATAATATTTTGCAATTTCTTGACGGTCTAGTATCTGTCCTAAATAAGATACATTGTCGAAATTTTTAATATCAGAACCACATAATGGATCATCGACTTGGTTACCAATCAAATAAAAATGGTACTCATTATTATTTTTTAAACACTCTGCTAATTCTAAGATTTTATAAAGACCTTTTTTTGGAGATGGACTTGCACTAACATTTAGAATTGGAAATCTTACTCCATAATCGTAAAAGTCACCTAATTGATTAAAAATAGATAAATCTACTCCATTTGTTATGATTTTTGAATGTTTAGGTTTTATAATAGTTGATTTACCAAAAATCGTATTAACACCATTTTCCCAAACTTTTTTTGAATATTTTGATTGATAAATTGTTAAATCAGAAATGTCGTTAATTTTTCTTATTGTCTTGTCATAACCATAAACTTTTCCGATCATTTGATAAATCCCGTCAAGTCTATGTATAATTTTAGCCTTTGGGTTACTTGATATTAAATTTTTAAGGTGTTTTTCATAACTTTTATTAGGGTAAAGATGTCTTTTGTAAAAGCCAATATTATTTAGACTAAATATATAACCAATCAAAATAATAATTTTTCTAAATTTAGGATAAAGCCATTTTATGAGTTGATATTTATGAATATTTTTATAATTCAAATCTTTGTATGTCCAATGTGAACCACCATTAATTATAATTATACAATCTAAATCTTTAATCAATTTGTTGGATAAACTAAAAACCTCAAAATTTTTATTTTTTTTTAAAAATTTATATAACAAAGGTGGAAAAGAATTACCATGGTAATTTGACAAATTATCAATTTTGTAATCTAAATATATTTTTTGTTTCATAATTATTTCATTAAATATGAAATTTTATTGAAATCTTTTATTTTTATTTTATTTGTTATGATAAAAGCATAAACAGCTTGATAAAAATTCATATTTAATCCATTGATATTTAATCTTTTATTTTTGTTTGCTAATTTTATTAGTGGAGTCTTTTTTGGATTGTAAATAACGTCGAATATTTTGACAGAATTCTTAAAGTTCTTAAAGTGTTCATTTGTAAGAATAAATTGATTTTTTTTGTTGATAGAACCTACATCGGTACAATTAATAACAAAGTCAAATTTTTTTGTATTCTCGGATAAATCTTTTATTAAACAAGTAGAGCAATTAAATTTTTTTTTAAATAATTTTAATTTTGATATTTTTCTACCTGCTATTAGTATATCTTCTTTATAATTTACAAACTTAGTTAAATAAGAACTTACAGAAAGTGAGGTTCCACCAGTTCCAAGAATTAAAAATTTTTTATTTCTAATTGATCCTAGTTTTTTTAAAGAATAAATAGCACCCTCGCCATCTGTATTTGTTCCAAATAATTTACCATTTTTTCTATAAATACAATTTATTGAACCAATTTTTAATGAAGTTTTATCTATATTAGATTTTAGGTATTTAAATACTGACTCTTTGTAAGGATTCGTAATCGCACCTCCAATAAAATTTGGATCTTTTTCTAAATTATTTATTAGTTTTGCAAAATTTTTTTTATTTACATCAAGACAAATCATTTTAGTTTCACTATTCAATTTTTTGTAAACTCGGTTCCATAGTTTAGGTGATCTAGCTCCTTGCGAAGGATTAATTCCAATAATTGCTGAATATTTATTTTTTGAATTGATAAGAATTTTATTTGAAATAAGATGAGATATAATCAATTTAATCTATTTTTCTGTTTATAGCTTTTGCAGTTTTTCTAGATAATTTAATTAATTTTTCAAAATCATTAAAGTTTATTGGTTGAAGCGGATCAACGGCTGCATTTTTAGGGTCAGGATGAACCTCTAACATTATACCGTCGGATCCTGCTGATATGCTAGCCAAAGTCATTGATGAAACCCAAGGTCTCCAAAATGTTGCATGAGAAGGGTCTGATATAATTGGCAGATGTGAAATTTCTTTACATGCAGGAATAATTTGAAGATCAAGAGAAAATCTTGAGGTACTTCTGTGAGTGTGAGGAATAGATACTCCCCTTTCACATAGTATTAATTTCTTATTTCCTTCATATAAAATGTATTCAGCAGCACCTAAAAAATCTCTTAATGAGGCTCCATAATGTCTCTTTAATAATATCGGCTTACCAGTTTTTGCCACTTGTATTATAAAGGGGTAATTTTGCATATTTCTTGATCCAATTTGTAAAATGTCTGCAACTTTAGCAATTGGTTCGATATATTTTTCTTCCATAACTTCTGTGACTATACCTATCCCGGTTTCCTCTTTAGCTTTAGCTAGCCATTTTAAACCTAATTCACGTGTTTCATTGTAGTTTTTACTTCTGTAGGGAAACGATAATGGTTTAAAAGCACCTCCTCTTAAAAATTGTGCACCTTTTTTTTTTACAAATTTTGCAATTTTAATAATTAATTTTTCACTTTCGACCATGTTAGGGCCTGCCATAATTGGGATTAATGGACCTCCAAAAGTAGTATTGTTTATTTTAAATTTTGATTTGTGATTTATATTTTTTTTTGCAGCTAATGGAAACTTTGATTTAAGATCTTCACTTGAAATATCTTTACCTGGAAATTTATTGTCCATATTAATTACCTAATTTAGACGATAAAGCTTTATTATCAACTTTTATCCAACACTTTTCTTCATTGCTTTTATATATAGCGTTTACTATCTTTGTTGTTTCAAGAGAAGTCAAAGGATCAACTGGTGGTTGTATTTTGTTGTTCTTTAAGTTTTTAAAAAGAATTTTAAAAAAAGGTATGTGCCCCAAGCCATAGCCAGTACTTACTTTTTGAGAATTATTAGACATAATCATTTTTTTATTAAAATTTTTACCTATAAAATTCACATCAGTGATTTTATTTAAAGCTATTCCTGAAATATCTATATGTCCTCTGTCACCAATGATTGAAATGGAGGCCTCAATATCATTTGGTCTAGCAGCTGTTGTGGCCTCAAGGGTTCCCATAGAATTATTATAAAATTTCATAAGACATATAGCTGTGTCTTCAGCTTCTAATTTATTGATTAAATTATTCCCATATGAACATATCTCTTTTATGGGTCCATTTAAAAAATTTATTATATCAATATGATGTATGCATTGTTGACTAATGACACCACCATCATATTTCCAGGTTCCATGCCATCCATCGTCATAATAATCTTGATATCTCGCCCAACGGAGCCTTATATTAGCTGTAACAATTTTTCCTAAATATTTCTTCTTTAAAATTTTACTAGTATAAATAACTGCAGGGTTAAATCTATTTTGAAAAACAGTGCCAAATAGAATATTTTTTTTTTTTGCAAATCTTATGAGTTTTTTGCATTCATCTATTTTTAAACACATTGGTTTTTCGGTAATTGTATTAATATTCTTTTCGAGACACAGCTTACTTAAGTCAAAATGAGATCCTGATGGTGTGAGTAATATAACCAAATTAGGGTATTCTTTATTTATGGCCTTATTAATATCACTATAATAATTGCAATTATAATAACTCGCAAATAACTTAGCTTTTTCAACTTTAGTATCACAAACAGCTACTATCTTATTATCATTTGAGAAAATTTTATTTGAAATATTTTTATAGTGTTGTGCAACTCTTCCACACCCAACAATTAGAATTCTATTCATTATCACTTTTAAATATTGGATTGTAATAATTTTTTTTTGTAATCTTTAATGAAACTGACTCTTCAATTTTATAAAAAGAAAAATCTTTATATCTCCAAGTCCTATCTAATAATTCATCAATTTTACAAAAGGTAAAAAAACCAGTTAAAAAAATTAGTAGATCATTATTTTTGAAATATTGAGGCACAAATATGTCTGATTTTAAGCTTTTAACACTTTTATTATTACTTATTATCTCGAATACTCTTGATTCTTGTCTTGCAGCTATAAGGGTATGACACTTTTTGTTTAAATAAAAGTTTAGAGCTTTTTGAAGTAATTTTGAATCTCTAAATGGATATTCAATTTGAAGTATCATTACAAAAGAAAAATTTGAAATTTCTCTATATTTAAGGTTAAGTAAATATCTGGTTATATCAAACAAATCTATAGTTTTATTGGACATGGAATTAGGCCTTAAGACAGCATGAGCTCCACAATTAGTTATTAAATTTGATAACTTTTTACTGTCAGTTATTACATAAACCTTATCAATTTTGATTATATTTGTAGCAGTTCTAATAGTTTTAACTAAATGCTCCTCATCTATTATATCCTCAGCTCTTGCAGGAATAACGGCAACACCTTTTTTGTTTGAATGATTACTTTGACTTAACTTATAATTAAAAAATTTATTAGATTGTTGTTCAAGTATTTTGATTATCGACTCTGCTCTTTTAATATTTTGAGAATGATTTATACCATGCCAGTGATATACACTTGCTAACGGTTCGTAATATATTTTCAGCTTGTTATCGATAATTACTTTTCCCCATAGTCTATCTTCAACATTTTGCACTTTTTCATCGAATGGGAATTTCTTCCAAGTTTTTTTTAAAAAACAACTATTAGCATTATGAAAAAAAGGATCTTTTGACTGTACCTTTTTATCTAATCCGAAAACTGTTAATAAATCTCTTTTATCCAAAGGACTAGAAAATGATAGAGGTTCTTGCCTACCATAAACTGCAGCAATATTTTTTTTAGATAGTGGTTTTATAAGGCTACTCAGCCATAACTTATTTGTAGGTATGCAATGTGCAGATAAACAAACAATAATCTCACCATTAGATTTTTTTATTCCATGATTTATTGCTTTACCAGGTTTAAAGTCTTTAATCCTTAATATTTTTATATTTTTATATTTTTTTACAATTTTTATTGTGTTGTCTTTAGAGTAATTGTCGACAAATATAATTTCATAATTTTTATAAGTTTGTTCGTGAATAGAATTAATACATGACTCAATCCAGTCTTCCTCATTAAATGCTCTTATTATTATTGAGACAAGTTTATTATAAGTTTTATTCAATTTTATTTTTAAGTATTAGATCAGCAATACTCAAATCTTTTTTTTCATGAATATCTATTGCAGATAATACATTATCATTTGAAATAATATCAACATTGTTTCCTATTCTTTTACCAGATCTCCATATTTTCGATTTAGATATAGAAAATAGACCAGTATCCTCTCTATAAATTTTATTTTTGATTTGTCTTGATGAGTAATTTTTCATCCAATTTTTTAATCTTAACCATTTACCATTTTTATATTCCCAAAAATTTTTATGTGTTTCAAACCCCACAAAAACACTATCAAGTTTTGAGTTATTTATAATTTTATCAATACCAATATCTATCCATTTTTTGTCTCTAAAAATGTCACATGGTGATAAATAAATACAATAGTCATATTTAATTTTATCAATTTTTTCACAAGTAATTAAAGCATGTTTTAAAGTATCTTCTGTAGTAGTCAAATCTGCAGCTAAATTTTTTGGCCTTAAAAAAGGTGTAGCTGCTCCAAATTTGTTTGCAATTTTAGCAATTTTAGATGAGTCAGTTGTAACAATAACTCTATCAATTTTTTTTGAGCTTAATGCGAACTTTATTGTTCTTGCAATTAATGGTACTTTATTGAGATTAAGGATATTTTTATTTTTAAGACCTTTTGATCCAGATCTTGCTGGTATTACACATATAATTTTATAAAGTTTTTTGGTATTCAAATTTTCTTAACCTAAACAAAATGATTGGAGTATTTACTAATTTTTATTTTTATTCTATCTAATATATTTGGATTATCTAAACTAAAGGGAAGTTTTGAAGTAAAGACACACATCCTTCTAAATGATTTAGTAACAGATCGTGGTGTTACGCCATGTAAAGAATTTAAAGAATTTAAGAAAATTAAAAAAGTATTTGGTTTATACTTAATAGTCTTTTCAAAATTAATATCTTCCATTTTTATATCATTTATAGAAAGTCTTTTTTTATTAACTGAGATATTTTTTTTCCAACTAAACAATTCTAGATCACCACCAGTAGAAAAATCATCTTTATGTTTTAAATAAAATAAACCTGTAAAAAGTTTATTCATATTATCTAAATGTGCACCTCGAACGCTTGAATATTCTAAAACTTGAGTGTTAACACATGTACTTAATTGATTTTTTGACTCAGTATCTAATATTTCATTAATATTAGAAAACTTTGATGGATAATATTGAATAATTTCATTTTTAAAGATATTAATTATTTCACGGTAGAATTCATTGGAAGAGTGATAATTTACAAAATCCATCCATAGTTTATCTATATCGTCTCTTAATATTAAATCTTTATGTAAAAGATCCTTGCGAATATTATTTTCTGATGGACTACAGTTTTTGTAAAAAAAATCTATTGGAAATTTAGAGGATAATTCTTCATAGAAACTTAAATCAAGAGCATCTTCTATAATTATATGCGGAAATGGTTCTTTAATTAAGTGTGTCTTATTTGCCTTATTTAAAAGTGATTGCATAATACGAATTTAATTAACTTATTAAGACTAATACTTTATTTCAATTCTCTCCTTTCTTGAAGTTCGAATTAAAAGAGGTTTAATAGATCTATCCTTATAAAATTTATTTACAGCTTCATATTGACCTTTCCAATGCCCATAATCATCAAAAATTAAGAAACCACCCGGAGAAATACAATCATAAAAACCATTTAGTGTATGTAAAGTTGATTCATAAAAGTCAGTGTCTTGTCTAAGTAATGAAATTTTTTGATGTTTAATTTTAAATACTGTGTCTTTAATATCGCCGACAACATAGTGAATTTTATCTTTATTATAATTAGTTTTAGATAATAAGTTTTGAACTGTTTTTAAAGATGCAAAGTTATCACCTTCATTAAGTACTTTATTATTCAAAATACCAAAGTCATTCTTATTTGGTTTAGTCATACCCTTAAATGTGTCATAAAGATATATGTCTCTTGAGTAATCTAATCTTGAGGAAAAAAAAAGTAACATCATTGCAACGCAAACACCTCGATAAACACCAACTTCAATAATGGAACCTTTAATATTATTATCATGGATATACTTACAAGTAGTATAGACTGTATATAGAGCCAATGGTGAGTAATCATTTTCATATATTTCTTTGATTTTATTTAACAAATCTTTAAATTCGTTTTCAATTAAAGGTTCTTTTTCTATTTCTAGGTTTAATTTATTTAGACTTGATGACTTAATCATTTTTAAATTAAAAATAGATAAAATATAATTTAAAAAAAATTTAATTTTCTCCATATGATATACTTATTCTTTTTTATCTGGGTTTATTAATTTTAAAAAATTAAAAATTTTAAGAGAAACAAATATATAAACTTTATACGGAAGAATAGCATAAATTAAAAAATTAAGGAAGTTCAATGAAGAATAATATATTAAACTGATTAGGTTTTTAAATTTAGAGGGTTTTATATTTAATATTAATTTTAATTTTAGAATTAATGTTTTATTGCGTAAAGCTTTGAGTGTATTTTTAATATTACCACTCTTAGTTTTAGTTCTTTTTGTAATTAAGAAGTGAATGTGTTCTTGTTTCCATGCAATTCCACTGTAAAGCACACTCCATTTATCATCATAGGGATATTTGCATAGATCAATATCGTATCCTACACTTCTCTTTGTGTATCTGTTTATATTTATAAAATATCCATAATTGACTATATTTTTATTAATAAAATTAAAATAATTATTTATCTGACTGTACTCCATTTCTGCGAAAGATCTTGCATTTATGAACATATCAATTGGTATATTATCAATGTTTATATCATTATTACAAATAACTATGTCAAATTTTAAAAATAAATCTTTATTTACTGTATAAGATGAGTCGTTAATAGATTTTATTTTAAGATGAGGAAAGTTATTTTTTAAATAATACTCTGTAACATATACCGAGTGCTTCAAATCGATTATTAAAAATTTAAAGTGGTTAAAATGTAAATAAAATTTTTCTACTAAGCCTCCATAGCCTGATCCAATTTCACAAATGTATTTAACTTTATTTAAATCAATATTTTTATTTAAAATATATAACCAATTTATAAAATTAAATTCAGAAAATATGATATATCTTTTATTCATTTTTATATAATTACTTGAGTTTCCAATATTATTTTTAGTAAAGCTATTATAAAAAAATTCTTTCCCAACAATATTAATTGACTCATTTATCAAATCTTTTTTTTCAGCATCAGATAGCTCATCATTAGCCTCATGCACAAATCCATAATCCAAATTATTTCTTTTAAAATTGTTAAGTATTTTTTCATCAGTAGTAATAATTTTATTCTTATTTTTTATCCTCCAATGAAGTGATGTACCTTTATTTAATGTCATTTTAATTTTATTAAGGAAATAGTTTATTTAATTAAAAATATATTTTAAATTTAATACTTTCCAAACAAAAAATGAATTTCCTAAATCTATTTTAGAAGAATAATTTTCGTATTCATTTAGAAAGGCCTTTAGATTCACTATACCTAAATCTTGTAATTTGCTACTTTTAATCTCATCATAAATATCATTGTATAGGTCTTTTTTTAACCACTCTCTTTGAGGGGTAGCTACATATTCTTTTTGAGAATTTTTTATATCTTTAAATTTAAATTTTTTCATGTCGTTCCTTAATAATCTTTTTAATTTTCCCTTTCGAATTAAATTAGAGGGGTTTAATTTGAAAATACTTTCAACTAAATTATGGTCCAAAAATGGGACTCTTGTTTCTATACTACTGAACATTGAACATCTATCTTGAAACATAAGAAGCTTAGGCAATTTTTTTTTAAAAATATCCTCATACCTAACTTTATTAAGATTATTATGATTAAAATCATGTGAATATAATTCATTTTGAGTATCTAAATTTTTTAATAAATCACCCTCAAAGTTTTCACTTTTTAAACTTGTTCCGTCTGGTGCCATCATACCAAAAGCTTTATTAGCAATTAATTTATCATTATTGACTATATTAGATAAGTCTTCTCCTGTAATTAAATTCCAAGACTTTATTTCATCATTCAGTCTCTTATGATCATTATTTTTTTTTAAATCTAGAAGCATTGCGTAGAAGTAATATTTATAACCTGCAAATACTTCATCAGCACCTTCACCAGATAATATAACGCTAATATCATTTTTTTTAATATTTTTCATAAGATTAAATAGAGATAAGGTTCCTAATCCACCAAGAGGAGAATTAAAATAATTTACTGCTTCAGACAATTCATTAATAAGATTTTTACATTCTAATTTAGAAATATGTCTCTCAATTTTTTCATAATTATAGAATTTTTGAATTTTTTTTGATTCATCATAGATATTTTCATCATAACCATAAGTAAAAGTTTTTATTTTTGATGTTTTATCATTTTCAAACATATAATTTAGTAAGATATTAGAGTCTAACCCAGATGAGAGTGTTAATCCAATTGGTACATCTGATATAAGATGTGAATTTATTGATTTATTGATATTGTATTCAACAAATTCAACTAATTCAGTTTCATTTAAATTTAAATAATCTTTATCAATTTTATCCAATTCCCAATACTTTTTTTTTATAATTTTATCAGATGTGATTGATAAAGTAGATCCGGTTTGGATAGGTATAATGTTGTCATAAAAGGTTTCTTTATTATTTTCAGTTATTCCAAAATTTAAATAGTTCTTAATTGATTTTAGGTTTGGTTCTTTTTTAGCGCCTAAATCAAATATAGAGTTTAAGTCTGATCCAAAAATAAATTTTTCTCTTTGTTGGTATATGTAAATCGGTTTTATTCCGAACCTATCTCTTATTAAATGGATGCTTTGTTCTCTTGGATCCCATATACAAATTGCAAACATGCCATTGAGTTGGCTTACAAAATCTAAACCAAATTTTACATATAACTCAAGAATAATTCGAGTATCACTTTTAATTTTACTATTTAGATTATGCTGTTTTTGAAGTTCCCTGTAATTATAAATCTCTCCATTAAAAACTATAGTAACTCCTGTTTGGTTGTGTACCATTGGTTGTTTAGCATCATCCGTAAGGTCAATAATTGATAATCTTGTATGAACTAAAGATAAATTGTGACTTGAATAATATCCATAATCATCTGGGCCTCTCCTTTTTAGCCCTTCAAGACATTTATTTATTTGTTCTTTTTTTGGATTAAAACCAAATACACCTGCAAATCCACACATCAAGAAATACTTAACAGATTAGTATAAAAAAAGATAACATATTTTATTTATTATGAATTTACTAAAAAATTTGAGTAATTGTTTAAAACATTACTATTTTTTGCACCTAGATAATTGTTTACAAAACTAGAGTTATCATTTTTTAAGATTTTAATATTATTTATTTTATCTATAAAATCATCAAAAGAAAAAGCAATATTATTTTTATTTAGATCTTTATGTATAATAAGTTCATAGGGATGACAAAAATCAAGTAAAATAAATAATTTATCTAAGAGTATTGAGTCACAAATAGCACCAGATTTTACACCTATTATCAAATCAACATAATTAGTTAATTGAAAGGTTGTATACTTATTATCATTTTCTACTACTAAAATATTATTTTTATTATTAAAATTAGATAAATCAATAATGGATGAAGGATGATTTTTAATAATTAAATTGTATTTATCACTCAATGACAGGTATTCAATGACTTGATTAATTTTTTCATCATCTAAAACTTTATGATACTTGTTATTAATTTTTATATAATTACTTTTTTCCAAAAGAATAAGAATATTTATTTTATTATTGTTAAATAAATTTTCTATTTTTTGGTAAAACTCTTTTTGAACATTTATCCATTCTTTACAGTATCTGGCCGTTCCTAATATCTTTACATTTGGTAATATATAGTTATTCATATCAAGAGAAATATGATTGTAAAATATGACTGATTTATAATATTTGTAGTCTCTTAAATCTGGCAAAATAAATCTCATGTTCAAGGATTTATCTTTTAATTGTCCGTTATGAAGGGTTATTCCATGAGGAACGCTGATCAGTCTTAAATTTAGTTTGTAAGATAATTTTTCG
>CACHVL010000009.1:0-38045 GCA_902583235.1 uncultured Alphaproteobacteria bacterium | reverse complement strand
TCCATTAATAAAGTTTCTAGTTCCATCTATGGGGTCAACAGTTAAATATACATCATCTTTAATTAAATCTGAATTACCTTCTTCAGATATAATATTAGTGAAACCTATTTTTTTAAAATATTCAATTAATTCGTTCTCTATAATAACATCATAACTAGTAACTTTAGAATTATCAATTTTAGTTGATACTTCATCTTCATCTAATTTACCTATCTTTGGAATAATTATTTCACTTGCTATTTTCTTAAGATATAAGTGAGTATCTAAAAAAAAGGTATTATTAATAATCATTAATAATTTTTTCTAAAACATAGGAGTCTTTTTGTGAAACACTTAAAATTAAAATATCATTATTTAAAGGAATGTGATCATAATCTTTTAATTCCAATGTTTCATTTGTTAATGTACAGACATGATTGATTACTTTTGACTTTTTTATATTTTCATAAATTTCATTTTTATATTTAATTTCATAAATTACGTACTCATCTTTCAAAATAGAATGGTAGGATAAAAGTGATCCTTTTGAAATTTTTTCAATAATTCTTGATGTAGTTAACTCCCTAGGATTAATTATGACATCAATACCTAGATCATTTGCAAATGAAGAATAAGATTCGTTATTTATAACTGAAATAACAGATTTAGATCCTCTTTTTTTGGCAATAATCGATAATATTGTATTAATTTGGTCATTATCTGTGACAGTGATAACAAGATCAGAATTATTTAATTTAATCTCTTCATAAAGTGTTTGATCTAGGGCATCCCCATGGAAAATTGTGGTATTTTTTAGAAGACCTGCTAGAAAGTCACATCGATCTTTGTCTAATTCTAATATTTTTAAATTAATTTCCTGATCATCATTTTCTATCAAAGTTGATAAATTTTGGCCAATATTTCCTCCACCAACTATTAAAACATCTAAAACATAATCTTTAAAACCAAAAAATTTAATAAGTTTATTCAAATATTTTTTTTTAATTAGTAGGTAAAGTTGATCTGATATAGAAATATTCTTAAAATCGAAATTTATCTTATCCTCTTTGCTGTGGCCTAAATAACACAGATTATTTGTTTTAAAAAAAACTTTAATTTCTTCAAAAGTATGATTTTTGAATAAATCAGAGGATTGCATTCCAATTAATAAATAGTCTTGTGTAATAAGAGATTCACTAAAAAAAGCACCTGGTAAATGTATCTTTTCAAAGATATTATTGGATACCTCCCACTCAGGGGATATTATATGATCTAAAAATTTATTAGACTCTATTAATAAAGATTTATTTTCATCAAGAATTAAATTTTGGTTTCTTACCCTAGCTATAGATTTATCGACATTTAAAAATTCTTTGGCAAATTTACTTGTAATAATATTTTTTTCATCACTTCGTGTTACAGCAATAAAATAGTCAATTTTAGTATCAAAATTTTTATAAAAGGAGGGATTTAATGGATCATCATAAATAGTTTTTATATCATATCTATCAGACAAGTTTTTTAATTCATTGGCATCATCATCTAATAAAAATACATTTTTTCCTTGTTCAGATAATTTCTTTGCAAGATTTGCTCCAACTATTCCTGATCCCAGTATGAGTATATTCATTAATCTATTTTAATATTTAGTGATTTAACTTTTCGGTACAAGGATACTCTATCAAGTTTGAGCATTTTAGCAGTTAGAGTCATATTGAAATCATTTAATTTTAGTTTTTGAATAAGGTAATCTTTTTCAAATTTATCTTTTGCTTCTTTAAAATTTAGGTCATATAAATCAGTATTGTTAGTTGAATTTATCATTAAATCTTCAATTAATTCTTTCGACACAATTAAACTACTTTCAGTTAATAAACCAACGATGTTTTCAGATAAATTCATTATTTCAAATATATTTCCAGGCCAGCTATGATTAAGCAATAATTTTTCAACTTCATTATCAATTATAATTTCCTTTTCAAACTTTTTAATGGAAAAATTATTTAAATAATGTTTGAAGAGTGGAAAGATTTCATCTTTTCTAATATTCAATGAATTTAATAAAATTTTATGATCAATGTTGTTTACGAAAGGGTCTTTCATATCAATTATTTTACTATCAAATATTATTGATGCATTTATTTTTTTACTCTTGACTAAATTTAAATAGTTCAATAATTCAATTTGATTAAAATTTTCATAGTCATTTAAATATATAGAAAAATAATTATGTAAAGAACTTAACTTCAATAGATCACTTTCGTTCATTAGATTTTCATTTAAATTAATAAATGTATCGGGGTTGTTTGATGATAAACTCAAATGAATGGTATTAGCAAGAAAATTTTTACCAATACCATTTGGACCAATGATTAAAATTGAAGAATTGTTCTTAACCTTAGTTATAGTTTTAAAAATACTATCTATATACTTACCATATCCTATGCTATCTATTTTGGAATGAAATGAAATTTTATTTCTATAATTATTAATTGTTACACGTTGTTTTAACTCAAGGAGATTTTTTTGAATTGTATGAATAAGCTTCTTGGTTTCAAAAGGTTTTTCAATGAAATCGTTTGCTCCTGCCTTAACAGACTCAATTGCATTATCTATATTTGCATGACCACTGAAAGACACAATCACAAGATTTTTATATTTATTTTTTAAGTATTCGATAATATCTATGCCTTGTTTAGTGCTATTTTTTAACCATAAATCAACTAAAACTACATCATAGTCAAAACTTTTTTGTTCTAGTTCAACAAATTCTTTATGAGAGTTAGCATATCTCACTTCATAACCTTGTTTTGATAGTATAAGAGAAATTTGTTTACAAATTTCTAATTCATCGTCAATTACTAATATTTTTGTCATTAAAAACTATTTCAATTTTAAAACCAGAATAACTGTTGGTTGTTATATTCATCTTATGAGAGTTGTCAGTAATTATTTTATCTATTAATGATAAACCCAAACCTGTAGATTTTTTTGTTGAAAAATATGGTTTTTTTAATTCATCAACATTTCCATCATAACCTGGACCGTTATCAAAAAAAGTTAGGATTAAACTATTATTAATTAATTTCAGTGTTATTTCGATTGCAGGATTGTTAGTAGAATTTAGTGCTTCAATAGAGTTTTTAAAAAGATTGTTAAAAATAATATCTAAGTATGAATGGTCAAAATGAACATATAAATTGTCTTCAATGTTATGGCTAATAGATATTTGATCATAGTTTCTGTTATACTCGTCAATATAAACTAAACAAATCTCAGATAAATTTAATTTAGTAATATTTGCCTTAGGTAATCTAGCATATGTAGAAAATTCATTAACTAAATTTTGAATTAAAAAAATTTGTCTTTTAATAGAAATAATTGAATTAATTAATTCTTCATCTTCAAGTTGACTTTCAATAAATTCAGTAGATAAAAGCATTGGTGTTAAAGGATTTTTAATCTCATGGGAGATTTTTCTAGCTAGATCGGCAATTGCATTATTTTTTTCTGCAGATATTAAATCAGTATAATCATTAAAAATAATTATCTGATCAAATAAAGAATTATTATCGATAAATATAGATTTAACAAAGAAATATTTTTGAATATTTTCTAATTTTACCTCTAAGTTTATTTCATATGATTTTCTATAAAAATTTTGATTTTTAAAATAATTTGATAGTAAATTGATAAAATTTTGAAATGAAGTATATTTTTCAGACCTAAATATAAGAGAAGCAGAATTTTCAAAAATCATAGATTTATTATTTAAAACGAATATACCGTATGGTGAATTTTCAATAATATTATTTATAAAACTTAATTGGTCATTAATAGTAGAGTTAACTTCCTCTAAATTATTTTTCTGACTTATTATAGTTTTACTCATTTCATGAAATGAATTTGTTAAAACAGAAATATCGTCTTTATTATTTAATTTTTCAAAATTCAATTGTTGATATTTTCCTTTGCGGAGGTTCATGATTGAATTATTTAGGTCTCTTATAGGTTTAGCTAATCTGAAGCTAAAATTTGTTCCAATAATTATGAATATAAATATTAAACTAATTGAAAGAACTATATAGATTGTGAAAAATGTAATTTGGATATCTCTTTTATTATTATCAAAAGAATTGATAGCTTCATAAGACTGTATAATGTTTTGATAGTAATTTAGTGTTTCTAAATCAATATTCTTTAATAATAGTAAGTAGTTTGTGCTATTTAGATTTACTTTAGAAAAAAGTTGATCATTAGAAAAAAAAATAGTGATATCAGCCTCACTGTTTGTACTAGCATCTCTTAAATTGTCATCAGAAAGAAATATTTTATCATCAGAAATATGCTCAATAAATTGAATGCCATTATTGTAATTGTAAACAGTGTTAATATTAAATCTTTGTATTATGTCTCTATCTATTAATCTTTCAGCTAATACATAATTCCTGATAAATTTTGAGTCTGTAATTAGATCTTTTTCAGTTTGATCAATATATTTTTGGGCCAATTGATAAGAGTTATTCACTGTAGATTTAAAAGCAGGACCCAACCAAGTGCTTACTTCGATATTAAAGAAAATTGCTGATGCCATTAATATTATTCCACTAGGAATAACTGAAAAAAGACCAAAAAAAAGAAAGAATTTATTAAAAAGTCTAAGACCTACTACCTCTCTGTTTTTATATTTTAAATAATTAATTAAAAATAGAGATAAATATAAAAGAAGGATTAAAAGAAAAACAAAATCTGCTATAAGGACATATTGAATTAGTTCAGCGTTACGAACTATCTCGTTTGATGAAATAAGTGAATATACAGTAAGAACAAAAAGAGTTATAAAAATAGATATTAATATAAACGCAGTAAATTTATTAAAATAATTTGACATTAATTAACTCTAAAATACATTTTATACTACTAGCAGGTGGTGATAGTTTACGTTTTTCATCTGATACTAATAAGCTTTTAGCTAAATTTAAAAATAAAAATTTACTAACTCATAATATTGATTTTCTTAGAGAACTTAAATTTAAAAAGATAACCATAGTCGTTAATACTATAAAAAAGGCTAATATTAGTAATTTTGATGACTTAGAATTAATAAAAGGAGGGAAAACTAGATCAGAAAGTGTTAAAAATGCATTAAACAAATCTAAATTTAAATCTAAATATGTTTTAATACATGACGCAGCTAGACCTTTAAATTCTCAAAAAATTATTAAAAATATAATTAAAAATCTAATTAAAAAAAAATATGACTGTGTTGTACCATTTAGCAAGTGTTCTGATACAGTAGTGGTAAAACATGAAAATATTGATAGAGAAAAAATAAAACTTATTAAAACTCCTCAAGGTTTTGTTAAAAATAAGATTATTTATTTACACAAAAAAAATTATAAACATGAAATTACTGATGATAGTCTACTTTTTAGAAATGAAAATAATAAGTACAAAATAAAATATCTATTACAAAATGAAATAAATTTAAAAATAACTTATAAAGACGAGTTAAATTCATTAAATAAATTAATAAGAAATGTTATTTTAGTTGGGATTGGTTATGATATTCATAAAACAAAAAAAAATATAAAAAGTAATTTAATTAAACTTGGTGGAGTCAAAATAAAATCAAAAATTAAAGTTATTTCTCACTCAGATGGAGATGTCATACTCCATGCAATAACAGATTCAATACTTGGAGCTCTGTCTCAAAGAGATATCGGTACTTATTTCCCTAATACCAAAAGAAATTTAAATAGAAATTCTATAGATTTTTTAAATTATGCTTTAAAAAAAATGAGTTTAAGAAAGATGCTAATTAATAATATTGATATAATGATTGTTTCAGAAGAACCTAAAATTAATCCTCATTTTGACATAATCATAAATAGTTTGTCAAAATTACTTAAAACAGATAAAAAAAATATTACTATTAAAGCTACTACAAATGAAAAATCTGGTCTTATTGGTAGTGGAGATTTTATTGCTTGTTGGTCAAATGTATCTCTTAAAGTAAACTAAATAGCCTTTTTAAGTTTTTCAAAATCCTCATCAGCATGATAACTCGACCTGGTCATTGGTGAAGATGAAATCATTTTAAAACCAAGATTCAAACAGTAATTATAAAGACTTTTGAATTCATCTGGAGAGTAAAATTTGTGAACTTTTTCATGATGAATTGAAGGCTGAAGATACTGACCGATGGTAACAAAATCTATGTTAGATTTTTTCATATCCTTTAGTACCTCAATTATTTCTGGGTAGTCTTCCCCCAATCCAATCATAATACCAGACTTAGTGAAAATAGATTTATCAAATTCTTTGACCTCTCTTAATAATTTTAAACTCTCTAAGTAATTAGACCCAGGTCTGATATGTTTATAAATTCTAGGAACGGTTTCTAAATTATGATTGAAAACATCAGGTTTTACTTTTGCTATATCAATATAATTTCTATTTTTTCTTAAAAAATCTGGTGTAAGTATTTCTATAGTTGTAGTATTTGAAAGATCTCGTATGTATCTAATTGTATCAATAAAATGTTGAGCTCCACCGTCTGGCAAGTCATCTCTATCAACGCTCGTAACTACTACATGTTTTAGTCCTAATTTCAGAACAGATTTGGCAACATTTAATGGCTCCATAGGGTCTGGCGGCTCAGAGGGCTTGCCTGTTTTAACATTACAAAACGCACAAGCTCTTGTACAAGTATCGCCTAATATCATAAATGTTGCATGCTTTTTTTCCCAGCACTCTCCTATATTTGGACATGCAGCTTCTTGACATACGGTAACCAAATTATGAGAATTAACTATATCTAGTGTTTCAAAATATTTTTTTGAAGTTGGGGCTTTAACTTTAAGCCAATTTGGTTTCTTAAGTGTGGTTGGATTAAATTTTTTGATTTTTTCTGGATGTCTAATCATGTTTAAAAATGAAGAGGTTTTTCAAATGCAGATAGAACACTTTCATGAATAGACTCTGATAAAGTTGGATGGGCAAATACAGTGTTAATGAATTCATCTTCAGTTGATTCAGATGAAATTGCTAAACCAAATGTAGCAATCATTTCTGTTACATCAGGGCCGATAAGATGGGCACCCAAAACCTCTCCTGTCTCAGAATTAAAAAGTGTTTTAACAAAACCATATGAATTAGACATTGTTTGAGATTTTCCATTTGCTAAAAAAGGAAAATTACCTGTCTTATAAGGTGTATTATTGTCTTTAAGTTGTTGCTCTGTAAAACCAACTGTGGCTATTTGAGGAAGGCTATAAATACAGCCAGGTATATGATTTTCTTTTGGCTTATGTGTGTCTTTTCCAGATGAAATGTAACTAACACAGTTTATGGCGTCATGCATAGCCTTATGCGCTAACCAAGGAGCGCCAATAATATCACCAATTGCAAATAAACCCTTTACATTAGTTTCATAGTTATGATTAGTGTCAATATAACCAGTATCAGTTAAATTCAAATCAAGTGTCTTTATAAAATCTTTGTCTAAATTAGGTAAGACACCTACAGAGAGTATCAAAGCATCACAAACTACATTTTTATTATTATTTTTAAACAAAATAGATTTTTTTTCTTCGACTATATTCTCAATCTTTGCGTTTAATTCAAATTTAATACCCTTTTTCTCAAAAATTTTTTTTGCTTCATTAGATATATCATTATCAAATTGAGGAAGAATTTTACCTTGAGATTCAAATACTATAACCTCTGATCCCAGAGCTTTATAAATACTTGCAAACTCTATACCAATAGCACCTGATCCTATTATACATAATTTTTTTGGAAGAAATTTAGGTATCATTGCTTCTTTGGAACTCCATATTAAGTCAGAAAATTTAATATCACCTATTGTTCTAGGTTTACAGCCTGTGGCAATAATCATATTTTTTGAAATGATTTCATCAGATGGTGTTTTAACATAAAATTCATTATCTATTTTTTTTGGATAAGCGCGGTGCTTATATATATCTATTTTATTTTTTTTCATTAATGAAATAACACCCTTAGATAAATTTTCTGATGCGGTTCTTGACATCTCTACAACTTTATTAAGGGCTATTTTGGAGAGGTCTTTTTTATCAAGTCCAAAGTGATTAGCCTCTTCCATGAATTCTGCAGAGTGTAGAAGAGATTTTGTTGGAATACATCCCCAATTAAGGCACACTCCTCCTAGTTTATCTTCTTCAAACAAGGCCACCTTCATTCCAAGTTGAGCAGCTTTTATAGCAGCGACGTATCCACCAGGGCCACCACCAACGATTGATAAATCATATTTATTTGTCATCTGATATAATTTCCAAATTTTGTACTATACTTGATAAAAATTGAGAGGCTAAGACACCATCGACTGCTCTATGATCGCAAGATAATGTCAAATTTATAAAACTTCCTATTTCTATCTTTCCTTTGTCAACAAAAACATCCTCAAATATTTGTCCCACTGCAAGTATATATGTTTGACCAGGCAGAATAATGGCATCAAAGCTTCGGATATTAAATGATCCTAGATTAGATATACTTATTACACCATCCGACAGATCAGAGGGAGAGAGTTTGTTATCTCTAGTTAAATTTATCTTATCATTAAGATTGGAGTTAATTTGATTTAGAGAAAGGTCATTAATTTTTTTTATTACGGGCATTTTTAAACCAAATTTTGAGTCAACTGCTATGCCTATATTATGATGATCGTTAATAAAAAATTCACCATTATCTTTGTATGTACAATTTGAGTCTGGGAATGCTTTGAATGCTTTAGATATAGCCTGCATTAAGATTGCGTTTAAAGAATACTTGTTCCCTTTTAATTTTTGATCTTTTCTAAATTTTAATAAATTAGACATGTTTACTCTAGTATTTAAATAAAAATGTGGAATATTATTTTTAGAATGAAGCGTAGCTTTTGCAATAGCCTGTCTTAATTTATTTATATTTGGATTATCTGACAACTGATTAGAGTCTATTACATCTCTTAGAATAATTCTATTATTTGGTCCTGAACCATTTATATTTGATAAATTCACTGATTTTTCAGTAGATATTTTTTTTGCAAGTGGAGATATAAATAATCTTAAAATACCATTATCCTGATCTTTAGTAATATCAAGATCTTCAGTATGTATTCTTCTTGAGTTAGGTTTTATTTTAGAAATATCTATATTATTTTTTAAAGCTAATTTTTTAGCAAGAGGGGTAATTAAAATATTATCAGATGATAAATTTTGATCATTTTTAAGGATTGGTATATTTGGAGTTTGTATTTTATTATTTGTATCTATATTTTTTAAAAAATTGTTTATATCATCTTGAGTAAAAGATAAATCATCTGAAATTATAGCAACTAACTGATTAACATCGGCTGTTTCACCCTCCTTAGATATTATTTTAGCAACATATCCGTCTTCTGGTGACTCGTACTCCATGGTGGCTTTATCTGTTTCTACTTCAAACAAAACTTCTCCACTTAATATTGGATCGTTTTCTTTTTTTATCCATTTAACAATTTTTCCTTCCTCCATCGTGGGAGACAAGGAAGGTAAATTAACTTCAAACAACATTAATTTGTATAAGAAACTTTTTTTAAAGCAGATATAATCTCATCAGTATTAGGCAATGCTAATTTTTCTAAGTTTTCAGCGTAAGGCATTGGAACATCTTTTCCACTAACTTTAATTATTTCCGAGTCAAGATAATCAAAGCAATTTGATTGGATAAGGTAAGATAAGTGTGAACCAAAACTTGTATTTCCCCATCCATCCTCGACTATAACAACTCTATTTGTTTTCTTAACAGATTTGTATATAAGATCTTCATCTAAAGGTTTAATAGATCTAAGGTCAATTATATCAGGTTTTATACCTAACTTTTCTATTGAAGGAAGAGCATTCAATATTCGTTGAACTGACATAGAAAAACCAATAATAGTTACGTCGCTACCTTCTTTTAAAAGATTTGCTTTACCAATTGGAATTAAGAAATCATTTTCATCAGGGACATTAGTTTTTTCTTTGTAAAGTAATTCATGCTCTAAGAAAACAACAGGATTGGGATTTCGAATTGATGATTTTAATAAACCTTTAGCATCCCTTGCATTTGATGGAGCAACAACTAACAAACCTGGTATATGAGAAAACCAAGAAATAAAACATTGACTATGTTGAGCACCTACTCTTGCAGCAGCACCATTTGGCCCACGAAATACTATAGGCACATTAATCTCTCCACCTGACATGTACAAAGACTTAGCAGCTGAATTTACAATCTGATCAATTGCCTGCATTGAAAAATTAAAAGTCATAAACTCACAAATTGGTTTAAGTCCAGACATAGCTGCACCTATTGCAAGACCAGTAAAACCGTGCTCAGAAATAGGAGTGTCTAGTACTCTTTTTGATCCAAACTTATCTAAAAGGCCTTGTGTTACTTTATATGCACCATCATACTCAGCTACTTCTTCACCTAGAAGAAAAACATCTTTATCTAAAATCATTTCTTCTTCAATAGCTTGATTCAAAGCCTCTCTCATTGTAATTTCTTTTTCAGACCAATTCTTTTTTTCCAAGTTATCTGATTGTTCTTTTAAAAGAGAACCCATAGAAATATTATTTTCTATGATTTTTGTATCGGCACCATTCGCTATCACAGGTGTTGAACTTTCAATAGTTTTTTCTATTTTTTCTTCAATTTCCTCGCCTTCAACCGACAGTAATGCTATTTCTGTGTTGACACTAATATTTTCAGAGCCCTCTTTGACTAATATTTTTTCAATTTTTCCATCATCTGGAGACTCAAGTTCCATAGTAGCTTTATCAGTTTCAATTTCCGCTAAAATATCACCAGAAAGTACATCATCTCCCTCCTTAACTAACCATTTTACTAAATTACCTGTCTCCATAGTTGGAGATAATGCTGGAAGTAATATTTTCATAAATACACCTCAGTGAATAATTCTTTTATATCTGGAAGTGGTGAGTCTAATGAAAATTTTTCAACATCTTTAATTTGTTTTTTTATATCACTTTCAATATCTTTAATAGTTTCTTCTTTAAATTTATACTCTTTTAATAGAGTTTCTTTCATCATTAGCACTGGGTCTATTTCTTTCATTTTATTTACCTCATCTTTTGTTCTATAAAGACCAGGATCAGACATTGAGTGCCCTCTAAATCTGTAAGTATCCATCTCAATGATGTATGGTTTGGAGTTATTATTTATGTAATCTCTTGCTCTTATGGCAGCATCACTCACTTTAAAGAAATTCATTCCGTCTACCTTTTCACCTTTAATGCCAAATACGGTAGCTCGATCAAACAGCTCATTTCCTGCTGCTGATCTACCTATAGATGTTCCCATTCCATATTTATTATTTTCAATAATAAACAAGACGGGTAGTTCCCAAAGTGATGCTAAGTTAAAAGCTTCGAATACTTGGCCATTACTCATTGCTCCATCACCAAGATAGACTCTAGAAATTTTTTTTTCATTTCTATATTTGTGAGCAAAACCAATACCAACACCCAATGGTACTTGAGCGCCAACAATACCATGTCCACCATAAAACCTATTAGCTTTAGAAAACATGTGCATAGAGCCCCCCTTACCTTTTGAAATTCCATCACTTCTACCAGTTAATTCTGACATAACTGATTTAGGATCTACTCCACGAGCTAATATATGTCCATGATCTCTGTAAGCAGTGATAACAGTGTCCTCAGAATTAATAGAGGAAAGAATACCTATTACAACTGCCTCTTGACCAATATACAAATGACAAAAACCTCCAATTTTTCCAGCACCATATAACTGAGCTGCCTTTTCCTCAAATTTCCGTATTAAAAACATCTTTTCATAAAATTTTAATAGCTGGTCATCAGAAAAGGAATTATTAATTTTTTTATTCATGTTTTAATCTAGTTTTAAGATAGTCTCACCATCTTGAATATTTGGATTATTTTGTTTAGTAATTTCATCAATGTAATCATCTTTATTAGAATAGAAAGAGTGTAAATCTATATTAATATCTAACATTTTTTGATCGAGATTAGATTGCAATTTTTTGTACATTTTTTCTTCAAATTGATAAATTAAGTAGTTTCCAATATTAAATTTTCCATAAACTGTATGATATATAAGGTAAATCAATACAAAAACAAAAAAGAAATTAATTAGACTACTAGCTTTTAAAAACTTCACTTAATTCACCAGCATACCCTTGAATTTTATCATTTTCTGATATTCTAAGTAACTGATTATATTTTGCAACTCTATCCGATCTAGCCAATGAGCCTGTTTTAATTAAAGGACAACGTGATGAAACTGCTAAATCTGATATAAAAGAATCCTCTGTTTCTCCTGATCTATGAGACATTATAGAGGCAAAATTATTTTCTGTTGCTAATTTAATAGCTTCAAGAGTTTCTGTTACTGTACCAATTTGATTTAATTTTATTAAAATACTATTAGCTTGTTTCTCATCAATTCCTGTTTTTAATTTTTGTATATTTGTTACAAAAAGGTCATCACCAACTAAACGTATTTTAGGACCAAGTTTACTTGTTATTTTCACCCAACCCTCATAGTCTTCTTCATTAAGTGCGTCTTCAATCGAAAATATTGGATATTTATCGCATATATTTTCATAAACACTGATCATTTCATCAGTTGAATAAGAGCTACCCTCAAAGTTATATTTTCCATTTGAATAAAATTCACTAGAGGCTGCATCTAGTGAGATTTTAAAGTGATCATTTAGTTTATAACCTGCTTTTAAAATTGAGTCACATATTAGGTCTAATACATCTAGATGAGATTTTAAATTAGGTGCAAATCCTCCTTCATCACCAAGATTAGTATTAAGAGATCTAGATTTTAATTCTTTCTTAATATTTGTTATTACAGAGTGTGTAGAAGATAAAGCTTCGGTTAATGACTTAAATCCTATTGGTAAAATCATAAATTCTTGAAAATCAACTTCATTGTCTGCATGTTGACCACCATTAATTACGTTAAGCATTGGTACAGGGATAATTAAATTTTCAGTACCTTGAGATAGGAATATAGCTCCAAAATTTGAGTAAGACCATGCCTTATAGTAAGCAAGGCTTAAAGACAAAATAGCATTCGCACCAAATTTAGACTTATTTTCTGTCCCGTCTAAATCTATCAAAAATTGATCAAAATCTTTAAAACCATTGAAAGACTTTTCTAAAATTATTGGTTTAATTAGTTCATTAACATTTGATACAGCTTTAAGTACACCTTTACCGCTCATTCTATTAGAGTCTAAATCTCTTAGCTCTAATGCCTCAAATTTACCAGTTGAAGCACCTGATGGAACCATTCCTCGAAAAGGAAATGGAATATTTTCAAAGATTAATTCACATTCAACAGTGGGGTTTCCCCTACTATCAAAAATTTCTCTTGCAGTTATGTTTTTAAGTTTCATTTATTTTGCCGCCTTATTTATTTTATTAATAGTATTTAAAAGTTTTGGCATTTTATGTAAATAAATCATATTAGGGCCATCACTTAATGCTTTTTCTGGGTTTGGGTGTGTTTCAATAAAGAAACCTGCTATTCTCAATGAAGAAGCAGCTTTAGATAAAGGAACTACATACTCTCTAGCACCTCCACTTTTTTTTCCCAATCCACCCGGAAGTTGAACACTATGAGTTGAGTCAAAAATAATTGGATATCCAAATTCTTTCATAAAATGAATACCTTTAAAATCATTAATTAAGTAATTATAACCAAATGAATTTCCTCTTTCAGTAATAAGAATTTTTTTATTATTTTCATTTTCAATTTTTTTAATGATATTTGAAACTTCTTTGTGAGATAAGAATTGTCCCTTTTTGACATTTACAATCTTTTTTGTTTGTGCAGCAGATTTTATCAAGTCCGTTTGTCTGCACAAAAACGCTGGGATCTGTATTACATCTAAAAATTCTGCTAACTTATCTACTTGGGAGGTCTCGTGTACATCTGATGTAATAGAAATTTGTAAATCATTTTTAAGATTTTTTAAAATATCTAATGATTTATCAAAAGAAATTTTATTTCTAATTGTTAGATCTGAACTTCTATTAGCTTTATCAAAGCTACATTTAAAAATTAAATTAAACTTTTCTTTTTTTGCATATTTAATTAAAGACTTTGCAACTTGTCTGACTAACTTTTCATTTTCTAATAGGCATGGACCGGATATTAATGTGAGTCTATCAGTATCATTTTTGATTAACTGTTTAGATAAAAAAACTGATCTAGGCATTTTTATTAATTAAACTATTTTTGATAAATGAAAAGAAGATAGGATGAGGCTTAAATGGCTTTGATTTTAGTTCTGGATGAAACTGAACACCTAAAAACCATTTATGATTTTTATTTTCGATTATTTCCAATAATTTTTTATCTTTAGAAAAACCTGAAAAAACCAAACCTTTTTTTTCAATAAGTGATCTATATTTAGGGTTTACTTCATACCTATGTCTATGTCTTTCGTGAATTAATTTTTTTTTATAAACTTTTGAAGCTAAAGATTTCTCTTTTATATAGCAAGGATATGAGCCCAATCTCATTGTAGCTCCTAAATCATTCTCTTTGGTCCTTTTAACCTTTTGATTTTTTTTACTCCATTCAGTCATTAAGGATATGACATTATTTGTGTGTTTACCAAATTCAGAACTTCCAGAATTTTTCATTTTTAATACATTTTTAGTAAATTCAATAATAGATAATTGCATACCTAAACAAATACCCAAGAAAGGAATTTGATTTTCTCTAGCATGCCTTATAGCTTCTATTTTTCCACTTATACCTCTATTTCCAAAACCTCCTGGTATCAAAATACCTGCAGCCTTACTCAGTAACTCTCCAACATTTTTTTTATTTATAGTTTCAGAGTCTATCCATTTTATTTTAACATTTGTTTTATTATGAACACCAGCGTGATAGATAGCTTCATAGAGGGATTTATAACTATCTTTTAAATGGACATATTTTCCAATAATAAAAATATTTAATTCTTCTTTTGCCCTGGACTCTAACACTTCGAAATTTGTCCATTTTGAGAGGTCTTTTTTCTTTGTGGATTTTATATTTAAACTTTTGATGACTAGGTCATCTAATTTAGATTTAGATAAAAGTGATGGAACTTGATAAATACTCCCTACATCATAAGAGGGTATCACTGCATTTGTAGGTACGTTACAAAATAAACTTATCTTTTGAATTTCTTCATTCTTAATTTTTTTATTACTTCTACAAACTATTATATCAGGCTGGATACCTGCATTTAAAAGTTCTTTTACTGAGTGTTGAGTAGGTTTCGTTTTAATTTCACCTGATGTCTCTATATAAGGAAGTAAAGTTAAATGTATAAGAAGGGTGTCGAGTTGTCTTTCATTTTTAAATTGTCTAATAGCTTCTAAAAAAGGTAGGCTTTCAATATCTCCAACAGTACCTCCTATTTCACAGATAATTACGTCATCTTTATTAGTTGATTTTTTTATTGAATTTTTAATTTCTTCTGTAACATGAGGTATAACTTGAACTGTTGAACCTAAATATTTACCCTTTCTTTCTTTAGATAAAATAGTTGAGTAAATTTTACCTGAAGATATTGAGTCATTTTTTGAACATTTTATGTCAGTAAATCTCTCATAATGGCCTAGATCTAAATCAGTCTCATAACCATCATCTGTTACATAAACCTCACCATGCTGATATGGACTCATTGTTCCTGGGTCAACGTTTAGATACGGATCTAATTTTCGAATTTTAAGTTTGATTCCTCGAGCTCTAAGAAGAGAGGCTAATGATGCAGTGACTATTCCCTTACCAAGCGATGATACAACACCTCCGGTAACGAAAATTAATTTCACTGATTAGGCACTTCTGGAATCATTTCCTCTATAGACTCATCTAAAATAATTTCTTCCTGAATGGTCTCTAAATCAGTTGAAGAAGAATATTGTTTTGTGATTATTGCACCCATAAACAAACACCAAAATAAAAAACCAAAACCTAAAACATAAGTAATTTTTGTCATACCTGAAAATGAAGATTTGTTTGTTGTCATACCACCAGTAAGAGAAGTTTGAGTACCCAAACCTAAACTTCCACCTTCAGTTTTTTGGAATAATATTATTAGAATTAGAATAACTCCAATAATCGCACTTATAATTAGAAATAGGTTTATCATAATGTCATTTAAAGTGTTTAATAAATGAAGATTTTGTAGAAGCCGAGCCTACTAAAACTCCGTTTAAATTTTGTAAACTTAAAATATCTTTAATATTTGATAAATTTACCGAACCACCATATAAAATATTTATTTTTTTAAAAGAATAATTTTCCAATATTTTTGATAAAAAACCCAAAATATCGTCAATTTCTGATAATTTGGGTGTTAATCCGGTACCAATTGACCATAGAGGCTCATAAGCTAAAACGACTTCTTCATAATTATTAGATTTTTTAAATATTTTATTGATTTGTTTTTTTAAAAAAAATTTGGTTTTTTTTGATTTATAAATCTTTAACGGTTCTCCAATACAGACTATGGGCTTTATTTTATTAATTAAACAAAGATCTGTTTTTTTTTGTACAATCAAATCCGTTTCACCAAAATTAGATCTGACTTCAGAATGTCCAAGAATACAATACTTAATCTTGTTATTTACCAAGTCTTCAATATCTATAGAGCCAGTACTAGCGCCTTTACCATGTAAATCTATATTTTGTGCAGCATATATATTTTTTGGATATCTAGATTTAAGAGAGAGATTATAAAAGTTATTTGGACTACAAATAAGTTTGTACTTTTTTGTAGATGGAAGCTTTGATACGATTTTAGATAAGTTCATACTTTCGGCTATATTTAAATATGATTTCCAATTAAATATTATATATTTCATAGGGTTAACTGATATCAAAATACTGAGATAAATGAAAACTAAAAAATTAATTGTCATTATATTTAGTGCTGCACTTGGAATAAGTTTCTTGTTTATTGGATTTGGATCTTATGTAGGTAAGACATATGTACTTAAAGTAGGAAATCAAAAGATATCATCTATTGAATTTTCTAGAGCATATGAAAACTATAAATCTGAAAATAGCCTCTCTAACCTGTCAGAACAAGAGGAGTTATTCTCAAAAGTTCAATTCACAAATCAATATGTAAATGAATTAGTATTTATAAATTACTTAGATGAAAAAATTAGTATTAGTGACAATTCAAAAAAAGTAGTTTTAAAAAAATCACTAAATAATGATGAAATGTTCAGAAATTTAGACGAAGCATCCCTTCAAAATTACCTAAAAGAAATTGAACGAAACATCTATATAGATTTATTTAATAATAGTCTTGATGCACAAAGCTTAGTAAATAATGAGATTAATCCGGAACTTCTAATAGAAAAAGAGTTAAACATTTACGAAATTAAAAAAAATAATAGTCTGATTAATTATCAGCTAGAAGATGAGTTTTTCACTGATAATGAATTATATGAAATCACAATAAACGAGATAAGTCTGAGAAATTATATACAAGAAGAAATTATAACCGATACAATTATAGAGAATTATTATAATGAAAATATTACTACTTTTATTGAGCCTAAAAATTATACATATGAACAAATAATTTTAGAAAATGATAGGAATGAAGGTTTTGTAGAACTTAAAAATAGTAATAATTCTCAATTTAAATTATTTGAAGACGTTAATGAGAAATTAATTTTACCTCAAGTGCTTAATAATTTAAAAAAACTTAACGTTGGGGATGAAAGTGAAAGTATTAAGATTGGTGAGAAATACTTTTATGTAAAACTTTTATCATTCAAAGATGAATATCAATTGAATTTAAAAGATGCTTATGAAGGTATAATGAACACATTAACACAATTAGAGATTGAAAATTTTGAAATGACTGATGAAATTAGAAATATTGATAGTTATAGTACAAATCAAATTTTTTATTCTAATTCTTTTAATTTCTTAGAAAATATACCAGATCAATATAATTTTATTAACTTCAATCAAGCATCTGGGGAAATTAAAAAAGATAATTTTTTATTTCAATTTAATTTAAAAAAATTATTTAAAGAAGATTTACCTATTGATATGAAAGAAAAATTTTTAATTTCATATAGTAATTATAAAAAGAATATAGATACCTCTCATGTAGATGAATTATTAAATAAAACTGGTACCGTAAAAGTAAATTATTTTACTGACTCACTCACTATTAAGAATAATTTTATTGAAGCAGAGGACTTGGAGAGAATTGTAATTATTAAAAATGATGAAAAATTAAAAGTGGTATTACCAAATGAGGTTATATATTTAGATATAAATTCAATAGGATCTATAGACTCTTTAAATATTAAACAAAATATTGTCAATTTAATTTACTCAAATATCATAAAACAAATAAAAAATAACATAGAAATAGAAGTAGATAACGAACAACTTATTCAGCTTTAATATGTACGTACACGGTAAAAAGGTTTTCTTAGATACTGAAAATACAATTACGATTTACAATAAGCTTGCTAAAAAATTTAAAGACGTCTCTATTTTAGAGTCTGTAATTGGCGGAGATAATAAAGGAAGATATTCAATTATTCTCTTCAATGTAAATCAAAATATAGAAATTTTTCATAATTATGCGTTAATTAATAATCGAAAGAAAATTATAAAATCACCAGATATCTTTATTAAGAATATTTATAAAAACTTAAAAATTAAAACATTATATGAACAAAATATACCACTTCCTGTCTTTATTGGTAATATTTGTTTTGATTTATGTAAATTTACACTTCCAAAATTAAGTTATGACCCTAGTAAAAATGAAATTGGAATTCCACTTGCGCATTTTGTTAAACCAACAAATTTAATAATAATTGATAATGTTCTCAACGAAACTCACTTAATTGAGGTCTCAAATAATAAGAAAATTCCAACTAAATCTTTAAAAACTTTAGAGAGTTTACTCAAATCACCCGTTCATAAGTTTAACAAATTAAATGTAAAAAAATTAAAGAAGTTTAAAAATCATGTAAATAGAGAGGATTTTTTAAAAAGAGTAGATGAAATCAAATCAGATATCAAGGTGGGTGAAATATTTCAAGCTGTTCTATCTCAGAGATTTTCTAATGAATATTTAATAGATCCTTTCAATTTTTTTAGAGCTTTAAGATCAATTAATCCTTCTCCTTATCTTGTTTTCTTAAACCTAAAAAATTATCAGATTATTTGTTCAAGTCCTGAAACTATGATCAAGGTAAAAAATAAAGAAATTACTTTAAGGCCTATTGCTGGAACTAGAAGAAGAGGAAAAAATGAAATAGAAGATAATAATTTAAAAAACGAATTACTTAACGATAAAAAAGAGTTAGCAGAGCATTTAATGTTAGTAGATTTAGGCAGAAATGATGTAGGTCAAATTTCAAAAAATAATACAGTAAAAGTAACTGAACAAAATATAATAGAGTATTACTCTCATGTTATGCATATAGTTAGCAATGTAACAGGGGTATTAAAAAATAATTTAACACCAATTGATGTTCTTTTTGCTGGTTTACCTGCTGGTACAGTTTCGGGTGCACCTAAAATAAGAGCACTAGAAATATTAGAGAAACATGAACTTATAAATAGAGAATTTTACTCTGGATCAGTCTGTTATATTGATGCTAATGGAGATATGGACAGTTGTATTAACCTAAGAACAGCAATGATTAAAAATAAAAAGATATACGCTCAAAGTGGTGCAGGTATAGTTTTTGATAGTATAGCTAAAAACGAACACAGCGAGTGTATTAATAAAGCTAATGCTTTATTTGAAGCTTACAAATTGGCTCATCAGATATAATGATTACATTAATAGATAATTACGATAGCTTTACTTATAATCTTTATCACTGTCTGAGTAAGCATGATGATGTTTTAGTTATAAAGAATGACTTAATATTAAAGAATTTTGACAAAATAATTAATAGTAAAGGTGTTGTGATTTCTCCTGGACCCAGTAATCCATTTAATGCAGGAGAATGTCTAGATTTAGTTCACCAAATTTACTCATTTATGCCAATATTAGGAGTGTGTTTAGGTCATCAAATACTGGGTGTATATTTTGGTGCTAAAATAGATACTTTAAAAATACCCATGCATGGGAAAGTATCGAATATTAAAAAAATTAATGAATGTAAAATTTATAAAAATATTAATATGAATTTTCAAGCAACGAGATATCACTCTTTATATCTAAATAGAGATAATTTTCCTAAAAATTTAAAAATAACTAGTATTTCTGATGATGACAAAAAAATAATGAGTTTTAGACATGAATTATTTTCAATATTTGGTGTGCAATATCATCCAGAAAGCATTGAAACTGTTATTGGTTCTAAAATTGTAGATAATTTTATGGAGTGTATATGAAATATAACATAGGTGATACAGTTACTAAGAAGAATATAAAATATGTAATTAAATATTTATTTCATACAGATAATATAACTCATCAGGCAATAATCATTTATCAACTTAATAAATTAATTAATGATAGTGATATACTTTTATCATTAAGAAATTACATCTTTAAAAATTCGAATAAAATTAAGCAATATCCCAATTCTTTAGATACATGTGGAACAGGTGGAGACGGATTAAAGACGCTTAATATATCTACCACAGTTGCAATCTTATTATCTTCTGTTGGAATACCCATAGCAAAACATGGAAATAGGGCTGCTAGTTCATTAAGTGGTTCCTCGGATATTATCTCTGAATTAAAAATACCAAATGAGAAGCATTCAAAAAAAATAATTGAAAGAATTTCAAATGATAAATTTGTATATTTAAATGCACCGTTTTTTTATCCTAACTTAAGTAGAGTTGGAGAAGTTAGGAAAAAAATAGGAATAAAAACAATATTTAATTATATGGGTCCTACATTGAATCCATTAGGCGCAAAATTTCAAATATTAGGCACAATAGATAAAAATTCTGCAGAAATTATGTCAAAAATATTATCAAAAATTAAAAATAAAAAATTTACAATTTTTTTCTCAGAGGATGGTTTAGATGAAATAAGTATATTTGCACCAACAAATTTTTATTTTAAAAAGGAAAAAAGTATTACAAAGAGAAAAATTTCACACATGGCTTATAAAAAGTACCTTACCTCAAAATTAAATTTTAAAGATATCAAAGGTGGTTTACCATCTTACAATGCAAATAGGTTAATTGAGTTGTTTCAGGGAAAAAAAGATAGTTACAGAGATATTACAATAATTAACTCTATTTATGCAATGCAAACCATTAAACCAGATTATCAGTTTGATAATTGCTTTGAAATTTTGAGTAATTCTTTAGATAATTCAATAGCTTTTAATCATTTAAATAAAATTAAGAAGTGATGAATATTTTAGATCAAATAGTTTTAGAGAAAAAAAATCACTTAGAATATTTAAGTCAAAAGGTAAATAAAAAAAATAATTTTAAATCTACTAATTCAAACTCTTTTTTGAATGCTATAGAGAGTAATTTAAGTAAAAACAAAAATGCACTTATTGCAGAATTTAAGAGATACAGTCCATCTGTTAAAAGCTTTAATAAAGTTAGATATCTACATGATGTTATTGAACAATATCATAAATCAAAATGCTGTTGTATATCAATTTTAACTGACAAAAATTTTGGAGGTAGTTTAAATGATATAAATGTTGCAAAAAAAATATCTAATAAACCAATTATAAGAAAAGATTTTATAATTAATGAAGCACAAGTGTTTGAAACTAAAGAATTTGGAGCTGATGCAATATTATTGATTGCAAAAATCTTATCAAAATCAGAAATTAGAAAGTTATACAAACTAGCAAACAAAATTGGTTTGGATGTATTGATAGAAATTGAAAGTATATTAGAAGCTAAGAAGATTAGAGATATAGACGCGAAATTAATTGGAATAAATAATAGAAATTTAAAAGAACAAAAGATTGATATTAATAAATCAATTAAATTATCTAAAGTATTGAATAATAAAATAATAATTAGTGAGAGTGGAGTTACGGTATCGAATATTGAGAAAATAAAAAATAATAGTGGAATATCATCTTTTTTAATTGGTGGAAGTATTTTAAATAATGAAGATAAAGTTAAATATATAAATAAATTATATAAAGCCTAATGAGTTTATCACACTTTAATAAAAAAAATAAAAATATTGAAATGGTTGATATTTCAAGAAAAAATAAAACCAAAAGATATGCTGAAGCTAAATCTAGATTAAAAATTGATAGAAAACTTTTTCTTCTTCTTAAGAATGATAGAGAATTACAAAATAACTTATATCATACAGCTAAAATAGCAGGATTTTATGCTGCTAAAAATACATCACATCAAATTCCATTAACACATAATATACCAATAGACTATGTGTCTTTAACATTTGATTTGAAGGAAAATGAATACATTTTCTTAAAGAGTATAGTTAAATCAAATTATTCAACAGGATTAGAAATAGAAGCATTAAATAGCGTTTCTTGTGCATCTATTACTATTTTTGATATGCTAAAATCATATAAAAAAAAAATTACTATTGAAAAAATAGAAATTGTAAAAAAAAGGGGAGGTAAAAATAATATTGGATGATATTTTTAAAACAATAAAATTAATTTCAAATTATCTTCCAAAAAAAAAATTATTAACTATTTATACAAAGAATTTAAAAAATAATAATTTTATTCAATCAGATATAAGAATTCAAAATAACATACCCCCATTTAATCAATCATCAATGGACGGTATAGCTATAACTAATATAAGTAAAAAATTTAAAATAGTTGGAAGATCAAAGTTAAATAATTTTAATAATATTAAAGTTAATAAAGATGAGTGTTTGATAGTTAAAACTGGCTCTTTAATACCAAATAATATCAGATACATTATTCCTCAAGAACAAATATTTATTAATAATAATTATGCTTTTGTAATTAACTTTAACAAAAAAAATAAATTTATTAGAAAAAAAGGCCATATCTTTAAGAAGGGTGAGAAAATTAACCTTCAAAACAAATATTTATCTTTTAAAGAGTTAAGTTGTTTAAAAAGTCTGAAAGAAACCAAAATTAAAATATTAAAGCCTTTAAAATTCAAAATAATATCTACTGGTAGTGAATTTACTAAAAAACATTTTATTTTTCCCACTAATGGTTTTTATTTAAATAATTTTGTATCAATAAATAACCAAATAGTTGAAAAGAATATTCATTTAAAAGATGACCAAAAATTACTACAAAAAGAAATTAATAATTCAAAATCAGATATTACAGTAATTATTGGAGGGACTGGTAAAAGTAAAGATGATATAGATTTTAATAATTTTAATTTAATTGTAGATGGTCTCGACTTAAAACCAGGGAGACCATTTAAATTGTTTATAAAACAAAATAGGATTTATTTATTTTTCCCTGGTAACCCCTGCTCATCATTCGTATTAACCAACATAATTATAAAATCATTAATAGAAATTTATAACTTTAATAAATCTACTTTTAACCATGAGATAATAGATATTAAGAAAATAAAATTTAATTTCAAAAATTATAAAAGAAAATCTTTTTTATTTGGATTTAGAGATAATAAAAATATTAAAATATTTAATAATCAAGAGAGTTCTAATTTAAAAAATATATTTAAGGCAAATTGTCTAATTTATTATGATAGAACTACTAAATTAAGATTGTATCAGGTTAATGACTAAAAACGCAAAAAAGCTATTAGAATTTTTAAGAAAATACATTGAAAAAAATAAGATATCTCCAAACTATGAAGAGATGAAAGAGCATATGGGTTTAAAATCAAAATCATCTATATTTCAATATTTAGAATACCTAGAGGAATTAGGTCATATTAAAAAAGATAAATTAAAATCAAGATCTATTGAATTAAATAGTGTAATACCATTCTATAATGAAATCTCTGCTGGTAGGCCAATAGATGTTCTAAATGATCAAATAGAGTATATTGATGTTAATAATTTTATAAAATCTGATAAAGCCAACTGTATTGCTTGTAAGGTACATGGAAATTCAATGGAGTCGTATGGTATTTTTGAAGATGATATAATTATAGTAGAAAGAGTTACAAATTATAATTCAAATGATATACACGCTGTTCAAATAGATGATAGTGAGATAACACTTAAAAAGATAAAACTAATCAAAGATGAAATTGAAATATTTGGCGATCATAAAAATTTTTCTTCAGTCAGATATAAAAAAGATAGAGTTAAAATATTAGGCAAAATGGTTAATTTAGTCAGAAAATATTAATGATAATAACAAGGTTTGCCCCCTCACCTACTGGAAATTTTCATATGGGTAGTTTAAGGACAGCAATTTATAATTATTTATATGCTAAAAAGAACAAAGGAAAATTTTTGTTAAGAATTGAGGACACTGATAAAGAGAGATCAAATCAAATTTATGAAGACGAAATCTTAAAAATATTTGATATTTTTAATCTTCAATATGACAAACTACTTTATCAATCAAAGAATTTAAGTGTTCATCAAGAGTATTTAGAGAAACTGATATCTACTGATTTAGCTTATCAGTCAGATGATGGACCTTATAAGTTTAGAGTAAAAAGAGATAATGAATTTTTTAAATATGAAGATTTAATTTTAGGAGAGGTAAAAATACCGTCAAATACAATAGAAGATTTCTCAATAGCTAGATCTGATAAAACTCCCACATTTATATTATCAAATTTAATAGATGATGATTTTGAAAATGTTACCAATGTAATAAGAGGTAATGATCATACCATTAATACAGTGAAGCAAAAAATGTTATCTAATGCTCTGAACTTCAAAGAAATACATTATGCTCACATTCCACTTATACATGATATTCAAGGAAAAAAATTATCTAAAAGAGATAATATTACTAATGTTGAGGATTACTTAAATGATGGTTACTTAGCAGCATCCATATTTAATTTTATTATCAAATTAGGTAATAATTTTAACGATATTGAATTCCTAAATATTGATGAGGCTGTTAAAAATTTTAATTTATCAAAAACAATTTTATCGCCTGCAAAATTTGATATTGAAAAACTAAACTTTATTAATCAATATTATTTAAAAGAGTTATCTTTTTCAGATTTTAATAAATATTTAGAAAAAGATGTAAAAAATCAAGTATCTAGTTTTAAGTTAGAGCCCATATATAAAGATATCTTAGAGAGATGTCATAAATATACAGAAATTAATTTAGAGGTAGTCAAACTTTATGATTTTTTTAAAAAAAATTTAGTTCTTGAGATTGATAATAATGAAAAAGATTTGATTAAAAAAATTCATACAATTATTAATAATTTGCATGATAATGATAATACTGTATCAATACTTGAAAAAAATGGCTTACCTTTGAAGAAAATTGGCAAAATAATAAGAAAAATTACAGTAAATTTTGAAACTAAGATACCAATTGAAAAAATTTTTATATTCTTTGGTATTGAAAATATAAAAGAAAAGCTATTATTATATATAAATGATTGATGAAAAAAGATTTAAATTAGTTGATACTAAAACTGGAAAAGAATATGAATTTGATGGTATTAATGGTTCTATTGGACCTGATGTAATAAATATTTCATCTTTGTACAAAAAAACAGGTCTTTTTACATACGACCCTGGATTTACTTCAACCGCTGCTTGTAATTCTAAAATTACATATATTGATGGTGAGAAAGGCGTCCTCCAATACAGGGGTTACCCAATCGAAGAACTTGCTAATAATAGCTCTCATTTAGAAGTTTGTTACTTACTTATGCATGGTGAACTACCCTCAGAGAGTGATAAGAATGAATTTGAAGAAATAATTAAAAATCATACTTTACTAAATGAACAAATAATTCAATTTTACAAAGGCTTTAGAAGAGATGCTCATCCTATGGCTATGATGATTGGAATTGTAGGTGCCCTATCGTCTTTTTATCATGACACTTTAAATATTGAAGATCCTGAACATAGGATGATAGCTTCTCACAGAATACTTGCAAAAATGCCAACTATTGCTGCTATGGCATATAAATATTCTGTAGGACAACCTTTTGTTTATCCAGTAAACAAACTTAATTACGCAGATAATTTTTTACATATGTGCTTTGCAACACCAACCAAAGAATATGAAATAAACCCACTTTTTTCAAAAATAATGGACCAAATATTCATTCTTCATGCGGATCATGAACAAAATGCATCAACATCAACTGTGCGAACTGCAGGGTCTTCATTAGCGAACCCATATGCATGTTTATCAGCGGGTATTTCCTCACTATGGGGTAAGTCTCATGGTGGAGCTAATGAAGCCGTTATAGATATGCTTGATGAGATAGTTTCAAATGAATTACAGCCAAAAGATTTCATAGAAGAAGTTAAAAATAAAAAAAATAAAATTAGATTAATGGGTTTTGGGCATAGAGTATATAAGAGCTATGACCCTAGAGCAAAAGTATTAAAAAAAAGTACCGAAGATTTATTTAAAGATTTGAAAATAAAGTCTAAAGATCTTGAAATAGCAAAAGAAATTGAGGAATTAGCATTAAATGACTCCTATTTTAAAGAAAAAAATCTTTATCCAAATGTAGATTTCTATTCGGGAATACTCCTAAAAGCTCTAGGTATACCCACCTCAATGTTTACACCTATTTTTGCAGTTGGAAGAACAGTAGGATGGTTATCACAGTGGAAAGAAATGATTGAAGATAATGAATTTAAAATTACAAGGCCAAGACAACTATTTACAGGTGATAAAAATAGATCATATAAAAAAGTTCCTGATAGAGAGAAAAAATCGATATTTAATTTATTATGGCTTAAGAAAACTTTTCTAAATAATCAATAATTATATTTGGACGAAAACTAGAAAAATTACTTTTTGCAAGACCACTTAACATATCTTTTCTGTAATTAATTAAAGATTTTTTATCAGATCTTAAATTTTCAAAAAAAAGTAATAAGTTTTTTACATTAAAATCACTTTGAAAATACTCTTTTATAATTTCTTTTTTATTAAAAATATTTACTAATGATAAAAAATTAGATCTTACAAAGAATTTAAAAATAAAATAATTTATGTAATTTGCTTTATAAAAAATTATATGAGGAACATTTGAAAAACATAATTCTAAATGCACAGTACCTGAACATGCAAAAGCAAAGTCTAATTTAGAGATTTTTTGATAGTAAGTATCATCATTAATATGAAAAATTATATTAGAATTTCCTTTTAAAGTATTTTTAATAAATTCTTTAAATTCTTCTGTAATGAAAAAATTAAAAATAAGGTCTTTTTGATCTTTAAGGCTATTTAGAAGTTTGTTAATAGTATATATATTTTTATGTATTTCTTGACGTCTACTACCTAAAAAAAAGCCAATATTCTTTAACGACACGTCATAACTATTTGAAAAGTGAATTTTGTTAATTAAAGGATGTCCAATATATCGATATAGATTTGGTTTATAGTATGGTTGTTCAATCTTAAATATTGAAAAAATTCTATCAAAATTATTATTTATAAAATTAGCTTTTTTAGATTTCCATATAAAAACTGATGGACCTACAATTTGACAATATTTAATTTTATTTGATTTAAATTTTTTTACATAGAATTTTGAAAAATCAAATGAATCAATAAAAAAAATATGTGTAAATGAATGATCTATTGTAGCCTCATTAATTTTACGTCTTAATTTAAAAAGATATTTTAAATTCAATATTATATTTACAATACCCATAATAGAATTTATTTTAATATTTGTAATATCGATAAAATTTTTGTAATTATTGTTCATACCAAAAGTGTATATTTTGCTTTTATTGTTATTAAAAAATTTTTCATCAAGTAGCGATTTAAGAATTTGTCGACCAGATTGTTCTAGAGTAATAAATAAGACCTTCATTACATAACTATTAGTGAGATTTTATTAGTTTTAATTTGATTTAAAAATTTTTCTTTTTCTGAGATTAAAATATTACTCTTAAATAAACAAATAACTCGAAATTTATACTTAATTAATAATTTTAATGTATGAGTACCTATTACTGGAAAATCAATTTCATCTATTTGATCAAATTTCTTGGACTTTACAAAAATCAAATTATTAAATTTAGAACTAATTTTACCTATCCTAGTAATCATATCATTAGTTCCAAAAATATCCTCCATGGCTATTAACCTGTCACCATTAAAAATAAATGATTGTCCAATATTCATTGAATATAATTTTCGAATAAAACCTTTTTTTTTTGTTAATTGAGTAACAATTTTTTTATTTTCTTTATGAACATATTCATCATTTCTATGAACAAGCATTTCTTTTAATATTTTTTTTTGTGAAAGTAGAGTTAATTTATTATTCAATAAATATTTCTTCAAAATTTTGGATTGGTCATTAATATTATTAATAAATATATCCTTGGTGATTAAAAGCTTTGATTTTAATGATAAATTAATTTCATTTAGAGGTGGAAGATCTACATATCCAATTATAATTATTTTTTGTAGATTTCTAGATTTAATAAATGAAATAATTTTTTCTAATTCTTTTATATTAAATTGTTCGTAATTATTTTTAAAATTTTTTTTAAGAGATTTATTATTGTTAATGATAATAATTTGACCTAATAAATTTTTAAAATTTAAATAATTAGCTACTTCATTTACAAATAATCCTGATCCAGCTATTAAGCAAATATCATTTTTGTATATGGCCAAGTTTTTCATTTAAAATTGATTTATATTTATAAAATATACTTTCTACTTTATCGTTAGTTGAGAGATGGATATCTTCACTAAAAAAACTTTCATGCAAATCATTAATTTTATTAATATCTTCTTTGTTGAAGTTATTTCTTCTTATTCCAACTAAATTTAAACCTCTCAATTTAGCTCTATTACCAATGGCTAAACTAAAAGGTAATACGTTTTTATCAATTCCACTCATTCCTCCGATCATTGAATAAGAACCAATTGTTACAAACTGTATGACTGCAGATAAACCGCCTATTACTACATTATCAAGAATATTTACATGACCACCAAGAGTTACTTGATTTACAAAAATATTATTATTATTTATTTTACAATCATGGGCAATATGTACTCCAGTCATAAAAAGATTATTATCATTTATACTAGTTACCATTCCCCCATCTTTGGTACCTTTGCTAATTGTAACATTTTCTCTAAATGTGTTTGAATTTCCAATTTCTAAAAAGCTTTTTTCACCAGAAAATTTAAGATCTTGAGGATCACATCCTATATTTGAAAAAGGATAGAAAATATTATCCTTTCCAATTGAAGTGTTTCCAGTAATTGAAATATGCGATTTTAATTCTGTTCCATCTCCAATTGTAATATTTCCATCAATATTACAATAAGGACCAACTTTAACATTCTTTCCTAATTTAACAGATTTACTAACTGAACTACTTGGATGAATTAGGGACGTCATGTATCATCGCTGAAAATATACATTGTGCATGTATAACATCATTAACAAGGCATTTACCTTCAAATTTGTAAACATTCTTAACTTTGTTTAAGCGATTAACCTTAAGGTCTAAAACGTCACCTGGAATTATAGGTTTTCTAAATTTACACTTATCAATTGTCATAAAAGATACACCAGGATTTTTCATAGAATCTTTTAATTTCATAGCCACTGTAAAACATGCAGCTTGAACTATAGCTTCAATAACTAACACACCTGGCATAAGCGGTCTCCCAGGAAAGTGACCTTGAAAGAATGGTTCATTAATTGTCACACATTTGATTGCATGTGCAGAAATATCTGGTTCAAAATTAATTATTTTATCTATTAATAAAAATGGGTATCTATGAGGTAAAATTTTTTGAATTTCATTAATGTCCATATTTTCTTTGCCTTATAATATTTTTTTTCCATTGTTTCATATCAATAGCTGGAAAACCAGCAACTACTGAGTTATCCTTAATATTTTTTGTGACACCACTTCTAGCCGCAATAATAACGTTTTTACCAATTGTAATGTGACCTGAAAATCCAGCTTGTCCGCCAATTGTAACATTATCTCCAATAGTAACACTGCCAGAGATACCAGTTTGAGCAGCTATACAAGCATTTTTACCAACAATTACATTATGAGCTATATGAACTAAATTATCTATCATTGAATTTTTTCCAATGTATGTAAATTCTATTTTTCCTCTGTCAATAGTACATGATGAGCCTATGTGAACATTATCATCTAGTATAGTAATTCCAATTTGTGGATTTAAATTGATAGAACCCCTAGTATTAAAATCAAATCCAAATCCAGTTGTACCAACAACTGAATTATCACAAATAACTACATTCTTTCCTAGTAAAGAATTCTTTAGAACAACATTATTTTTTAATATAGAGTTTTTACCAATTTTAACACCTCTGGAAATAACACAATTTTGACCAATTAAGACAGAATCATGAATTTCTGAATATTTAGAAATGTGTGAACCATTTATATAATCAAACTCATCATAAAAATCAACATGATCATCATGGTGAAATAGTTCATTGCATATTTGGTTGTATACATAGCTAAGATTTTTAATAATAATAATATTTTTATAGAGTTTCTTATTCTCACTAAAATTTGAAATTACAAGAATATTCTTAGAATTAATTTCTTTAATTTCAATATGCTTATCTAGGAATATAATAGAATTATCCCTAAAGACAGATAAAGATGAAATATCTTTTATTTCAAAATTATTACTAATTTTTTTAAATAAAACTTGACCACCTATTAACTTACTAATCATATCAATTTTGATTAAATTCTTATGAGGAAAAAAATTTGATCTAATAAATTTTTTCATCTTATCAAAATGCTGTTCCTAGAGAAAAATTAAATGATCTTGTTTTATCAGAATTATTTTTTTCAATTGGAGAAGCAAATGAAAATGATAAGGGACCTATTGGTGTAATAAAATCTAATGACGATCCAATAGATGTTCTAATATCAATATCAGAAGATGATGTATAATCACTATTCCAAATAGATCCAGATGTAATAAAAAATTTTATGTTGATATTATCTTTATCGTCAAAGATAAATGAGCTTCCATATCCTATAGTTGATGTAAAATACTCATTTCCCCCCAAATAGATATTACCATCATAGGGTCCTATGCCTTTATAATCAAAACCTTTGAAATTAATGCCGCCTAAATAGAAAGCATCAATAGTTTTTAATTTTGAGTCCAAAGATTTTGCATATCCATATTTATTATTTAAAAAAATATAATTTTTAGATTTTGGAAGTTGAAAATAATTATTGTTTTTTAAAGATAATTTATAAAAAGCATTATCTGAAATATCTTTTGGGGAATATATGACATTTATACTATTTACATGTCCGTTTGTAGGATAAAAATAATTATTTGAAGAATTGTAGTTAATAGATAAATTAATCTTATAGTTTTCAAAATTACCTATATTATCATTTATTGAATTGGAAGATGTATTAACAGCAGAGTGACCTTTAATATCCTCGTATTTTAGACCTGCAATATAACTAATGTAATCGCTTTGTTTAAAATTTATTGAATAACCAATACCTCTGGTAGCAGATTTGTAGCCAAAAGAACCAGTATAATCTTTATCTTGGTTATATATTGTATAAGTGTTAGTTAAATCTGGGTTTAAAATAGGATATTGTTTAAAGTTAGCAGAAAATTTTATATCTTCCGAATTAATTGAAAAATCAGAGCTAATACTATTCCCAGAACCAAATATATTTTTATCCTCAATACCAAAACTTAGACCAGCACCAGTATCAGCATTGAAAGTACCAGCTAATAAAACATTACCTGTTTTCAATTCTTCATCAATATTTAGAGATATATCAACTAATTGATCATTTATAATCGTAGTCGAATTTACATCATTTATGTATGGGTATCTTTTTAAATTATCAAGCGATTTATCAAGAAGATATTGATTTAAGTACTCACCTGGTTCAATTGATATTTTTGATCTAATGGTTTTATTTTTAGTGATAGAATTACCAACTATATCAATTTTGTTAATAACTAAAGGTTCTTTATCCTTACTGATGAAAGATAAACTAAGGTCACTAGAATCTATAAAAATATTTGACTCAATAATAAAATTATAAATGTTATTTGAAATTAAATATAAGTTGAAACTTTCAATATATTCATCAACTAAAGATTTACTATAAAAATAATTATTTTTTTTTAAGTCCTCTTGAAAATCAATTATTATATCTTCAAAAGATAGATTTAATATTTTTTCATCAAATGAAAAATCTAAATTACTAACTTTTATTCTTTCACCTTCATCAATATAGAAATTAAGCACGTTGTTGTTTAAGGAGGATTTCTCAAGAACAAAAGAAACTTTTACATTAATAAAGCCTTCATTCTTATATGTTGATATAATCTGGTTTCTATCGAATTCAAAAGTATTGTAGTTTAAATTACTACCCGATTTAAAAATATTATAAAATCTTATACTTTCAGAATTAATTTTAGAATTTAAGAAATTATCGGAGAAAAAATCATTCCCGAAAAATCTTATCATATTGATCTTTTGTTGTTGATTTTCCTCTATTTTGTATATCAAGTTTACTCTATCTTCAGAATATTTTTCAATTGTAGAAATAACACTGATATTTAAAAAACCCTTTGTTTTATAAATAGTCTTTATGGTTTTAATATCTTTTTGTATTTTATTTTTAGTTAATTGAGAATTAACCTTAGAATTTAAATTTTGTAATATTAAATCATCTTTAATCCAAGAATTATTATTAATATATATATTTTCAATTAAATTACTCTCTACCACTCTTAAAATATATTGGTTTTCTGTTTCAGTATAATCTATTTCGTAGATTAATTCAGAAAGAGATAATTCTTTAAGAAATATGTTTATATCATTAATTCCTAAATTTTCATTATAAATATCTAAGGATGTTATTGATTGTATGTCGCTTAGATTAAGTTTAGAAAGCCCTTGAACATCCAAAGATTTAGATAACAGTTTTGAAGAAAAAAAAGATAGAACAATTAAAAAAAAAATATTTTTATACATTAGTGTTATAATAAATATTATTTAAATTTATAAATTTTAGAATTGATTGGATAGAATTAAAATTTTTATTGTTAGAGTTATTATAAATTTCAGACATAATGTATTTTATAATATTACTATATTTGAGTTTCTTAGATAAATAAAGTCTATGTGCAGAATTATTTATTATCATTAATTTTATTTGATTTGAATGTGATAAATTCATTAAATCTTTTTGATATTTGAAAATAGTAAATCTTTTGTCTTTTGGTTTTTCAATAAGTAAATTATTAATATTTAAGTAACTTTGATTCAGATTATTTGATTTAATTTTATAAAAATAGCTTAATGGTTTTATTAAAGTTATTAGCATATCATTCGCAAAACCATTTAGGGATATTGTATTATCGTTAAAATGTATAATACTATGAATATAGGCTTCTTTAGATATCATAAATCCTATTTTATTTAAGGGAATATTATATATATGAGAAAGTTCATAAATTTCTAAAATTTTGTTTATAAAATTAGAGGAATCAATTAAATTATTATAACCCATACTCCATTTTGGATGTGATAATACTTTCTCTTTAGGAACATTATTTAAATTAATCTTTTTATTAAAGTAAAAAGGTCCACCAGAGGCTGTAATAAATATTTTTGTAATATTTTCCTTGTTAATATTTGAGTTAAATAGAGAAAAATGCTCTGAGTCTAGGGGAATAAATAAATTTTTTGTTTTCTTTATCTTGTCTTGTAATAGAGAACCACCTGCTATTATCATCTCCTTATTAGCTACAGCTATGACAGAATTTTTATTATATTTTAGAAAATGATCTAAATATTTTAAAGACATACATCCAAAGTCAAGAAAATAGATTATATTTATTTTTATTTTAAGTAGTTTTAAAAACTCTAATTGATCATTTGGTCTACTTAAAACAAAAGTTTTTTTTATATTATTTGATATTTTTTGATCAATTAATTTTCTTTGATTTTTAAAACATGCAATACCATAAATTGAAATTGAATTATTTTTTGTAAATTTTAGTAATTTAGTGCCAAGTTTTCCTGTAGAACCAACAATAATAATTTTTTTACTCACTTTAAATAAACTAAATAAATTTGAATAATAATAGCAAAAAAGAACATACTATCTAGTCGGTCAAGCACTCCTCCATGACTTTTTAACAATGAAGAAAAATCTTTTAAATTCAAATATCTTTTAATATATGAAAAAAAAATATCTCCGAAAAATAAAGATATGGATAAAATCATAGAAAATAAAATGCTATAGTTAAGGTTATAAATAAGCACAGAAGTTGCTAAAAATGATACTAAAGTCCCGGACCAAGTTTTTTTGGGACTTATATTTGGTACAATATTTGGACCGCCAATATATTTTCCAGAAATATACGCAATTGTGTCATTAAAGAAAGATACTAAAATAATTAAATAAAAAATATTCCTATCAAAGTTTATTATATAAAACAAAATTAGACTGAACGTGTATAATGAAACTATAAAAAAAAAATTTTTAAATCTTTTAAATAAGATTATACTTATAACAATTAAAATTTGAATATAAAATAGATATTCAAACTTTTCGTACTGTATAAATAAAAAACAAAATATTGGAAATATTGCAATTAAAAGAAGTATATACTTATTTATTATCTTAATTTTAAATAAATCATATGTAATGAGAATTGATATTGTAATAATAAAAGATTTGTCAAGTTTATAATTATAAATGGTTAGTATTACTAATACTAAAAGTAAACCTATTAAGATTCTATTAATATTATTAGAGACCAAACTTTCTCTCAATTGAATAATATTTGGCAAAAATTTTTGATAAATCATTTTTTGTAAGTTCTGGCCATAATTTATTTAAAAAAAAAAATTCAGTAAATGTTGTTTGATATAATAAAAAATCACTTAATCTCTTATAACCTCCAGTTCTAATTAATATATCGGGATCAGGAATATCTTTAGTCAATAGAAAATCTTCAAATTTCACTTTATTATTATTTTTATTATTAAGACAGTAGTTTTGAGCAGCCTGAATTATATCCTCTTTTCCACTATAATTTATATATATTAAAAGAAACTTTGATGAATTTGCTTTAGTGTTTTCTATTTCTTTAATTTTTTTAATAATTTCTGAACTTAAAAAACTTTTATCACCGATAAATTTAACATTAAATTTAATTCTAAATTCATAATTAATTTTTTTTTCAATAAATTCTAATAAGACTTTTTTTAAAGTTGAAATTAAGTTTTTAGATCTATTTAAATTATTTTTTGATAAAGCAAATGCTGATACATAATTAGAATTTGTATTTTCAAAGATATAATTAGATAAATCAATTAAATTATTAGATCCTGTTTTATATGCATTAAATTTACTTTTTTTGTTTTTTTTTGACCATCTATTATTACCATCCATAATAAAAGCAATATGATTGATTTTATTATTTACCAAGACTAAACTTTTAAAATTTCAGACTCTTTTGAGGCAGTTAAATTTTCAATATCTTTAATAGAATTATCTGTAATTTTCTGAATATCATCTTGGAAGTTTTTACTTTCATCCAAAGATATATTTTTTTCTTTTTCAAGATTTTTAATCTGATCAATAAACTTTCTACGAATGTTTCTTATTGATATTTTAAATTTTTCTGTAATTTCAGAAATGATTTTTACTAAGTCTTTTCTTCTTTCAGCTGTTAGTTCTGGAAACTTCAATAAAATATTATTTCCATCACTTTGCGGATTTACACCTAGATTAGACTCTAATAATGTTTTTTCTATAATCTTTACCAACGAAGTATCCCATACACTTATGTTTAACGTCATATTATCTAAATTATTTATATTAGATAATTGTGTTAAAGGTGTTTTTGAACCATAGCTATCTACAACTATAGATTTTAGTATGTCTGGTGAAACTCTACCAGTTCTTATGTTTTTTAACTCGTTAGAGAAAGCATCCACAGTCAATTGCATTTCAGATGAACAATTATCTTTATTAAACATTAATTGCTTTCATTAATTATTGAGTATGATCCATTTCCATTTACAATATCAATTATATTTGTACTTTTTAAGATTGAAAAAATTATTATTGGTAAAGACCTATCTTTAGCTAAACTTATTGCAGTAGCATCCATTACTTTAATTTCTTTGTTTAAGTATTCTGTATAGGAAATATTTGGTATTTTTTTTGCATCAGAATTGATAACAGGGTCTTTATCGTAAATTCCATCAACTTTAGTACCTTTCAGAATGATATCAGATTTCATTTCAGAAGCTCTTAGTACTGCAGCAGTGTCAGTAGAAAAAAATGGATTACCAGTTCCAGAAGCAAAAATTACAACTCTATTTTTTTCCAAGTGATTTGAAGCCTTATTTTTAATATAAGGTTCTGCAACGCGGTTAATGCTTATAGCAGTCATAACTCTGGACTCTACTCCAATTTTTTTTAAATTAGATTGTAAAGCTAAAGAATTTATGACAGTACCCAACATGCCCATATAATCGGATGTAACTCTATCCACTACGCCATTAGAAAAAGATGATCCTCTAATAAAGTTTCCTCCACCTAAAACTATTGAAATTTTTAAATTCTTTGATTGAAGTTTTTTTATACTATCTGAAAGATCATTCAATATATCGAAATCAAAACCTTGCTCATTAGATCCTGCTAGAGACTCACCAGATATCTTGAGCATGATATTTTTATACATTTTATTAAATAGTATATAAATCCATAGATGTAATGTTAAGGTTTATATTATTTTTTGCTGAAACTTCACTCAAAAATGCACTTACACTCTTTTTTGGATCAGTTATTAATGGTTGTCCTAAAAGTGTATTTTCTTTAAAGAATTTATTTAATTTCCCTTGAACAATTTGATCTTTTTTATCATTAGGTACGTTATTCAATTGTTTTAAAATTATATTTCTTTCATCTTCTATAGTTTTTGGATTTATAGAACTTTCATCAATTCCCATTGGCTTCATAGCAGAAATTTGCATAGCAATTACCTTTAGATCATCAACTAATTTTAATGCAGAGTCTTTATCATCTGTAGAAATTTCAACTACCGATCCTATTTTAGAGCAATTAGAATTATATTTATTGTGAAGATAGCTAATAAAAATTGATTTTTCAGAGTAATATTTTTTGTAAGAAACAACTTGGATATTTTCACCAATCTTAGAAATTAAATCTGTAAGACAGTCACTAAAAATTTTATTGTCTATTTTTAAATCAACTAAATTTTCATCATTTCCATGAGCATTTATTTCTATATTTTCATGAATAGCCTTTGATAAAGTTTTAGCAAAATCTAAGAAATCATCATTTTTTGCTACAAAATCAGTTTCGCATTTAATCTTACAAACAGTAAAATCTGTATTTGATTCATTATTATAGAATGAAACAACACCTTCATTTGTTTCTCTATCTTGCTTCTTTTGCGCTTTTAGAATTCCTTTTTCTCTTAGCCATTTTACTGATGCATCAATATCATTTTTATTTTCTGATAATGCTTTTTTGCAATCAACAATTCCACTACCGGTAACATCTCTTAGTTTTTTTATTAGTTCCATACTACTCATTTTTAGTTGTGCTTTCCACTGATGGAGTATCTTCGCTAGAAACTAGTACTTTTTTAAAATTATCAAGTATAAATTGAACAGATTTAACACCATCATCATTTGCAGGTATGGGGTAATCAATTAAGTCTGGGTCACAATTAGTATCCACAATACCAATAATTGGTATTCCTAATTTTTTTGCCTCTAAAACAGCAATATGTTCTCGGTTTGTATCAATAATAAAAATTACATCCGGTGTTGATTTCATCTCAACAATTCCACCCAATGTC
>CACHVL010000008.1:0-42407 GCA_902583235.1 uncultured Alphaproteobacteria bacterium | reverse complement strand
ACGTTGATGGATCATTTATTGAAAGCGAAGGAGTTGCATCATCATCTGTAATTGTAAATGTACCAGTAGAATCACTGATTGTAGCATTGGATGCACTGGATAAAGTCATTGTAACTGTTTCATTTGCCTCGTCTAAAGCGTCAGCTAAAACAGTTACTGCGATAGTTCCTGTTGTATCTCCTGCGCTTATGGTTAATGTGCCACTAGTTGCTGTGTAGTCTGAACCAGCTGTTGCCGTTCCATTTGATGTAGCATAATTTACAGTAACATCTCTTCCAGCAGCAGCAGAAAGAGTAACTGTCATGTTTGTAGATGTATTATTTTCGTTAGAAGTTGTTACATCATTGATAGATAAAGACGGTGTTGCGTCATCATCCGTGATTGTAAATGTTCCTGTTGAGTCACTAATAGAAGCATTCGAAGCATTAGATAAAGTCATGGTAACTGTTTCATTTGCTTCATCTAATGAGTCAGCAAGAACAGTAACTGGAATGGTACCAGTTGTGCTTCCAGCACTAATTGTTAATGTCCCACTTGTAGCTGTATAATCACTTCCAGCAGTTGCTGTTCCATTAGAAGTTGCATAATCAACTGTTACATCTCTTCCAGATGCGGCGGATAATGTCACTGTCATGTTTGTTGCTACATTACTTTCATCCGATGTTGAAACATCATTAATAGATAAAGACGGTGTTGCATCATTATCCGTTATTGTTAATGTAGCTGTTGAATCACTTATTGCTCCAGCAGATGCACTACTCAAAGTAATTGTGACTGTTTCATTTGCTTCATCAAGAGAATCATCTGTAATTGCAACTGTAAATGTTTTTGAAGTATCACCAGCATCAAATGTTAATGTTCCACTCGTAGCCGTATAATCTGAACCAGCTGTTGCTGTTCCATTTGATGTTGCATATTGAATAGTTGCCGAAGTGGTACTTGCAGTACTTAGTGAAACTGTAATAGTTGCATTACCTACGCTTTCAGCAACGGTAGCATCAGCTACAGAAAAGTTTCCGACATCATCATCAGTAATTGTAATTGTTTCTGATTGTGTTCCACTTTCACTTGCACTACCACCTGAAACAGAATCAATAGATATTACAGCTGTTTCATTTCCTTCGGCTGAAGAGTCATTAGTTGGTGTGAAATTTACGGTACCTGTTGTACTTCCTGCACTAATTGTAATATCGTCAACATTACCACTTCCATCGGTGTAATCAGTTCCTTCTGTTGCCGTACCACCTGTACCAATACCAACTGTTACATCTTGATATGTACCATTAGATAATGTTGCTGTTATAGTTATTGATGTTCCAGCATTTTCTACAATTGTCGTAGCGCTAGTTGATAGAGTTACTGTTGGTGCACTATCATCATCTGTAATTGTTATTGTTACATTTTGTGTTCCATCTTCAGTGGCACTACCTCCAGATACTCCACTTATATCTATTGTTGCTGTTTCATTTGAAGTTGCATCATAGATACTGTCATCTGTAGGAGTAAAACTAACTGTTCCAGTTGTTGATCCTGCAGAAATAACAATATCATCAATATCACCACTACCATCTGTATAGTCTGTTCCTTCTGTTGCGGTACCACTTGTGCTTAAAGCAACTGTAACATCAGCTGTTGTTGCAACAGATAACGTTGCAGTTAGTGTTAACGATGTACCAGCATTTTCTGCAATCGATGTTGCACTAGTTGCTAGGGTTACGGTTGGTGCTGATTCATTATCCGTAATTGTAATTGTTTTTGATTGTGATCCACTTTCTGTTGCGCTTCCACCCGAAACACTACTAATAGCAAGAGTGGCAGTCTCATTTCCTTCATAGATAGAGTCATCAGTTGGTGTAAAGTTAACTGTTCCAGTTGTTGCACCAGCACTAATAGTAATATCATCTACATCACCAGAGCCATCGGTATAATCAGTGCCTTCTGTTGCTGTACCACTTGTACTTAAAGCAACAGTGACTGCTTCATCAGTTGCTCCAGATAGTGTTGCCGTTACGGTAATAGAAGTACCAGCATTTTCTGCAATAGATGTTGCACTTACACTTAGAGTAACTGTTGGAGCACTTTCATTTTCTGTAATTGTAACTGTAATTGATTGATCACCGTTTTCTGATGCATCTCCACCTGATACACTGCTGATTGCAATCGTAGCAGTTTCATTTCCTTCATAAACTGAATCATCTGTTGGGGTAAAGTTAACTGTGCCTGTTGTGTCACCAGCACTAATAGTAATATCATCTATTACTCCACTACCATCTGTGTAATCGGTTCCCTCAGTTGCTGTACCTGACGTTGATAGAGCAACAGTAACATCTTCATCACTTGTGCTAGAGAGAGTTGCGGTTATAGTAAGAGAGCTACCGGCATTCTCTGCAATAGATGTTGCGCTAACAGTTAAAGTAACACTTCCCGCACTTTCATTATCGAGAATCGTAATCGTTACAGATTGTAGTGATCCACTCTTTGTTGCACTTCCACCTGAAACACTACTAATAGCAATTGTTGCAGTTTCATTTCCTTCATAGACACTATCATCTGAACGAATAAAGTTTATAGATCCTGTCGTACTTCCTGCGCTAATAGTGATGTCATCAAGATTACCAGAACCATCAGTGTAATCAGTTCCTTCTGTTGCTGTACCACTTGTACTTAAAGCAACAGTTACATCTTCATCTGTTGCACCAGATAATTTTGCTTCTATTCTTATAGACTTCGATGAATCACTCTCACTAATGTTTGTAGTTATGTAATTGTATCCTGCACTATCTATTTTCATATATAAAGTAACAGTAGGCGCTGATTCATTTTCTGTAATAGTTATTGTGACTGCTTGTGTTCCACTCTCACTTGCTTCCCCGGTAACGCTACTTATAGCAATGGTAGCGGTTTCATTTCCTTCATAAACACTATCATCAGTTGGCGTAAACGAAACAGTACCAGTGGTACTTCCTGCACTAATCGTAATATCATCAACATTACCACTTCCATCGGTATAATCCGTTCCTTCAGTTGCCGTACCAGATGTGCCTAATACAACGGTAACATCTTGATCAGTTGCGCCAGATAATGTTGCTGTTAAGGTTAGAGATGATCCAGCATTCTCTGCAATCGATGTTGCACTAGTTGCAAGTGTTACTGTTGGCTCTGATTCATTTTCTGTTATTGTTATGGTTACTGATTGAGAACCACTCTCACTTGCCCCTCCTCCGGATACAGAATCAATAGCAATTGTTGCAGCTTCATCATCCTCGTAAACAGAATCATCTGTTGGTGTGAAACTGACTGTGCCAGTTGTATTACCTGCACTAATTGTAATATCATCTAAGTTACCACTTCCATCGGTGTAATCTGTTCCTTCTGTTGCAGCACCACTTGTGCTTAATGCAACTGTTACCCCTTCATCAACTTTAATTGAAAGAGTCGCTGTTAAAGTAACAGAGGAGCCAGCATTCTCTGCAATGGATGTAGCACTTGTTGTTAGCGTTACAGTTGGTGCACTTTCATTTTCTGTAATAGTTATTGTTACCGATTGTGTTCCACTCTCACTAGCACTTCCACCAGAGACACCATCAATCGAAATGATAGCTGTTTCATTTTCTTCATAGACAGGATCTGATGCATCATCTGTAGGTGTGAAGCTTACGGTACCAGTTGTACTACCAGCACTAATGGTAATATCATCGAGATTACCAGAACCATCCGTGTAATCTGTTCCTTCGGTGGCGGTGCCAGCTGTTCCAATAGTAACGGTTACATCTGCAGTCGTAGCTGTAGATAAGGTTGCTGTAATGGTTAAAGATGATCCAGCATTCTCTGCAATAGATGTAGCACTTGTTGAAAGAGTTACCGTTGGTGCAGATTCATCTTCAGAAATTGTAATTGTAACAGATTGTGATCCGCTCTCTGTTGCACTTCCACCAGAGACACTACTAATAGCAATTGTAGCCGTTTCATCACCTTCATACACACTGTCATTTGTTGGTGTAAAATTAACGGTACCTGTTGTGCTACCAGCACTAATGGTTATGTCATCAATATTTCCTGACCCATCGGTGTAATCGGTTCCTTCGGTTGCTGTTCCAGAAGTTGATAATGCAACTGTAACATCCGCTGTGGTTGCAACTGACAATGTTGCTGTTAGAGTTAAGGACGATCCAGCATTCTCTGCTATACTTGATCCACTTGTACTTAAAGTTACTGTTGGTGCACTTTCATTTTCTGTAATTGTAATCGTAACAGCTTGAGTACCACTCTCACTTGCTCCACCACCCGACACACCAGACACAGAAATACCTGCTGTTTCATTTCCTTCATAAAGATTATCATCTGTTGGATCAAAAGTTACAGTACCTGTAGTACTCCCAGCACTAATTGTAATGTCCGATACTGTTCCAAAATCTGTTCCTTCTGTTCCTGTGCCACCGGTCCCATCTATTGAAACTGTAACATCTTGGAAGGTGGCAGTTGATACAGTAGCTGTTAAGGTAATTGTATCACTAGAATTTTCTGCAATAGATGATGATGTCGCTGCTAATGTAACGGTTGGTGCACTTTCATTATCCGTTATTGTTATAGTAACTGTTTGTGGTGTACTATTTTCTGCTACACCCGTTTTTCCTGAAACGCCATTAATTGATATGGTTGCAGTTTCATTAGAAGTTGCATCATAAATACTATCATCTGTTGGTGTAAACGAGACCGTTCCTGTTGTTGCTCCTGCACTAATGGTAATATCATCGATGTTACCCGAGCCATCGGTATAATCTGTTCCTTCAGTTGCTGTTCCAGCAGTATCTAAAGCAACAGTAATATCTGCATCTGTTACACCAGATAACGTTGCAGTTAAGGTTAATGATGATCCTGCATTCTCCGCAATACTCGTTGCACTAACAGCAAGTGTTACAGTTGGTGCAGATTCATTATCTGTTATTGTAATAGTTACTGATTGTGTTCCGTCTTCACTTGCATCTGCTCCCGATACACCGTCAATGGAAACTATTGCTGTTTCACTTCCTTCGTACACACTATCATCAGTAGGGGTAAATGTAACAGTCCCAGTTGTTGAATTAGCAGAAATAGTTATGTCATTTAAATTTCCACTTCCATCCGTATAATCAGTTCCCTCTGTACTTGTTCCACCAGTTCCAATTGTAACAGTTACATCTTCATCTGCTTTTCCAGATAGTGTTGCTGTAATAGTAAGAGATGATCCTGCATTCTCTGCAATACTAGTTGCACTTACACTTAAAGCAACTGTTGGTGCACTTTCATTTTCTGTAATCGTTATAGTAACAGATTGCGTTCCACTCTCTGATGCCCCACCACCTGAAACTGATCCAATAGAAATAATTGCAGTTTCATTTCCTTCATAAATAGAGTCATCAGTTGGTGTGAAGTTGACCGTACCTGTTGTACTTCCTGCACTAATGGTGATGTCATCAACATTTCCACTTCCATCGGTATAGTCCGTTCCTTCTGTTGAAGTGCCACCTGTATCAATTCCAACAGTTACTGTTTCATCTGTTGCGCCACTCAAAGTTGCCGTTAGTGTTAAAGATGTTCCTGCGTTTTCTGCAATCGATGTTGCACTAACAGATAAAGTTACGGTTGGTGCAGATTCATTTTCTGTAATTGTTATCGAAACTGATTGTGATCCACTCTCACTAGCACTACCACCTGAGACACCATCAATTGTAACAGTGACTGTTTCATCATCTTCGTAAACCGAGTCATCGGTTGGATCAAGAGACGCTGTCCCTGTTGTGCTACCTGCACTAATCGTAATATCAGAAATAGTTGCATAATCTGTTCCTTCTGTTCCACCTGATGCACCAATACTGACCGTAACATCTTGATAAGTTGCATTCGATAAAGTTGCTGTAATGGTAACAGTGCTAGAAGAATTTTCATCTATCGCTGCAGCACTTCTTGATAAAGTAACTGTTGGTGCACTTTCATTATCGGTAATAGTAATTGTTACTGATTGAGTTCCATTTTCTAATGCATCACCTCCTGAAACTGAATCAATAGACACCGTTGCTGTTTCATTCGATGTTGCATCATAGATACTATCATCTGTTGGGGTGAAGGTCGTTGTCCCTGTTAATGATCCAGCAGTAACAGTAATGTTTGATAAAGATCCATAATCTGTTCCTTCTGTAGCACTTCCAGATGTACCAAGTGTAACGGTAACGTTTTCTGCTGCCGTTTTAGATAGCGTTGCCGTTAAGGTTAAAGATGAACCAGCATTCTCTGCAATCGATGTTGCGCTAACAGTTAAGGTAACACGCGGAACACTTTCATCATCTAAAATACTAATGGTAACTGATTGCGAACCACTCTCAGTTGCACCACCACCACTAACACCGCTTATGGCAATTGTTGCAGTAACAGTATCAGTTTCATCGGAGTCATCGGTTGGATCAAAGGTTGCCGTTCCTGTTGTGGAACCAGCGCTAATTGTAATATCAGATACATTTCCGTAATCCGTTCCCTCAGTTGCCGTACCAGAGGTACCAATTGAAACAGTTACATCTTGATACGTGGCATTTGATAGAGTAGCTGTTAACGTAATGGTTGATGCAGAATTTTCTGCAATACTAGTTGATGATGCTGCTAAGGTAACCGTTGGTGCACTATCATCATCTGTTATTGTAATTGTTACTGCTTGTGTTCCACTCTCGCTAGCACTTCCTCCAGAGACACCACTAATAGCAATTGTTGCTGTCTCATCTGATGCTGCATCATACAAACTATCATTTGTAGGTGTAAAGCTTACTGTACCTGTCGTTGATCCTGCTGAAATAACAATATCATCTAAATTTCCTGAACCATCCGTATAGTCTGTTCCTTCTGTTGCGGTACCACTTGTGCTTAAAGCAACTGTAACATCAGCTGTTGTTGCAACAGATAATGTTGCAGTTAGTGTTAACGATGTACCAGCATTTTCTGCAATGGATGTTGCACTTGTTGCTAGTGTGACGGTTGGTGCTGATTCATTTTCTGTAATTGTGACACTTACTTGTTGTGTTCCATTTTCGGTTACTCCAGATTTTCCTGAAACACTGCTAATATCAATTGTTGCTGTTTCATCATCCTCGTAAATATTATCATCCGTTGGATCGAGTGTTGCTGTACCTGTTGTTGCCCCTGCACTAATAGTAATATCCGAAATTGTTCCGTAATCCGTTCCTTCTGTTGCGGTACCAGACGTATCAAGCGCAACGGTAACAGCTGAATCTGTAACTCCAGAAATAGTCGCCGTTAATGTTACAGTAGAAGCAGAATTTTCATCAATCGATGCTGCACTTCTTGCTAAGGTAATTGTTGGTGCACTCTCATTTTCTGTAATTGTTATTGTAACTGATTGTGATCCACTTTCACTAGCATCAGCACCTGAGACACTACTAATCGCAACAATAGCTGTTTCATTTCCTTCATAAACAGAATCATCAGTTGGTGTAAAGTTTACTGTGCCTGTTGTGGAACCTGCACTTATGGTAATATCATCAACGTTGCCTGATCCATCGGTGTAATCCGTTCCTTCTGTTGACGTACCAGACGTTGATAAAGAAACTGTAACTGCTTCGTCCGCAGCAACAGACAAGGTAGCTGTTAAGGTTAATGATGAACCAGCGTTCTCTGCAATACTTGAAGCACTAACAGTTAATGCTACAGTCGGTGAAGATTCATTTTCACTAATAGTAATAGTAACAGACTGTGAACCACTCTCGCTTGCTCCTCCACCCGAGACACCAGTAATTGCGATTGTTGCAGTTTCATCATTTTCATAAACTGAATCATCAGTTGGAGTAAAGTTAACTGTTCCTGTTGTACTACCAGCACTAATGGTTATGTCATCAACATTACCGCTTCCATCGGTGTAGTCTGTTCCCTCTGTTGCACTTCCAGAAGTTCCAAGTGCTACAGTTACAGTTTCATCAGTTACACCAGATAGCGTTGCTGTTAATGTAAGAGATGATCCTGCATTTTCTACTATTGATGTTGCACTTACAGCAAGTGTAACAGTTGGTGCACTTTCATTTTCTGTAATCGTAACGGTAACTGACTGCGTTCCACTTTCTGATGCATCAGCACCTGATACTGTATCAATCTCAATAACAGCTGCTTCATCATCTTCATACACACTATCATCGGTTGGTGTGAAACTTACTGTCCCTGTTGTTGAACCAGCTGATATAGTTATGTCATCTAGATTACCTGACCCATCGGTATAATCGGTGCCTTCTGTTGCTGCTCCACTTGTACTTAAGGATACGGTTACATCTTCATCTGCAACGTTTGATAATGTGGCAGTTAAGGTTAGAGATGATCCTGAATTCTCTGCAATACTTGTTGCACTAACAGCGAGTGTTACCGTTGGAGCAGATTCATTTTCTGAAATAGTAACAGTAACTGATTGTGTTCCATTTTCACTTGCACCGCCACCAGAAACTGTGTCAATTGCAATAACTGCTGCTTCATCACCTTCATACACGCTGTCATCGGTTGGTGTAAAAGATACGGTGCCAGTTGTACTTCCTGCACTAATCGTAATGTCATCTAAGTTGCCACTTCCATCTGTATAGTCTGTTCCTTCTGTTGCAGCACCGCTTGTACTTAAGGATACTGTTACAGCTTCATCTACTTTTATCGACAGTGTAGCTGTTAACGTTAGAGAAGAGCCAGCATTTTCATTTATTGAGGCTGCACCTCTACTAAGTGTAACAGTTGGTGCACTTTCATTTTCTGTAATAGTTATTGTTACCGATTGTGTTCCACTCTCACTAGCACTTCCACCAGAGACACCATCAATCGAAATGATAGCTGTTTCATTTTCTTCATAAACAGGATCACCTGAGTCATCACTAGGTGTAAAAGAAACAGTACCTGTTGTTGATCCAGCAGATATAGTTATATCATCTAAATTTCCTGAACCATCGGTATAATCCGTTCCCTCTGTTGCTGTACCTGCAGTATCTATTCCTACTGTAACATCCTCATCTGTTGCACCAGATAGAGTTGCAGTAATTGTTAAAGATGATCCTGCATTCTCTGCAATAGACGTTGCACTTACACTTAAAGTAACTGTTGGTGCAGATTCATTTTCAGAAATTGTTATCGTAACGGATTGTGTTCCACTCTCGGATGCACCACCACCAGACACACTGCCAATTGAAATTGTTGCACTTTCATCATCCTCGTAAACTGAATCATCTGTTGGTGTAAAATTAACAGTGCCTGTTGTGCTTCCTGCACTAATAGTAATATCATTGATGACGCCGCTTCCATCCGTATAGTCTGTTCCTTCTGTTGCTCCGCCCGATGTATCAATACCAACGGTAACATCTTGGAATGTTGCACCAGATAGCGTAGCTGTTAAAGTTAAAGATGATCCTGCATTCTCTGCAATCGATGTTGCGCTAACACTTAAAGTAACCGTCGGAGCACTTTCATTATCCGTTATGGTAATGGTAACTTTTTGATCACCACTTTCCGTTGCTCCACCCCCTGAAACGCCGCTAATAGAAAGAATAGCTGTTTCATTTGACGTTGCATCATAGAGACTATCATCTGTCGGTGTAAACGTAGCTGTTCCAGAAGTTGATCCAGAAGAAATAGTTATATCCGAAACAGTTCCATAATCTGTTCCTTCAGTTGCAGTGCTAGAACTTGACAATGAAACAGTCACATCTTGACTTGTTGTTCCACTTAATGAGGCAGTAATTGTAATCGATGAACCTGCATTCTCAGCAATGCTTGTTGCACTTGCTGCTAATGTTACCGTTGGAGCTGATTCATTTTCGTTTATTGTAATTGTAACAGCTTGCGTTCCATTTTCTGTTGCTGAACCACCACTAACTGTATCAATAGCAACAGTTGCCGTTTCATCTGTTGATGTTTCATATATACTATCATCTGTAGGTGTGAAGGTTGTTGTTCCTGTTGTTGCACCAGCACTAATGGTAATATCAGATAGAGATCCGTAATCTGTTCCCTCTGTTGCTGTACCACTTGTGCTAAGTGTAACTGTAATGTCTGAACCTGAAACAATTGAACTGGTTGCAGTTAAAGTTAAAGAAGATCCTGCATTCTCTGCAATGGATGTTGCACTAACAGTTAATGTAACAGTTGGCGTTGCTTCATTATCATTTATCGTAATTGTGACTGACTGGGATCCACTCTCTGTTGCATCTGCTCCTGATACGTTGCTTATTGCAACAATGGCAGTTTCGGCTACATCAGAAATACTATCATCGGTTGGATCAAACGTTGCCGTTCCAGTTGTATTACCTGCGGTAATTGTAATATCAGAAATTGTTCCGTAATCTGTTCCTTCAGTTGCGGTACCAGAGGTTGAAATTCCAACAGTAATATTTTCATCTGCAACAATGGATGATGTAGCTGTAATAGTTAGAGTAGATCCTGAATTCTCTGCGATACTAGATGAACTGACTGAAAGTGTAACTGTTGGTGCACTTTCATTTTCCGAAATGGTTATTGTAACAGCTTGTGTTCCGTTTTCTGATGCCTCTCCCCCAGATACACCACTAATAGAAATTGTTGCAGTCTCATCACCTTCATACACACTATCATCTGTTGGTTTAAAACTAATTGTTTCAGTTGTATTACCAGCTGTGATAACAAGATCATCAATATTTCCACTACCATCAGTATAATCTGTTCCTTCTGTTGCACTTCCTGAAGTTGCAATTGTAACTGTAACATCAGCTGTTGTCGCAACTGACAACGTTGCAGTTAATGTTAATACAGATCCAGAATTTTCATCAATGCTAGTTGCACTTGTTGATAATGTTACAGTTGGTGCACTTTCATTTTCTTCAATTGTTATGGTAACTGATTGCGATCCACTTTCAGTAGCACTACCACCAGAGACGCCTGTAATAGAAACTGTTGCTGTTTCATCAGTGCTAGTTTCGTATAAATTGTCATCTGTTGGTGAAAAAGATGCTGTTCCAGTTGTGTCTCCAGAAGATATAGTAATATCAGAAATAGTTCCGTAATCAGTTCCTTCCGATGCACTTCCAGATGTTCCAATTGAAACAGTTACATCCTCACTTGTAGGGTTTGACAAAGTTGCCGTTAATGTAATAGAGGAACCTGCATTTTCTGCAATACTCGATGAACTTGCAGCTAGAGTAACTGATGGCGCACTATCATTTTCTTCAATGGTTATTGTTACAGATTGAGAACCACTCTCGGTTGCTCCGCCTCCTGAAACCGAGCCAATTGCGATAGTGGCTGTCTCATCAGTTGATGTTTCATACATACTATCATCAGTTGGGGTAAAGGTGGTTGTACCCGTAGTAGAGCCAGCTGAAATGGTAATATCTGATATTGTTCCATAATCAGTGCCTTCAGTTGCTGTTCCTGAAGTATCAAATGATACGGTTATATCTGAACCAGAAATAATTGAACTAGTTGCAGTCAATGTGATAGAAGACCCTGAATTTTCTTCTATACTTGTAGAACTAGCAGCAAGAGTAATAGTTGGAGCAGCCTCGTTATCTACTATGGTAATTGTTGACGATGTTAAAGGTGTATTACATAGATTAGTATCTGCACTAATTGGAGTTAAAGTAAGAATTACTGTTTCATTAATATCAGAAATAGAGTCATCTGTTGGTGTAAGTGAGAAGGTCTCTGAAGTATTAGATATTGTTATGTCTGGTATCGTTTCATAATCTGTACCCTCTGTGGCAGTTCCTCCCGTAGTAATTGAATATGTTGTTCCAGTAACTACTCCATCAAATGTTAAAGTGAAATCAATTGTATCTGATGAATTTTCATTTATAGATGTTGCTGTCTGAGTTAAAACCGCATTAATTTCACATGATTCAACAGAATTTATAAGGTATCTATAAGGTAAATAAAATAAAGCTGCAGCAAGAGATAGTGTATCAACATCTACTTCATTGATTGATTCATTTTGATTTATTTTGCCTGTTGGCAATGACTCAAATAATCGAGGTAATAGATCTAATTTTTTAAGAACAACTTCTTCAATAATAGGTTTGTCACCCCGTAATAACTTATCAATCGCATAAATATGATTTGGGTATTTTTTTAAATAATTATCAATCTGAATTCTTTGATTTGAGTCATAATTATCTATGTTTAAATATTGATTTACTTCAAAACCAAAATTAATAATTTCAAAAAAGTCATTTGGTAATTCCTCACCTAATGTGTAATAAAAGCTATTATAAAATCTTTTATCAAATTTATTAAAACACTTTTTTATATTTGAAGCGTAGACATTTAAATCATTGCTAAATGGAATACATTCATTAATTTCTTTATAATCTTTGAATTTTACCTCATTAGCTAAACTGATAGAAAAGATCGATAAAGAAAATATCCAAAATAATATAAATTTTTTAAACATCTGCTTATAAAAGAATTATTATTTTTAATTTATTATATTTGAAATCACATAAAAAGACCGAATTTCAATCATATTATGAACTAAAAGTTACAAAATTCGTGTATGTAAAATATTTTTCATTATTTTATGATCTTGTTCACCCTATGTTCACCTAAATAAAGAAATCTTGTGAAATTAATTGAAATTTTATTTAATTATATTGGGATAGGGTGAACAGTTAACCTTTGAAAAAGTTAGGAAAAATATAACCAAGTCTCTTATAAAAGTGGCGGGAGCGACGGGACTCGAACCCGCGACCTCCTGCGTGACAGGCAGGCGTTCTAACCAAACTGAACTACACCCCCGACTATTGTCGAATGGTGGGCGATGACGGACTCGAACCGCCGACCCTCTCGGTGTAAACGAGATGCTCTACCAACTGAGCTAATCGCCCTATCTAATTTGCAAAAAATTAGACTGTGGACTTTATTAGTTCTTTAAGCTGTTTTCCAGCAAGAAATTTTGGCTTTTTTGATGCAGGAATTTGGATTGACTCACCCGTTCTTGGGTTTCTTCCAGTTTTAGCTTTAGTGTCTGCTACCTTGAAAGTACCAAAACCGGCAATCTTAACATCGCCTCCAGCTTTTAAAGTAGATGTAATAATATCAAATAAACTTTCTACAGCCTTAGTTGCATCTGATTTTCCAACACCATTTTTCGTACTATATTCAGCAATGAGTTCATTTTTATTCATACCGAACCTCCTTAGTGATTCTATTAGTTAATTGTAGTAAGAAAAAGATAAGAAAATCAACAACAATATACTAGTTAACGAATGTTTTTTCTTGATTTTGTTGGTTTTTAGGCTTCATAGACTCTGTAACTAAGTGTCTCCAGTCTAGTTTTTTATTGATTTTACTGATTTTTCCATCAAGAGCTAAGTCCAGCACCTCTTTAGCAAACTCAACTTTTTTTATAACAAGTTTATTTTGAATATCCTTTTGTATTTCAGCCAAGTCCTTCTCATTCTCTTTTGGAATGATAACAGTTTTTATACCATACCTTATCGCAGCAAGGAGTTTTTCCTTTAAACCGCCAATTGGGAGGACTCTACCCTTTAAAGTAATTTCACCAGTCATCGCTATATCTCTTTTGATCTTAATTTCAGTAAGTGATGAAATTAGTGATGTAAATATTGTTATACCGGCACTTGGACCATCTTTTGGGATGGCTCCCTCTGGGACATGGAGATGTATATCTACTTTATCAAAAACCTTTGGATTAACACCAAATTCAACAGAATTTGATTTAATATAACCAAGTGCTGCAGTAATAGACTCTTTCATCACATCACCAAGTTTACCTGTGGCGTTAATCATTCCTTTTCCTGAAGATAAGTTGACTTCAATATTTAAGATATCGCCGCCGACCTGTGTCCATGCTAATCCATTTGTAATGCCAACTAAATTTTTCTTTTCAAGAACACTGTCTTTAAATTTCTCTGCGCCTAAAAAATTCTTAATAGCTTTATCATCAAAAATAAAAGGTTTTTTTGATCTTGATTTATTTTTTTCCAATTGAAAAACAAGTTTTCTAAAAAGTTTATCAAAAACTTTTTCAAGGCCTCTAACTCCTGACTCTCTAGTGTAGTGTCTGACTACTTTAGTGATAGAGGACTTATCAAGTTTGAATTCATTATTTTTTAAAATGTTTTTGTTCATTTTTCTTGGGATTAAATATTTCTTTGCAATTTCAACTTTTTCTTTCTCTGTGTAACCAGAGACCTCTATTACTTCTAATCTGTCAAGTAAAGGACCTGGAATATTGTAAGTATTTCCAGTACAAATAAACATTACATTTGAAAGGTCATAATCAACCTCTAAGTAATGATCGTTAAATTGATTGTTTTGCTCAGGATCTAGGACTTCCAAGAGAGCCGATGAAGGATCACCTCTCCAATCACTACCTACTTTATCAATTTCATCAAGAAGTATAATTGGATTTGATGTTTTAGTTTTTTTCATAGCCTGAATAAAACGACCAGGCATTGAGCCAATATATGTTCTTCTATGGCCTCTTATCTCTGCCTCGTCTCGAATTCCCCCAAGAGAAATTTTAGCAAATTCTCTTCCAGTAGCTCTTGCTATAGATTTACCCAAGGAAGTTTTACCAACACCGGGTGGTCCAACAAAGCAAAGTATTGTTCCGGAAGCTTTTTTTGATCTTTTTTTTACTGCCAAAAACTCGAGAATTCTCTCTTTGACTTTTTCAAGACCATAGTGATCATCATTTAATATCTTCTCAGATCCTTTAATATCAATGACTTCTTTAGAGAATTTTTCCCATGGAATATCTAAAATCCACTCTAAATAATTTCGAATAACAGAAGCCTCAGCAGACATGGGACTCATTGACTTTAGCTTTTTAAATTCGTTTAAGGCTTTTTCCTTTGCCTCTTTGGATAATTTTACTTCATTAATTTTTTTCTCAATTTCAGAGTACTCGTTAGAACCGTCCTCACCATCACCAAGTTCTTTTTGAATTGCTTTCATTTGTTCATTTAAATAATACTCTCTTTGAGTTTTTTCCATTTGTCTTTTAACTCTATTTTTGATTTTTTTCTCAAGAGCAGAAAAATTTAATTCTTTTGAAAAGAAATTTAGTAAGTTTTGAATTTTTTTATTGATGTCAATAATTTCTAAGTTTTTTTGTTTTTCATCGATACCTATATTTAAATTATAGTAAATGTTATCAATAAACTGATAAGGATCTTCTATGTTAAGAAGACCCTCTAGAATATCATTATTATTGCCTATATTTTGGATATAATTTTGAAATTCATTTTTTAAAACTCTTAATGAAGCTTTTAACTCAGCTGAATTTTTTTTATTAATAACCACTGGCTCTAGCTTGGCAGTAAGAAAGTTATTGCTAGCTTTAACAGCTGATTTTATTTTAACAATATCTAAACCTTCAGTAAGAACCTTATAAGTGTTATCTGGTAACTTGAGGAATTGAATAATTTTGGATTTTACTCCATAAGAATAGACATCTTTTACTTGAGGATCATCGGTGGTTGGCTCCTTTTGGGTGAATAGATAAATAATCTTGTTGTTATTGTTCATTGCAAAATTAATTGCGTCTATAGATTTGGCTCGGCCAACAAATAAAGGTGATGTTATTGAGGGATAAACTACTAGATCTCTTAAAGGTAAAATAGGTCCGATGATTTGATTTTCCATACTATTAAGATAGTGAGGAATTTTTAATTTTCACCCACTTTTTTTTTTATTTTAGCTTTCTCTTTGTATACGACTATTGGATTATTTGAGATTACTGACTCTTTGCTCAAAACGACCTTATCCACAGAATCTTTATCCGGGATATCGAACATACAATCTAGAAGTAACTTTTCCATGATTGACCTAAGTCCTCTAGCTCCAATTTTTTTCTCTACTGCTAATTGAGCTATTTGCTCCCTTCCATCCTCAGTTATTTCAAATTCCACACCTTCAAAAGAAAAAAGTGCTTTGTATTGCTTAGAAATAGCATTTTTTGGTTTGGTTAGTATTTCTTTTAAATCCTTTAGAGATAGCTCGTTAAGGCTGGCGCTAACAGGAAGTCTTCCAACTAGTTCAGGAATAAGTCCAAATTTAATCAAATCATCGTTTTCAAGTTGTGCTGTCATTGGTTGGTCCTGATTAACTGATTTATTAAAACCTATAGACTTTTTATTGACACGATTTTTTATAATTTTATCAACTCCCTCAAAGGCACCGCCACAAACAAACAATATATTTTTAGTATCAACTTGAAGAAACTCTTGTTGTGGGTGTTTCCTTCCACCTTGCGGAGGCACACTTGCAGTAGTGCCTTCAATAATTTTTAAAAGAGCTTGTTGAACACCCTCTCCGGAAACATCTCTAGTTATTGAGGGATTCTCACTTTTTCTTCCAACTTTATCAATTTCATCGATGTAGACGATACCTTTTTGCGCTAAAGACACATCATAATCACATTGTTGAAGTAGTCTTAAAATAATATTTTCAACATCTTCACCAACATATCCAGCCTCAGTAAGAGTAGTAGCATCTGCAATTGTAAAAGGAACATTTAAAAATTTTGCTAAAGTTTGTGCAAGAAGGGTTTTACCACATCCTGTAGGTCCAATTAATAATATGTTTGATTTAGATATTTCAATGTCCTTTGAAGGATTTTGAACTCTCTTATAGTGGTTATATACAGAGACAGATAATATTTTCTTTGCGTGATCTTGACCAATTATATGATCATCAAGATAATCATAAATCTCACTAGGTTTTGGTATTTCAAATTTTTTCTTTGTATCGATTTTATCGTCTTCAACAAGTATATCCTTACATAGGACTACACATTCATTACAAATATAAACATTGGGTCCAGCTATTAATTTTTTTACTTCTTCTTGGCTTTTACCACAAAAAGAGCAAGATATTTTTTTATCGGAGCTATTAGCAGAAGTTATTTTTTCATCAGACATATTTATTTTTCAATTCTAGTTGTTATAACTTTATCGATCAAACCAAATTTTTGAGCTTCCTCTGGGTCAAAGAATCTATCTCTTTCCATTGCCTTCTCAATTTCATTTATACTTATATTAGTGTGTTTTTGATAGATTTCATTTAGTCTTTTTTTTGTTTTTAAAATCTCTTCAGCATGAATTTTAATATCACTAGCCTGTCCAGAAAAACCACCAGATGGTTGATGGATCATAATTTTAGCATGAGGTAAGGCATATCTATTTCCCTCTTTACCAGCAGCGAGTATCAATGAGCCCGCAGAGGCAGCTTGTCCGATACACACTGTATGAACAGGGCATTTAATATATTGCATTGTGTCATACATCGCTAAACCAGCAGTAACCAGTCCACCAGGTGAATTGATATATAAATTAATAGGGTCTTCTGGGTTTTCAGACTCTAAAAATAATAGTTGAGCACATATTAGCGATGCAGTTTCATCATTAATTGGACCAGTAAGAAAGATTATTCTTTCTCTGAGTAGTCTAGAGAAAATATCAAATGATCTTTCTCCTTTTCCAGATTGTTCAATGACTATGGGTACCAGATTCATTATTGTGAGATCCTTTTTTCATTAATTCTTCTAAGCTTAACTTAGTTTCTTTGATTTTGAAAGTTTTCATAGACTCATCTGCAATTTTATTTCTTAATAAAGTTCCATAAGCAGTCTCAGCTGTTCTCTGATCAATTTTTTCACCATAGTATTTTTGAATATATTCTTGCAATTCTTTTTGATCAACTTTTACATTTAAGAATTTAACCAATTCTGAAAAAAATACATCTTTTTGTATATTCTCACTAGTAAGTTTTTTTAAACTATTAATTCTCTCTTTATGTTCCTCTTTCATCGAGGATAAATCAATTTGATATTTTCTTTTAAGTTCTAAATTTACAACCTCATCATTAATTTCAATTTTCTTTTTATCTGATAAAACTTTTAGGAGATCTTCAATGAAAAACTCTTTTTGAAGATAACTCATATCCTCTTTTAGTTTATTATCTATTTTTTCATTTAATTCTTTTGTAGAATTTAATTTTAAAATTTTTATTAATTCTTCATCATTTTTGGGATAAATCTTTTTGTTAATATCTTTTATTCTTGCATCTATTTTTATTCCCTTTGCAGTAAAACTAAAATTAGATTTGTTTTTAATTTTTAATAGAGCTTTCTTTAAATCTAAGAATATTTCTTCTTTTGTCTCAGTATTTAAATCAACCCTAACCTCTTTTTGGGTAAATAATTTCTTTTGTTCTTCTTCAAAGTTTAATATTTCAAAATCTATTACAGAATTATCATCTGATATATCTATGCTCTCTAGAGAGTAGTATTCCTTTCTGACTTTTTCTCTAAACTCGTCAATATCTTTTTTAGTTACCTCTGATATTACTTTTTCAACCTCACTTGTTTTTAGTTCATCTAATTTAATTTCTGGTTTCAAATAAAATGCTAAAGAAAAATTATAAGAGTCTTTAAAATTTACATCCGGCTGAACTAAAGATTGAATTTTTTCCTTTTCACTAATCGTGTTTATATTTTTTGAAATTTCATCATTTAGTACTTCATTTTCAATTTGAGGACCTATTTTCGATTTAATTATGCTAACAGGTACCTTACCCTTTCTAAAACCTGCAATTTCAAATGAGGGTTGTTTATCTAAAACCTTTTGATCGATAATTTTGTTTATAGCTACTTGATCTAAAGACACCTCAAAGGAGGATTTGAAGTTATTTTTTTCTATATTTTTATATTCCATTTTTTCATTTTCTTGGTGCGCCAGGAGGGACTCGAACCCCCACGGTTGCCCACTGGTTCCTAAGACCAGCGCGTCTACCATTCCGCCACTGGCGCACAAATTGGGGCGAGTAAGGGGACTTGAACCCCCGACCTCCGGTACCACAAACCGGCGCTCTAACCAACTGAGCTACACCCGCCAAAAATTGAATTAATTTATAGTATAGATATTATGCAAATTAAACATTATATTTGGATCGCTAAATATGAAAAAAATTGAAGCTATAATTAAACCTTTTAAATTAGAGGATGTTAAAGATGCTCTTGGCGAAATTGGTCTAAGTGGATTAACCGTATCTGAAGTAAAAGGGTTTGGTAGACAAAAAGGTCATACTGAGCTTTATAGAGGAGCTGAGTATATAGTAGACTTTCTACCAAAGGTTAAAATTGAATTAGTAGTCGATGACAAAAAATATAAAGAAGCTATCGAAGTTATTATCAAGCACTCCAACACAGGTAAAATTGGTGATGGAAAAATTTTTGTATACGAAGTTTCAGAAGCTATTAGAATTCGCACAGGCGAAAAAGGTAAAGACGCTATATAATTTTTATTTTACCAAGTTAACAATTTAGGAGGATATTAAATGGACAAAAAATCATTACAAATAATGATCGATGAGAATGGAATTAAGTATATTGATTTCAGATTTACCGATCCACTAGGTACTTGGCATCACTTTTCAAATCACATAAATACTTTTGAAATGGATGTGTTTGAAGAAGGTATCGGTTTCGACGGCTCATCTATAAGATGTTTTCAGTCAATTGAAGCAAGTGATATGATATTAATTCCAGATATAGAAACTGCATTTGTAGATCCATTCTTTACAGATCCTACACTCGTTCTGATTTGTGACATTCAAGATCCAATCACAGGACAAAAGTATGACAAAGATCCAAGATATGTTGCAAAAAAAGCAGAGGATTTTGTAAAAAGCTCTGGTATTGGTGACAGTATATTTTTTGGTGCAGAAGCAGAATTTTTTCTTTTTAATGACGTTAGAATATCAACCGATCCAAGTAACTCATTTTTCTCAGTAGACTCAGGAGAAGCTATTTGGAATAAAGGCTCTGATGAAAGACCTAACTTAGGTTATCATGTAAGAAATAAAGGGGGTTACTTCCCCTGTCCGCCTCATGACACGATGCAAGATGTAAGGTCCGAAATGGTTAATCATATGGTATCAATTGGAATGAATGTGGAAGCTCAACACCATGAAGTTGCTACCGCTGGACAACAAGAAATTGATTTAAGGTTTGATACATTACTTTCCCATGCTGATGATCTTCAAAAGTATAAATATGTTGTAAGAAATACTGCAAAAAGCAATGGTCTGAGTGCAACTTTTATGCCTAAACCGCTATCAAACGACAATGGTTCAGGTATGCACTGTCACCAAAGTATTTGGTCAAATGGTAAGCCAATATTTTATGCAGATAGTGGATATGCTAACTTAAGTGATGAAGCGAAGTTTTATATTGGTGGATTACTAAAACATGCACCGTCATTACTGGCATTTACAAATCCGACAATAAATTCATTTAAAAGACTAGTCCCAGGTTATGAGGCTCCAGTAAAACTGGCATACTCAAATAGAAACAGAAGTGCTATTTGTAGAATTCCCGCTTACTCTCCCTCACCTAAAGCTAAAAGAGTAGAATTTAGATGTCCAGACGCAACAGCTAACCCATACTTAGCTTTTTCAGCTATGGTAATGGCAGGGCTAGATGGTATCAAAAATCGAATAGACCCAGGTGAGCCAATGGATAAAAATCTTTATGACCTACCTGCAGAAGAACAAGCTAAAGTAAAAGAAGTTCCTGCAACTCTTGAAGAAGCGATTAATAATTTGGAGGCAAACCACGAGTATTTACTTGATGGTAATGTTTTCACTAAAGACTTAATCGAGTCATACATTGAATACAAGAGAGAAGAAGAAATAGAACCGAATAAACTAGTAGTTACTCCAAAAGAGTACGATTTATATTACGACTATTAATTTAATTTTAAGAGTAGCTCATCTAAATATTGCTTATTATTAATATTAGATGGGCTACCAGTTAATTCATTAATCATAAGTAACTCTCTAAGTTTCATAATCTTATCAATATATAAAAACTTTTTTTTATTGATATAGCATAAGTCCTCAAAAATTTTATAAATTTGATAAAGATCTTTAGTGCTTTTTAAGGGATTTTTGATATCTATAATTTTTAGAAGATAGTCTTCATCTATCTTAGAGAAATTATTAATAATTTTTCTTTTCATTTTATTGAAATATTTAGCCAATGTAAGATTATTTGTTAATGGATATATTTTTAAAAAAGATAATTTATGAAATGGCTCAATAGTAGTTTCATAAAAAGAAAAGAAACTGTCTATATTAATAACCTGATCTGAGTCTCTATCAAAAGGTTTATTCCTATCATCTATGATTAATATATTTGAATCGATATATTGCTTAATAATAGAGTAAAATCTTCTAACTATTTTTATGTTATCTAAATGATTATTTTCCTTTGATTGGTATATAAAAAAAATGTCTAAATCTGAGAAATTAGTAGCTTTTTTAATACCATAACTTCCAAATAAAATTGGGGTTAGGTCTGAGATAATATTGCCTCTACTAGATAAATAATCATTTTTTACAAGTTCAAATATATAAAAAATAAACTTTCTTACAGCTATGTTTCTTTTATTAAGAAAATCACTATTTGAAATTTTCTTTGAAAGTAACAAATAGTCTAAAAGAAATAAAATTTCATAAATATCTTGTATTGATTTTTTTAAATCTAAATCAAAATTATCTGAGTATTCTTTTAATCTAAATTTGGGTATTCCATAGTTAAAAAAATATACTAAAGACTCTATTAAAAAATTATTTTTGTATATTAGATTTGTTAATTTTGGGGAATTTTCAAAAATAAAAATTAATTCAGGAAATAACTTATTATTGTATTTATATAAAGCAGTTAAATGAACTCCTGATTTATAATAATTAATTAAGTAATCAAATTTTAAAATCAAATCATCACGCTTATTGTGTTTTGACAAGAGATTAATTAGTCTTGAAATGGACTCTAAATAATCGTTTTTTACAGTTTCAGAACTGTTAATCTTTTCTGCACGCTTGATGAGATTTGTAATTGTTTTTTGACTTGATAAGCTAAATTTATCAGGATTAAATTTTTCTACATTAATTTTTGGAAAAAATAAACGTTGATAAATTTTTTGAATATTTAACTTATGTCTCTCTATTGTTATTGAATAATTACCTAAAATTGCCTTTAAATAGTTCTCTTCAGAACCTAATAAGTTTTGAAATGTATTTTGTTTAATATGTAGATAGTTCTCAATCTTACGAAAATAATAATAAGCGTCACTGATACCTTTCAAATCGTCATGAGAGATTATATTTTCATGAGATTGAAGATTAATAAATAATTTATGTATATTGCTTTCTTTTAAAGAATTTATCTTACCTGACCATATGAGTTGATTAAAATGGATAATATTTTCACATGATCTTATAAATCCATAAGATTTTTTTATGTCGAGTTTCTTTTGGTCATTGGAAGAAGCAAAAAGTTTCTTAATTTCATCTATGGCGTAGTAATCAAAAGATCTCCGGAATAAAAAACTTTTTATAGCGTCTTTAAATAAAAAATATTTTTGAACATCTCCACACAAAAAATTAGATCTATGAAAAGCAAGTCTTTCCCAATTTCTCCCAACAGAAGTGTAATAATCAATTGCCTGGTCTATATCAGAAACAATCAAGGAATTGCCAAAATCTGGTCTTAATCTCAGGTCAATTTTATGAAAAAATTTATCTGATACATTTGAAATATCACTAATTAATCTCTTAATAGATTTATTAAATTCTTCAATTTTAACTGGACTATTTTTAGAATCATAAAATATAATTAGATCGATATCAGAAGCAAAATTTAAATCTTTTACTCCTATTTTTCCCATTCCTAAAATGAAATAATATTTTTTTAAACCTATATTAAAGGATTTTGAGATGTGAGAATTAATAATCCTACTTAAAATGTTTTTACATAATAAAGACCATAATCTTGAACCAACTGATTGGGAAATTAAATCAAAGTGAATAGAAATAAAGATTAAATATATTAATTCATTTTTTAAAATGTTTATATTAAGTGAGTGAGCAGATTGAGAGATATAATATTTTTGAATATTATTTTTGTAGTGATTTAAAATTTGTTTTAAATCAATATTGCTAACTTTATAAGATTTATTTAGATAATTGTATTTAGATAAAAAAGAAGAGTATTTATATAAATTCTCTAAGTCCAAATAATTTTCCTTTCAATGTAATTAAGTAGATCTTTTGTATTGTCTATTATAGAAATATCTTTTTTTATACCTTTAGAGTTTGATATGTTATTAATTAATGTGAACAAACTTTTTTTAAGTAAATTAATATTTAAATACTTATAGTTATCTAATTCTTTAATTGAATCTGAAACTAAAGAGGTCTTATCATTGATTTTTTCAAGTTTTAACTTCTCTAAAAAAAGTGCATCTTTAGCAAATTGCCTCCCAATCATGTATTTATTAATATTTTTTGATTTGAAACAGTTAAAAGTTTCTAAATCATTTACCTCACCATTCGGAATTAGCTCCATTTCAGGAAATTTTTTTGAACACTCCAAAAATAATTCATAGTTAATTTGTGGAATTGTTCTATTTTTCTTTGTATCTAAATTTAAAACACCATTCCTACAATGAATAAAAACTTTTTTAATTCCTATATCTTTAAAAAGATTTAGATAACTGAAAATATAATTCTTATCTTCATTCATTCCTAATCCCAATCTACATTTTACTGACACTTCATGTTTGTAGTTGATTAATTCAAATAAGCATTTTTTTACCAAGTCGTAATTTTGAGTTAATGCAAGACCTAGCATATTTTCTTGTACTCTTGAACTTGGGCATCCTAAATTGAAATTGACGTGTTTTATGATATCTATCCGATTTAAAATATTTATTGTTCTTTTAATTTCTTGAGGATCTGAACCAGCAATTTGTATAGCACTTTTATTTTTTTCTAAAAAATGCTTACTAATTGTTTTAATCTCATTATGAATAATTGCTTTATCAACAATCATTTCAGAGAAAGTAAGAACACGATTTCCATAAATATTTTCTATTAAACTTCTGAAATAGCAGTCGGTGTATCCCATCATTGGTGCTAAATAATAATTCATCGAAAAAATTCTTTTATTCATTGAAAAATACTTTAATAAAAGTAAAAATCATTAAAAATCAAGACATTGGAAAATTTCAACATAAATCAACTAGTTTTTAATTCTGATGGGCTAATACCTACAATAGCTCAAGAGAAATCGACAAATGAAATTCTTATGTTGGCTTATTCAAATCAAAATTCAATTCAAATGACAATTGAAACTAAAAAAGCTCACTTTTGGAGCAGAAGTAAAAAAAAATTATGGCAAAAAGGAGAAACCTCCGGTAACAAACTCAATATAATTAATATTTATACAGATTGTGATAGCGATACTCTAATTTTTGAAGTAGAGCTTGAAGGAGACTGTGCCTGTCATACTGGTTCAAAAAGTTGTTTTTATAAAAAGTTAGAATTATGACTGAAGTAGTAGCATATAAAGACTCAAATAATAATTATTGGGATACCGAAGTCGAAAATAGTACTCCTATAAAACATAAATCTGAGGATGCTTTAAACATTATGCGTCACGATATGGCTCATATTTTAGCAGAGGCTGTCATATCTCTTTTCCCGAATGCAAAACCAACTATTGGTCCGTTTATAAAAAATGGTTTTTATTATGATTTTGATATGGAGAGTACATTATCAGATGATGATTTAGAAAATATTGAAAAAAAAATGAGAGAAATACTCTTAGAAGGAAGAGATTTTTTAAAAAGAGCTGTTTCCAAAAAAGAAGCCTTAGAAATTTTTAAAGATAATAAATATAAGTTAGAACTTATCAATAATTTGGATAACTCTGATGAAATAACTCTTTATGAACAGAATAATTTTACAGATCTTTGCAAAGGACCTCATCATAAAAGCACAAAGGATTATAATGCTAGCTTTAAGATAACCAGTGTTTCAGGAGCTTATTGGAGAGGCATTAGCACCAATAAAATGCTTCAAAGAATTTATGCAACTGCTTGGTATTCAGAAAAAGAGCTTAGAGTATATTTAAAAAATTTAGAAGAAGCCAAAGAAAGAAATCATAGAAGATTGGGAACAGATATGGGTTTATTCCTCCTTACTGATTTGTCCGCAGGTAATGTATTTTGGAAAGATAAAGGTTTAACTTTGTATCAAAATATAGAGAAATACATACGCTCTGAGCAGCAAAAATTAAACTATTTTGAAGTAAAAACACCTGAGTTAGTTTCAAATGAACTCTGGATAAAATCTGGTCACTGGGACAATTTTAAAGAAAATATGTTCACATCCGAAACAGATAACAAGACATTTGCATTAAAGCCCATGAATTGTCCTTGTCATATTGTGTTATTTAATTCTCAACTCATAACTTATAAAGATTTGCCACTGAGATATTCTGAATTTGGTAAATGTCACAGATATGAACCTTCAGGGGCTCTGAATGGATTATTTAGAGTGAGAGGATTTACCCAAGATGATGCACATATCTTTTGCTCTGGTGATCAAATTTATGATGTGTGCAATGAGACAACTCAATTAATTGAGAGAGTTTATAAGAAGTTTGGTTTTGAAAAAATAAAATATAATATTTCTACTCGCCCAGAAAAGAGTATTGGCACTCAAGAAAATTGGGATAACGCAGAAAATCAATTAAAAAAAGTTTTAAAAGATAATAACAAGGAATTTAATATATTAGAGGGAGAAGGTGCATTCTACGGACCAAAAATAGAGTATACATTAGAGGATTCTCTTGGACGTGAATGGCAATGTGGCACAATTCAAATTGATTTTAATCTACCAGATAGGTTGGGAGCTAAATACAAAGACAAGGATGACAAAAATCAAATTCCTATAATGATACATCGTGCTGTAGTTGGTTCATTGGAGAGGTTCATAGCGATCATTTTAGAAAACACAAATGGCTGGCTTCCATTATTTGTTACACCTATTCAACTTGCAATACTGCCAGTATCTGAAAAATTTGTAGACCATAGCAATCAAGTAAAGGAAAAGCTTCAACAATTTGGTGTAAGAACAATTGTTGACAGCTCAGATAATAAATTAGGATATAAGATAAGAAGCTCTGTTTCTAAAAAAATTCCCTACTCACTAGTAATGGGAGAAAAAGAAATTGAGTCAAAATCATTCACTCTGAGAAGTAATGAGGGTAAAAATACTTCATTTGATGACATTAAATTATTATCAAATTTCTTTGTAAGCAATTAACTATTAATAGCTTAATTTATAAAATAAGTTAATCTCGTAAATGACCGAACATATTAAGGCAGTAACAATAGTTATTTTAAGCGGTCTAATATGGAGTTTTGGTCCACTAGTTGTAAAAAACATGATAGATCCACATATCTATCAACTCCCCTATCTTATCATTAGAGGACTGACAGTAGCATTAATTATAGCTACGTATCTTATAATCAAAGAACAAAAAAAATTTATTCTTAATATAATAAAAATAGATAAAGTTTCTGTAGTCGGCGGTCTTTGTTTAACTACAGCAATGATTGGTTTTATTTATTCGATAAGCAATACAACTGCTGCTGTCACTCTTTTTATGTTAGCCTTAATGCCCTTTTTAGCTTCATTAATTGCATTAGTATTTATTAATGAAAAAATTTCAAAACAAAATTTTATCAGCATGATTATTGCATTTATAGGTGCTTTAATAATGATATATGCTAGCGCTTTTAGTGGTTCATTATATGGATTGATCATGGGTTTTATATCTAGTTTAGGATTTGCAGCATTTACCGTTGCCTTACGAAGTAAAAGTGATAACAAGAAATTTTATATTTTAATTTATGCAGGGATATTTTGTGCAACTATTTCTTGCTGTTTGATGATAATAAATAGTCAGGAAATCTATTTACCCTTTAGAAATATTTTACTAAGTATTACGCATGGCTTAATAGTTGCAAGTGGGTTAATTCTTTTTAGTATTGGATCAAAACACCTGCTCTCAGGTGAGTTGACAATGTTATCTTTATTAGAAGTAGTTGGAGGAATTTTTTGGGCATGGTTACCTTTACTTGGTATTAATGAAATTCCAAGCACTAATACAATAGTAGGAGGTATAGTGATTTGTTTAGCTATTGCTATGAATTCATATAGTTTTGATAAAAAAAGACTTCAGAATTTAATTAGATAGTTAGCCCTATAACTCCAATAAAAGTTAGGGAAATACCCAAAGTTTGAATTTTAGATATTTTTTCTTTTAAAACCATTCTGGCTAATAAAACAGTTACAAGACCAAAGCCTGAGGAAATCACTACTGCAATACTCACTTTATCAAAAGTATACGCCGAAACTAAACAGAAATAACCAGTAGTCTCTAATATTCCCTGAAAAAATAAAATGGGTGCTGCTTTTTTTGTCATTGTTATCTTAGACTTTGTAAATAACAATAAGGTTGCAATACCCAATAAACTAAAAAATCTAACATATATAACAGCTTCGATTGGATCCAAAGTATTAGAGGCTTCTTGTGAAAAAATAAGACCTAAAGCTAACATTCCACTTGCCATAAATGATACAATTAATGAATCTTTTATATGTTTTTTTGATAAACCAAGGCTTTCTTTGAAACTGTCCGCACTAATTGACACAAATACTGCCCCTGAAATTACTATCAAAGTCGCAATCCATTGAGTGAGTGTAGGCTCACTTCCTAAAAAAAATCTTATAACAAAAACGAAAAAAGGATTAGTTGCTGCTATTGAGGCAACAATTGATACAGGCCCCATTTGAAGACCCTTATATAAGCATAACAGTCCAAACATTATTAAAATACCTGATAGAAAGCTATTGCTCAAACCTATGGTATTTGGAGATAACCCACTTCCAAAGAAATAAAATAAAAATAAATAAAATATTGAGCCAACAACTAACATCCAAAAAAGTGAGTTTTTAAAACCAACTTCTTGTGATGAAAATCTTGCTAAAAAATCTCCTACGCCAAAGCTAACCGCTGAGAGAATACCTAAAAGAATAGCCATGAACTAATAAAAACTAAACGTGAAAACTTTCGCCGCAACCGCACTCACTAGTTTGATTGGGATTTTTGAAAACAAATCTTTCTCCATACTCTTCTTTTATAAAGTCCATTTCTGTACCAATAACATACATTACAGCTTTATTATCAATATAAAGAGGAAATTTATAATCATTAACTAGTTCACATCCTTGTATGTCACTTTCATTGACATATTCCATTGTATAGCTAAGACCAGCGCAACCTTTTGTACTTAAACCAATTTTTAAACCAATTGCATTATTGTTATCTAGTAACAATTTAGAAATTTGTTCTTGAGCCATTTTAGATAATGTAAATAAGGGATTAGACATTTAAAAACCTAGAGCTAATTTTGCGTCTTCACTCATCATATCTTTATTCCAAGGAGGTTGAAAGGTTAGATTAACACTAACTTGTCCTGTATTTGGAAGTTCGTGAACTTTTTTTGCAACATCTAATGGAAAACTATCCGCAACTGGACAATTAACAGTTGTTAGCGTCATTATAATTTTAATATTGTTAAATTTATCAATTGATAGGTCATAAATTAATCCAAGATCATATATATTTATATCTAGTTCTGGATCTTTTATTTTTGTAAGAACTTCTATAATTTTATCATTTGTCAAGTTTACTGACTCTGATGTTGATACATCTCCAAAGGAAATATCTCCTTCAGAATTAACTTTAGGCATAAAGTCAGAAAGTGTCTTATCGTCCATATCTTATTGTAATAATTTTAAAGTTTTTTTCATAGAGTCAACAAAGTGGTCTATATCATTAATGTCATTATAAATTCCAAAAGAAACTCGGCAAGAACCAGGAATACCTAATTTTTTCATAAAAGGTTGACAACAATGGTGACCTCCTCTGATCATTATTCCATATTGGTCGAGAAAAGTGGCAATATCATTAAAATTTTGGTTTTTGATATTAAAGGAAACAATTGAAGTGGAATTTCCATTGTCGTTTGAGCCATATATTTCTATTTCTTCAAAGTCATTAAGAGCTGAAATTAGTGTGGATCTGAGTTTTTTTTCATTTGAAAAATAATCTTGGTAATTAATTCTATTTAGATACTCCATGGCAGCTTTAAATCCAATGGCGGCCTCAATAGAGGGTGTTCCTGGTTCGAATTTATTTGGCAACATGGCGTAAGAAAAATCGTTTGAAGAAACCTCATTGATCATCCCTCCTCCTAAAGTTGGAGGGTTTAGTTGGTTAAGAATATCTTCTTTACCAAACATAATTCCAATACCAGATGGACCGTAAAGTTTGTGAGAGGAGAAAGAGTAAAAATCGCAGTTTAAATCTTTGACATCAATATTAAGGTGTGCAATTGACTGGCATCCATCAACAGCTACATAAATATCCTTATTAATTTCTTGTTTAATTTTTTTTATATCAAGTATTTGACCAGTAACATTTGACATATGTGTCAAGGAAAGAACCTTAGTGGTATCATCACAATTATTTATAATTTCATCTTCCGATAGAATGCCTTCTTTAGAAATTGGGATTATTTTTAATTCTAATTCTAATTTTTTACATAAATGCATCCATGGTAGGTAATTAGAGTGATGTTCTAATTCTGTCACAACAATCTTATCGCCCTTATTTAAACGCTCTGCTAGTGAATTGGCAATAATGTTTATAGAGTCGGTAGCTCCTCTTGTAAAAATTATTTCGTTTATAGAATTCGCATTAATAAAAGATTTGGCTACATCTCTAGATTTTTCATATAAATCTGTAGCATCGATACTAAGGGAATTCATCCCTCTATGGACGTTTTCATATGAGTTTTCAAGAAACTCAGAAATTGAGTGAATAACTTGTTTTGGTTTCTGGGTGCTTGCAGCAGAGTCAAGATAAGTAATGGTTTTATCTCTTATCTTTTTATCTAAAATTGGAAAATCTAATTTTACATTATTCATGTTAATAAACTTTCAATTATATTATTGGAATAATCTCGTAAATTATCATCTTTAACAGACTCAATAATCTCTGCAATAAATGCTTTTTTTAGTATTTTTTTAGCCATTTCACTGTCAATACCTCTAGACTTAAAATAATAAATTTGATCCTCATCTAATTTAGAAACAGTAGAACCATGACTACATTTTACATCATCAGCATAAATTTCAAGTTCTGGCTTATTATTAGCCTTTGAAATATCGTCTAAAAGTAAAGATCTGCTCATTTGATATCCATCAGTTTTCTGAGCTATAGAGTCGACATATATCTTCCCTTGAAAATTAGTTATAGCACCTTTCTCAACTATAGATTTAAAAATCTCTCTGCTTGATGAGGAGGGCTTTAGGTGCTGAATAAATGAATAATTATCATTTACCCCGTTGTTATTAATATTCAAACCAAATAAATCAAAATTACACTCAAGATTTAAAGAGGCATAAAACTCATTTCTAGTATGAATATTATCAGACTGAAAAGAAACAAAGTTTAAATGTGAATTATCTTGAAGATTTGACTCAAAATATAAAAAGGATTTAAAATTTGATATATTAAAGTGAATTACATTTAAATTTGAATTATTAGATATGTCAAAGAATATAGATTTTGGGTATTCGTCATTTGATTTAGTATTCATTATAATAAGATTAATTTCATTTTTCGAAGATTTAAGAAAGTGAATATTGTTGTTTATTTGTGAAATATCTAAAAATAAATTTTTATCGTCTATCAAATCTAAATTTATTAAACTTGTATCTCTTTTTAATAAAGAGGAAACTCTAAAGAAACTGTCATCATTTTTGTATTTCCATTGATTTAAGTTAGAAGCTAAATCAACTGGATTTGAAGTGAGAGAGGAAATATTTTTAGAGATTCTTAATAATTCGGATAAGTCTATATCTCTTAATAAAGTTTCAGATTTTATATCCCTATGAAGTTGAGCATACTTATAGTTTTCAATTTTAAAATTTTTATAAGGATTTTGTTTATCTAATATAGTTTTTGCATATTTTGATACATTATCAGATTGTATCTTGTCTAAATTTAATGTGAGTTCCATTAGGCAGATTTAGATATTTCTTCATATCCTTTTTCTTCTAACTCTAGAGCTAAGGAGTAATCTCCTGATTTCACAATTCTACCATCTGCAATAATGTGAACAAAATCAGGCTTTATATAGTTTAAAAGCCTTTGATAGTGAGTGATTACTAAAAAGGAATTTTCTTTGCTTCTTAGTTTATTGACACCCTCGGAGACAATTCTTAACGCATCTATGTCTAGACCAGAGTCTGTCTCATCTAAGATAGCCATCTTGGGGCTTAACATTGACATTTGTAAAATTTCTTGTTTCTTTTTTTCACCGCCTGAATAGTTTACATTCAAGTCTCTTTTGAGCATTTCAGTATTGATATTTAATTCTTCAGCTTTTGACTTCATTAATTTAGCAAATTCCAGGGCATCCATTTCACTCTGACCTAAATATTTTCTCTTTGAGTTGATTGCTGTTTTTAAAAAAAAAGAAGTTTGTACGCCAGGTATCTCCATTGGATATTGAAATGCCAGAAATAAACCCTCATTTGCTCTTTCATCTACATCCAACTCTAGTAAATTTTTTTCGTTATACTCTATTGTTCCTTCATCTATTTCATATTTATCTTTCCCTGATAATACATAAGAAAGTGTGCTCTTCCCTGAACCATTTGGGCCCATGAGTGCATGAACCTCACCCTTATTTATTGATAAATTTAAACCTTTGATAATTTTCTTTTCTTCAATGGAAACATGAAGGTTTTTAATTTCTAACATTATCCAACACTACCTTCTAAGCTAATTGCTACTAATTTCTGTGCTTCTACAGCAAACTCCATTGGCAAATGTTGTAATACCTCTTTACAAAAACCATTGACGATTAAACCTACCGCATCTTCGCTATTCAATCCTCTTTGCTGACAATAAAATAATTGATCCTCATTAATTTTTGAAGTGGTTGCTTCATGTTCAACCATTGAGTCTGAGTTACTTGACTCTATGTACGGAACAGTGTGGGCACCACATTTATTACCTATTAATAATGAGTCACATTGAGTAAAATTTCTTGCATTTTTAGCTTTTGACAAAATATTTACTAAACCCCTATAAGTGTTATTAGCTTTTCCAGCAGATATACCTTTTGATATTATCTTGGAGGATGTATTTTTACCGATATGTATCATTTTTGTTCCTGTATCGGCCTGTTGCATATTATTAGTTATTGCAACTGAATAAAATTCTCCTTTAGAGTTATCTCCTTGCAAAATACAGCTTGGGTATTTCCATGTTATTGCAGATCCTGTTTCAACTTGAGTCCAAGATATTTTAGAATTTTTACCTCTGCAGGCACCTCTTTTTGTTACAAAGTTGTAGATACCCCCCTTACCTTCTTTATCACCGGGGTACCAATTTTGAACTGTTGAGTACTTTATTTCTGCATTGTCCAGAGCAACTAACTCAACATTAGCAGCGTGGAGCTGGTTTTCATCTCTCATTGGAGCAGTACAGCCTTCTAAATAACTTACATAACTATCTTTATCTGCGATAATAAGCGTTCTCTCAAACTGACCGGTGTTCATTGCATTAATTCTAAAGTATGTTGACAACTCTACAGGACACCTAACGCCCTCAGGAATATAAATAAAAGATCCATCAGTAAACACTGCTGAGTTTAAAGCAGCAAAAGAGTGATCAGACACGGGTATGACACTTCCTAAATATTTCTTTACTAAATCAGGGTGAGTTTTTACTGCCTCAGAGATTGAGCAAAATACAATACCCAGATCACTTAATTGTTTTTTATAAGTAGTGGCAACTGATACAGAGTCAAAAACGGCATCAACTGCAATACCAGATAACATTTTTTGTTCTTTTAATGGGATACCCAGTTTTTCATAAGTTTTGATTATTTCTGGGTCGATTTCATCCAAAGACTTAGGTTTATCTTTGAGACTTTTAGGAATTGAGTAATAATAACAATCTTGGTAATCAATTTCTGGAATATTCAACTTTGCCCACTCAGGCTTCGGTAGCTTATTAAATACTTTGAAGGCATTGAGCCTCCATTCAAGCATCCATTCTGGCTCGTCTTTTTGGGCAGATATAAATTTTATTATATCTTCATTTAAACCTTTAGGAGGGCGTATTTCATCTAGCTCAGTAGAAAAACCATACTTATAATCAGTGTCTCCTAAAGTATTTACTTGTTTAATTGTTTGTTCTGTAGCTGCCATAGATTTCGATATATATGATAAATAAGGATTTTTACAAGAAAATACGAGTAAACTCTTTATTTAGTTCAGTTTCTGCTTAATTATCCCACCGCCTAAAACTCTATCATTATCGTATAAAACACAAGCTTGGCCTCTAGTTATAGCCTCTGCAGGTTCATCAAATTCAAAAGAATATGATGTAGATTGTTTGATAAGTTTTCCTTTTTTAGGCTCGGATAAAGACCTAATTTTGGCACTACAGGGAATTTCAACAATATTTTTTGATAAGTCATATTCTGGCATAATAAAATTTAAATCACCCAGTAAAAGAGAACTTCCTAAAAGGTCTTTTTTATCTCCAACAATGATTTGATTTTTATCTTTAATAATATCAATAACATAAAGAGGATCATCGTTTGAGATTCCCAAACCTCTTCTTTGTCCAACTGTAAAATTTTGAATGCCATCATGAAAGGATAATACATTTCCAGAGAGATCAATTATTTCTCCCTTTTTTTTATTTGATTTAATAAATTTTTTATAATCTCCGTCTGGAATAAAACATATATCTTGGCTATCTTTCTTATCGTAAACAATGAGTCCTAGATCCTCAGCTATTTTTCTAGTTTCTGCTTTGGATATTTCACCTAATGGAAATCGTAAATAGTCTAATTGATTTTGAGTTGTGGCAAATAAAAAATAACTTTGATCTTTTGATTTATCTTCAGCTCTATACATATGAGCATCTTTGATTTCACCTTTTCTTCTGATGTAATGACCTGTAGCCATACAGTCAGCATCTAATTTTTTTGCAAAGTTCATTAAGTCTCTGAATTTAACGGTTTCATTACATTTTACACATGGAATAGGAGTCTCACCATTTTCATAAGATTTAATGAAATAATCTATAACATCTGATTTAAATGTTTTTTCATAATTGAAAACGTAATGTGGTATATCTAATTTTTGAGCAACTCTTCTCGCATCGTAAATATCAAGGCCAGAGCAACAAGAACCCTTTTTGGCTGAGTTGTTAGAGCTGTATAGTTGCAAAGTGATACCTACAACGTTGTATCCCTCTTTTTTTAATAGTCCCGCTGTAACAGAACTGTCAACTCCACCAGACATAGCAACTACTACAGTTGTAATAGCTGGATCTTTATTAAAACCTAATGAATTCATTTATAACTTGCTTTTTTTATCAAAAGTAATCTATGATCTCTTCTTTAATTATGCCAGAAGTATTTATACAAGGTGGTGAAGGTAAACTTCAAGCCAAATACTCACCTAGTGAGCAAGAAAAACCTAATATCGCTATAATTTTACATCCAAACCCAAAACATGGTGGAACGATGGATACAAAGGTTAATTATGCTGCATTTAAAGTAATGAAGGATGCTGGTTTTTCAACTCTTAGAATTAACTTTCGAGGTGTTGGAAAAAGTGATGGTGCTTTTACTGAAGGAGAAGGTGAGTTGAATGATGCTAGTGTTTCACTGGATTGGTTACAAAAAAAGAATGAAGACTTTCGATCTTGTTGGATTGTAGGTTTCTCTTTTGGAGCATGGATTGGATTTCAAACACTAATGAGAAGACCAGAGGTTGATGGGTTAATTTTAATAGCGCCCCCAGTAAACATGTATGATTTTAACTTTTTATCTCCCTGTCCTATTAAAACTTTAATAGTGCGTGCTGAACAAGACGAAATAGTTAAAAGAGATAACCTTAAAGAATTTTTTGAAACTTTTAAGAAGCAGAAAAATGCAGATGTTTCAATGGAAACTATCTCCAAATCTAATCATCTTTTTGAAGGTAAATTAGAACCTCTTATGGGGACATTAAACAAGTATATTCAAAAGCATAAAAGTTAACAACGTTCTCCTAAATATATATTTTTTAGTACTTTTGTAGTTGTGAAATATGTTGAATTTTTTTTTAATAAATATCTTATACCCAAGTAAGCCATTCCTTGAGACTCAATAAAATCACCATTCATATTGTAAACATCTATTAAAGATACATCTTCAAAATATTTTTTAAATATTTTTTGGAGTGTAAGGTTTTTTCTTCCACCGCCCATTAAGATTATCTTATAGTCTGACGGAGATGAAATTAATTCTCTAATAGCATAAGGTATAATTTCTAATAAAGTAAAAATAGTATTATTTAAATTATCGTGTTTAAAAAATTCATTTTTATATTTATGAAAATAATTTCTATCTAAAGATTTTGGTAACTTTTTATCAAAAAATTGGTCAGATAGAATTTTATTAAATAAGGTCTCAATATTTTTTCCCTTCTTAGATATAGATCCATCTATATCAAAATTTTGACCAATTTTTTCGTAAATTAAATCATTGATAATAGCGTTACCAAATGAGCTATCTCCTGCTTTAATATCCTCATTGTTAATTAGAGTTATATTGGTTACTCCCCCTATATTTACAAAAATTACTTTTTTTAAATTTAATTGCATTGCTAGCATTTTATGAAATTCTGGCATTATTGGTGCTCCATTACCTCCATTTAGCAAATCATTTTTTCTAAAATTACAAATAACTGGTGAATTTGATTCAAATCTTAGACTTTTATCAAAAAGCTGTATTGATATTTTAGTCTTTTGATCGTGAAAGATTGTTTGACCATGCACAGCTATTAAGTCGATTTTTACATTATTATTTTTAATTAATTGATTGATAGCTTTCTTGTATTCCTCGTTTAGCAAGGTTAGTACACTTATGTCATTCAAATATTCTTGGTTAATTGTATTGAGTAATTTTTTTTTCAATTCTTTACTATATGGGATGAATTCATTTGAAATTTCATTAGCGAAAGAAAGTCCATCTGATTTAATGAGGCTACAATCAATACCATCTAATGATGTTCCAGACATGCATCCAAGAGCCATATATTCCATTTGATATCTATAAAATTATGTTAATTATTATATATGATTGATTATATACAGTTATTTAAAGATAGACATCTATTCAATCAGTGCACAAATGAAATTGAGCTAAATACTTTATTAAATAAGAAAAAAATAATTTTTTATATTGGCTTTGATGCAACAGCTGATGCTTTACATGTTGGAAGTCTGGTACAATTAAGAGCTATAAAGACACTTATCAAGCACGGTCATCAAGCAATAGTGCTATTAGGTGGAGGGACCACAAAAGTAGGAGATCCATCAGGTAAAGATACAGCGAGACAAATTTTAAGTTACGACAATATTCAAAAAAATATTGATAATTTCAAAAGAATTTTTAAACATTATTTTAGAGATTTTAAAGAAAATATAACCTTCATTAATAATGATCAATGGTTAGATAAATTAAATTATATCAAATTGTTAAGAGATGTAGGTAGTCATGTTTCAATTAATAGAATGCTAACTTTTGAAAGTGTTAAAGAAAGACTTAAAAGAGAACAATCATTATCTTTTTTAGAATTTAATTACATGATACTCCAAAGTTATGACTTTCTTTATTTAAATAAAAATGAAAAATGTGATTTACAAATTGGTGGATCTGACCAATGGGGAAATATAGTTTTAGGAATGGAAATCATATCTAAAATAAATAAAAAAGACGCTTTTGGACTTACCACACCTTTATTAACAACTTCAACCGGAAAAAAGATGGGCAAAACTGAGCAAGGAGCGGTATGGATAGATGAAAATAAGTATAACTCATATGAGTTTTATCAATATTGGCGAAATATAGATGATAACGATGTAGAAAAGCTATTACTTATATTTAGCGACTTGGATAAGAGTGAAATAAAAAATATCATCTCAGAAAATATCAATGAAGCAAAAAAGAAACTTGCTTTTTTAGTAACCTCAGATTGCCACTCACAAAAATCTGCAGAGGATGCTGAAAAAAAAGCTATTTCTATATTTGAAAATAATTCAGATGAAAATTTAGACGAGATTTTACTAGATAAAAATTTAGATATTAAAATTTTAGATGCACTCATAAGTCACAACTTAGTTAGCTCAAAATCAGAAGCTAAAAGACTAATTGAAGGTGGGGGTATTAAGATAGATGACAGCACTGTAAATGACTTTAATACTGTTCTGAATAATAAAAATGATAATCAAGTTTTAAAAATTGGTAAAAAGAAACTTTTTAAACTAAAATTTAATTAACTAGTATCTCCCTAATAGCTTTATTAATAAAATCAAGGTCTTCTTTTGATTTACCCGCACCGGCGTAATGGCCATAGTCTGAGGGAATGATTCTTAATTCTCCATTGGGAATATCTTTTAATTCAATTTCATTATCCTCTGGTGGAAAATACAAATCATTTTGACCAGGCATAAGGATTGTTTTTGCAGTTATTGAATTTAAAGCTTTAGAAAAGTCGTTTTGGTATAATTCATTGTTACTAATATCATGCTCTTGCCAAGTTCTAATCATAGCTAAAAGATCATTCGCATCACGCTGATAATAAATTTTGTTCCATAATTTATCTAGTACCTCTTTTGGATTTTTAAAACCATTACTTAAATAATGTTTTTCTCTGAACCAGTTTTGACCATGGGCCCATCCCGCCCATACTCTTGCCATTGTAGTTTTCCCTTGGTTTGGTTGGCTTTCATAATTGCCTTTATTCCAATTAGGGTCAGATATCAAAGCAGCATATACACCCTCAAGAAAAACATAAGTATGACCCGTGGTCTTGGCATGACCACACATTGAAATGGCACTTTCTATCGAGTCAGGGAAGTATGAAGCCCATTGAAGTGCTTGTTGCCCTCCCATTGACCACCCTATTACAAGTTTAATTTTTTCAATATTAAATGTTTTTTCTAATAAAATTTTTTGAGCTTTAACATTATCGTAGATTGTGATTAACGGAAAATTTGGTCCCTTTATTTCTCCATTTACATTGCTTGGTGAAGAAGATACTCCATTGCAAAACATATTAGGTATAATGATGAAGTAATCATTGGGGTTAATAGGAAAATTATCATTAATTATATTTCCTTGCTCTAAGTGAGTTCCTGCATACCTAGTTGGGTACAAAATAACATTTGATTTGTCTTCGTTAAGATTACCAAATGCTAAGTATTTCAAATCTAAATCGATTGTTGTTCCTGATTTGAGTTTGAAATTTTTTAGTTCAAAATTTTTTAATTCTTGTTTGTTTATCAATTAAAATAACTTCAAATATTCTTTAATTTCCCAATCTGTAGTTGTGGTATGATACCTCGACCACTCGTCGTATTTATATCCCACAAAATTATTGATCATGGCCTCTGAAAACACCTCTTTGGTTAAAGGGTCTGCTGCGAAAGCATCAACTGCCTCTAGTAAGTTTCTTGGAAGACTGGTTACTTGCTTTTTTTCTTTTTCTGTTAAATCATACAGACTTTTATTAGTGGCTTTAGGTGGTGTCATCTTCTTATCAATGCCCTCAGTAGCCGCGGCAGCCAATAATGAGAAAGTAAGGTATGGATTTTGAGTTAAATCTGAAGCTCTATCTTCTATACAATATCTGTTTTGAGGTAACCTTATCATGGCAGATCTATTATTATTTCCATAAGTCATATGAGTTGGAGCCCAGGTATGCATTCCACCATCTAAGCCCTCAACAGTAGGTACAAAACCATTATAAGAATTTACCGTTGGGCAAGCTAAAGCTGTGATAGCAGCACCATGTTTAAGTATTCCAGCAACAGCGTTATATGCTTTATCTGAAAATTTATCCCCATCTTTGTAAATATTTTTATTTTTCTTTTTAATAGAAGCTACACTATGGTTGATATGAGCTCCAGATCGCCAGTCACTAATTGTAGTTTTTGGCATAAAAGATACAAAATAACCATATTTTTTTGCTATCTCTTTTAGAAGAACTCGCAAAAAGACAAATCTATCAGCCATTGATAGAATATCTGTATATCCAAAATCTAATTCATATTGACCGTAAGCACCCTCAGCTACGACATCATGTAAGTCCCATTTCAAATCATTATTTAAAATATCAATAATCTCTTTTAAGAAATTCATTCCATCTATTGAATATTCAGAGTCATATCCAAAAGCTTGTCTTCTCAAAGGAATAGGATCTCTATCAATAGCTTTTATAGGTTTATCACCATCCCATTTCATTAAAAAAAATTCTGGCTCTATACCAACAAAAAATTTTAAATCAGATTTTGCACATTTTTTAATTTGTCTTTTTAAGGTCATTCGAGGACAAACATCATAGGGTTTGTCGTTCCAGTAAAGATCTGCAAAAACCCATGCACATGTTTTATCCCATGGGCAAATAACAATACTATCCAAATCAGGTAATGGTATTTGATCATTGTCTGCAGGTGTTAATTCTGGAACAAAAGAGACAGAATGAACTGCAAATTGAGGACCTTTACCCATACAAAGATCTTCAAAGTCGGATATTGGCATTGGTTTTGTCTTTGGACTACCTAGGAAGTCAATCCAATTTGAGTAAATATACTTTACGCCTTTTTTTTCTAATTGTTTTTTTAATTGTTTTACTCTTTTTATATCAGGTAAGGCGTCTTTAAAATTTTCAAAATAATCACTCAAAAGAATTTCTCGCTTCCAGATTTAACAAATTGAAATTATAAGACCATAATATAAAATTTCTACTTGTATTTATGAATATAGAATTTTTTAAAAGATCTTGGATGAAATTTTATAAAAGAGGTTTCATAACTGGGTTCCTAGTGCTGACTTTTATGTTGATGATTGATCAGTTTTTACAAAATCCTCTTTTTTTTAGTAAAATAACAAGCATCACGGTTTTTATTTATATTGTCTCTACTATTTTTTTTGCAGCGATATTTTGTGGATTATTAGCTGTAATTTTCGCAGGAGTAGTGACAATTGTTACAAAAAAATAATTAATTTTCTAAACTATTCAGCCAATTTACTAACTCGAGTTTACGATCATAAAGATCTCTATTCTCTAATTGTTTCAAGTTATGAATAAGTTCGCTAAATTTCTCACCAGTCATTTTATCAAGATAATTTGTTTTCCAGTATGTCATTAAATTACCTATAAAATTGTAAGGAAGCTCAGGGTGATATTGAGTACAGATTATATTATATTTTTTATGAACAATAGACTGGATAGAAAAATCATTTTCAGATATGACTTTAAAATCATTTGGAATATTTTCAACGCTATCATAATGATGTCCTGGTGCAGTAAATAAATCTTTTTTGTTTCTATAAATATAATGATCATTTTTTATTTTTATATTATTTGCAAACCCAAATTCAGGTATTGATGATTTAGTAATTTTGCCTCCAAGAACAGTTACAAAAACTTGCAATCCCCAACAGCTGCCCCAAATAGGTTTCCCAAGTTCAACTATTTTAGTAAATATTTCTAATTGTTTTTTATTATGTGAGTTGTTTTCGTAAATATTACCTAAGCCTCCTGTCCATAAAAAAGCATCATAATGTGAAAAATCAAATTCATTAATGTCTACTAAATATGACCTAAGAACTTTAGTTATATATTTTGGGTTTTGGTCTTTTATAACTTTCTCAAAAAAAGTGTGTTGGAAGGGGCAATTTGCTTTTACATGTTGATCGTCGTGGTTTTTATCCATACCACTGATAATTAGTAAATTCAAAGAAGTTTATTTATCTCTAGTCCACTTTTTTTTTAAAATTAAATCATAATCACTTTTTGCTACTCTTCTTAAAATAAAATACATAAAGGCAATCCATATTAAAGCAGCTAATAATTTATTATTTATTACAGTTTGAACTATGTTTTGGAAAAGTAGGTTTGTGGTATTGTAATCCATATTTTAAGGCGGGGATTATTTCCCCGCCTTAATTATAACATTATTTTGTTTTTTTTGCAGTATCAGACTCATGTTTTGCTGCAGCAAATGTAGCAAATATACACAAAGCAATAACAACAAGGGTCCAAAAGATTAGAGTACCTTCACTGTTGGCTGATGTAAAATAAGCGTCTACACCTTCCCAACTATTTTCAGGTCCTGGCCATGAATTCATGATTTCTCCTTCCTCATTCGTTATTGATAAGCTTTTAAACCAAGCTCAGCACTGTCAATTCCAGCTTTTTGTACCTCATCTGGTACTCTAAGCCATCCCATAGCTTTCATAATAAATGAAAGGCCATATCCTGGAACAAATCCAAGTAAGAACATAACAATTGCCCCTACCAATTGACCTCCAAAGCTAGTTGGTGGAATATCGCCGGATGCTGGGTAACCAGAAGCAAAAAGTCCCATTGCTAGTACACCCCAAATGCCAGCTACACCATGAACTGAAATAGCACCTACTGGATCGTCAATCTTGAAGATACTGTGTAACCAATTATTCGCAGGAATAATAATCACACCACCAACAAAACCTAATACAAAAGCTAATCCTGGGTACCAGACATCTAGACCAGAAGCACATGAGAATATACCTGCAAGTCCTCCGGACATCATCCAAAATGGATTACCTTTACTCATCCAGAATGCACCGATCATTCCTCCACCAAGACCCATTAGGGTATTGAAAGCAAATGATGAAAGAGTGGCTGGAGCACCATAAATATTGATCCATCCACCAAGTTCAGCACCTCCCCATATCAAACAACCACCAAGGAATCCGAAGAAACCAACAATAATCATTAATAAGCCTATGAATGAAAAACGAAGGTCATGACCTTCAATTTCATTAGCTGTGCCGTCTGCATTATATTTTCCAACTCTAGGTCCTAGGTTTAGTACTACACCAAATGCAAACCAACCTGCTATCATGTGAACCACACCTGCAGCTCCAACATCATGATAACCAAATTGGGTTACTAACCATCCATCAGCATGCCAGCCCCAAGAAGCTCCAAGTATCCAAGCTCCTGATCCAAGAACTACCGCTAAGAAAACAAAAGAACTAATTCTTATTCTTTCTAAAACAGATCCTGAAAAAATAGATGCAGTTGTACATGCAAACAATGTAAATGCTGCCCAGAATATACCTGTGGCTTGATCACTTAACATTGGTCCCATTGATACATTCCACGGTGTTCCATAACCCTCAAGGTCTATTGGTGTAAAACCACCTGGGAATGCAAGATAAATATACCAACCAAATAACCAGAAAGTTGGTATCATGAATGCGAATGCTAAAAGATTTTTACAAGCGGAGGATACAGCATTTTTAAAACGCGATGATCCAACCTCATACATCAAGAAGCCGACGTGAATT
>CACHVL010000007.1:0-63625 GCA_902583235.1 uncultured Alphaproteobacteria bacterium | reverse complement strand
TATGACTCATAGAAATGAAATTTTATATATCAATTTAGATGATCCTTATAAACAGAATCTCAAAATAATAAGTACATCCGCATATACAAGAATACCAGTTATTAAGGGTAGTTTTAATAACCTCATTGGTATTTTCGATATAAGAGATTTATTGAAAGATTCTAATATTGAAGAATCAAATGAAAGTATTGAAAGAAATACCTCTCAACCTGTTTACATTCCACAAAACAAACTGGCCATGAAACAGCTTATTGATTTCAAATCTTCAAGAGAACATATGGTTTTAATTGTAGATGAATATGGAGAAATACAGGGTTTAATTACATTAGAGGATATTATAGAGGAAATTATTGGAGAAATTTTTGATGAAACTGATACTGATGAAACTTATCTAGAGAAGATTGATGATAGTAATTATTTGTTTAATGGAAATGCTAGTGTAAGGGAAATTAATAGAAGCTTAGATATTAATTTACCTGATCAATTTGTAACTTTATCCGGTTTAATACACGATTTGGCTAAAGAAATTCCTAAAGTTGGCAAAGTCTTTTATGTTAGAGATATAAAATTACAAATTATATCTAGGTCTATTAATAAAATTAATAAAGTAAAGTTATCTATTTGATATTTTTATTTCAAGAGAGTGAAGACCAAATTTAAAGACTGAGTCAAGTTTTTTATGAATTGTCCTGTGAATATCTATTTTATTAAGGTTATTTTTATTTAATATTCTAAGTTCCACATGAGTTAACATAGTAGATGAATTTTCAACTCCAGTATGTCCCTTATGTTTTGCACTATTATCAATTATTTCTAAAATTTCGAATTGACTAATATCCTGTAAAAGGATTTTAATATTATCTAAATTCATAATTTAATCTTAAATGAATAAAAAAAATAAAATAGAAAATTTATGTAATCATCCAAATTGTAAGGAGGAAGGTTTTTATAAAGCTCCTTTAGATTATGATAATTTAAGTAATTATCAGTGGTTTTGTATGGAACATATAAAAGAATTTAATAAAAAGTGGAATTACCATAAAAAAATGGATGCTAGTGAAATTGAAAATGATATCCGTTTTGACACTATCTGGAGAAGACCAACAAATTCTTTCGGATCAGGAAAAAAATTCTATAATTTTACAATTAATGGTGAAGATATGGGTTCATTTGATAACCCTGCTGCATATCAACCGCAGTCAAATAAATTGTTAAAATCACTTACTATTTTAAAATTAGATATAAATACTGACATAAAATTGATAAAAAAAAGCTATAAAGAATTAGTTAAAGAGCATCATCCAGATGTAAAAGGCAATAGTAAAAAAGTTATTGATAAATTTAGAGAAATAGTAGAAGCATATAACTACTTAATTGAAAGATACAAAAAATGAATAAAATTGAGGCTCTCAAAAAAGACTTAATACAAATTACAGAAGTTTCATCAAAAGAAATTTTTGGCATACAAACTGATATAAAAGTTCAAAAATTTAATGAAACATCAGAATATTGCCCAAAAATTGATGTAAATTATGTATTTGATGATAGTACAACAACTGCAATCTTGTTGGGTCTAAAGTTTAATAAAAGGGTTTTCTTACAAGGTCTGCATGGAACAGGAAAGTCATCTCACATTGAACAGGTATGTGCGAGATTAAACTGGCCATGTATTAGAATTAACTTAGACAGTCATGTATCTAGAATCGATCTAATTGGAAAAGATGCGATAGTTTTAAAAGATAATAAACAAGTCACTGAGTTTCAGGAGGGTATTCTTCCTTGGGCTTTTCAAAATAACGTATCATTAGTTTTTGATGAATATGATGCTGGAAGACCAGATGTTATGTTTGTTATTCAAAGAATACTTGAAGCGGAGGGAAAATTAACACTCCTTGATCAAAGCAAAGTTCTCTCACCACATCCTTATTTTAGATTATTTGCTACTGCTAATACTGTTGGCCTTGGAGATACCTCCGGTATCTATCATGGAACAAACCAAATCAATCAAGGTCAGATGGATAGATGGAATATTGTTGCAAAATTAAACTACTTAGAAGAAGAGAAAGAAATAGAAATAATATCAAAAAAAGTTTCAGCTAGTAGTGAAGAAAAAAAAATTATTGGATCAATGGTCCAAATGGCTAATTTGACAAGAAAAGGCTTTGAACAAAAAGATATATCTATAGTCATGAGCCCTAGAACAGTAATAATGTGGGCAGAAAATTATAAAATTATCAAGGATATAAAAAGCTCATTGAACTTTACTTTTTTAAATAAGTGTGATGAAAGTGAAATCGATATTTATAAAGAGTATTTTCAGAGAGCTTTTGCAATTGATATTTAATTGGCCGATCTCAAACAATTAAAACTTCCTAAACAAATCTCAAATACACTCAATTCTGTTAATAAGACTATATCCGAAAATAAAGAATTAAAAATAAATGTTAATTCAAATATTGTTTTAGAAAAAGATGATACTTTAAACCTTCCATCTATTTCAAATATTTTCAACTATGAAGATATGCGAAGTGCAGCAGACTCTTTTGCGCTGAAAAAAAAATACCATAATGAAAAACAATTAAACCAAATAACCTCTCAAAATGTCGATATTAAAGAAGAAATTATCTTTTTAGAACGTTTGCGATATGAAACTTATGGCTCGAGACCTTTTAAAGGAATAGTAAAAAATATTGAGAATAAGTGGCTAAAAAGATTAGAGATTTTAAATCTAAAAAAGCAAAAGGACTCTAAAGATTTATTTTACTTTACTTTAACACTTTTTTTTATTGATTTTATAAATGGTAAAAAGTGGAAACTGAACAATAAACATCTGAAGAATATAACGTCTAAGGATAATGTATCTGAATTTTTTAATACACTTCAAGAATTATCTCAAAATATAAAAGAACAGAAAGAATACTTATCTTTATCTGTAGATCTTTTAAGAATTATCTTTCCGTCCCTTGAAGAAGAAAATAAGCCAGATGATAAAAATCTTGATGAAGGAAAAGACGAAGAGGATTTCAATCAGCAAGAAAATCAAGAAGAAAATCAAGCTCAGAAACCTGAAGAAAGCCAATTAGACGATAGTATGCATACACCTGAAAGTGACACAGATAATGATCAATCAAGCGTTCAAGGAGAAGAGGTCGATATTGAAATTTCTGACCAACAAATTGATGATATTATCAAGTCAATTGATAGTTACAGAAACTTAAGTCAAAATTATAAAACTGCAACAAATCAATACGATGAGATAATTGAAGCTTTTAAACTATGTGACCACGAAGAACTAGTTGCTCTAAGAAAACAGCTCGATGAAAAATGTGACTTGTATCAAAAACAGATATCAAGATTAGCTAATAAACTATATCGTAAACTTCAATCTAAGCAAAATAGATCATGGAATTTTGATTTAGATGATGGTGTATTAGATACTTCTAAACTCACACGAGTTATAACTAATTCAAACAATTCACTATCTTTCAAAAAAGAGAAGGAAATTAAATTCGAAGATACAACCGTAACATTATTAATTGATAACTCTGGATCTATGAGAGGAAAACCAATTATGATTGCTGCTTTAACTACAGATATGATCGCAGCCACTTTGGAAAAATGTAAAATCAAAGTTGAAATACTTGGTTTTACAACGAAGGCTTGGAAAGGTGGAAAGACTCGAGAGCATTGGCTCAAAAACGGGAAGCAGAAAAATCCAGGAAGGCTAAATGATCTTAGACATATCATTTATAAATCAGCAGACCAAAACTCAAAAAAATCAAAGATAAATTTAGGCCTAATGTTAAAAGAGGGCCTTTTAAAAGAAAATATTGATGGTGAAGCACTTCTTTGGGCTAGTTCGAGGATTTCAAAGAGACCTGAAAGTAGAAAAATTTTAATTGTAATATCTGATGGGGCTCCAGTAGATGACTCTACGTTATCTGTGAATAACAGTAATTATTTAGAAAAACATTTAAAGAGCACTATTGTTGCAATAGAGCAGAAATCAAATATTGAATTATTAGCAATTGGTATTGGGCATAATGTTGGTCAGTATTACAGTAAGGCTATTACCATTCATGATGTAGAGGAGTTAGGCGGTATTATGTTTGAGAAAATAGAATCATTATTTAACTAAAATTAGATAAAATACTACTCTTATACTCTTCAAACTTATTCTCATTTATTGACTTTCTTATTTCCTCAAAAAATTTATTCATAAACCAAATATTATAGATTGATAAAATAATCATCCCTAACATTTCATTAGACTTAAATAAATGGTGTAAATACGATTTTGAGAATTTATTAATTTCCTGTATTTCACAATCTTCATCTAAACTGGAATGATCATCTTTGTATTTTGAATTATTTAAATTAATTCCATTACTACTTAGTTTTGACATCATGATACCATGTCTTGCAATTCTAGTTGGTGACACACAATCAAACGTATCGTATCCTGAACTTACACCGTGTAAGATATCATCTAATCCTCCAATTCCTAAAATATGTATTGGTTTGGATTTATCCAAATAGTTTTCACACAAAGAAAAAATATCGTACATTTGGTTTTTTGTACTACCCAAGGAACCCCCTATTGCAAGTCCATCAAAATCTTTTGAGCAAGTCTCTTCACATGCAATCTTTCTTAAATCTTCATAGACACCACCTTGTATTATTCCATACAGAGACTGTTTCCCAGCGGAGCCAAAAGTTGGTTCATAATTTCTAAATTCCGAGTCAAATGAATTTTTACATCTTACAGCCCAACGATGACTCATATACATAGACTTTTCTGTATATTTTTTTGAAACATTAAAAGGTGTGCATTCATCTAAAACAAATATCAAATCAGCACCAAAGTCACGTTGTAATTCAATAGACCTTTCAGGTGAGAGGAATACTTTATCACCGTTAATATAATTTCTAAAAGAAGCTCCCTCTTCTGTTATTTTTATAAGAGACTTCCTTTTTGTGTTTTTATTTTTTCCTTTTATTTCCTCTGAAACTGAGCCATATCCTAGTGAAAAAATTTGATACCCACCACTGTCAGTCATCATGGGTCCATTCCAATGAGTAAAATTCTGCAGACCACCTTCTTTTGAAATTATCTCTGGACCCGGTTGAAGCATTAAATGGTATGTATTTGAGAGGATAATTTGCGTGCTCGCTAATTTTAATTGCGAGGGTAATACAGATTTAACAGTGGCTTTAGTACCACAGAAAATAAAAGCTGGGGTATTTATTTTACCATGTGCAGTGGTAATTAATCCAAGTCGAGCATTAGATAATTGAGACTTTTTTTTTACTTGAAAAAAATTAGTCAAGTTTAGAAGGTAGGAAATTCTTCGCTAAATATATAAAAATTGTATCAAACAGACTTAATAAAATTCTCAGAAAATAAATACCTAAGCCATAAGAAATGATTAGGTCAAACAAAGGCACAGGGTTTGAAGTTAAAATATTAAATGCAAGAACACTGAATATAATATTATCAATAAATTGAGAAACTATTGTGGATGCATTATTTCTGAACCAAAGATTGGTATTTTTATTTTTTAAATAGGAAAATATAAAAATATCAATTTTCTGACTGATAAAAAATGCGCAAATACTTCCGACTATTATAGGAAATTGTGGAAGAAAAATTGTCTTTATTGATTCATGCATATCATAGCTCCAAGACCATGCAGGATATGCATCCGGATTAATAGGTGTCATAGATATTGTTAGAAACATCAGCACTGTTGAAAATAAATAAGCTGCAATACCAAGATAAATACACTTAGTTGCAGATTTTTTATCGAAATATTCATTTAGAATGTCAGTACAAAGGAAAATTGAAATAAACAGTACCGTTCCTAATGCCATAGGCTCAGGGAAGAAAGGAAAATCTACAACTTTTAGAACTTGAATATTTGCTAGTATTATTGCTATTGCTACGTAAACATAGATACCTGTTTTTCCAAAAAACTTAAGTGAAAATAAAATTGAAAAATAACAAAAGATAATTTGGAACAGCCAAATCATAACAACCGATGTGTTATTTAAATTATTGGATAAGTTTAAAAATAATTCTTGAAACATTTAGCTAGCTTTTTGGCTAACATTTTTTTCGATTTGTTTTTTAATTTTTAGAGCTTTGTCAGTTAAAGATCGAGAACTTATTTTATTTAGATATTGATCTAAACCACCATGTTTATCAATTGTTCTAAGGGTTGATGAAGCTATTCTCATTCTAAATTTTCTTTTTAGAGACTCGCTGAATAGAGTAACACTATTCAAGTTAACCATAAATCGCCTTTTTGATTTGATATTAGAATGGCTTACGTTATGGCCAGTTTGATGTTTTTTTCCAGTAATATCGCAAGATCTAGACATGATGTGAGTTTATAATATAAAAGTTCCTTTTTTACAATAATAGTTTCTTACAGTTTTAGCTCACTCATTGAGTATTTTGGTGTAAACTCATTTAAAAGCTGATTAATATCATCTTTTTTTGTCAACTGAGGTTTATGAACCCCATTTTCAATCCAAAGAGTGTCAAATTTCATTTTTCTGCCTCCGGCTATGTCGTGCCACAGTGAGTCTCCGATTACCAATACTTTTTTTTTATTTTTAATACTCATTCGTTTAATAATATCCACATATATTGGTTCGTATGGTTTACCATACCTAAATACAGTTCCACCTAAATCAAAGTAAAGCTCAGCTACTGTCCCTCCACACATAGAAAGAGTATTATTGTTATGCACCAAATAATCTGGATTTGCACATAAAAGAGGAAGTTTATATTTAAAGATTTTGTCCAAATATTCAGCAAAATCTAAAATAGATAAACCATCTTTTAAATCTGCAATCATAGCAAAATTAGCTTTCTTAATATTTCTAGTGCAATCAAGATCAAAATATTTAATTTTCTCTCTAGATAGCTCTAAAGGAAAACATTTTCTTCCATATTTTTGATAGATATCTTTATTAATATTATTTAAGGCAATTTGTCCACTCGTAACACAATAATCAAATAATTTTTCACTATAGCCTAATCTTTTTAGATTGACCTCGGATTGAAGCGAGGGATTAGCAGAATTAGAAATAAGAATAATTTTTTTATTTTTAAGTTTTAAAAATTCTAAACATTTTTCTGCTTCTAAAAATTTTTTATAGCCATTATGTAGAACACCCCACTGGTCAAATAAGAAATAGTCGTAATTATTAATTACGTTTTTGAAGGATGATATTTTTTTCAAGAGTATTGACCAATTACCTCAGAAATACTTCTAAAACCTTGTTGTTGTATTAAATTAATTAAATCTAAAGTCATTTTTTTTACATGATAAGGCCCCTCGTAGGTAAAACTGCTATAAATTTGAATTAGAGAGGCACCTAATTTCATTTTTGTTAAAATATCATTGGCATCAAAAATACCTCCTACACCAATAATTTTTATTTTTCCGGAGGTAAGAGTATAGAAATCTCTAATTAATTCATTTGATTTAAGGAATAATGGTCTACCACTAACCCCTCCCTCTAGTTTCTCATTAACCATGGATTTATTAATTGTGGTATTTGTTAATATCAGCCCATCGACATCATTTGCTAGAGAAATTAGTGAAATATCTTTCTTATCCTGATCTGAAATGTCTGGTGAAATTTTGAATAAAATTGGTATTTTTGAATTATTTTGATCTCTAAATTTGTGAATAGTTGTAACGATCTTCTCAAAGTTTTGAGATTTGAGATTATCCCTTAAACCTGGTGTATTAGGAGAAGACAGGTTTACTACAATGTAATCTCCCAGTCTATATAGTCTGTCGAAAAGTTTTTTAAGATCATCTAATATTTCGATAGTATCTTTATTATTACCAATATTAATTCCAATAATTTTATCCTGAAAATTTTCTTTTAAATTAGAGTTGTTAATATTTCTTTCAAAAACATCCATGCCTTTATTGTTAAAACCCAGAGAGTTTATGAGTGCTTTTTGTGCTGGGAATCTATGAATTCTTGGTTTTGTGTTTCCCTTTTGAGGCAAAGGTGTCACCGTACCCAACTCTGTAAAACTAAATCCTAAATTTAATATAGGATTGATTACTTCTGCATTTTTATCAAAACCTGCAGATAGTCCAATTGGGGTTTTAAAAGTTCTCCCCCATATAGTTTGCTCAAGTATTTCAGTATTTTTATAAGTTATCTTTGGGTAAATACCTAACTTTAGAGCTTTAATAGAGAGGTTATGAGACAATTCAGGATCGAGTTTTTTTAAGATACGGTGAGCTATACTATACATTAAGCTTAGAGTTAAATAACTCTAGAGTTTTGTCTTTTGTGTATATTTTTGTAAATGACCCTAATCTAGGACCATTTTCTTGACCAAAAACAACTAGATAAATTAGTTTAAAAAATTCTCTTATATTTTCTTTATAAATAGAATTTTTGCCTACACTAAAAATTACAGTTTGAAATTCATCTGCATCTGCAGATGGTTCTACCTCTTTTAATTTTTTCACAACTTCTTTAAGTATAATTAATTCTTCTGAATTTGGAATTTTAAACTTTAAATTTGGCTGAATAAAATCTTTAAAATAATTTATACCACAATAAATCATTCTATTAATAAGATCCTCTTCAACTTTGCTAAAATTTTTTTGATAATTTTTAATTAAACCAAATATCACACTAGGATCTTCAGATTTACAAACAGATATGACATTTAAAATTAAACTGTAATTTATTTTTGAACTATAAATGGGATTGACTGATTTATGAATATGCCATGCAGGATTATCTGCATTTTGGTCGTCACTGTTAAACTTGTTAACATGAGATAAATATTCGTCAGTATTTTTAGGAATAACATCAAAGAAAAGTTTCTTAGCTGTAGTGGGCCTTTGATACATGAACATAGATAGGCTCTCTTCGATGGAGTATTTTAGCCAATCGTCGATACTTATTCCATTGCCTTTTGATTTACTAATTTTTTCAGCATTTTCATCAAGAAATAACTCGTAAATTAAATTTTCTGGAGGTTTTGAGCCGATAATTCTGCATATCTTTGAAGATAAGCTATAGCTATCGGTTAAATCTTTGCCGCACATTTCATAGTCTACACCAAAAGCAGCCCATCTCATGGCCCAATCAACTTTCCACTGAAGTTTGCAATTTCCATCAAGAACTGATTTAGATTTTAATTCCCCATCCTCGTAGTAAGAAACAGTAAAATCATCATAGTTTACTTCTTCAATAGGAACTTGCAAAATTTTTCCAGTTTTTTCATTGATAGGAAAAAATGGGCTATAAGATTTTCTTCTTTCTTCACCAAGAGTTGGGAGAACAACATTTTTTATTTCATTATAATTTTTTATAATTTTTTTTATTGTGTCATTAAATAAACCTGATCTGTATGCATCGGTTGAGCTTTGAAATGTAAAGGGCAAATTAAATCTATTCAGAAATTCTTTAAGCTTAGAATTATTGTGCTCACCAAAACTCTTAAACTCATCAAAAGGATCTGGCACAGAGGTTAAAGGATAATCTAGATACTTAGATAATTTCTCTTTATTTGGAATATTATCAGGAACTTTTCTAAAACCGTCCATGTCATCAGAAAAAGCAATAAGATCAGTTTGTTTACCCGTTAGTTTTTCATAACAAAACCGAACCATATTAGTCCTCAAAACTTCACCAAAGGTGCCTATGTGTGGTAAACCTGACGGACCATAGCCAGTTTCAAAAATAATTTTCTCTTTGGTATTATTTTCACCAAATCTTTTAACAATTTTTTTAGCTTCATTAAAAGGCCAAGATTTATATGAGTTATAATCAGTCAAAATTTAGGTGCTAAAGTTAAAGTAATACCATTGAGCTCTTCTGTAAATGGGATTTGACATGAAAGTCTCGAATTTTTTTTAATATCCATTGCCTGGTCAAGCATAGATTCTTCGTCATCATCAGGCTTTGATATCTTCTCTAACCATTTATCTTCAACATAACAGTGACAAGTGGCACAAGCGCAACAACCACCACATATTGCTTCGATATCTAAACCAGCATCTCTGATAATTTCCATAATTGAAAATCCAATTGTTGCCTCAATTTTATGAGGGGAACCATCATGATCTATGACGTTGATATGGTATGACATTTGAAATTTACAGTATTCTAGACTATTAGGTCTATCAGTTCGATAGGCTGAATGCGACTAAAATTAATATACTAAATATATTCTAAAAAATTATAAGTTTAGATTAGATGTATAAAACTGAGAGCTTTCAAATCAAGATATGGTTGGTAAGCCTTATGACAATAATCTTATTAATGATTATTGTGGGAGGGCTTACAAGACTTACAGAATCAGGATTGTCCATGGTCGATTGGAAATTATTTGTGGGAACAATACCTCCGCTGTCTGATGGAGATTGGTTAAAAGTTTTTGACGACTATAAGCAATATCCAGAATATCAAATTAAAAACGTAAATATGACTCTGTCAGAATTTAAATATATCTTTTGGTGGGAATATGGACATAGAGTTCTTGGAAGAATTATAGGTATTATTTTTATAGTTCCTTTTGTTGTCTTCGCTTTAAAGAAATACTTTTCTAAAGATGAGTTGCTATCATATTTGTTTCTTCTTTTTCTTGGAGGTTCTCAGGGTTTAATAGGTTGGTGGATGGTAAAAAGTGGTTTAGATACAAACCCCTATGTAAGTCATATTAGACTTGCAGTTCATTTGATTATCGCCCAAATAATTCTCTCCTATATTGCTTTTTTGTTTATTAAAAGACTTAGCATTGGTAATTACGAAAGTAAGTTTAGTTCCCATAAATCAATTTTTATTTTTTTTAATTTAATAATTTTTTTCACAGTAATTTATGGGGCATTTATGGCAGGTCTAGATGCAGGTAAATCATTTAACACCTGGCCTAAAATGGGAGATAGTTATATACCTGAAAATTTGCTTTTCTTGGATGATCGATTATTTGGTTTTTTTGACAATAGTGTCTTTATACATTTTTTTCATAGAGCTTTAGCTTACATATCCTTCATTACAATACTTTATTTGGGTTTGAGGCACCTTAAAGGAATTAGTAATAAATATCAAAAATTACATCTTCTATTAATAATTTCTTTAGTTTTCATTCAGCTATTTATAGGAATTTTTGTTGTTTTAAGTAATGTTCAAGTTTCTTTAGGCTCTATTCATCAAATAATTGGGACTTTACTATTTGTTTTTACGACTTGTTATAGTTTAAAAATCATTAAGAATTAAATCTAATTAGAGCCTGATTTGGTATAAAAAGCTATGAGTAAAATTTTAATAATAGGAGCTAACGGTTCTGTAGGTAAATCATGTGTAACAAATTTAAAAGATGATAATGAATTAGTCCTTCTATCAAGAAGTGCTTTTGATGGTGACGTCGAAGGTAGTTTTGAAAAAAATGTATTGGATATAAATGATTTTTCTGAGACAGAAAATTTTATTAAAAATATTGATTACCAAATCTCCGGCATTGTTTTTGCAATTGGTTCTATAAATCTTAAACCTTTTTCTAGTACAAGTTTAGATGATTTCAAAAAAATTATGGATGAAAACTTTTATAATATCGTACATTTTTTAAACCACAGTATCAGTAAAATGTCTGACTCATCTTCTGTCGTGTTTTTTTCTTCAATTGCTGCTGTAAGGGGATTTAAAAATCATACTGCAATAGCTTCAGCTAAAAGTGCCTTGATAGGTTTGTCAAATTCTTTAGCTGCTGATTATGCACCCAAGATAAGATTTAATACAATATCTCCTAGTCTATCTGTGTCTAAAATGTCAAATTTTATGGTATCAAATGAAAAAGTTGCTGAGGGAATAGGCAAACTTCATCCAATGTCAAGACTTGGTACAGGTCAAGACATAGGAAACTTAGCTTCTTTCCTAATATCTGAAAAATCATCATGGATAACAGGTCAAAATTTTCAAGTTGACGGTGGTAGATCTACCTTAATTACAAGATAATTAAACCTTAATGAGAGAGTGCTTTGTAGTTCTTGGAAATCAGTTATTTGAAAAAAAGAATTTAAAAGATTTTAAAAATTCATGTGAATTTTTTATTCAAGAGGATCTTGGTCTTTGTAGCTATTTTAAGCATCACAAACAAAAAATATATTATTTTCTAGCCTCTATGAGAGAATATAGGGACTATTTAAAAAAAAATAATTTCAAAGTAAATTATATTACTCTTGATAAAAATATTTCTAATTTTAAGGACTATTTTGAAGGTTTAAAAAGCTTCTTGGTATCTAAGAATATTTCTAAAATTAAAATTTTTGAGATAGAGGACTTAGAATTTAGAATAAAATTTGAACAATTTTGTAAAATTAACAAAATTGAATTAACCTTTCATAAATCACCTATGTTTCTTGTAAGTAGGTCCGACTATCAGGGCATGGTTACGACCAAAAAACCTCAGTTAGCTAATTTTTACAGTAATGTTAGAAAAACTTTTGAAATATTTGTGAAAGATAACAAACCCATTGGAGATAAATGGAGTTTTGATGAAGATAATAGAAAAAGAGTCCCAAAAGAATATGAGAGTCCTCAATCTTATATGTTTGAGTCGAAACATTACGAAGATATTAAGAAATTAATTAATAAGTTTTTTGCAAACCATTTTGGAATTTTAGAAAAAAAAATAATATTTCCTATGAATTTTAAAGACTCATCTAAAGTTCTTGATAATTTCATTAATGAGAAACTAGAAAATTTTGGCCATTATGAAGATTTTATAAGAATTAATGATCCATATATAAACCATAGTTTAATTAGCGCCCCATTAAACATGGGCTTATTAACCCCAAAGGACGTATTAGATCGATTAAATTTAATTTCCTATAGTAAAGTTGGTATCAACAATTATGAAGGATTTATAAGACAAATCTTTGGGTGGAGAGAATTTATGAGGTACTTAAATATCCATTATTATAAAGATTTTAATAAAGGTAATTTTTTTGGAAATTCAAGAAAATTAACAAAGCATTGGTATGAAGGAACAACTAATATTCCAATTTTAAATGACATGATATCTAATTTAAATAAATGTGGTTACGTTCATCATATTCCAAGACTAATGGTAATCAGTAATATAATGAACTTATCAGGTCTTAAACCTTCAGAGGTCTATAAATGGTTTATGGAGACATTTATCGACTCCTCAGATTGGGTGATGACACCAAATGTTTATGGAATGGGAATGTTTAGTGATGGAGGAATATTTGCGACAAAACCTTATTTATGTGGATCGAATTACTTGTTGAAAATGAGTAATTATAGTCGAGGTGATTGGACTCAAACATTGGATGGTTTATACTGGAATTTTATATATAAAAATAAAAATTATTTTAAGACTAACCAGAGGCTCTCTATGATGTACTATACTGTAAATAAAATGGACAAATCTAAAATTAGTACTCATATTTCTAATGCAAAAAAATTCATCAGCGAATACACAAGATAGCAAAGTTTTTATAACAGGAGCAAGCAGTGGGATTGGATATGCGCTTTGCGAGGAATATCTTAAACAGGGCTGGAGTGTTATAGGCTTAGCTAGGGACAATAAAAAGATACCTCCCACAACATTAAATAATACTAAATTTGAGTTTATAAAAACAGATTTAGCAGATTTTGACTCGAGTAAATCAATAATAGAAGAAGTATTTAAGAAAAATAGAAACATAAACACATTTATCTTAAATGCAGGAATTTATATACCTGACAGTTTTAATGATTTTAATTTTGAAAATGCCAAACTAACTTTTAATACTAATGTTCTTAGTATTTATTTATCTTTAGAATTGATAAGAAAGAATTTTAAACTCAACTCAAAAAATACTATAGCATTAATGTCATCAACTGCAGGATATAAAGGTCTTCCAAAGTCTATTTTATATGGACCCTCAAAGGCGGCATTAATAAATTTGGCTGAGTCTATGAAATCTGAAATTTATAATGGATTAAATGTAAAATTAATATGCCCAGGATTTGTAGAAACTCCTGCCACAAAAGTAAATACATTCAAAATGCCCTATTTAATGTCCCCCAATAAGGCAGCTGAGATAATTTTTAATAAAATATATAAAAAAGGCTTTGAGATTACATTTCCTTTTCCTTTTAATTCTATAATGAAATTTGGTAAATTATTACCATATAAATTTTATTTTAAAATTACTGAAAAAAAATTTTCTAAAAAATGAAACTATCTAATACTAAAATTTCAATCGTAATGGGCAGCCAAAGTGACTGGTCAACTCTTAAACATACAAGCACTGTATTAAAAGAATTAAAGATTAGTCACGAAAAAAAAATAGTTTCTGCACACCGAACCCCAAAAAGGTTATATGAATATGCAGAACAAGCTTACGACAAAGGTATTAAGATAATAATTGCTGGTGCTGGTGGCTCGGCTCATTTACCTGGTATGATCGCAGCTATAACTCATATCCCAGTAATTGGTGTTCCCATTGAGTCAAAAACATTAAAAGGATTGGATAGTTTACTTTCTATAGCACAAATGCCTTTTGGTGTTCCTGTAGGAACTGTTGCAATTGGTGAAAATGGAGCAAAAAATGCTGCTTTATATGCAGCTTCAATTATTAGTAATTACGACTCTAAAGTTGAAAATCAATTGATTAAATGGAGACTGGCTCAAACAAAAAAAGTCAAAAAGACACCTAAGTAATGATCATTGGTATACTAGGTGGAGGTCAACTTGGTATGATGTTATGTCAAGTAGCTAAAAAATTGAATATCCAAACGTTTATTTACACCGACTCTAATGATTCCCCAGCGATTAAATATGCAAATAATTATGCTATCAAACAATATGATGATTTTGATGAAATAGATACTTTCATTCAAGGGTGCGATTTTATTACTTATGAGTTTGAGAATATTCCATTTAAGACTTTGTCGTATATAGAAAATAAAATAATAGTATCTCCTAGTTCCCAAATTAATAAAATTATTCAGGACCGTTTAACTGAAAAAAATTACGTGAATGAAATTAATATTCCCACAGTTCCATATATTGAAATTAAAGATATAGAAGATTTAAAATCAGTAAATACCGATTTCTTTCCCGCAATATTAAAGACTCGCAAGCTTGGATATGATGGTAAAGGACAGTATATAGTTAATAGTTCAAAGGAAATACCTGAAATACCTAAAAATGATTATATCTTAGAAAAGAAAATAAATTTACAACAAGAAATTTCTATTATTGCTGTGAGGTATCAAGATGGAACAATTTTTACCTATCAACCAATAGAAAATGTTCATAAAGATCAAATTCTTTTCAAATCATATTCACCAGCAAATTCAGATCAATCAATTATTGAGGAGGCAAAAAACCACGCTGTTAATTTTGCCAAAAAAATAAGTTATGTTGGTACTTTCTGCTTAGAGTTTTTTATTACAGATAAAAATGAATTATTATTAAATGAAATTGCTCCTAGAGTGCACAACTCAGGGCATTTAACTATTGAGTCATATAATGTAAGTCAGTTTGAATCCCACCTCAGATCTGTATGCGATCTTGAAAAAATAAAGCCGTTACTAAGATATAAATCTGAAATGACAAATATTCTTGGAGAGGATATTTATAATTATCGTGATAAAGAATTCGAAAAATATGAATATTTTCATGATTATTATAAAAAAGAGTCAAAAATTGGCAGAAAAATGGGTCATTTTACCAAAATATTGACTTAATTTTTAATCCAGTGATTTTTAAAGTGGTTGTAGTTAATTAGACTATCATTTTTAAATTTTGAATATTTTTGAAATTTAAAATCTTTTTGTCTCACATATGAAATTAGTTTGTTATCGAATTTAAGATTGTAATGCTTGCATCCATTGATTGTTAAAAATTTATTTAAATTATTAGTTTTTTTTGAGGAATAAAAAAGTTCCAATATGTTGGATACTGAATATTTAGTTGAATAAACACCCGCACAACAACTTTCAGTAAATTTATAATTTTTAAGATGAGGAGCAGAGTCTGAGCCAAAGAAAAACTTCGAATTACCCGATAGAGCAGCACTAAGTAGTGATTTTTGGTGTTTTTTACTTTTAATAATTGGTTTGCAAAATAATTCTGGTTTTAAATAGTCTCCAAGAAAAGTATTTGTATTTTCTAATAAATGATGGGTTGTTATAGAAGCAGCTATGTTATTATTTGATTTTACAAAATCTATGGAATCTTTAGTGGTTATGTGTTCTAAAGTTATTTTTAGATTTTTAAAATTTTTTACAAGCCAAGATAACTCATACTCAAGAAATCTCCTTTCACGTTCATAAGGATCGTCATCTTTGTGGATATGTTCTCCATGTAAACATAATGGAATTTTATTTTTTTCAAGAAACTCAAAGTATTTTGACATTTTTTTTATATCTTTTACTCCTGAAAAGGAATTTGTAGTTGCATGAAGGGGATATAATTTGGCTGCAAAAAACAAATTATTTTTTATCATATTTTTTAAATCTGAAATCTTACAATCTTGATTTAAATAGATAGTAAAAAGTATTTCGGTGTTTCGATTATTTTTTAAGACTAATGCTCTGTATTTAGACAAAATTTTTTCATTAGTTATTGGTTTTACTAAATTTGGCATAACTAAAATTTTTTGAAAATTTTTATTATTTTCTTTTAATACATGTTTTAAAACTTGTCCTTCTCTTAAGTGAACATGAAAATCGCAAGGCTTAAAAATTTTGAGCATTTAATATATAATTTACTTTATCAATCACCTGATTATAAGACACATCATTCATTAAACAATTATTTAAAGTATAGTTTTGAGTTTTACTCACAAGACTTTCAAAGGTCTCTGTTGACCTAACTAAGTGACAATGATCAAAGATTTTTGGGAAATAGATATTATCATTAGTTGGACCGAAAAGTCCTAAAGTTGGAGTTTTACTTAAAGCGGCCATATGCATCATGGAAGAGTCATTACCAATAAAAAGTCTAGATTTTTGTAATAAACCATAATCATTGAGAATATGTTGCTTACCACATCTATTAATTACCTTATTACCCAGTACTGACTCAAAATAATGAAATTTCGAACTCTCTTCTTCTGATCCTAAAATAAATATTTTATCTATTCCCTTATCTATTAAATATTTAGCAATGTTTACATATTGTTCCGTAGGCCACTCTTTAGGAGCCCAATTTGTAAAAGGGGCTAAACATGCGTAATTTGAATTTGGGAAAATATTTCTTACTCGATCAGTTAATATTTTAAAGTCTTTTTTTAAATCTGTATCAAATTTATGATGAATCTGTTCATATATATTTTTAGATTTTTTCATCCTAAAAATATTTCTTTTTTTTACCCTTAAGAAATAACCAATAAGAGAAGATCTAAAATCTACTATTTCATCATATCTGAATGCACAGAGCTCTTTATACAATTTAAACCAATGTAAATTATATTTTTGCTTGGTTAATATTACCCTTTTAGAAATCATAGAATAATCATCATAGATTGGCATTGGCAAAGAGCCGGAAACTAATGTTACTTCAATATTTTTCTTATTTTTACGTATATAATTATTTAGCACTTGGAGGTTTATTAGTGAGTCACCTATTCTATTTGAAGAAATAAATAATAAATGCATATATATACATATAGATAATATATTACATGCAAATTGAAACACTTAATCCAATAAAAATTAAATTATCTGGATCAGAAAGATTTGATTTTTTACAAAATATTATTACCAACGACTTGAATAAATTAGAGGAAGAGTTGTTTAGTTATATACTTACCCCTCAAGGAAAGATTCTATATGAAATAATAATTACTAATTCAAAGGAATCTTATGATTTAGTTTGTACTAATGATCAAAATGATTTAGCCACTTATTTAAAAAAATATGCATCATTATCTGATGTAAATCTTCATATTGAAAATATTGATGCTACAGAATACGACGAAAAATATATCTTAAATCAACTATCATCTGGTAATATTGATGCTAATCTCCTTAAACATTCCTCTTTGCTCCCATCAGAAATCAATGATGAATTAGTGGATTATTCAAAGGGATGCTTTGTAGGGCAAGAGGTAGTTTCAAGAATTAAGCATCGACAACTAAATAAAAAAAAAATTACAGTCAAATTATTTGAGCAAAAACCACAAAATCTCCCTAATAATTCTGAAATATTATTTCAATTAAATAATTATTTTATTGTAAGAGAACCAGTGGTTCCTGAAAAATAAATTACTTAAAATATTTAGAGTAATAGTTTACCACTTCAGATAAAGATACTTTTTCTTGTTTCATTGTATCTCTGTCACGAATTGTAACTGTTTGATTTTCAAGAGTTTCAAAATCAATCGTGATACATAAAGGCGTTCCTATTTCATCATGTCTACGATAATTTTTGCCAATATTTCCAGTATTTTCAACCATAACTCTTCCTAAACCAAGTGATTGAAGTTCTGATTTAACATTATTAGCAATGTTAACCAAATCAGAGTTATTTCTTTTTAGTGGGATTACAGCTGCTTTGATTGGCGATAAATGAGGTTTAAGCTTTAGCAAAGTTCTTTTATTAGCTTCCTCTATAGTATAAGCCTCATTCAAAACAGCCAAAACACCTCTCTCTACTCCTGCAGAAGGTTCTATAACAAAAGGTATAAACCATTCTTTATTTTCTAAATCTTGAATAGCTAATTTTGTTGTAGAGTTTTTATTTTCTTGAATATTAGCTTTAATATTAAAATCTTTTTGATTTTTAGAGTGAGATCCTAAGTCAAAATCAGTTCTATTAGCAATACCCTCAAGTTCTTCAAGACCATGGGGGAAGTCGTACATAATGTCGAATGTAGCTTTTGAATAGTGAGATAAATCTTTTTTCTCCACCTCAAGTAATTTTAACTTTTCTGATTTGACTCCTTGTTCAGCCCACCAATTTAAACGTTTATCTAACCAATATTTATGCCAATCTTCATCAGAACCAGGTTTAACAAAATACTCAAGCTCCATTTGTTCAAACTCTCTAACCCTAAAAATAAAGTTTCTTGGAGTAATTTCATTTCTAAATGCTTTTCCAATTTGAGCTATACCAAAAGGAGGCACTCTACTAGTTGAGTCAACAACATTTTTGAAGTTTACAAAAATCTGTTGAGCTGTCTCAGGTCTTAAATATGCAAATGAGCTACCATCATCAACTGGTCCTATTGCAGTTTTGAACATTAAATTAAATGGCCTCGCTTCAGTTAAATCCTTAGATTTACAGTTAGTTAAGGACCCACCTCTAGGACACTCACTATTTTCTAATTGGTCTGCTCTAAATCTTGCCTTGCAAACCTTGCAATCAACTAATGGATCAGAGAATGTATCCTCATGACCAGAATATTTCAAAACAGTTGGTGACGTTAAAATAGTAGAGTCCAGTCCTTCAACGTCGTCTCTTTCATAGACCATTGATTTCCACCATGCTGATTTTAAATTTAGTTTAAGCTCTACGCCCATAGGCCCAAAGTCATATAGGCCTTTCATGCCTCCATAAATATCATTAGATGGAAAAATGAAACCTCTTCTTTTACATAAGGATACTAGGTCTTCCATATTATCTGCGGTCATTTATCAGATACCAAATTTATTAAAAAGAAGTTCTTCTTTTGCTTTAGTAATTAAATCTTCACTATTAAAAGAATTAATACCTAGTCCTAGCTTTTGTTTTAAGGACTTTGGTTGTTTGATTTTCTTTATTTTTGTCTTTTCACCAAATTTACTTTTAAAAAAAGCTGTCTCAGATGTAATTCCATCAATTAAACCTAAATCTTTTGCCTCATTGGCTAACCAAAAAGATCCTGAAAAAATTATTTTTTTATTTTTATCATTAAGTTTCTTCTTTCTTCTAGAAGAAACCCAATCAATAAAGTTTTGGTGTATTAATTTTTGAAGTTTAATTAATTTATCTTCGTCTTTTTTATTAACTTTTTGAAATGGATCTAAAAAACTTTTATTCTCCCCTGCAGTAAATATTCTTCTCTCTACTCCAATCTTTTTTATTAAATCAGTAAATCCAAATCCACCGGAAATAACTCCTATTGAACCAACTATTGAATTAACGTCTGCATAAATTTCATCAGCGGAACATGCGAGCCAATATCCTCCAGAAGCAGCAACATCTTCAACAAAACAGTAGCATTTAACTTTTTTCTTAGCTGAAATTTCTCTTATTTTTTGAGCTATCAATGATGATTGTACAGGCGAACCTCCAGGTGAGTTAATAACAATCGAAAGTGCATGGAATTTCATTTTCATTAATTTTGAAAATAGCCCATTTAAATTGTCCATATTCAGTGGTGCTCTACTTCCAGATGCAATCATTCCCTTTAGGTCAATTGAAACTATTGTTTTTTGTGGACTAAACATTATTTAAACCAATTTTCTATATCTTTAGAATAATTTGACAAATCATCGTGGATTATAATTGCATTTAATGTTTTCTCTATAAAATAATTACTTTTAGTGATTTTTAAGAGAACATTTTTAGGTTTTGAGTCTTTAAAAGATAATAAAGGGGTTGTTGTCACTTCTAAATTAAAATTTTTGAACATATCTAACATAAATTCAGTATTTTCATATCTATTTATTATAAATGCGGATCCATCTGTTTTTAAATATAAGATTATATTATTCAACCATTTTTCTAAATCTGACTCAGATATGTACTTTGATATGTTTATTGAGGGGTCTTGTGACTGAATAACTTTATTTGCAAAATAAAAAGGAGGATTAGATAAAATTAAGTCAAAGTAGTTTTCATAATAAGGATCAAAGATACAATTGTCTTGTATCTTGAATTTTAAATTTTCTAAATTATTTTCTTTATGATTTAAAATTGCAACTTGATGGTGAATTTTATTTTTCTCAAAGCCAATAACTTCTGACTCAGGATTTCTATAGGCAACTATTAGCGATACTGATCCACATCCCGATCCCATATCTAATATTTTATTATATTTTTTTTTGCAGTGGGCGGCTAAAATAATTGGCTCAATTCCACTCCTATAACCCTTTTTTAATTGATAGTATACAATTTTACCATCTAGTAGATAATCCTTAGAGTATAAATTCATAGCAGATGAAAAAAAATAATTTTGAACAAACTATCAAATTAATTCATAAAGAAATTAATGTAAAGTTAGTTAAAACCAATAATGAACTTGATAAATTTTTATCAAGTAGTGTCACGATGATCCCAAAGTTAGGAAATTATTTCTTTAAAAAAAGAGGCAAACAATTACGGCCAGTATTATGTTTATTATCAAGTAAAATGATTAATAAAAATTATTCAAAAATATCAAGTGATATTTATATGTCTACTGCAATTGAATTTATACATGGGGCAACCCTACTTCATGACGATGTGATAGATGAGGGTAAAATAAGACGCGGGCAAAAGAGTGTTAATTCAATATGGAATAATAAGTTTAGTGTTTTATTTGGGGATTTTTTATTTTCAAAATCATTTCAATTGATGACAAAAGCTAAATCTTTGGAAGCGATGGCTTCACTTTCGCAAGTAAGTACTAAAATTTCTGAGGGTGAGTTTATGCAATTAACACATGAGAATAATACTCAAATATCTGAAAAGGAATATATTGAAATCATATCTTTAAAAACTGCTGAATTATTTGCTGCCGCAATGAAGATACCTGCAATTTTATCTGGTAAAAATTCAAGAATAATTTCAAATTTAAATAAGTTAGGTTTGTATTTTGGTATTATCTTTCAAATCATGGATGATTATCTTGATTATTTTGGTGAAAAGATAACTGGGAAGGAGAATGGTAAAGATTTTTATGAGGGAAAAATCACTTTGCCAATCATTTTACTTTTAAAAAAATCTTCAATAAATGAAATTCGCTTTACAAAAAATATTTTTAATAAAATTAAAAGGTCTAAAAGTGATTATATTGAACTAATGAAATTAATGGAAAAATATAAAATTAAAGATGACGTCAAAAACTTCTCTCAAAAATATAATAGTCAATCTTTGAAAATATTATCCTCTTTTAAAGGCTATCAAAAAGAGCTTTTTGTAGATTTGTTAAGTAGTTCTATCAATAGAACCCATTAATCATACCTAAACTTTTTATTTGGGAATTTGTTATTGTTCACTTCATTGGAATATTTCTTTACAGCAACCCTGATATTTTTGGATAAATCAGCATATTTTTTTACAAATTTAGGATGATTATCTCTAAAGATTCCTAACATATCCTCAGACACCAGTATTTGACCATCACAATACTCAGAGGCACCAATTCCTATTGTGGGTATAGATAATGTCTTAGTGACCTCTTTTGCAATATTCGTTAGCATTCCCTCCAACAATATAGATACAGCTCCCGACTTTTCTAAACACAATGAGTCAGAAATTATATTATCTAAGTCCCTTTTATCTTTTCCATAAATTTTAAATTTTTTAGAAGAGCTAAATTTCTGTGGCTGTAAACCTAAATGTGCCATTACTGGAACTTTTTTTTTGCTTAAATACTTTATAACATCTTTTAATTCAGTATTTCCCTCGATTTTTACACCATCACAAGATGTCTTTTTCATAATGCTTAAAACCCGTTTGACTGTTGTGGACTCACTAAAATCTCTATTATATGGAAGATCAAAAAAAACTAAGGATTTATCTGCACCTTTTTTTACAGCTGTTGCATGATTAACCATAATTTGATCATCTACAGATCTAGTAGTATCCATGCCATAAAGAACATTACCCATAGAGTCACCAACCAGTACCACGTCAACAAAATCATCAATAATTTTTGTAAAGTTGTAGCTATATGATGTTAAACAAATAATTTTTTTTTTGTTTTTTTTATTAAATACTGATTTAATTGTTCTTTTCATGACAAATAGTTTAAAAAGTATTCGAATTATAAAAGACTTTCCAAAAAAAGGTATCGCTTTTTATGATATCTCAACAATCTTATCAAACCCCAAAGTATTTAATAATGTAGTAGACTTAATGTCCAAGGAGGTAGTTAAATTAAATGCAAGTACTGTAGTTGGAATAGACTCAAGAGGGTTTATATTTGCCTCAGCTGTAGCTTACAAATTAAAAAAAAAATTAGTCATGATAAGAAAGAAAGGGAAACTGCCAGGCAAAACATATGCTACAAGCTACAAACTTGAATATGGTTCTAATCAGTTAGAAATACAAAGCGATATGATAAAAAGTTCTGATAAGGTTGCAATTATTGATGATATTTTTGCTACAAGCGGAACCATCCGAGCTTCAATGAAATTAATCAATAAAACAAGAGCTAAAATCAAAGGAATAGTTGTTTTACTAGAATTAAGCTTTCTTAACGGAAGGTCTAAAATTAAGCCAAAATTAATAAGTTTAAATAAAGTTAATACTTAGAATACTCTTTTTCTTCAGTTATCTTTGAGTCAGATAAAAGATTAATCTCTTTTTTTATAGAAGCTCTAATATCATTTTTAAAGTGAACATCTCTTGAAATTTTAATAAAACTCTCACCAAAGTCTTTATTGGCTTCACACTCTCTTTTAATATTTTCTATGTCCCATAACTTTTCATTTATTTCCTGTAGTTTTTGAACATTTTTATTTAGAGCCTCTTTATTGTCTAAGATAATTTTATTACTTTGCTCTATTAAAACCTCTAATTCTGTTTTAATATTTTTCAATTTTTCAGGATCATTAATTTTTTTTAGTTTAATATTTAATATAGTAATTTTATCAAACAGTTCTCCAACAGAAATTTCAGCTAATATTTTCAATTTTTTCTACCATAAATATCTGAATATCTTTTAATGTCTGTTTCTAAAAATTTACTTCCTGTTTGAACCTCAATTAAAACTAATTTCTTTTTAGAACTCTCATTTAATACTCTATGTTTTGATTTTTTTGGTATAAATATATTTTCATTTTCTGACTTATAAAATGTGCGGTTATTGATAATAACAGTTGCTTTACCCTCGATAATAATCCAATGTTCCGATCTAAAATTATGAGATTGGTAGGATAAAACGCCCTCTGGTCTAACTATAATTTTCTTTATTAAAAAATCTTTTGATTTACTAAGGACAACATATGATCCCCAAGGTTTTTTGATAGATTTTGTCATGAGAACATTCTCTTTTTTTCGTTGATAGACATAAAGTTTAACAATAGTGCACAAATAATTAGATTACTCAACAAAGAACTTCCTCCATAAGACATAAATGGTAAAGCTACTCCAACCACTGGCAAGATCCCTATTGTCATGGATATATTTATTAGAAATTCAAAAAAAATTTTAAAGGATAATACAAACAAGATTATTTTATTAAATGCTTGGGTCAGTTTGAATGTCTTTAAAACGGGTATTAAAAACATGATAAAAAATAATGAAATCAACAAAATTGATCCTGTAAAACCAAACTGTTCAGAAAAAATTGCGAAAACAAAATCTGTCTCTTTTTCAGGAAGAAAATCTAAGCTACTTTGTGACCCCTCAAGAAAACCATTTCCTTTTAACCCACCTGAACCTATTGCAATCTTAGACTGAATAATATGATATCCCCTTCCAAGTGGATCCAAATCAGGGTTTAGAAAAATTTGTATTCTATTTTGTTGATAGGGCTTTAAAAATGTCCATAAAATTGGGCTTATCGATAAAATGATACCTATTGATATTAAGGGATAAATTAATTTAATTCCTGCATAAAAAATAACTACCAGGCCCAATGCTAAAATAATTACAGCAGTGCCTAAATCAGGTTGAATAGCAACCAAAACAAAAAAAATTACCGATACAATGAGAGGTAATATTGATTTAAAAAGACCTATAGTTTTTTCTACATTTAATTTATGAAAATATTTAGCCATAAATATAACTAAAGCTATTTTAGTAAATTCTGATACTTGTAAATTGAAACCAGCAATTCTTATCCATCTCGTAGCTCCCATTCCTGTATACCCAAAAATTAATGTAGTTATTAAACCAATCAAAACTAAAATTAAAAAAATCTCTGCAAAATTAAAAATAAACTTTGGCTCCAACATGATAACTAAAAAAAACAAAGGGAGAAAAAATAAAAATCTTATTAATTGGTTTGATGCCCATGGATCAAGAGAACCACCAGCAGCAGAATAAAGATTGATCTCTCCAATCCAAAAAATTATCAAAAGGATAAAAATATAAATCCAATTTAAATTAAATATACTTTTAAATTCTTTAAACATTGTTTTTGAAAGCAAAATCAAGGATCTTGTGGGCAATTGGAGCAGCTACCGCTGATCCAGATCCACCATTTTCTATAATAACTGAGGCTATATATTTTGGTTTATCATAAGGGGCATATCCTACAAATACTGAGTGGTCTTTAAATCTTTCTTCTATTTCCTTTGATTTATACTGATCGTCCTCTCTTTCACTTTCTTTAATTCTTACTACTTGAGAAGTGCCGGTTTTACCTCCTATTTTTACAAATTCTGGATTAGAAATACTCAATTTATATGCTGTTCCTCTTGGCTCTTGCACAACAGCATTAAGGGAATTAACTATAATTTTTTGATGCTCATTATTTAATAATTTACCTGTAAATTTTGTAGGAGTATTTTTATCAAGTTTAGGTATTGGATATTTTCCTCCATTTAATATAGCAGAATAAAGCGTTGCAAGCTGTAAGGGAGATGTTTGGTTGTATCCTTGTCCAATACACGTAATTAATGTTTCACCTTGATACCAACTCTCCTCTAAAAACGCTTTTTTCCATTTCTTGCTCGGGACAAGACCTTTTCCTATGTTTGATAAACCAATATCGTACTCTTTATTTAAACCTAAATTACTAGATAGGCTTGCAATATCATCAATATTTGTTTTTTTAGCTAATTCATAAAAATATACATCACAAGACTCTTTTAAAGCTTTTTTAAGATTAACTTTTCCATGGCCTTTTTTTTTCCAACAGTAATAATTCCTATCACCAAGTGAGGAATGCCCTTTGCAAAAGACCTCTTTTTGCGGATCTATCAGATTACGTTGAAGGCCAACTAAAGCTGAAATAGGTTTAAACACCGAACCTGGGGGATAAAAACCAGAGAAAGCACGATTAAAAAGTGGTTTCTGATCGTCGTTTAACAAATCTTGAATTTTATTATTTACTCTATCCTCAAAGATTTGTGCGTCAAAAGTAGGATTGGAATTCATCGACAAGATTGATCCGTCTGAAACACTAATAACAACAATAGATCCTTTTTTATTTCTTGGAAGTTGAGATTGTGCGTAATTTTGAAGGCTTAAATCTAATGTTAAGTTTAAATCGTTGCCTTTAATGGATTTTTCAATAGATATTTCTCTTATAGTTTTGCCTTTAGCGTTTACCTCGCTAAATATTTTACCTGGAGTACCCTTTAAATGTTTTTCATAACTTTTTTCTAAATGAAATACACCTTTAGAGTAAAGTTCAGAAGATTGAGTAGGTTGTCCCATATAACCAATTATCTGTGAAAAATTTTGATATGGATAAAATCTTTTTTTGGACTCAATAATCTTAATAGAATTAAATAGAAATTTATTTTTTTCAAATTCTACTATCTGCTCCCATGAAGCTCTACTTAAACTAAAACCAGAGTATTCATTATATTTTTTTAATCGTTTTAAAATTTCTTCAAGATTTAAATTTAGGTTTATAAGACTATCGAGTTTTTTAATTTCCTGAAAATGATCTTTACTTAAATTTTTAAACACTGCAAATTCATATAATGAAGAACTTCCAGCTATTAAGTTTTTTTTAGAGTCATAAATATCTCCCCTTAAGGGGGGTGTTAATTTTATAGAAAGTTTATTTTCAACTGATTTTTTTTTGTAAAAGTTAAAGTTAATAACCTGTAATGAAAATAATCTTAAAGAAACTATGAATGATAAAATAGCACCAACTATAATTATTATAAATGATCTTCTATTTAATATTTTTATACTATCTTCACTGGTCTTATTCTTTTCCATAATTTGATAGTCCTAAAAAAATAAAGATTAAAATTAATATACATAAGAAATATTGTAAATTTAGTAATCTAAATACAATAGTTTGGTCAAAAAGAAAGAAAGTAATGAAACTAAGTAAAAATACTATTAATGATTTTATAAATGTAGAGAAATTATAATTGTTAATAAAATAATTTAATAGAAGGAGAGGTAAAAACAACACCACAATACCAATTAATATCGGCAATCCTACAAAAACCTCTACAACAAAAGTTGATAAAATAAATATAAAGATATCAATAATTTTAATATTTTTTTCCTTAAGAACTGTAAAAAAAGCTATGTTTATCAATGAAAATACAACAATATCATTTATAACAAAATTAAAGTTTCCATATATTAAAAATAAAACTATTACAAAAAAAAGTCTAATCATTGGTAACTGCCCTTAAATTTTCTAAATTTGTTACGTCAGATGTTAACAATATAGGTTGATTATTTTCGAAAGAAACTATGCCAAGTCTTAATATTACATTATCAAGATGTACTACAGCGACATCACCTGATTGAAAATCTGGTACTTCAGTGCTTTCTTTTTGTCTTAAAAAACTTAGATAATTATTATTTGTACCACTAACTATATAAGACTTTCCATTAATAAAAACCTCATCTCCATAATTTATACTCTTAACTGTAACAACTTCAGAGGTGTTAAGGTTTATGTTAACAACTCTACCAACTATATTTAGTCCATCAATAACATAATCGCCTATCACAAGACCATTTTTTTTGCCTTTATTTATAATAAAGTTTTTATTATAAACTAAATTCCTATCACCTAAAATTTGGACACCAATTGAAACTGGTATTGTAATATTAGCCTGATGAAAAATTTTATTTTGCTCTGAATATTTTGAAGTTAATGTCAATAAATACTTGTTGATTGAACGAAGGTAATTATTATCACCTTCTAATTTTTTTATAGTATTCATATAATCAAAATTAAGATTGAGGACCATCAATAAATCTCGTACTTCTTTACCTGCAAAAATAAATGGGGTTTCTATTTTTTCTTTTACAAAAAATGTAAAAAGCTTAGTTTTAGAGTTGTAATTTGGAAATAATATTAACGTTAAGAATAAAAAAAAACTGATTATGTATATTAAAAAAACTTTTTTGTTATTAATCACTTAAGAACACATCTTGGTGGTTTTGGTTCTCTTCTAAAGCCATACCAGTTCCTCTAGCTACACAAGTTAAAGGGTCATCAGCTATAGAAACAGGTAGTCCCGTAGTGACTCTAATTGCTTCATCTAGACGTTGAAGTAAAGCCCCACCACCCGTAAGCATAATTCCTTTATCGACTATATCTGCAGCTAATTCTGGAGGAACAACCTCGAGTGCTCTTTTTAAAGCTGTAATGATTTGGGATAATGAGTCAGATAGAGCCTCAGCAACTTGTCTTTCTGATATCACAACCTCTCTTGGTAGACCGTTAATTAGGTCCCTTCCTTTGACCGTGAGCGTTTTACCATCTCCATTATCAGGAATGCCAGCGCAACCTATTTCTGTCTTAATTCTTTCTGCAGTTGACTCACCTATTGCTAATTTATGAACACTTCTCATAAAATTAACTATCGCGTCATCCATGGTATCTCCGCCTACCTTTATACTACTAGCATGAACAACTCCCCCAAGTGATAAGACTGCTATTTCAGTAGTACCTCCACCAATATCAACTACCATAGATCCAGATGGTTCAGAAATTGGCAAACCAGCTCCAATTGCAGCAGCTACAGGCTCCTCAATTAAATAAACTTTTTTTGCCCCTGCAGTTTCAGCAGACTCTTTTATAGCTCTTCTTTCAACATTTGTTGCTCCAGATGGAACACAAATGACAATATTTGGATTAGCAAAAAAACTTTTCTTATGAACTTTTTTAATAAAATGTTTAATCATAGCCTCAGCTATATCAAAATCTGCTATTACTCCATCTTTCATTGGTCTAATAGCTTCAATTCTTCCAGGTGTACGGCCAAGCATTGATTTTGCGTCTCCGCCCACAGCTAAGACTGATTTATTATTTTTATTGTCAGTAGCAATTGCAACGACAGAGGGTTCATTTAGTATAATTCCTTTTCCTTTTACATATACAAGTGTATTGGCTGTTCCTAGGTCTAAGCCCATATCCTCGCTTAAAAAAGAACTGAAAGATTTTAACATTTATATTCCTTTAATATTTGAGATGCTAATCTCAGAAACTCCCTCTTGCATATTGGAGTTATTCTCAAAGTTTAATATTTTATTACAAGCATTGATATAAGATTTTGCAGAAGCAACTATAATATCTATATCAGAAGCCTTACCAATGAATTCTTTATTCAAATATTCAAGTTTAACAGTAACTTCTCCCTGTGCATCAGAGTCTGGAGTAATGGCGTTAATGTGATAAAGCACCAATTTTGGAGAAAAACCTACTACTTTTGAAATACAACTAAATACAGCATCAACAGGACCATTGCCAGATCCACTGACCTCTTTTAGCTGCTCTTTAAAATCTAGCTCTAAAGAGGCTACATGTTTAGAGTTAGTGCCAGACATGATACTTAAATTTTTAAGTTTTAAAGTATTAGATTTGTTAAAGTGCGTGTCATCTACAAGAGCAATTAAATCCTCATCATAAACATCTTTTTTCTTATCTGCTAAAAGCTTAAATTTTTCAAAAATTTCATTGATGTAATTATCACCTACTTCATATCCTAGAATTTTAAGTTTTTCTTTAAATGCATGTTTACCTGAGTGTTTGCCAAGGACTAAACTAGATTTTTTTAAACCAATTGTCTCTGGGGACATAATCTCATATGTTTGAACATTTTTTAGAACACCGTCTTGATGTATCCCTGACTCATGAGCAAAAGCGTTAGCACCTACAATTGCTTTATTTGGTTGGACAGGAAAACCTGTAATTGAAGATACAAGTTTTGATGTTTTTGAAATTGCACTTGTATTAATATTAGACTGAACTTTTAAAAGATCTGATCTAACTTTCATAGCCATTACAACTTCTTCAAGGGCTGCGTTGCCCGCTCTTTCACCCAATCCATTTATAGTACACTCAATTTGTCTTGCACCGTTTTCTACTGCATTTAGAGAATTTGCAACTGCCAAACCTAAGTCATTGTGACAATGAACAGAGATTATTGCTTTATCAATATTTGGTACATTATTTTTAACTTTTTTTATAATCTCACCGAATTCAAATGGTAAAGTGTATCCTACAGTATCAGGGATATTTATTGTTGATGCACCACTTTTGATTGCTAATTCTATGCACCTATAGAGAAAATCAATTGATGATCTTCCACCATCCTCACAGCTCCATTCAATATTTGGGCAAAGGTTTCTTGCAAAAGAAACACTATCTTTAATTTTGTCGAGCACTTGGTCTTCAGTTAGTTTTAATTTGAATTCCATGTGTATAGGGCTAGTGGCTATAAAAGTATGTATCCTTGGATTTTTTGCTTTTTTTACAGCATTCCAAGCTGCTTCAATATCCTCATGTTTTGCTCTCGCTAATCCTGCAATCTGACAATCCTTGATTTCATGGGCAATAGCTTGAACAGAGTTAAAATCACCTTTTGAGGCTATGGGAAAACCAGCTTCAATAATATCGACTTTTAACTCTTCTAATAATCTGGCAATAGAGAGTTTCTCTTCTTGATTCATAGAAGCACCCGGAGATTGCTCTCCGTCTCTTAGAGTCGTATCAAAAATTAATACTTTATCTGGCAATATTAGATATCCTTTACAAGTTTATTAGATGCAATCCATGGCATCATCGATCTTAATTTGGCTCCTACCTCTTCAATTTGATGCTTTGCACCTTGATCTCTCATTTGTTTAAACTTTATTTGGCCTGCTTTGTGCTCTGACATCCATTCTTTTGTAAAAGTACCATCTTGTATTTCGGTAAGGACTTTTTTCATCTCAGCTTTTGTAGCTTCATTTGGCACAACTCTGGGACCTCTTGTATAATCTCCATATTCAGCAGTATTAGATATAGAATATCTCATATTGGCCATCCCACCTTCATACATTAAATCAACAATTAATTTTACTTCATGCAAACATTCAAAATAAGCCATTTCAGGTGCATAACCTGCCTCAACAAGTGTTTCAAAGCCATTTCTAACTAAAGACATTAAACCACCACAAAGAACTGTTTGTTCACCAAATAAGTCTGTTTCACATTCTTCTTTAAATGTAGTTTCAATTATACCTGATTTACCGCCGCCTAAAGCAGAAGCATATGCAAGACCAATTTCTTTTGCATTGCCACTTACGTTTTTATCAACTGCTAGTAAACATGGAACACCTCCACCTTTTAGATATTCCCCTCTTACTGTATGGCCTGGTCCTTTTGGAGCCACCATAAATACATCTAAATCATCTCTAGCTGTTATAAGTTTAAAATGGATATTCAAACCATGAGCAAAAGCTAAAGCAGCACCATTTTTAATATTATCGTGAATTTGAGTTTGATAAATATCTTGTTGATTTTCATCAGGGGCCAGAAACATTACAATATCAGCGTCCTTAACAGCTTCAGCAGGTGTCTGAGTCTTCAAACCAACATTTTTTGCTTTTTCGATAGAAGAAGAACCTTCTCTTAATCCAACAACTACATTAGATGCCCCAGAGTCTTTTAAATTTAATGCATGAGCATGACCTTGAGACCCAAAGCCTATAATTACAATTTTTTTATCTTTAATTAAGCTAAAATCAGCATCTTGTTCGTAATAAACCTTCATATTACCCCCTAAAAACGTTATATACCGAGCCCTATAGGCCCGCTTCGAACTAATTCGACTTTTATACCACCGATTGTGTTTAAGTCATCTAAAAATTTGTTTATTCGCTCACTAGTACCTGAAATTTCATAAACCACGATATTTTGTCTTTTTTGAACAGTTCTTGAACGATAAATATCTGCAAAATTAAGTATTTTTTGATCCTGCTCATTATTATCGAATTCAATTTTAACCAAACAAATTTCTGCTTCATATGACTCACTTAAATTTGCTAAATTTGTAGCACTATGAACGGGAACAAGTTTTTCTAGTTGAGCAATAATTTGGCTAATTACTTTTTCTTCTCCCAATGTTTCGATAGTTATACGTGAAAGATTATTTTTAATATCTACTACAGTTACATTTAACGCTTCGATATTATATCCACGTCCAGAAAATAATCCAACAATACGTGCAAGGATACCTGGTTCATTATCTACTATAACAGAAAGTACACTTCGCTTGGACTGTTTAAAGGCATTGATAGGTGTAGGATAAACAGATGTAGAGGACATGATTAAAAAATTTATTAAACTAGTACTTTTCCCTTTTCTTGATTTTCAGGATTTTCTTTATCATATTTTGATAAAAGCATTTCATGATGCGCAGCCCCAGAAGGTATCATTGGAAAACAATTTTCTTTTTTATCAACCCAAATATCAGCAATAACAGGTCTGTCTATAGAAACCATTTCATTAATAGCATCGTCTAACTCAGAAACATTTTTTGCTCTCACTCCAACTGCATTAAAACTTTCAGCAAGTTTTTTAAAATCAGGAAGAGCGTCCACATAACTCTCGGAGTATCTACTTCCATGAAGAAGTTCCTGCCATTGTCTAACCATTCCCATATATTCATTATTTAAAATGAAAATCTTAATTGGTAACTTGTATTGAACTGCAGTAGCTATTTCTTGAATGTTCATCAGAAAAGATGCTTCTCCAGCAATATCTATGACTAGCGAGTCAGGATTTGCCATTTGTGCTCCAACTGCAGCGGGCATACCAAAGCCCATTGTCCCAAGACCACCAGAAGTAATCCACCTATTGGGTTTTGAAAATTTATAATACTGCGCTGCCCACATTTGATGTTGTCCAACTTCAGTGGTAATAAAAGTGTCTTTTTGAGTAGTTAGATCATACAACCTAGAAATGGCATGTTGAGGTTTGATAATCTCTTCGCCTTGCTCATAGTGAAGACATTCTTTTTTCCTCCAGTCATTAATCTGACCCCACCAATTAGTGTAATCTTTTTTTTCAAGTTCAATATTATTAGACTCTATAAATGTGTTTATTTCTTTTAGTGTCTGAGTAATGTCAGTATTTGTATGAAAATCAACTTTTACATTTTTATTAATTGAACTTTGGTCTATATCTATATGAAATTTTACAGAGTCTGGAGAAAATGCATCAAGTCTCCCAGTTACTCTATCATCAAACCTTGCTCCAACATTGATCATTAAATCACACTTATTCATTGCCAAGTTTGCTTCATAGTTTCCATGCATTCCCAACATCCCAAGTGAACTTTTATCTTCGCCTGGAAAACAACCTAATCCATGAAGTGTTGTTGTGATTGGGATATTAGTTTTATTTACGAGCTTAATTAATTCTTGACTAGCTTGAGGCCCAGAGTTTAAACAACCACCACCAACATAAAAAATAGGTCTTTCAGAATTTTTAATATGATTTACAAGCTCTTGAACAAAATTTTTATCGACATTTTTAGAGCCAGCCTTAATTCTGTGCTCTCTAAAACTAATATCTTTTTTTGGTATATATTTTGACTTTGCAAATTGGACGTCTTTTGGAATATCAATTAACACAGGACCTGGTCTTCCTGAGCTAGCTATCTTAAATGCTTCATGAATTGTTTCAGAGAGCTTACTAACGTCTTTCACTAAGTAGTTATGTTTAGTACAAGGTCTTGTAATTCCAGTAGTATCACATTCTTGAAATGCATCTGTACCTATTAAATGTGAAGGGACTTGCCCGCTGATACAAACTATAGGAATGCTATCCATTAATGCGTCAGTTAAGCCTGTTACCACATTGGTAACCCCAGGGCCTGAAGTCACTAACAAGACTCCTACTTTCCCACTTGATCGAGCATATCCCTCTGCTGCGTGAACTGCACCAGCTTCTTGTCTTACCAAAACATGTTTTAAAAAATTTTGGCCAAAAATTGCATCATAAATAGGGAGAACAGCTCCGCCTGGATAGCCAAAAATTGTATCTACTTCTTGGTCTTTGAGGGCCTTAAGTAGAATATCTGCACCCGTAAATTCGTTTTCATTGTCCATTTAGGTATATACTTATATTTTCAATTGAATCTTTAGGGAAGCTTTTTTTATAGTTTATTCTCAGATTAAGTTGGCTGAATTTTTGGTTATTCCACCATGTAAACTGTCTTTTGATATACCTTTTGGTATTTTTTATACCTAAGTAGATGGCCTCCTCTAAACTCATTTTGTTTCTGATACATAATAATAACTCAGGAAGACCATGTGCTTTGTAAAGTGTTTTAGATATTTTTTTATTTTCATAAAGAGATTTAACCTCCTCTAAGGCACCATTACTGATCATTTGTTGAAATCTTAATTCTGCTTTTTCATAAAGATCTTTTTTAGGTTTTGTGACTTGTATAACGAGGGGATTAGGAGTGATAGCAACTTTATTGCCATAATTATTTTCCATGGTATCGTTGTGTTCCAAGCAAAAAGCTAAACGACTCAATAACCTTTGTTTGTCTTTTGGGAAGATTTTTTCTTTATAATATTTTTCTAGAACGTTTAAACAATGGTCTGAGCCTTTACTTAAAAATAAATCTTCTGCTTCTTTTTTAAATTTCTGACTAATTGATGGCATCTCTGATAATCCCTCTATCAGAGATTGTATATAAAATCCTGTACCTCCAACAAAAACAGGTGTCTTATTTCTACTTTGAATATTTTTAATTACTTGTTTAACATCATCAATCCAATGATTGACTGAGTATTCTTTGTTATTGATGTGTCCGTAGAGATGATGAGGAACTATCTTTAATTCTTTCTCGGTGGGTCTGTTAGATAGGATTTTTAATTGTTTATATACCTGAATACTGTCAGCATTAATAATTTCTATATCTATTAACTTTGATAATTCATAAGCATAATCATTTTTACCTGAGCAGGTAGGGCCTACAACAAAAAGGAACTTATTCAATAACGAATGGGTTAATTAACCAAAATTCATTACCATCTCTGATTACTCTTAATAATAACTTATCTCGATTTAATTTGATGCTATTTGCAATCATTGATTGAAAGGAGCTAATATCTTTAATTTTTTCGCTAGAGACCTGAATAATCACATCATTGTTTAATAGATTTTCGTTTTTATCACCTACTTCTTTAACCAAAATTCCTGAGGTTTTTGAGTCTAAACCCAAACTATTTATAGCTTCACTAGATAATTCTTCGACAGTAATATCTAGTTCTTCAAGATACACCCCCTCATTTTTAGCAAGTTTACGGCCTTCTTCTAATTCACCTACCTTAACATCAATATTTATTATCTCTCCATTTCTCCAAACTTTAACTACTACTTGGCTTCCGATAGGAGTTTCTGCAACAACTTTTGGTAAATCTTTAAATGATGAAATTTTTTGATCATTAAACTCTATAATAATGTCACCTGCCTGAATATTTGAAAGCGCGGCAGGGCTATTTGGTTCGACAGAAGCTACAAAAGCTCCCTCTGTAGAGTCATATCCCAAACTGTCAGAGAATTCTTGAGTTAAATCTTGAATTTGAACACCAAGCCTTCCTCTCTTTGCTTGACCAAAAGAAATTATTTGTTCAACAATTAATTTTGCTGTTTTAGATGGAATTGAAAAACCTAAACCAACACTACCCCCTGTTTGAGAGATTATCATTGAATTAATTCCTATTACTTCTCCGTCTAAATTAAACAAAGGTCCTCCAGAGTTTCCTCTATTAATTGGTGCATCGGTTTGTATAAAGTCAACGTAAGGGCCTCCACCGATATCTCTGTTTATAGAAGAAATTATTCCAGATGTAACGGTTCCACCTAAACCAAGAGGGTTTCCAATTGCTAAGACAATATCACCGACTCTAGAGATGTCTGAATCGCCCCAATTTACACTTTGAATATTGATAGATGAAGGATCGATTTTTAACACCGCGATGTCAGTCTTAGGATCGGTTCCAACAAGTTCCGCAGAGACTTCATCAATTCCATTGTTAAAAATTACTGTTATTTGATCTGCACCACTGATTACATGATTATTTGTCACCACATAACCCTCATCATTAATAATAAACCCAGATCCAAGACCTGTTAAATTTTCACGTTTGGGCATTTGATTTCCAAAAAAATCATCAAACATGTCATTGAATGGATGGCCTTCCGGTAATTCAGGTAATTGACTAGTCTGCCTCTCTACTGTTTGACTTGTAGCTATACTGACAACTGAAGGTAATAGCTCGTCAACTAAGTCAGCGTATCCTCTTTCAAATTGTGCGAAAGTTGTATTTGAAAGGAAAAATAAATTGAAAAGAGATAAAAAGATGAGTCTTTTCATTGATATATTTTAATTTTAGTTTGAGCCCTCAGAGTTTTCAAAGTATTCAAAGAAGTCACTATCAGGGGATATAACCATGGTAGTTGTTCCGTCTTTAAAAGTATCTGAGTAAGCTTCCATAGATCTTATAAATTCAAAAAATTCAGGATCCCTTGCAAATGCATCATTCAATATTTTGTTTCTTGCTGCTTCACCCTCACCTTTTAAAATATTAGATTGTTTTTCAGCTTCTGCTATGATCTCAATTTTTTGTCTATCAGCAGTCGCCTTAATCTTTTGTGATATCTCTTGGCCCTCTGCTCTTAAAAGATTTGCTTCTCTTTCTCTCTCAGTTCTCATTCTGTCAAAAACGTTTGATTGAACCTCAGGAGTTAATTCAGTTCTTTTTAATCTTAAATCAACAATTTCAATACCAAAGTTATCTTGATCTTCGCGAACGTTTTCAAAAATCTCAGCCATAATTTTTTCACGATCATCAGATAACAAATCGTTTAATTGATACTGGGCAATCACACCTCTAACAGAAGAGTTCACAATTCTACCCAAACGATCATTTAATGCTAATTCTGTTCTTGTTGTTTGAAAAAACTTCAATGGATCTTTGATCATGTATCTTACAATTGAGTCGACCACGATACGCTTTTGGTCTCGAAGAATTACTTCCTCTTGAGCTGGATCTAGGTTTAAAACCCTACTATCGTAATAAACGACATTTTGAATAAAAGGTAATTTAAACTTTAAACCAGGTGTTTGATGTACTGCACGAGGTTCACCAAATTGTAAAACTATTACTTGTTTTGTTTGATCTACAACAAAGAAAAAACCTGATGCAAATAAAATAAAGAAGAAAGACAATCCGACGATTACATAATTTCTCATTTTCATTGGCTATCTCCTTGTTTATTTTTGTTTAATTCGTTTAATGGCAGATAAGGAACAACACCATTTCCAGAGTTTTGATCGATCATTATCTTACTAGATCCTGAAAGAACATCTCTTAAGGTTTCTAGGTAAATTCTTTTTTTTGTTGTTTCTTTTGACTGCTCGTAGGTATCTAGCACTTGGAGAAATCTACTTGATTCACCCTCAGCTTGTTTAATTAGTTTGTTTCTATAACCCTCTGCTTCTTGAAGGATTTTTTCAGCTTCACCTCTAGCTTCTGGAACAATTCTATTACTGTAGGCTTCTGCCTGATTAACAGTTCTCTCTTTATCCTGTCTTGCTTTTTGGACATCATCAAAAGCATCAATAACTTCTCTTGGAGGATTAACATCTTGTAATTGAATAGACTGGATTAATATCCCGACTTCGTACTCATCTAAAAGCTCTTGAAGTAAAGACCGTGAATCTCTTTCAACAGACTGTCTAGATACAGTAAGAAGACCTTCAAGATTTGTTTGTCCTACAACTTCCCTAAGAACACTTTCAGAAATTACTTTTACGGTTTCCTCAGGATCTCTTAAGTTAAATAAAAACTGACCAGCATCTTTAATTCTATAAAGAACGGTATAGTCTAAATCCGAAATATTTTGATCAGATGTAAGCATCATGCTTTCTTCAAGAACATCTCTTGTAGAATTACCACTCGATCTGAAGCCGACATTAATTTTTCTAATAGCCTCTACTTTTGGTGTAAGAACTTTTCCAATAGGTGTTGGAAAGAAATAGTGAAGTCCAGGGTCAGTTGTACTTTCGTTCCACTTACCAAATAATAATTCAACACCTTGCTCATCAGGTTCAACTCTGTAAAAACCAGTTGCCAACCAAATCACAAAAGCTATTAAAATTAGAAATGAGACACCCTTAAATCCACCTTTAAAAGGCATTTTAAACTTATATTTATTTTTAAGATCTTTAAGAAGATCATCAATTGAGTCGTTGTTTCCGCCAGAAAAACCGCCACCAGATCCTCTATTGTTATTTCCTGAAGAGGAACCCCATGGGCCATCAAGTGCGAAAATTTTAAATTTGTTTTTGTTCACGATACAATATATGTAGTGTTTAATAGATGAATATCAAGACTTGTTTTGGAATTTCAAGCTGTAAAGGTGGCGTTGGTAAATCAACTGTAGCTTGTAATATCGCTATAACTTTAGCGAACCAAGGATACAAAGTTGGCCTTTTAGACGCAGACATATATGGACCTAGTGTCCCAACATTACTTGGCATCGGAGATAAGGAACCCAAAGTTGAAGATGGGAAGTTTTTGCCTTTTGAAGTATTCGGGATAAAGGCGATGTCGATAGGCTTCCTAGTCAATGAAGAACAAGCAATTGTTTGGAGAGGACCAATGTTAGCGAAAGGGCTCGATGGTCTTATTAATAAGACAATATGGGGTGATTTAGACTATTTAATTGTTGATTTTCCACCTGGTACTGGAGATGTGCAAATATCCATGTCTCAAAAACTAAAACTGGATGGAACTCTTATTATTACAACTCCCCAACTGTTATCACTAAAAGATGTCATTAGAGGTATTAATATGTTTATCAAGGTGGATGTTCCAATACTTGGTGTAGTAGAAAACATGTCTTATTTAGAGGAACAAAATGAAAAAAAATATATTTTTGGAGAGTCTAAGACAAAGTCTTTATTGTTAAAAGAAAATATAAATTTAATTGAAGAGCTTCCTTTTAATTTAAATGTCCCAAAAAGTTGTGATGAGGGAAAGCCCTATTGTTTTGACTACAAGGACGACTATTCCCTAAAATTTGAAAATATTACAAACGCAATCATAAAAAAATTTCAAAGTTAAGATAATTTAATATTAAACTTTACTTCTAACTCTTTAAGCTCTCTTGGGGATATCTTGTAATTAGACTTCTTAATTTTTTTATTTGCTAATTTATCTTTAACAATTTTTAAAGCCTCTTTAGAGAGTTGAAATGAGTCTGAACGGTAATCTTCGAAAGCTTCGTATGTTAAAGGTACCCACTTTTTCAATATTTCAACCATTTTTTCAGCATAAATTTGTATTTCATACTGAGCATGACTATCTGCTCTTAATCTCAAAAAGTGCATGAGATTATGAAGGTCTACCTTCCAATACCATTGAGTGTAATAATTTAATGGGAGAGTTGTTCGAGCTAGTTCTCTCGCTAATCCCTCCCCTTCAACGTATTCATCGTTATTCAAAAGTTTGCCATTCAATAAATTTTGGTAATCGTCATAAAGTTGCTCTGAATTCTTGTGAATTAAATCTTGAGCTTGTTTTGCAAACTTTTTATCTAAAGTATTTGATCTCCCTTGTTTGTTTGTAGTAGATTGAGATCCAAGTTGATCCATTTCAGGAACGTAAAATTCTTTATCTAGTACTGAGTATCTTGCAGAGTATTCATTTACGTTTGCAGTTCTGTGTCTAATCCATTGTCTAGCAACAAAAATAGGTAGTTTAATATGAAACTTAATTTCACACATCTCAAACGGAGTTGTATGCCAATGACTAAGTAAATATCTGATAAGACCCCTGTCTTCTCGTAATTTTTTTGTTCCCTCACCATAAGAGACTCTTGCCGCTTGAACTATAGACTGATCAGTTCCCATGTAGTCAATAACTCTAATAAAACCATGGTCTAAGATAGGTATTTGTTTATATAGTATTTTTTCTAAAGCAGACGATGTTGCTCTTGTAGTTTTAAAATCTTTAAATTTTGGATCTTTAGTGATTTTTTTCTTCATAGATGTTTAAAGGATTCATTTAATAGACTATATTATCTCAGTTGTTTATCAACTATGGCAATAAACGCTGTATGTAATAGGTGTATCGGACTCGGGGGCGGTACCCGACACCTCCACCATAAAAATTTTTATGGGGGTGATATAGGTTTGACGTGCTCTGAAGGATATAGTTTTTGCTCGTTGTAAGCGTTTCTTCGTATAGAAACTTAAAGTAATTGCTAAAAATAATCAATTAGCACTCGCTGCTTAATTTATTTAGGTAAGCGCGGCTTTGGGGCGGCCGGGCAACAGAACGCCCCCACTAAACTATTAACTTTTAAAATATTTCTTAATTTTTTTTAAGAAGCAATAAGTTCATGTGTAACATATGCGTAGAACAAATAACTCATATCAAAAACCAACTCAAATTTAAGAGTTAAGATTTAAATATTAGTTTAAATTTAAAACTCCTATGGAGGCAGTATTTTCCATAAATAAGTACAATTGATTAATATTTAATTTTAAGTCTCTGACTCTTTCATATACTTCAACTCTATTTAAATTTGTGATTTGTTTACTTTCATTTAGATCAAAAAAATATAGAGACCGGTCTGCCATTGAACTCAGAACATATTTATTTTGTCCAAATTTAACTATTTCTGAAATACCAATTGATGGTACGAATGAATACAAAGGTTCAATAAATCCATACTCACTGTGTGATTTATATAAAGGGTATTTTTCATATTTTTTTTTATTTCCATCTACTTTGCCACCATAATGCTCTCCAGCGGATGAAATTGGCCAACCATAATTTTGAATTTCATTTATAATTATTTTACTTGCATCAATTAGATTTACTTCATCACCCCCTTTAGGTCCATGCTCAGTTTCTAATATAATATTATTTTCTCTATCGAAAAATAATCCTTGTGGATTTCTATGGCCAACTGAAATCATTTCATAACCACCGTTATCAATATTAACTTTTATTATTTTTCCATTTATGCTTTTAATATCTTGGGCAAGATACCTACTTCTATAGTCACCTACTGATAACAAAATATGATCTTTATCAAAAGAAATTATCTTTCCTCCAGATTGATGGGCATTAAATTCTTTATCAACATTGTTAATTGAATGAACACATTCATCGGAAGAAAATAATTTTTTGAATATGACATTTTTAAAATTCATATCAGCATAAATAACAGATGTATTCCAACAATCTTCTTTGATTTCTTCAGTGTAAGATATAAAAATTTTATCACTTTGAATAAACAAATCTTTTAATGAAAACCAGTTACCTTTTTTGAATTGTTTAAGACTAATAAAATTATTAATATTATTTTTTATTTGTTTAAAACTCTCATCAACATCCTCAAGATTTTTTTTAAATGCCAGAACACCGCGACTAGACAAAACTAATATATTGTCTTCATAAAAATCAATATAACCGCTCCCAGGAAAATCTAAGGATATTCCAGCATAAAATCCTGATAGTAATTCATATTTTTTTAAAGTTTTGTTATTTGATAGTTCTACAGTACTCTCCTCAATTATGATTTCGCTGAACTCATTTTTTTTTTGTAACTCCATTAATGACCTAAAGTAATTAAATTTCTGTTCTTTTTCAGATATTGTCTTTTGCAATTTTGCTATTATCTGCTGTTGTTCGGAAATTTTTTTATATGGTAAGATATACTTTTTAATTAATTGTTTCTGTTCATCATTAATTAAACTTTTTAGATATTTAAACTTATCATTTCCATTAATTATATTTATAAATAGATAGCATACAGCGGCAATAATAATTATTAGAGATAATAATATTTTGTTATATTTTTTTAGCACAGAATTAATAATTTTTAATTAAAGATAATGGAGAACAAAAAAATTTAAAATATTTAATTACAAAATTATTTCATAGATTTTTTGGTTATTGGTATCATGAATATCAATAATTATAAATTTACTTGTTTTTTGTAACTTTTCGCCTTTATCGGTGACAAAAGACTTCATTTTTTTTACTTCAGTTTCTGACATCTTCCTTTGATATTTAAGAGTGTGATTTTTGGAACCTATCTTAAGAATTGTTTTCATATTTTAAATACGAACTAATTAATATTTTTGGATGAGACTAAAATATGATTTATTTGCATAATATTTTGTTAAATAATACGTTAAAGTGTTTATTTAAAAGGAGGATTCTATCATGGAAAAAATGATGTTAGCAATTGGTAAGTTCAAAGAAGGTGAGGGTATGCTTGAAAAATTCATGACATTTTTTCAATCTGATGAAGGAATGGCTATGAGAAAAGAGGTTGCATATGTAGAAAAAACTGTACCTGGTATATTACCAGATAAAAGTGGAATAATGTTCAAAGTGCATGTTCATAATGAAGAGGGTATGATGGCGTTAGTTAATGGAACTAACCCCGTGATGAAGCCAATTTATGATGAATGTATAGAAAGTATACAGTTATTTGAGCTTACACCTGTAGAAGTTAAATAAATTTCAAGGAGAAAAAATGTCTTTATTAGAAAAATACAACGAAGTTTTTACGAACAAAGATGAAGCCGGGATGAACGAAGTACTTCACGATGACTATACATTTACAATGCACGCATCTGGAAATGTTTTAAGTAAACAGGATGTTATAAAATGGGCAATGAGTGATGATATTAATAGAGAAAAGGTTCGAATTATTTATGAAAATGATGAAATTGGAATAGAGCATTCTTTTGTGACTTTTTCAGATGGTAACACACAAGCTGTGATGGCCGTGTTCACTTTCAAAGATGGTAAAATTTTCTCTTTAGAAACTGGTGCCACCAATATGCCAAAGGCTTAATTAATAAATTTTAAAAGGTCCGGTTTAAAATAATTTGGACCTTTCATTACTTTTCCAGACTCATTGTAAATAGGTTTTCCATCTTCACCTAACTTACTCATGTTAGAGTTTTGAACTTCATCAAAGCATTTATCTAAATCAATACCAAAAGCATGGCCAGCTCCATAAGTAACATAAAGTATGTCCGTCAATGCATCAGCTACCTCAAGTAAATTGTTATTATTCATTGCTTCGGTTAATTCCTCTAATTCTTCTTTAATGAGTTCAATTCTCAATTTGTTAGTCTTAGCATCACCAAATTCAGCTTTATTTTTTACTTCCTGTCCATAAGTCTTCATGAATAACCTCACTTTTTCAAAATTTGTCATTTGCACCCCTCTTTCCCATAATAGCTAAATTTTAGTAGTAAAAAGAAATTATTTGTAATAAAAATTATTCGCTATGGCCAGATAGCTCAGTCGGTAGAGCAGAGGACTGAAAATCCTCGTGTCGGCGGTTCGATTCCGTCTCTGGCCACCACTAAAATATAGTTTTAAATACCAATGCATCTTGAGTAAGTTGTGGATGCACATCATAATCATAATTAAAACTTACTGTAGAGTTAGTTTCGAATCTCAAGAGCTGATCATACACCCTGAAAAAAATATCTAATTTATTGTCATTATCTATATCTCCAAGTTTGGAAATACCAGTAAAATCTCTGGTGCTGTCTGAAAATTTTAATTTATTAAAGTTAATTTTATCAAGAGGTATTTTTGTTTCTTGAATAAGTTTATCATTATCAAATATTTTATAAATTAATATATCTTCTTCCCTATCGAATGAAAAACCATGATATTTTATGGTATCGTGATTATCATAGATAAAAAAATGTTCTGTTATAGTGTCTTTGTTTTTAATTGAGTGTTTTAATGAGAAATCAACCTTAAAGTCATTAATATTTATAAAATCAACAAAACTACCATTAGACTCAAGTCTATTTGAAATAATATATTTTGAAGTTATACCCTCTATATTTATATTATTAATAATTTTTTTAATTTTTCCTGTTTTACCATCTAAAAAAATTGCTTTATCTTCAAGATTGTGAATCAAGACAGCAAACTGATCATTTTCTTGATTTAAAATAATAGGTGTAAAAAAACCAGTGTCGTGATCAAACTTTTTTTTCCATAAAGTTTTACCAGTAATCAAATCTTTTTTAATTATATGGTTTGAATAATCATGAGATATATAATCGTGAGAGCCATAAATAAAAGCATTATCTTTGGTTATAGAAGGCCTAAGATCACAAACATCAGATATTTCATCTGACTTATAAATTAACCTTCCGTTTTCATTAACTAAATGTACTCTACCTCTTGAATAGGTTGCATCTCTTGTCAATATCAAGAAATTTAATTCATTAAATAAATTAATTTTATTTATTGAGGCCTCAACAAATTGTCCTTTAATAAATTTTTTCCAATTAATTTTAATGTCTTTTCCTTTTAAGCTTAAAGAGTAAATCGTTACAGGTAGGCTTTGCCCAACATTTCCAAGGAAAAATGTCTCACCATGATTATTTTGATATAGTAAATTTGCCTTGGCACTAAAAACACCTAGTGGGGTCTTAAATTTTCTTAATACTGATCCCGTTTTGCCATCAATTTCATATAAATATTCAGTGTTAGAAGCGTAGTAAATTTCTTTTACATTATCTTTATTTACATCATGAAGTAAGACATAGGGATAAACTGGAGCAGAATAGTCTGGTCTGAAACTCCATAATAATTCAATATTATCAAACTGTTGTTTTATTAATGTATTAGTTTGGGAATAATTCCCTTGGGAGAATTGTCGGTAAAATTTTTTTAATGGCTTGTCATTATTTAATTTATTTTTTATGTAGTGATAACTATCTAATTTATAAAGTAAATTACGATTAGTTATCAATATTATACAAAGTATAATAATAGCTAAGAATACTATTTTATATATGACTTTATAATTCAAACTTTTAGTTAAAATTTAATTCATCCAAAGATCTATCGTTTCTAGATCTGCTAAGCTCTAAAAGCCCACCTCTTGTGTAACCGTATACATTTGTAATACTTAGATCATCTCTAAATTCATTTTTTAACATGCCGACAAGTTTTCTTAATGTATTTTGATCACTGGCCACTGGGTCAATAACCACTTTTCCTGAAATATTTTTTAGTTTTATAAGTTTAGATATTAATTGAATAGCCTCCCTGTTGGTATCGAATCTTTTAGCAGTACCCGTATTAACGTCAATAGCGGTAAGTGCATCAGTTTTACCAATCATAATATTTCCTCCACTTGGCAAATCGTAATTATGGCCAATTAAATAATCAATTTTTTCATCCAAATTAAACACTTCTTCAATTTGTTCATTTGACATTTCTTCACATAAGTTTGCAAAAGTAGAATCTAGCTTCTCATCCCAGTTTTTAACTCTTTCAAATCGATCGTTATCACTAAAAATAATTTGATCAGTGTTTTTGTCTGAGTAATCGCAAACAAAGTTTTGATCGAAATAGGTATTTTGAAAGACAAGGCCCTCTTCACTTAAATCTTTTGCATTTAACTCAATTTCTTTCCATTTATTGTTTAAATCATTTAATTCAGATTGAGCAATTTCGATATTTTCTGGAATTAGATTGTGTCTAGCTATTAGTCCCACTTCGGACTCACTTAAAGCATCCATAATTTTATCTTGTTGGTTTGTATCTAAGTTTTTTCTAGTTCTTCTACTCAAAATAATCTCATCACCATAAGGCAATAAGTTAATAAATTTTCCAGTTAATATTACGTTGTTTGTGAAAAGATGGACTTTATCTTTGGAACCGATGCTTCTAACCTGAAGTAATAATGATTGACCTTCATGAGCTTTATCTCCATTGGGAAAGTTTATTCTTTTAAAAAAACCTCTCTGGTCTCCGCTGCCATATGAGACAAAAGCTCCACTATCGTTGGGTAAAATTTCTGAGATTTTTACTTTGTAGATATCCCCAATTTGAACGTCTTCGTTGGGTTGAAAGCGAATGTTGACCAATTCCCCTTCATTTAGTTTAACTCCACACTTGAAATTTTTGTAGTTTGTAACAATAAGTTTTGTAGCCATGGCATTACTCCTTTTAAAAAATTATTCATTAGTTTTTTGACCTAAATGTTATTCTGCCCTTAGTTAAATCATATGGTGTCATTTCAACTGTTACTCGGTCTCCTGCGAGCACTCTAATCCTATTTTTTCTCATTTTTCCAGAGGTATGAGCTATTACTTCATGGTCATTATCTAGCTTTACTTTAAACATAGCATTTGGAAGTAGCTCTGAAACTACACCTTGAAATTCTATTGCATCTTCTTTGGACATATTGATGTATTTTATGTTTTGATCTTTCTAATTTCAACCGATAAAGCGTGTGCCTCTAAACCTTCTTGTCTTGCAAGATTGATTGTCGGCTTAGCAATTTTCTTGAGAGTTTTATTGCCAGGATCAATAAAAACTGTTTTTTTTATATAATCCTCGACACCTAAGCCTGATGAAAATTTTGCAGTTTGATCTGTGGGTAATACATGGTTAGTACCTATAGTATAATCTCCTAAAGCCACAGGGGATTTTTCACCTAGAAATACAGATCCAGCATTTATAATATTTTTTAATATATTCTTATTAAATTTTTCATGGATGTGGAGGTGTTCTGGAGCAATAAAATTTGTAATTTCAAATATTTCTTTTTGACTCTTTGCTAAAATTAAGTAGCAATTATTTTTAATAGATCGATCAACATTTTTTAATCTTGCCTCTTTCATTATTCTTTGAAGTTCATTTTTTACTTTAATTAAAGTTTTTTTATTTTTAGCTATGACATAGGTTTTCGCATTTGGATCATGCTCACCTTGAGCAAGAACATCATAAGCTATCCATGAAGGATTTGATTTATTATTTGCTATTACTAAAACTTCTGATGGTCCTGCTGGTAAATCTATTCCAATAAATCCAAATAATTGTTTCTTTGCTTCAGCAACATATTGGTTTCCTGGACCAAATACTTTATCAGCTTTTTTTATAAACCTAGTACCAAAAGCAAACGCTGCAATCGCCTGAGCTCCACCAACATTGTAGACTTTATTTACACCGCACAGATAAGCAGCTGCTAAAGTTAGTTTTGATGTTTTACCATTTTGAGAAGGGACGCAGATCATTATATTTGGAACCTTGGCTATTTTCGCAGGTATAGCTGTCATTAAAACAGTTGAGGGATAAGACGCTAGCCCACCAGGAATATATAAGCCAACATTTTCGATTGGATTCCATTGTATATAAAATTTTGAGTCAATTTGATCTTTAAAAGAATACGATAATTTTTTTTGTTTTGAGTGATAATAATGAATTCTTTTATATGCTAATTTGAGTGCTTTTTTACTATCGTTTGGTATTGAGTTATAAGCTTCCTTTAAAGTTTTTTGGCTTATTTCTATGTTATTTAAATTTGCCTTTTTATTTTCGAACTTTCTGACATACTTTATTAGAGCTTCATCTTTATTTTTTTTTATATCCTTAATGATATTTTTGACAGTATCACTGACATTTGTATTTACATTTGAAGAAGAGCTGAGATTATCAAAAATCCATTTTTTACTAACGATCCTCATTATAAACCTTTTGTTAGTAGTTTTTTTATAAATTTTTTCTTTAAATCATAGGCAAAATAACTGCTTATGATGACAGTTGAGATATCATTATTGATGATTACATTTTCATAAAGTTGGTTATCTTTCAGAGTCTTTCCAGATTGTACAAGATCTAAAATAAAATCAGCAATTTGGTATTTTACTGCAAGCTCTATGGAGCCATTTAATTTTATTGTTTCAGTTTGTATGTTTAAATCTCTAAAGTAATTTTCAGAGATATATTGAAATTTGGTTGCAACTTTGAATATTTTCTTCTCTGAAAAATTAATTTCTTTTTTATCTGATGCTATGGATATTCTGCACTTTCCTATATTAGTTTTTTTTAATAGAACAATATTTTGTGAACTATTTTCTAAAATATCATCGTATCCAACAAATCCAATATCTGCTGCCCCTAACATAATATAAGATCTAATATCTGAGGGTTTTAATTTGATGACTTTTATCTCTTTGAAATTTGTATCGAAAGTCAATTTCCTTACACTCTCGTTAAAAAAAGGTTGTTCTATAACAACGCCTCTTTCAGAGAGATATTTTACAACCTTTCCTTCCAGTCTTCCTTTAGGACAAGCAATAGTTAAATTTTGATTGTTCATTTTTTTCTAGATATGTTTACGCCACATTTTTTTAATTTTAAATCAAAATCTTCATACCCTCTATCTAAGTGGTAAATTCTGTTTATTACAGTTGTGCCTTTGGACATCATTGCAGCTATTATAAGAGAAAAACTAGCTCTTATATCAGTTGCCATCACCTCAGCGCCAAATAAATTCGGGGTTTTATGTATTGTCACAGTTTTTCCAATAATTGATAGATTAGCTCCAAATCTTCTAAGTTCGGGGATATGAATGAATCTATTCTCAAATATATTTTCAACTACTTTTGATTTTATGGCAGACTTAAGTTGTGTAGCTATAAGTTGGGCTTGTAAGTCTGTAGGATATCCAGGAAATTCTTTAGTAGAAATTTTTTTTATTGGTTTAAGTCTTTTGCAACTAAATTCGTAAGACGATTTAGATATTTTTTTTATTTTTAGCCCTATGTCTTGATAAATTTTTAAAGGAAAAGTTAAATCGTCTGGATTAAAGTTATTTAATCTGAGTCTACCTTTCGTTGCCATTGTAGCTAAAATATAAGATCCTGCCTCAATCCTGTCAGGAATGACTTTGTAATCTTCAAGGTTCAATTCTTCAACACCCTTAATGGTAATTGTTCTGTTTTTTACTTTTATATTAGCTCCACATTTGTTCAAAAAATTTATTAGATCTATAACTTCAGGCTCGATGGCACAATTTTTTAATTTACTAATACCATCTGCTAAAGTAGATGCCATTAAGATATTTTGAGTAGCTCCAACGCTAATTTTTGGAAATTTATGGTTGATTGAGTTTAGTTTATATTTTTTTCTTTCTGCTATTACATAGCCATTTTTAATTGAGATTTTAATACCCATTTTCTTTAAAGCATCTAAGTGTAAATCAATTCCTCTAGTGCCAATTGAGCAACCACCTGGAAGTGCTATTTTAAATTTTTTATATCTTGAAATAGCAGGACCTAAAATAACAATAGAAGCTCTCATTTGACGAACATATTCATAATCAGCAGATTTTTTTTTAATTGCAGAACTCTTAATAACAAATGTATTTTTTTGAAAGTCAACACGACAACCTAAATCTTTTAGAATTGACACTAAAAATCTTGTATCTCTTAGGTTAGGTATGTTGTTAATTAAGCAACTTCCCTTTGCTAACAAAGTCGATATCATAATGGGTAACGAGGCGTTCTTAGAGCCAGAGATATTGATCTGTCCTTTTAAGGTAGAAGGACCTTGTATAACTACAGTTTGCATAAATTTATTTTTTTAATTTTTTTCTTTTTTTTAAATTTTCTCTTAATTTCTGGGCTAATTTGTCTTTTTTTAGTTGTTCAACATTTTTTTTCTTAAGGTCTTGTTTCTTCATAAATTATAACCAAATAAATTATATGATGAATTTTGAAAAATACACTAATAGTTCAAAAAAAATAATTAATTCTGCACAAAATTTGGCATTAGGTAAAAAACATCAAAAGATTGCACCTATTCATATTATAAATGAATTATTAAATTCTAATCATGAGATTATAACTAAAATTTTTGAGAAAATTAATATTAATAATATTAAAAAAAATATTTCTGAATTACTTTTAAAAGAGCCAATAAACAATTCAACCACTAGCCAAATTTATGCTGATCCTAAATTATTAATATTATTTGAAAGTGCTGAAAAAATAGCAAAAACAAATCAAGATAGTTTTGTGTCAATTGATACTTTATTTCTGAGTTGTATTAAATCAGATAATCAAATTGAAAGTATATTAAAAAAAAATGGTCTGAGTAACTCATCTGTAAAATCTAAAATAGAAGAATTTAGAAAAGATGGAAAATCTGACAGTGAGAACTCTGATGATAATTTTAACTCATTAGAAAAGTATACTATTAACGTTACTCAAAAAGCACAAAATAGAGAATTAGATCCTGTTATTGGAAGAGATGAAGAAATTCGAAGAACCATTCAGGTTTTATCAAGAAGAACTAAAAATAATCCAATACTAATTGGTGACCCAGGTGTAGGTAAAACTGCCTTGATAGAGGGTTTAGCTCAAAGAATAGTGAACAAAGACGTTCCACGATCATTAGAGAATAAAGTTATTCGTATACTTGACCTTGGTTTGTTGCTTGCTGGAGCAAAATATCGTGGAGAATTTGAAGAAAGACTTCAAAACGTGTTAAAGGAAATTCATAAACAAAATGGTTTAATTATTTTATTTATTGATGAAATTCATACACTTGTTGGTGCTGGAAAGACAGACGGTGCAATGGATGCATCTAATATGTTAAAACCGGCATTAGCTAGAGGTGAATTACACTGTGTTGGAGCCACAACACTTGATGAATACAAAAAATACTTTGAGAAAGATGCTGCTTTGACAAGGCGTTTTCAACCGGTATTTGTTAACGAGCCCTCCTCTACTGACGCGGTAGCTATTTTGAGGGGTTTGAAAGAAAAGTATGAAATTCATCACGGAATTAGAATTAGTGATGAGGCTATTTTATCATCAGTTCAATTATCTGATCGTTACATCACTGACCGCTTTCTTCCTGATAAAGCCATTGATTTAATGGATGAAGCAGCAAGTAAAGTTAAAATGGAAATTGATAGTAAACCTGAAGAAATTGATCAATTAGACCGGGATCTTATCAAACTTCAAATGGAAAAAAACGTACTCTCTAAAGAAAATGATAAAGATGATAAAAAAAATGAGCAAATTGATACTCAAATATCAAATATACAGGAAAAACTAAATGTCCTTAATAGTACTTGGGAGTCAGAAAAAAAGATTTTAGATACAAAAAGAAATCTTAATGAAAGAATTGATCAAGCAAAAGAAGACCTTGAGAGTGCTCAAAGAACTGGGGATTTGACAAAAGCAAGTGAACTTATGTACGGCTTACTTCCAAGTCTTGAAAAAGAATATGAGGAGTTAAATCAAAAAGAGCAGTCTACCATTATAAATGAAGTTATAAATGCTGAGGATATTGCAAGTGTAGTCTCCAAATGGACAGGTATTCCCCTAGAAAAACTTATTGGTGGAGAAAAAGATAAATTAATAAATATTGAAAAACTCTTAGAAAAAAGGGTTATCGGACAACAAGATGCCATTGAGAAAGTTTCTAAAGCTATTAAGATTTCAAAAGCGGGTCTTCAAGATCCAGATAAACCCCTTGGTTCTTTTCTATTTTTAGGTCCAACTGGTGTTGGAAAGACAGAATTATCGAAAGCTTTAGCAGAGTACGTTTTTGATAATGAAAAACAAATGCTAAGGCTTGATATGTCTGAGTACATGGAAAAACACTCAGTTAGTAAGTTGATAGGTTCTCCTCCAGGTTATGTTGGTTACGATGATGGCGGCAAACTTACTGACTCTGTCAGAAGGCGTCCTTATCAAGTAATATTATTTGATGAAATTGAAAAAGCACACCCCGATGTATTTAATATATTACTACAAATCCTTGATGATGGTAGGTTAACTGACTCAAAGGGTAAAATAGTGAATTTTAAAAATACTCTTATTATTATGACCTCCAATATTGGTTCACAAATACCTATTGATGATAACTTTGACTATACGACTAAGAAAAATTTAGCACTCGAAGAGCTTAAAAATCATTTTCGATTAGAATTTTTGAATAGAATTGATGACATAATTTTATTTAACAAATTAACAAAAGAAAATATAAGTTCGATTTTAAATAATCAAATTCAATTAATTGAAAAAAGAATTTCCTCTAAAGGAATATCTATCGGTTTTACCGATGAAGCCCTTGACTATCTTAAAGAAAAGGGTTTTGATCCGTTGTTCGGTGCAAGACCTTTAAAAAGATTATTACAAGATGAGGTTTTAAATTCCCTGTCAGAGGTAATATTAGATATTGGTGAGAATATTCCAGATAAATTAATTTTTACTAAAGATAAATACGGATTAGCGATTGCTAATAAAAACCTAAAGGTTTTGAGATCATAACTTCCAACTTAATATAAAATTAGTATAATTGAGATATGAAGTGGATATTTTTAATTGGAGCTTTTGCTTTAATTTTCTTTGTTTTGTATCTTTCCGTAATGACCATAAGAAAAATTAGAAAAAAATAATTTTTTGGACGTTTTTTTTTCAGACTCTTTATATAATGCAAAGATTTTTTTAGTTTCTTCTATTTTAACAATTATTTTTTTCTTACTACTCTTGACGAGAAAAATTTACAAGAAAAAATTAACTATTTCGAATTTATCAATCTATTCTTCACTTTTTTTATTATTAATTACTTTATCAAGTTTGTTAGTTGTAAATTTCTTCGGAAAATTTACTTACGTTCTTTTTATTGCCGCTGTAATAACAGTGATATATTCGGAAATAAGCTTTATTCTTGGGAAATATTTCTTTCCAAATTTTGTAAGTGAAAATGTATCTAAAGAAATTGTTTATATGTTTAGTTTTATAGTATTTATAAATGCAGGTTATTTTACCTTTATGTTAATATTAGATATTTTAAAGGCTGAAACTTATATTTAAATATTAATGTTGTGATAATACTAATTTCATATTTCCAACTATTAATAATTAGTTTTTTAGCAGCTACAATACTTCCACTCTCTTCTGAGTTAGTTTTATCAACAATGCTATTAACAGACTCATTTGATAAATATTTACTTTTGGTAGTTGCAAGTTTTGGGAATATTTTTGGTTCATCAGTTAATTGGTATTTGGGGAAAAAAATATTAATATTCAGGGATAAGAAATGGTTTCCAGTAAATGAGAAACAAATTGCAAAAAGTGAAATGTATTTCAAAAAATATGGTATTTGGTCTTTATTATTGTCTTGGGTCCCAATAATTGGAGATCCTCTTACAGTAATAGCAGGGATATTAAAAATAAATTTTTTTACTTTTTTACTTCTAGTGAGTATCTCAAAAACATCAAGATATATTTTCTTAATCTTTATTATTTTTAAATGATTAAAATAATTACCCTAGAGATCGGTAATTCATCTTGGTGGAAAAATAAAAAATATAGAAAAGAGGCATCTATTGAATTGAGGAAACTAAGAAAAAAGTATAAGTCAGTTAGAGTTATAAAAAAATATAGATTAAAAACCAGTAATACTATTATCTACGGTGACTATGCTTTAAAAAATTAATTATTATGATTCGTTTATTTGGATAGCTTTATAAAAATATCACCCATTCCAGAAATTAATTCCTCTTCTTTGGTAGTATTTCTAACATTACATTGTTCGCCAACAACAGGATGGTTATTTATAGCTAAAAGATCGCTACTGATGCAACTAGTGGGGTTATGTAAAAAACCAATAACCATTTTTCCATCAACTGCAAACACTTGATCCATATTCATTTCTTCGCCATTGCAAAAATAATCTCGATTTACTTCTAAAGGAAATTCCTCTTTACCGCAGGGATTATCAATTGTCATAACAGTAAATTGCTCTTCCACACCTTTAAATTTGTGAGAGATATTCATGGCCTTTGCATATTTCATTGAGTCACAAGTACATGGCCAACAACAGCTATACATATACCCACAAGTTTTATTATTAGTTGACTCATCAAGCAAACTGATAAAGTCTGGAGCAGACCCTGGGCGAATGAGCGAACCAGATACTGGGCAATATCGCTTATTAAATTCCACAAAATCATTAAAATCGAGGTCTTGATCAATTAGATACTTAAAAAACTTTGGTCCCGCAGCATTTCTATTACCGTCTGGAAACATATCTCCCCAATTACTTCTTAGTATTTCATAGTAATATTCTTCATTTTTGATTGTATTTTCATTAGCGTTTAATGCGCTAGAAATAATTGAAATAAATAATGCAACAATAATTAGTGCAAGATATTTGTTTAATTTAAAAGAAAAAAGAGCAGGTTGCATATTTCATAATTACACATGTGATTGAAATCTAGATCATAGGATATTGAGTAATAGATGTATGAAACTTGCTAAATTTACATACTTCGTACTTTTTGTTTTTTATTCTATGTCATCATTTGCTGAAAAAAGTTTTTTTAAAGATATAAGCAATCTCCTTCCTGACCAAAAACCAAGATTGAGCTACGGTGTTGCAGTTACTGATTTTGATAATGATGGGTCAGATGAGTTTATAGTTACAGGTTTTGGATATGAAAATCTCGCTCTAGGTTATGATGGAAACAGTCTTAAAAATAAAATTAAAGAAAATATTTTTAGTGACTTCAACAGGTCCACTATAGGAGTCGCTGCATGTGATATCGATAAAGACGGTCACGAAGAAATATATTTTTTGAACACTGACACCTACAGTGGCCAAAAGATGTACTCTGATAGATTACTAAAACTTGTAGATAAAAATATTGAGGACTTGTTTGAAAAAGACATTAATCAAGATGAATTAAACTTAACTGCTGGTCGATCAGTTGTTTGTGTAGACAGAGAAGGCAAAGGTAACTACGGAATTTATGTTGCTAACTATGGAGGTCCTACTCGTTTTTATGAATATATAGAAGATAGAGTGGTAGACTTAGCTGAAAGCCTTAAGTTAGATGAAATAACAGGTGGGAGAGCTGTAGTTGCTGGGCATATAATATCTGATCAAATGGATATTTTTGCAGCCAATGAAAGAGGTCCAAATTTTTTATATTTTAATAAAGAAGGAAAATTCTTGGATGTGGCAGGTCAAATGAATGTGAGAGATATCTATCAAAACGGTCGAGGCACAGCATTATCTGATATCTTGTACAGAGGTAGACTTGATATACTCAATGGTAATTGGGGCGGTTATCACAGAGCTTATGTTTATGATGAATACAAATTTAAAGATATAGCTGTTCCCTCTTTTGATGAACCTTCAAGAATAAGAACAGTGATTTCTGCAGATTTCGATAATGATGGTTACGATGAAGTATTTTTAAATAATATCGGTGAACCCAATAAATTATTTAAAATAGTTGAAAATGGTGTTTTTCAAGAAATAAAACTTAACAATGCTTTAGAGCCGAAAGGACTTGGAACTGGCGCTGCGGTAGCAGATATAGATAACGATGGCATTCTTGAACTTCTAATTTCACACGGTGAGTCAGGTTTACAACCACTCTCATTATTTAAATTTAATTCAGAAGAAAAAACTTCTTATTTAAGGATAAGACCTTTAAATATGCATGGGGCACCCGCAAGAGGTGCAACAGTTACGCTAATAACAAATCAAAGAGAGCACTCTAAAACGATTGATGCTGGATCTGGTTATCTTTGTCAAATGGAGCCAGTAGCTCACTATGGGATAAGAGAAAATGAAACTGAATTCAAATTTAAAGTTAAATGGACTAACGGTGATGAGGATTTGTTTGATGTGAAAAATCTAAATGAAACAATCATCGTAAAGCAATCATCATGACCAAAATTTTTTCAATATCTTTATTATTTATAATCTCTTTTTTACATGCCAGCGAAAGAAATATTGTTGACTCAATATCTGAGAATCAAAGATTACAAAAATTAAATGAACTTGTTATTGCTTCTCAACTTTCAGATATTTTATTAGATTATGAAAATCTGACATTATTTGCTCCTTTAGATGATGCCTTTGCTGCTTTAAGTGCAAGAACTTACTATGGATATCTAAAAGAAAAAAATAAAGATCAACTTCAAAACTTAATTAATTTTCATTTTGTTGAAGGCGAATTCACTACTGAAAATGTTGAAGATACAATCAACACAAAATCAATTAATGGTTTAGATTTAGAAATTAAAAAAACTAATGGGATTTTATATGTGAATGGTGCTGAAGTTGTAGAGTCTAATATTAGGTTCTCTAAAGGTGTTATTCACTTGACTAACAGAGTGTTGATTCCTAAATAAAATTTAAGATTACTAATCCTCAACGACCATAGTATCTTTAGAACCTCCACCTTGAGAACTATTCACTATGGTGCTTCCTTTTTTTAAAGCAACCCTTGTTAAACCCCCCATAGTTACATAAGTCTCTTTACCAGATAATATGAATGGTCTTAGATCTTGGTGTCTTGGCTCAATGGAATTTCCTTGAAGTGTGGGTGTGGTTGATAAAATTTCCAAAGGTTGAGCAATATAGTTTCTAGGACTATGCACTATCTTTCTCGCGTAAGCATCTCGTTCTGATTTTGTAGCTTTGGGTCCCACTAAAATTCCATAACCCCCCGACCCATCTGCAGGTTTAACAATCATTTTTGATAAATTTGATATGACATAGTCTCTTTGTTTTTTCTCATTACAAAGGTATGTCTCTACTTGATTAAGCTTAGGATCTTCGTCTAAATAGTATTTAATTATTTTTGGAACATAAGAATAAATAACTTTATCATCAGCAACTCCACTTCCAGGGGCATTAATAAGGCCGACATTTCCTTTCCTATAAGATTTATATAATCCAGCAACTCCCAAAAGAGACTCTTTGTAGAAAGATTTAGGATCTAAAAAAGTATCATCAATTCTTCTATAAATACAATCTACCCTCAATCCTCCTTTAACTGTTTTTACAAAAACCTTATCATTTTCAACATATAAATCCTTACCCTCAACCAGTGCAATTCCCATTTGCTGCGCTAGAAACGAATGTTCAAAATAAGCAGAATTGTAAACTCCAGGAGTTAAGACAACCATGGTTGGATTATTTTTTTTGTAAGGAATAGCGTCTAACATACAATGGTATAATCTATTGCAATACTGATTGATGGAAGAAACTCTATAGCGTGTAAACAGTTCTGGGAAAACCTCTCCCATTACCATTCTATTCTCTAACATATAAGACACTCCCGAAGGAACTCGTAAGTTGTCCTCTAAAACCAGAAACTCACCATTAATATTTCGAATTAAATCTATTCCAGAAATATGAGACCAAATTTTTCTTTTAGGTTTAAATCCCTCACATTGTTTTAAATAATTTTTTGAGTCAAAAACTAGTTCATACGGTAACACTTTATCTTTAAATATTTTTTTATCATTATAGACATCGTTTATAAAAAGGTTTAAAGCCTTACATCTTTGAATTAGTCCCTTTCTTACTTTAAGCCACTGTGATCTTAATATTATTCTTGGAATAATATCTAAAGGCCATTTTTTTTCTTCTGCAGCTTTTTTATCAGCGGAGTAAACTTTGAAATTAATACCCCGAGAACTAATAGTACTTTGACAATTGTTTTCGATACTAGCTAAATCTTTACTTGAATAGTTATTTAATATTTTTGAAATTACTTTTGCTTCTTTTCTGAGTTTTCTATCAGGCGTAAGATACTCATCATAACTATTTTTTGAGTTATAATTGCTCCAGGTTATAGGCACATTTACAAAATACAGTAATTGCCAATTACTGGTTATGCATTGTTTAGATTGCTAATATGTAAATATTCGTTTGTATTTTTTTGAAATTAGCTATTTAATTAAAATATGACTTATTGTGTGGGTATTAAAGTTAATGAAGGAATGGTTTTTGCCTCAGATAGAAGGACACATGCGGGTTTAGATAATTATAACTCTTACACAAAAATGCATGTCCATAATGGCATTGATAGAAATATTGTTATTTTAACATCTGGTAATTTGGCAACATCTCAAGCTGTTTTTAATTCGATTAGTAAAGATTTAGAAGACCCAACTAATGGTAATAATTTGAATAATCTCTACAACCTCAATGAAATTGCAAAATATATTGGAAGACTGACAGTTCAACACTCATCTCCAGATGGCATAAATCAAGTAACTCTGGAGTTAGGATCAACATTTATTGTTGGTGGACACATACAAAATCAAGAGTCTGATCTCTATTTGGTTTATCCCCAAGGAAATTTTATCAAGTCTAGTGAGTTCAAACCCTATCTTGTTATTGGGGAAATTAAGTACGGGAAACCCATATTAGATAGAGTAGTTAAATCAGATACCTATTTAGGTGATGCAGCCAGATGTGCTTTGATAAGTATGGATAGTACAATGAAAGCAGATTTATCTGTCGGCCCACCTATCGACTTGGTAGTTTATAAAAATAATTTATCAAAAATAGTTTATCGGCAGTCTCTTGAAATCAATGATGAGGATTATCAATATATTTCAAAACAATGGGAAAAAGGAATTTTTGAGATTTTTAAATCTTTCGATCGCTTTAAATGGGAAGATTAAAATATGGAACCCTCTCCTTTTGTAGCAAATCTAGCAAGCATAATAGTAATTAGTTTAGCTTTGTTTTCTTTTTTCTTGATGTTTAAAATGAAAGGTAAATATGTAGATATTGTATTTGGTTTTATTTTAGCAATAGTTGTTCTATTAAAAATTATTTACTGACAACAACCGTCGCCACAAGTGCAACAGCATGAGCAAGAACATCCACAATCGGGTTTTGGTTTATTTGTATCCATAAATTCTTAATACCATTTTTTTAAATAATTACAAATATATGAAATTAGTTGATAAATTTGGATTAATTAGCTAAATTCTGCAACTTAAATAATATATGTATAACAAATTTCCAACAAATATTGAAAAATGGTCTAATAATGACTACCCAATAAAAGATAAAGAAAAACTACTTGAGACATTTTCTTTATCTTTAAAAGAAATTTATTCTAACCCTCAAATACAAAACCAAGTTGCTAGTCAAGAGGAATATAATTCTATTTATAACAAAGTGATGTTAAATCCTATATTTGACAGTCATCCTTTAGAATTTCTATGGAGAGATAAAGAAGAAGATTTTTTATCTGATATTTCCTCAGCAATAAGCCTAGCCCATAATATTTTTGAAACTATTGAAACAAAAAATGCTTATTTAATATCACTAGCTGTAGCATTTAAAAAATCAGCGCCAAAAAATCTTGATAGCAAGGTCCTAGATAACGCTTCTGAACTTATATATGAAGCAATTTTCAATATTGAAAATTCCAATCAACAAAATAATTCAATAATTGAAAACTTTAAAGATGATTATCGTTATACAACCGATGGACAAGCACTAGCCTTTCAAATTCAATATCACCGATGGATGATATTAAATAAATCTACACTTCCTGAAACAAGTTATATGAGAAATAGGTTTATAAATATTGTCATTAGAAAGAATTTTCCTAAGCATACTCCTAATCCTGAAAGCAAAACAGAGACAAGTTATGCAGAGTCTCATGCAAAATTAAAAGAGGAAATTACTAATCATATGAAATTTGAAAAAATCAAACTATCAAATGAAGATTTAGAAAAGTGGATTAATTCATTCGTAAATAATGTTATGCTTGTTTATTACGGTTTTTATAAATGGGACAAGCTAAGAGGAGATTTTTATAAAGTCATAGATTTAGAGAATTCAAAATTTGGTGAAAAAATACCTGATCAATTTGAAAAAAATAATGAAGAATTTTCTAAGTTTATAAATTTTTCTTAATACCTAATAAATTTTTAATAAGTAATGAAAAGTACAAATATATCATCATTTGCAAATTCTTTGGTTAAAGACTATATACCTGAAGAAGGCCCATCTTTCTCATTATTTAGAATTGAGATTTTATCTGGCTTAACTGTTGCCCTCGCATTAGTGCCAGAGGCAATAGCCTTTGCTTTTGTTGCAGGTGTCACTCCCCTTTCTGGACTTTATGCTGCTTTTATTGTGGGTTTAATAACCGCAATAATTGGTGGTCGTCCCGGAATGATATCAGGAGCCACAGGAGCCTTAGCTGTTGTAATGGTTTCCTTAGTTGTTGACCATGGTGCCCAGTATTTATTTGCCACTGTGGTATTGATGGGAATTCTTCAGATATTATCTGGAATATTTCGATTAGGTAAATTTATAAGAATGGTTCCTCAACCAGTTATGCTTGGATTTGTAAATGGACTAGCCATCGTGATTGGTATCTCTCAATTAAATCAATTTAAAACAATCAACTCAGCAGGTGAGTCGGTTTGGATGTCAGGTAATACCCTGATATATTCTTATTGTATCGTTGTGATAACCATGATTGTAATTTGGATATTACCTAAATTTTCAAAAGTATTTCCTTCAACGCTAGTAGCTATTTTATTAAGCACAGGTTTGGTGATAAGTTTTAATATTCCAATACCTAGAGTTGGTGATTTAGCAAGTGTTGCTGGTGGTCTTCCATCTTTTTCAATTCCAATGGTTCCTTTAAATCTAGAGACTTTGATAATTATCTTTCCTTACGCTGTTATATTGGCAGCCATAGGATTAATTGAAAGCTTGTTAACATTAAATTTGGTTGGAGAAATTACAAATAAAAAAGGTGGAGCTAGTAAAGAGTGTTTGGCTCAAGGTATCTCTAATACTGTAACTGGTTTTTTTGGAGGAATGGGTGGTTGCGCAATGATAGGTCAATCTATGATAAATGTTAAATCAGGAGGAAGGACTAGAATGTCAGGGGTGTCAGCAGCTTTATTTTTATTAATTTTTATTTTATTTGCATCCTCTTATATTGAATTAATTCCCATAGCGGCATTAGTAGGAGTAATGTTTATGGTCGTACTTGCAACATTTGCCTGGAATTCTTTAAAATTGTTATTTGTAGTTCCTAAATCAGATGCTTTGGTAATAATTTTAGTAACTATTGTAACTGTACTTGAAGATCTAGCTATTGCTGTTGTAGTTGGGGTAATTGTATCTGCTTTAGTTTTTGCTTGGAAGTCAGCTTCTAGGATTAATGCTTTGGAGAGACCTTCTACCACAGAAAGTGGAGCTAAAGTTTATGAAATAGAAGGTCCTCTATTTTTTAGCTCAACTAACAGTTTTCTAGATATTTTTAAACCTTCAAAAGATCCAGAGGTGGTTATTATTGATTTTGCAAAATCAAGGGTGATTGATCAGTCTGCTTTAAAAGCAATAGAGGATATAGCAAATAAATATTCTAATTTAGGCAAAAAAGTAAAATTAAGACATTTAACGCGCGACTGTCATAGACTCCTGTCTAAAACAGGTCAGTTGATGGTAGATAGTGATGATGATCCTGATTATAGTGTGGCTGTGGACTATGAAGTTAAAATTGGAATTTTTGGAAAATAAATTCCAATCATAATTAGAAATTATGAAATCTCTTCGCAAAGGAATTGGCAGCCCAAAAGATGTTGAGATATTTTATGATAAATGGTCAAATTCTTATGATCAGACTTTGTATAATTGGAATTATAAAGCTCCAAAACAATCAGTAAATATCCTAAAGAAATTTATTAAAAAAAAACCAAGATATCTTTTAGATCTAGCATGTGGTACAGGGCTTTTTGTTAAAGAATATTTGAAAACTTATCCCAATTGCATATGTGATGGCTCAGATATTTCAAAAAAGATTTTAAACAAATCAGAAGAAAATGGAAAATATAGAAGTCTATATAAAAAAAGTTTTGAAAAGAAGATTAACATAATTAATAAATACAACATAGTAAGTCTAATTGGAGCAATGACATATTGTGAAAATCATCAATCACTTTTTAACTTAGTTTCTTATTATTTGGATACAAAAGGATATTTTATTTTTACTCAAAGAGAAGATTTATGGAAAGATCTCAATTTTGACAATATATTGAAATCTAGATCTGATTTTGGTTTGATATATAAATCTAGACCTTTAAATTATCTTCCAAAAAATAAAGATTTTGGTTCAAGTATTAAAATTAGGATTGTCTTATTAGCTAAGAAATGATTTGGGAAATTATATTTTGGTTATTTTTAATTCCCTTAACTATTTGGGGACTTCATAAGTTATTTAGATACAGCGCTATTGGAATACCATTCATAAGAAAGAACAAAAAATTATATTGGTTATTCATGATTGGATCAGTCTTATTAATCAACTTTTTAGTAGATAAATTTTATCTTGTAAATTAAATATGTCAGTCATCATAGAATTAACTAAAAACCCTAATTTTATGTGGTTTTTCTCATTTGGTTGTTTAGCTATAACATTTGCTACATGGCGTATAAGCGAAAATAAACATAAATGGAAAATTGCTTATGAAAGTTTTAAATACATTACTGCAGGATGTCTTTTTTTAATGTTTTTGAATATGTATTAAATAACCAATCTTATTTTTAAGTACCTACATAGCTCATTTGTAAAGATATACTTAATAAAAATTCAGCTACTATTGGACACTCTTAAAATTTTTTATAGATTTATTAAATATATTAGCTAAATAAATTAAATATGACTCAAAAAGAATTAATATAAATAACCATTCATATCTATTTCTCTCTGGAAAATAGAAAATAGAAAAATATTGGGTAATTAAAATTATTTTATTGAAAATATTGATTTTTGGTAATACTAGAACAAGACACATTGCAAAAAATTTCCAATTTATAAACCTATCAAAATAAAATGTTATATCGTAATTATTTAAAATATAATTAAAATTAAAATAAGATTGACCGTATTCTGTGATAAATATAAATTTATTTCCAAAATATAAATTATGAGCCAAAGGCAAGAAATATAAAATTGAAACTAACAAGTAATTAATAAATGATTTGATTTTTACAGAATGTTCAAATTCAGAAAAAAACTTTATTAAAATTAAAATAAATACTGTAATTAGATAATGTGGTTTACAAAGGACAGCAAGAAAAAATAAAATATTAATTAAAAAGTAGTACTTTTTATAATTAGAAAAATAATAATATAATCCACTTAACATTAAACTTAAAGCTAAAGGTTCTGACATACCCCAAAAAGTATGTAAAATAACTTGATAATAATTTAAAAAAACATGAATATTTGGGAATATAAATTTTAGTATTAAAAATGGGTAAAATAAAAATAAAAAAATTAATATATTTGATAATTTTCTGTTAATTTTAAATTCAATATAATTGTAAATTATCTTAGGTAGCAAAAGTATTATCAATAATTGAAGATAGGCGTAATCTCCAAATAGAAATTTTTCTAAGACTAAAAAATATCTGAAACCAGGGTTAAACCAAAATATCTGATTTCCACCCTCTACAATTGCTAAAAATCCTTTATTTATATAACTATTATATATTTCATAAAGAACCTCTAGATAAGCTCTTCCATCCATGTTTTGCGCCATTAAATAATAGGACTTTAATGGATTAAATTGTGCAATTTTGAATGAGTAACCGTTTGTTGGGTTATATTCAGATAAATAATAGATTAACAAAAAAAAGAGGATTGTTGATATTGCTACTGAAGAGTTGAGAAATAAATTTTTTTTATATAATGATTGAAAGTCTATGTGATTAAAAAGTATAAATAGAAAAATTAATATAAGAATATAATTAAGTAACTTTTGATAATTTCCAGCACTCTTAACCTCAATGGATAATTCATTTTCTCCTAATTGGAGTCCTATAATTCTAGATACTGGATCGTTAATATTTATG
>CACHVL010000006.1:0-70327 GCA_902583235.1 uncultured Alphaproteobacteria bacterium | reverse complement strand
CTTTAAAAAATTCATCAAATTTTTTTGAGTCAAATAGTTCTTTTAAAACTCTGTATTTATATTGAAAATTTATTTTATTTATTAGAGACATAGTTTACTTTTATACCCTATAATTAATTTATGATAAAAGAAATTTCAGATGTGCTTGATTTAATAAGATCTAACAATTTAGACAAGGCACTCCAAAACGCCAATGCACTTTTTAAAAAGGATCAAAATAACTTAAATTTAAATAAGGTGTTAGCATACATATACATGCAAAAAAATGCCTTTCCAATATCGGTTAAATTACTTAAAAGAGGACTGCAATTAAAACCGGACCTTCAAGATTTTGATTATTTTAATAATCTTGGTTATTCATTATTAAAAATGGAAGAATACGAAGAGGCAATCAAATATTTAGAAAAAGCTCTTAAATTAGAAAATAAAGGACCTGGTGTTTATACAAATTTAGCTGAAGTGTATCTAGCTTTAAGAAATTTTGATAAGGCAAATGACTACATAAATATATCAATAGATAAAATTATCGATAAAGAAAACCCGATTGTTACCCAGCACACTAGTGTTTTTTGGTTAAAGTCAAATATTAATACGGCATTATTAAAAGACTTTGAAACAGTTAAGTTATTTAATTCAATATTAGATAGAGAATTTAATGAAAATATATTTTATTTATTAGCAAGTGTTGATCCTGGGTCAATTACAAAAGAATTAGCTGATAAGGCATATGAAAAGTGCAAGAAAAATCATGGAGAGTTCAAGAATAAGTTAGAGAGATTTTATTTTGTAACTCCTTTATATTTTGGCTTAGCATTATATTATGAAAAATTAGATAAATTAAAATCAGAGGAATATTATCATTTAGGTAACACAGAAACTTTTAACTCAACGAGGTACAATTCATATAACTATCAAAATAAAATATTAGACTCAATTGACCACTTTAAAAATAGTTTTAAAGATTTTGAACAAGGTAATGAAAGATTCGGAGAAAATAATTTTTTTATTGTTGGCTCACCAAGATCGGGTACTACTTTGGTTGAATCGATAGTAACTTCAAATGATGAGGTATTTGCAGGAGGTGAGCTTGCAACTTCAAAAAATTTAATTGGTAATTACTTAAGATTAAAAGAAACCAACGGTCAAAAAATGATGATCGATTTTAATAAAAAATACCTAAGAAGAACAAATTATATAAGGAAAGATTTTAAATATATTATTGATAAATTGCCTGAGAATTTTTTATATTTGGGATATATATTAAAGTTTTTACCTAATACTAAGATTATCAGGTTATTCAGAAATCCATGGGACACAGCTATTTCTTTGTATAAACAAAGATATGTGCAAAACATACCTTATAGCTCGAGTTTTTTTAATATAGGAGTTTTTATGGCAAATTTTGAAGCTATAAATTTATTTTGGAACTCTAATATACCTAACAAGGATAACTGTATATTAGATATTCACTACGAAGAAGTTGTGAAAGATGAGTCCATGGCACAAAAAAAAATATACGAATTTCTTGGCATTAAGTCTCCCTACAAAAGGGAAAAAAGAGATAAGTTTTTTTCAGCAACAGCCAGTATGAGACAAGTTCAAGGAGGGATACACCAAAAATCAATAAAAAAACAGGAATTTGAAAGCAAAAAAGACGAATTTTATCAATCATTTGATATGCAGAGAAAATATTGGAAAATGAAAGGAATAGTGCCTAAGAATAGTAGTTTTTTTGGGTATGAAATATCCTAAAACACAAAAAGATTTGACTGTTGCATAAATGCAACAAAATATTAAAAATTAGAGGAGACAGACAAATTATCTATTCAATTCGTCATTTTTGAATAATTTATAGAAAGTTTTTAATTAAAAACAAATAATAATAAGAAAGGAAAATTATTATGAAAAAACTAACTTATATGGTGTCTGCTATTGCAGCAGCTGTTGGTTTCTCAACAGCCGCAAATGCGGATATTAGTGTGAGCGGTTCTGCTGACTTCGCTTACGTTGATGCAGGTGGTAACACAACATCAATGAATGGTGGTGGTGTAAGCTTCTCACTCTCAACTACAACTGACGCTGGTGTATCAATTTCTGCCGGTGCTGGTATTTCTAACGACAATGACAGTAACGGTGATGACTCAACTGCTACTGGTTTAACAAAACTTACTTTTGGTTTCGCAAATGGAACTCTTGCTGTTGGTGATAGTGTTGCTATTGCTGATGGTGTTGGTAAAGTTGGTGAATTAGTATCATGGGCTGACACAAATGGTGTTGCTATTACATACGAAGGTTCTGTTGGAGACGATGAGGGTTCTGGTATTTCAGGATCAACAACTGTTGGTGACATGACTCTTGCTGGTGTTTACTTCTGGGATGGCAATTCTGCTGGTGATGTAGACGGAGCAACTTTAACTGGTTCAAGTGTTAAAATAACAATGCCTCTAGGCGGAATGTCACTTACTGCAGCTGCTGCACAAGCAGAAAATGGTAGTACAACAATGAATGACCAAGGTATCTCTATTTCATACGCAGTTGGTGGTGGTACATTAGGTCTTGGTTTCAACGCCACAGACGGTGACACAGCTGCTGATGAAGCAGAATCAATTGGTGTAACATACTCAACATCTATTGGTGGAGCTTCAGTTGCAATTGGTTATCAAGGACACGACGGTAGCAACAAAAATGCACAAACTACTGATGTAACAGTTTCATCTTCACTAGGTGGTGGTGCATCAGTTTTTGCTGAAATGAGAAGCACATCTGGTGAAAGAGCCGCAGAGACTGCATCCACTTCAGATACAGTTGTAGCTATTGGTACAAGCGTAAGCTTCTAATCAATTAGTTATTATTTTATTAAAGGGAGGAATTTTTTCCTCCCTTTTTTTTTGTTTTAATTTAAATATTTTAATTTAATTTCATTGATATGTTGAAGACTCTAATCGTTTTATCATCGTTTATCATTATTTCCTCCTGTGGTAAGGGTAATTATCAAAAAAACCTTGCAGAACTTGATGAAATTTATGGAAAGTGTGATAACCCCATGAGGGCTAATGAACATGGTGCTAATAATAAAAATAGTAGAAAATACAGAAACTGCAAAGCAAAAGAAAGGGCAGGAGGAAAGTCTCTTTTTGATCTTGAAGAGTCTTTTAAAGATGCCTTTGGTTTAGGCGGAGAAAATAAATCAGATGTTTTAATTATGAGTTCAGTAAATCCTCTTTTATGGAGAGCTTCTTTAGATGTAACAAAAGACTATCCTCTGAAGATAGCAGATAACCAAGGTGGTTACATAGAAACAGATTGGATTTATGGAGAGAATGGAAGTTTAAGTACTAATAGGTGTTTAATTAAAATACAAATATTATCTCAAGAGTTAATTAGTACAGGTGTGAATACAAATTTTATATGTGAAGTCAAAGATGGTAACAATTGGTCAAAAGACGAAAATGACTATATCCAAGAAGAAAAGCAAATTACCTTGTCAGTTCTTGAAAGAGCCTCTGATTTAGCACAATCAAATTTTTAAGTTGTCATCAAAAAAATATATTTTAGAGATGTTCCCTTACCCATCTGGCAACATTCATATGGGCCATGTAAGAAATTATGTAATAGGTGATATATGCGCTCGATACCATAAGTTAAAAGGTGATGAAGTTATTCATCCAATGGGTTGGGATGCATTTGGACTACCTGCCGAAAATGCTGCCATTCAATTCCAAACTCATCCAAAGGATTGGACATTATCAAATATTGAAAATATGAAAGAACAGCTTCAAAAACTAGAGTTAGACTTGGATTGGCATAGGGAACTTGCTACTTGCAATGAAGATTATTATAGATTTCAACAAGAACTTTTTATAGATCTATATAATAAAGGGTTGGCATATAAAAAAGATGCCTTAGTAAACTGGGATCCTGTTGATCAAACTGTTTTAGCAAATGAACAAGTTATAGATGGAAAAGGTTGGCGAACAGGTGCACAAGTTGAAAAAAAAAACTTGTCACAATGGTTTTTTAAAATAACTGATTACGCAGAAGAGCTTTTAAAAGGTTTGGATGATTTAGAACTTTGGCCGGAAAAAGTAAAAACTATGCAACGAAATTGGATAGGGAAATCTACTGGTGCTGAGATAAAGTTCTGGATTCCAAAAATTAATAGATTTTTAAATATTTTTACAACAAGGCCTGATACAATTTATGGTGCCACATTTATTGCAGTTTCAATAAATCATAAGATAGTCGCAGATAGTTTAGATAAAAAGTCCATAGAAAAAATTAGAAATAATTTTAATCTAGTAAACGACGAAAAAGAGAAGCTTGGGATAAAGCTAGATTTAAGCTGCAAACATCCAATCTTAGATAAAGAAATACCTGTATATGTTGCTAATTTCGTGCTTGATACATATGGGGAAGGAGCAATATTTGGCTGCCCAGCTCATGATGAGAGAGACTTTGAGTTCGCTAATAAATACTCTTTACCAATAATTAAAGTCATAGAATGTAAAGATGAAGAACTACCTTATACTGGAGATGGTAAACTTATTAACTCACCGAAATTAAATGGACTGAAAAAAGATGAAGCAATTAAAAAAATAATTGAATATTTCAATGACTCAGGAGCTGGAAAAGAAAAAATAAATTACAAAATTAGAGATTGGGGTGTATCAAGGCAGAGATATTGGGGATGTCCTATACCTGTAATATATTACGAGGACGGCTCATATCGAGTTCTTGATAAATCTGAATTGCCCGTTTTGCTTCCCTATGATGTAAATTTAGAAGGCAAGGGTAATGCTTTACTTAATAAAAAAAATTGGAGGGAAGTAATATGCACAAAAACAAAGAAAGCTGCGCTAAGAGAAACTGATACTCTTGATACATTTGTTGACTCATCTTGGTATTACATAAGATTTCTTAATAATAAATTTGATAAACCATTTGATCCCAAAGAGGTAAATAAGTTTTTACCTGTTGACAAATATATTGGAGGAATTGAGCACGCTATACTACATTTGTTATATTCTAGGTTTTTTATGAAAGCTTTAAGAGATATATACGATCTAAAAGTAGATGAGCCCTTTAAGCAACTTTTCACACAGGGCATGATAACCCATAAAACTTATAAGACATCTAAAAATGAATGGGTAATGCCAAAAGATGTTGTATCAAAGGATGGTTTACTAATATCAAAGAAAACTTCTGAAATTATTCAAGAAGGCCCAAGTGAAAAAATGTCAAAATCTAAAAAAAATGTTGTTGAGCCAGATGAGATCTTGGAAAATTATGGCATTGATGCAACAAGAATTTTTGTGATATCAGACTCACCACCAGATAGAGAACTAGAGTGGACTGATGAAGGGATTCAGGGCTCCAAGAATTTAACACACCGAATTGAAAGATATTTCTCTCGCAAAGGTGGGCAAATAGATTTGGATACCAAAAAAAGTGTCGAAAAATTTGTAAGCGATATAGAAAAAAATATATTAAATTTTTCGTTAAATAAGTGTGTTGCTGATATCTATACACTTTTTAATTATTTGGAAAAAAGGATGGTATTTTTACAAAATAATGAATTAAGTAAAAAAATACTCACTTGTTTGTTTCCAATACTACCAAAGTTAACCACTGATCTTTATACGACATTATTCAAAACTAGTAATTTTAAAATGTGGCCTAGCATAGATAGAAAATTATTGATTGTTGATAAGTTAAAGCTACCTATCCAGATACAAGGGAAATTAGTTACAACAATTGATACAAAAAAAGGCTATTCTGAAAAAGAAATATTAAATTCAATATACAAATTAGATAAGGTTAAAAATAAAATAGTAGATAAGAAAATTGTTAAGGTAATAAATGTCCAGAATAAAATTATTAATATTATTATTAATTAGCAACATTACTGTTTCTTGTAGTAGTGGTTATAATGAGGAAAGAATTAAATTGTCCTTAGGATATATTGAAGGAGAATACGACGGTTTAGTGCTATCTAATCAATTAAAAAGTAATTTAAATAATTTTGGAATGTTTGATAAAAATTCAAAATATAAAATTCAAGCAAATATATCTCACTCACAAAACCTTTTTATAACCAACATTGACAATACCTCAGATCGTGAAAGGGTTACTAGCTCAGCTGAAATTAGTGTTTTTGATAATATACTAAAATGCAAAACATATGAATTTAAAGAAACTATAGATCAGTTTTATGTACTTGCCTCAAGTGATAAATTTACAAGTAACAAAATCGCTTTTGATGAAATTAAATATGAAAACACAGAATATTTTGTAAGAAAATTTATTAATGGCCTGTCACAAAGCGCACTTTATTGTGAGGCTTTTAAGAGATGAGTAACAATATAGAATTAATAAAAAATTTTCTTATAAGTGAAAAAAAAACTTTACTAATAAATCAAGTTGATGAGGAAATTGGCAGTTTTTACGAATTAGCAATTAAAGAGATCTCCAAAAAAATTGGTATTAAGATTAGTTATAATACAGATATAATTAACACATATGAAACCAATGACTTATTTCAAGAGGAAAGAGTTTATTTATATAATTTAACAAATAGTAGGCAGCTTGAAGAAATAGCACAAAAAAACCACAGGAAGATCTTTATATCTGACTATAAAAATTTTAAGAAATTTCAAAAAAAATTCCAAACAATTAATGGTTATGATTACGAAAAAGATATAAATTATTTTTTTAGGAATATTTTTAAAATTAATGAACAAGAGTTAATAAATTATTGTATATCACATCCTTATCTGACAATGTCTGAAGCTTCAAAATATGAAATAAATAAGTCTAGTTATTTAGCTGATAGTAGTATCAGTGATACAAATAATTTTATACTTGATATAAGGAAGAGTATTTTTAGTTTGAAAAGGTACCAGTTTGATATTAAAAAACTATTTATAATACTAAAGAATGAAGTTAAATATAAAAAATTTAATTTTTTAGTTTTTTAATTAAAAAACTATACTGTTCTAAATTCTCGTAAAAGATCTTTATATTTCCTTTACCCTTTTTATTATAAGTTATCTTTGTTTTAAATCCTATAGTGTCGCTTAGAGTCTGTTCTTCATGTATTAAATTTGGTTCTTGCGCACTTCGTTTTCTTTTATTTTTTTCCAGGTCTCTCACAGAAGTTTTTCCAGATACGATTTGATTTAAAGAGTAATCATCAAAGTCGTCTGGTGTTTTACCAATTAAAGCTCTTGCATGTCCCATAGATATTTTTCCACTGTTAAGTAAATCAAAAAAGAAATCATCAAGGTCTAATATTCTTAGTAAGTTTGTTATATGAGACCTACTTTTGCCAACGATATTAGATAATGTCTCATGTGTATAATTATTTTTTTCAATTAAACGCTGATATGCTTTTGCCTCTTCTGATACTTTTAGATCTTCTCTTTGAATATTCTCAATTAAAGATATTTCATCCTTATCGAGGTCATCAGGCAATAACAAAGCTGGAAGTACTCTAAGATCAGTATTTTGAGCTGCTCTCCATCTTCTTTCGCCCGCTACCAGCAAAAAAGTGTCAGTATTCTTTTTTGTCACGATAAGTGGTTGAATTAGGCCATTTTTTCTAATTGATTGAGCTAATTCATTTATTTTTTCTTTATTAAATTCCTTTCTTGGTTGTGTTTCATCTCTGAATATTTTCTCAATTGGGATAAATAATAAATTCTTATTATCAGAGGAACTATTCTGAACTAGATCTCTATTTCCAAGTAAAGAAGATAGACCTTTTCCTAATTTTTTATTGACTGCCATTTGTAATACTCCTCTCTAAAAATTCTTTGGCTAAGGCTATGTAAGCTTGTGAGCCACTACATTTTAAATCATATATAATTGCAGGTAGACCATGACTTGGTGCCTCGGATAAAGTTACATTTCTGGGTACATTAAATTTATAAACATTAGCATCAAAATATTCCCTGGCTTCTCTCTCAATCAAAGATGACAAAGAATTTCTTCTATCATACATTGTTAAAATTATCCCGTTAAGTTTAAGGTTAATATTTAAATTAGATTTTACTAATTCAATGGTTTTGATTAATTTGGATAATCCCTCTAAAGCAAAAAATTCACATTGCACTGGAATTAATACCTCATCACTTGCTGTTAAAGAACTTACTGTTAGTAACCCAAGCGTTGGAGGGGTGTCAATGAAAATATATTCGTAATTATCTTTTATTTCTGATATGTAATTTTTTAAAAGAAGATTTCTATCATCGTCGTCAGCCAACTCATATTCTGCAGCGGCAAGATCCTCACATGCAGAGATAACATCTAAATGAGGAATTTGAGATTTTTGTATTGTGTCCCTAATATTTACCTCATTGCTAAAAACTCTATAAATAGATAATTTAGAGTTATAAGCGTTAAATGACATTGAAGAATTATATTGTGGGTCCATATCAATAATTAAGACTTTCTTATCTATAGATGCTAATGCTGTTGCGAGGTTAACAACTGTTGTTGTTTTTCCAACACCTCCTTTTTGATTAGCTATTGTAATTATCATTTAGCACCTACTACTATAATTTTAGATTCATCAGATGTAATACTAGGGTGTGCTTCCCAAATGTATTTATTTTGATTGATAAGTTGTATTTCAGATAAATAGGACTTACCTTTTAGTAAAATAAACTTTGTATGTTTATAAATAATATTTTTTGTTAAAGAGATTATTTTTTCAATTGGTGCAAACGCACGTGCTGTAATATAATCAACTTTTAGATCTTTTAGATCGTTAATAGATTTGTTGTGAACAATATATTCAAGCCCAAGTCGTGATTTACAGTTTTCTAAGAAAATCGATTTCTTTGGTGATTTTTCAACTAAATGGAGGTTTTTGTATCCTATAATTGAAAGAACAATCCCTGGAAGTCCAGCACCTGAACCAATATCCATATGGGTTTTTTTGTTGTGTGGCAAATATTTAATTATTTGTATGCAATCAAGTAAGTGTCTTTGATCAAAATCATCAATTGTACTTCTGCCAATTAAATTCATCTTTTCGTTTTCATCAATAACCATCTTCTTGTATTCATATAGTTTTTGTAAAACTGATTTACTATTTTTAAAATTTTCATTACAGAAATTTTCTAAGTTATCATTAAGCAACTTTAGTGCCTTTAATTCTTTTATGTTTTATTATTTGAAAAAGTGCACTTGGTGTAATACCAGATATTTTTCCTGCGTCATGTAAATTTGCTGGTTTGTATTTATTTAATTTTTCTAGTATTTCTCGAGATAAAGAAGGTATTTTGTTAAAGTCAATATTAGTTAAATTCATATTCTTATTTTTACTCAGCTGATCATAAGATTTCCTCTCACGCTCATAAAAGACTTCATACTTTGAGTCAAAATATATTTTAGTGAGTAATTTTTGGTTTATAGTAATATTAAAAAATTTCTTAAAATTATTTGTTGTGGGGTCTAAAAATTTTAATACTTCAAATCCATTTCTAATTTTACCATCTTTTTTTACTTTGATTTTCTTCTTCATCAAATCATTAGGAGAATATTTTAGCGACTCTAGTTTTTTAATTATTTTTTTTTCATTATCTATATTTGTATTAATTAAATTGAAATCAGTTTTATTAAATATTTTTGTATTAATGTTTGTAGCAAATCTTTCATAGGAATTATCTGTTCTTAGTTTCAATCTGTTTTCTGCTCTTGATGTAAACATGCGGTACGGTTCTGTTACTCCAAGCTTTGTGAGATCATCAACTAAAACTCCTATGTAGCTGTTATCTCTTTCAAAAACTTTATTATTGAATTTTACCTTTTTTATTTTTACAACAGCATGGATACCTGCATATATACCCTGGCCTGCTGCTTCTTCATACCCAGTAGTTCCATTAATTTGGCCTGCTAAAAAAAAGTTTTCTATTTTTTTTGTTTCAAAATTATTTTTTAATTCTCTGGGATCTACTGAGTCATATTCAACAGCGTATCCAAATTGATCTACTTCACATTTTTCCAAACCGTTAATAGATCTGAGAAATTTTAATTGAATTTTCTTATCTAGCGAATTTGATATACCGTTTGGGTAGACTAGATCAGAGTTTAGTCCCTCTGGCTCCAAGAAAATATTGTGGCCGTTTCTATCGCCAAATTTTGTTACTTTATCTTCTATTGATGGACAATAGCGAACTCCTTGAGACTTGATAATACCAGAATACATTGCAGATTTATCAAGATTATCTCTGATTATTTTATGTGTTTTATTATTAGTCTTAGTGATATAACAATTAACATTTTTGTTCGTATTTTGTTTTGTAAAATAAGATAAAAAAATACCATTATTTTCAGATGGCTGGGGATCAAGAATATCATAATCGATAGATTGAGTATAAATTCTAGGAGGAGTGCCAGTTTTAAGTCTCATTGTCTTAAAATTTTTATTGATAAACTTTGCAAGCTCTTTAGAAGAGCTATTTCCTACTCTTCCTGCCTCTTTTACCTCATTTCCAAAATAAATCTTACCATTTAGAAAGGTTCCGGTTGTAAGAATAACAACTTTTGATTTGATTTTACCTGTGTTAATGCAATCAACCCCAATAATCTTATTGTTTTTTTGTAAAATATTTATTGCTTCATCTTCAATAAGTTCAATTTTAGAAGATTTGATGTATTTTTGCATGTTCTTAGCATAGAGATCTCTATCGATCTGTGCTCTGACGCCCCATACAGCAGGTCCTTTAGATAAATTTAATACTCTATAATGAATTGCTGATTTATCTCCTATTTTACAAATAACCCCACCTAGAATATCAATTTCACTGGCTATATGAGTTTTCCCGACCCCACCAATACTAGGATTACATGATAGTTTGCCCAAATCTGAGTGATTTTTCGTTATTAAAGCTGTTTTTAAACCATATTTTTCACATATGTTGGCTGCCTCTATGCCAGCATGTCCAGCTCCAATTACTATTACATCATAATGTTCCACGTGAAACAATCTACTTTCCTATGCAAAAATTGCTGAAGACTCTATCATAAACATCTTCATTATTAATATAACCAAATTCGTATGAAAAATCATCTAATATATTTCTCATTAATTGAGCAATAATTAATATATCTTTTTCATTAATAATATCTCTCTCGTATTCTAATATTTTTTTTAAAAAATCTATCTCATTGGAGTTAAATTCCAGTTTATGATTTTTATGAGCTATATATTTTTTGTAAATACGAGAAAGCTTAATTCTTTTGAACAGCTCTTCTCTATTTAGATTATGATTAATTTTGATATTTTTAGAATTATAGCTAAATTGATCTGATTTAGTCTCTATTAGGGTAAAGTTCTTGTTAATATCAAAGTCTTTAAATAATTGATTTAAATCCCTATTTTTGGTCTTTTTATCCTTTAAAATGAAAAAATGATCAATTTCTTTGGACAATTTTTGTGCTTTTTTATAACCAAATTTTTCTATTCTTCCTTGCTTAGATCTTTGACCAGCTGTATCGAATATTTCAAACTTTTTACCATCAACTATTATTTGGTTTGACAGAATATCTCTGGTAGTGCCCTTAATTTCAGTAACAATAGCTCTGTCTTTATCGATAATTTTATTAAATAGAGTTGATTTCCCAACATTGACTAGTCCGATCAACATAACTCTGCAAATATTTTTTTGTTCTATTTTTGTTCTATTTTTATGTAATAATTTATTACAATTATTAAAAAAATCCCTTGTTTTTTTCATTATTTTTTTAAAATTAAACTCTTCATCATCAACAAAATCGATAGATGCAGTTATCTCAGAGAACAAATTTACAATATCTTCTCTAAGAGGAGCAAGACCACTTACTGAGTCACCTTCAAATAGGATTTTTTTATTATATTCTAATGAAGAAAAAGACTCATTATTTATAATTAAATTAATTGCTTTGGCTTGTTTAAGCGAATATTTGTTATTTAAAACAGAGCGGAAAGAAAACTCCCCTTTTTGAGCCAATCTTAATCCAGGTATATTAAAGTCTTTAAATAATTGCTCAAGCTGACTGGCTATAAGGGGCGAACCATGAATAAATATTTCGCAAACATCCTCTCCTGTAAATGAGTTAGGTGATTTAAAGTATACAACATTACATTTATCTAAAATTGTTCCATCTATATTATGAAGTTCCACTAATTTCATTATTGAATGATCTTTAGAGAAATTTCTTTTAGTGAGTTTTTTTAAAATTAGTAAAACATCCTCTCCCGATATTCTATAACCTATAACAGGCGATTTAACCAATGGTGTAAAATTTGAATAAATTGTTCCTGTGTTAAACAAAGCTTTGACATTATAAATTTATAATTATGCTAGTCTAGCTATGAAAGCACTCTTATTTGGGTCTATAGGGACATTAATAGAAACGTCTGACATTCAACGAAAATCTTTTAATCATGCGTTTAAAAGGGAAGGGTTAAACTGGTATTGGAGTAGAAAGACTTATAGTAAATTGCTAAAAAAATCTGGGGGGATAAGAAGAATTGAAGATTTTGCAAGACAAAATGATGAAAGCGTCAACGCAAAAAAGATATGGAAAAGTAAAACAGATATTTTTAATAAAACTATTATCTCAAATAGTATTAGTGCCAGAAAAGGTGTTTTAAAAATTTTTAAATATGCAAAGAAAAATAATATTGAAATTGGACTAGTATCATCTACCTCAAAGAAAAATATTACTACAGTATTTAAAGCACTAGATGGTCAAATAAGTAGAGAAGAATTTAGCTTCATAGGGAATAAAAATTTAGTATCTAAGCCTAAACCAAATCCAGATATTTATTTTAAAGCTTTAGAGATTATGAATTTAAATAAAAAAGATTGTATAGCAATCGAAGACTCTGAAGAAAGTGCGAAATCTGCTATTAATGCTGGCATACAATGTATTGCATTTCCAGGTATTTATCATAGTGATGAAAGCTTTGAATTATGTGAAATAAAATTAGATAAATTGGATATATCTATTTTTAAATAACTAATTTAATTTGTCATAAAAAAAGTTATCTAAATAAAAAGGGCTAAAATTGATTTTATCTAAACCTGAACACATTAAGATTTATGGACATAGAGGGGCAAGGGGAGATCTCCCTGAAAATACATTAAAAAGTTTTAAGTATTTATTTGAAAATGATATTAGTGCTTATGAAACTGACATTGTGATATCTAAAGACCTTGTTCCAATTATTAATCATGACTTTAGACTAAACCCAGCTCTCACAAAAGACAGTGAGGGAAATTGGATAACAAATGATGACATCAAAATATATGATTTAACTTATGAACAATTATCCAAATTTACTATTGGATCCATTAATAAAAAATCAAAATATGGAAGGAAATTTGACAAGCAAAAAAACTTACCCGCACAAAAAATACCTAAGTTGTCTGATCTTCTTGAGTTGACATCAAGAAATATTTTAGATGGCTTACTGATTAATTTAGAGATCAAATCAACTCCTATTGAAAATAACTTAACACCGCATCCTGATATAATGACAAAATTGATAATTGATGAGGTTAATAAATTTAAATTAAGGGATAATGTGATTTATTCATCTTTTGATTGGAGGATTTTAAGAGAAATAAAAACTTTAGATCCAAAAATTCCAAGAGCTTATTTAACATCTAAGAAAAGAGGTAAAATTTATGATAAGTCTCCTTGGTTAGATTTGATGCCATTATATGATAAAGATAACTTGGGCTTACCAAAGCTTGTAAAAAAACTAGGTGGTAATGCTTGGCACCCTAAACACACAGATATTAAAAGAGAAGATGTCAGAATTTCACATGATGAGGGACTTCCTGTTAATGTTTGGACTGTCAATGAAGACTATGACATGATGAGAATGATTGACTATGGTGTAGACGGCATCATAACTGATTACCCTGTAAAATTAAAAGAACTTTGTGAAAGAAAAAATATTAAATGGTTTTAACTTTATTTACTGGTTCATGCTACTGAAAAACTCTTCGTTAGTTTTGCAGTCTTTCATCTTGTCTAGTAAGAATTCCATGGCATCTACCGTACCCATGGATGACAAAATTTTCCTTAAAATAAAAACTTTTTGAAGGTCTCCAGCGTCTAATAGTAAATCTTCTTTTCTAGTTCCCGATTTTTGAACATCGATTGCAGGATAGGTTCTTTTATCAGAAAGTTTTCTATCAAGGACAATTTCTGAATTACCAGTACCTTTAAATTCTTCAAAAATTACTTCGTCCATTCTGCTACCAGTTTCAATCAAAGCAGTCGCTACAATAGTTAAAGAACCGCCCTCCTCAATGTTTCTAGCTGCACCAAAAAATCTTTTAGGTCGCTGCAAAGCATTTGCATCGACGCCACCTGTTAAAACTTTTCCACTTGAAGGTACAACAGTGTTGTAGGCTCTACCTAACCTTGTAATTGAGTCTAGAAGAATAACCACATCATATTTATTTTCAGCTAATCTTTTCGCCTTTTCTATAACCATTTCAGCTACTTGTACGTGTCTTGCTGCTGGTTCATCAAATGTTGAACTTATAACCTCTCCATTAACAGATCTTTGCATGTCAGTAACTTCTTCAGGTCTTTCATCTATTAAAAGAACCATTAAATAAACTTTAGGGAAATTTTCTGCAATTGATTTTGCAATTTTTTGTAAAATTACAGTCTTACCAGATCTTGGTGGAGCGACAATTAAAGATCTTTGACCTGCTCCAACAGGAGCAATAATATCAATAATTCTTGAGGAGAGATCTGTATCAGGTTTTTCTGTTTCTAAATTAAACTTTTTCTCAGGATATAATGGGGTTAGATTATCAAAATTTGTTTTAAATTTATTATTTTTAGCGATTTCTATAAAATTAACTTTATTGGTTTCAACTAAAGCAAAGTATCTCTCACCATCTTTTGGAGGGCGAATAGGACCTTCTAGAGTATCTCCTTTTCTTAATCCATATCTTTTAATTTGATTAGGGCTTACATATATATCATCTGGCCCAGGTAAATAGTTAGAATCTGCAGAGCGAAGAAATCCAAAACCATCTTGCATTGTTTCTAAAACTCCTTCTCCAATTATTTCTTCATTTTTTTCAGCAAATTTTTTAAGAACAGAAAAATATATGTCTTGTTTTTTTAAGCCGGAGGCATTTTCAATACCTAATGATTCAGCATAATCGAGAAGTTCTTGAGGTTTTTTGTCTTTTAATTCGTTTAAATGCATATTGGGATTTACCTAGATAATTAGATATATTGAATAAGGTTTATAACAAAAAATAAAAAGAAAATATATATATTTATATGAGGACTTGTTGTTGTATGTCGAATGATGGGGATTAACACCTTACTATAAAAAAAAACCCTTATTTTACTGAATTTTTATTGTTTAATAACAAATGTAGATAACTTAATATTGATAAACTAATGGTTTTTTTGCTGTTTAAAACTCTCTAAATTTATGAATAACTTTATTAATCCACAGTTAACTAAACAGGTTATTATTGGCACAAAAAGTCAATCAAGAAGAAAATTATTTAAAATGATGAATTTGAAATTTAAGTATCGGTCAGCCAATATAAATGAAAAAGATGTTAAAAATTTAAAAAATGATAAATATGATGCCTTAAAGATAGCAAAAGCGAAAGCCATACACCTTACTAAAAAAAATAAAAACAAAATAATTATTACATTTGACACTACTATTCTACACATGAGAAAAACTATTTATAAATGCCACACAAAGAGGTGTTGTAAAAATACACTTAAGTCTTTTAATAATACATCTCATAATCTTTATACAGGAATGGTTTTTATGATTAATAACACTTTAATTAGAAGCTCCTTAACCAAAACTAAAATAGTTTTTAAAAAAAATAAACTTATAGATGTAAATAAATATGTTGAAAGAAATTTCAATCAAATTTCATCCGCAGTTGGCTGTTATAATTTAGAAGGAAAAGGAAAAACATTCTTTAAAGATATTGAGAAAAGTTATTTTAATGTGATCGGTATTGATATTATTAATTTTCTCAAAATATTAAGAAGTATTTAAATGATTAAAAAGAAGATAGGCATTGTTGCAGAAAAGTTAAATCACTCATTATCACCAATGATACACAATTATTGGTCTAAAAAATATAAATGTAATTTTTTGTATAAAAAATATGAAATAGATGAAGAAAAAATAGAAAAATTTTTTTATAGTTATAAAGGAGATAAAAATTTTATCGGCTTTAATATCACAATACCTTATAAAGAAAAATTTATTGATTTTTGTGATAAAGTTTCACTGAGAGCAAAAAAAATTGGATCGGTTAATTTAATTTATAAAAAAGAGAACTTGATTTACGGCGATAACACGGATGTTATTGGTTTTGGAAAAATTTTCAACTTACTTAATATCAAAAAGACCAAGACTGTTTTACTAATAGGTGCGGGCGGAGCATCTAGGGCGATCCTATACTTTCTCAATAAAAAATACATTGAAAACATTGATATTTTTGCAAAATCTTTTAGAAGGAGAGATGGTCTTTCAAAAAATTTTAAGTTTAAAAATTTTACGAATAAGCCCACGTTATTAAAAAATAAATATGACTTAATAATAAATGCTTCTAATGCAGGGATGAGTAATGGTAATAAAATTAATAGAAATATATTACGCCTTGTCAAAAAAACAAAGGGAGTCATCGATATAGTCTACAACCCACTTGAAACTGATCTATTAAAAGAGGCTGAGAAACATAACATAAAATCAATAGGGGGATTAATAATGCTTGTAGAACAAGCAAAACCATCTTTTAAAATTTGGTCAAAAAAAGATATTGAAATCGATGATAAGATTTATCGATCATTAATTAGTAAGATATGATTAAAGTTGCAGTTACAGGTAATATAGGTTCAGGTAAAAGTGAATTTATAAAATTTATCTCTAAGCTTGGCTTCTATTATATTTCTTCTGATGTAATAATATCGAACCTTTACAAAGATTTTAAAACGAGGGGTATTATATTACAAAAACTAGATCTTAATGAGAAAAACTATAAACAAGAAATTATAAATAATATACATAATGAAGTATTTAATAAGCAACTTAAGAAAATAATATATCCATTTTTGTACTCAAAAAAAAAAATTTTATCTCAAAAACATAAAACATATCAACCTATATTTTATGAGGTACCATTACTTTATGAGGAAAACTTATCTCATGACTACAATGTTACAGTCTTCATTAAAGCAGATATAAACAAAAGAAGGCAAAGAGTTTTAAATAGAGGCGTAAGTAAAAACTATTTTACATTAATGAATGGCAAGCAAATCAACGAAAATATAAAAAAAAATAAAGCAACTTTTACATTAGATAACAACGGTTCAATCTTGAACTTACGATTAAATATTATTAAATTACTAAATGAACTATGAGAGAAATCATACTTGATATTGAGACTACAGGCCTGGAACATAAAGAAGGGCACCGTGTTATTGAAATTGGCTGTATTGAACTAAATAGCAAGGAAGTTGGCGCTAGTTATCATCAATACATAAATCCCTCTAAAACTCTTACAGAAGATAATATTAGAATACATGGTATCACTAATGAGCATCTAATTGATAAACCACTTTTTGACGAAATTGCTGATGATTTTCTCGCATTTGTTGAAGATAGTTCTATTATTGCTCACAACGCGTCTTTTGACGTTGGTTTTCTGAACTTTGAACTAGAAAAACTATCTAAACCTAAAATTGCAAAAGAGAGAGTTATAGACACAATTAAGATAGCAAGGCAAAGATTTCCTGGGCAACAAGTATCATTAGACGCGCTTATAAAGAAATTAAAGATAAACACTCTTATTAACAGAGACCAACATGGCGCTCTAAAAGACGCAAAGCTTTTAACTGATGTATATTTGGAATTACAGGGCATTAATCAAATAGGACTAGAGTTAAGTGAGAAGAAATCTGAAAAAATTACTTTAGCTAGTGAGCCGAATTACTCATCCGTCGTACTAACAAAAGAAGAGACAGATGCCCATAAAGAGTTTATAAAAAGTAAAATACCTAATTCTAATTGGGCTAAAATGTTAAAAAATTATGAGTAGTGAATTTATAGATATCGTACTTTTTGGGGCTATCGCCATTTTTTTAGTATATCGCTTAAGAAGTATTCTCGGATCTTCTGATGGAAAAATTGTAAATATTAGAACTAAAAAAAACCCTCAATCTAAATTTAAACCAAAAATAGTTCCTAAAAATGAAAATAATGAATTTTTAGATGGCGCTAGTAAAGCCTATGAGATGATTGTTCAGGCTTACCAAAGTAATAATATTGAAAAAGTAAAAGATCTTCTTACACCAGAGGCTATGCAGGCTATGGAACAGGCGAAAGCCCCCAAAGAAATAAAATTTTCAGAAGTTAAATCTACTAGTATTTTAGATGATAAATCCGATGATTTAAGATTAATTAAGTCTGTTAAATTTGAAACTGAACATTACAACGTTGCAAATAACGAAATCTTAAATGTTGTAGAAGAGTGGGGTTTCGAGAAAGATAAAAAATCCTCTGATCCTAACTGGAAACTTTTTTCTATTAAACTTGTCTCATAAAATAAAATTTAATTTATCTAATAAAAAAAATAAAAAACAACTAGAAGACCAGCCCAATGAGAAAATTAGCATTTCTATAGGGGGGGCAATAGTAAACACTAATAAAGTTGATAAATTAGAAAATCAGAAATTAATACCTAAAAAAAATCTAACTAAAGCAGTCTTATTGGACAGCAACCTTTATAAACAATTTAAGAATAACCAATTTAGTAAGATAGACTTACATGGGCTAACGGTTGACCTTGCTCATCAAAAACTAATTCAATATTTCAAAACTAATTATTTAAAAAAAAATCTGTTTCACATAATTGTAACTGGGCTTGGTAATAAAGCTGAAGGCGGAGAATTTTTTACGGGAAAGATAAGAAAGCAATTTCCATTTTGGTTAGATACAGAAAAGTTTCAATTTATGGTAAAGTCTTATTCACCTTGTAAAATACAACATGGCGGGCTGGGTGCCTTTTATGTTAAGCTAAAATTTAAAGAATAAATTTCTTTTCATCGGTTGGTTTTATCTCTGACTTTACAGCATCTGTAACCCATGCTTTATTAACAACTTCCGTTTTTTGATCACTTAGGTTTGCATCAAAGCTAATTCTTTCAAGTATTTTTTCAAACATTGTCTGCAAGCGCCTTGCACCAATGTTTTCAACTTCAGAATTTATTTGTTCAGTTAGAGATGCTATCTCTTCTAAAGCTTCGTCTTCAAACTGCAATTCTATATTTTCTGTTGCAAACAAAGATTTATATTGTTTTGTTAAACTATTATCAGTTTCCTTTAAAATTCTTATAAAATCATCTTTTTTGAGAGCATTTAATCTTACCCTTACAGGTAATCTACCTTGAAGTTCAGGGAGTAAATCACTTGGTTTGGATTGATGAAAAGCACCTGACGCTATGAATAAAATATGATTTGTCTCTATTGTGCCATATTTCGTGCTGACAACTGTGCCTTCAATAAGAGGTAATAAATCTCTCTGCACTCCTTCTCTAGAGACGTCGCCACCTCGTCTTTCACTATTGGGTGCAATTTTGTCTATTTCATCAATAAAAACTATCCCACTTTCTTGAACGCTCTTAATAGCATTTTGTACAACGTTTTGTTTTTCAGCGATTTTTTCAATCTCTTCTTGGATCAATGGCTCATAGGCCTCACCTATTTTAAGTTTTGTCTTTTTCTTATTTTTCATACCTTTGCCAAAGATATCATTCATGTTAATCATTCCCATTTGGGCTCCTGGCATGCCTGGGATATCTAGAGATTGAAAAGGATTTGATTTTTGGTCTAATGCTATTTCAATATCTTTATCATTTAGTTGATTATCTCTTAGCATTAACCGGAATTTTTCTTTCGTTTCTTCACTCGGATTGTCTCCAAGCAAAGCTTTCAAAACTATTTCTTCTGCATTTAATTTAGCCTCATCTATAAAACGATCTCTAATTTTTTTCTTTTCTAAATTAATTGCAACTTCAATTAAATCTCTAATAATTTGCTCCACATCTCTTCCAACATAGCCAATTTCTGTAAATTTTGTTGCTTCTACTTTTATAAATGGGGACTGTGTAAGTTTTGCCAGTTTTCTTGCTATTTCTGTTTTACCACATCCAGTTGGCCCAATCATTAAAATATTTTTTGGTATGATATCATCTCTCAATGTTTCATCTTTAACATTCAATCTTCTCCAACGATTTCTAAGCGCAATAGCAACTGCCTTTTTTGCATCATCCTGACCAATTACATATCGATCAAGTTCTTCCTTTATAACTTTCGGCGTAAGGGATTGGTTATCCATTAAATTTTAATCTCGGCAATGTTTAAAGTATCGTTTGTATAAATACAAAGTTCGGCTGCAACTTTAAGGGACTCTGATGCAATTTCTTTGGCAGATAAATCAGACTTTCTTTTTAAAGCTCTTGCAGCACTCAATGCAAAGTTTCCCCCAGAACCAATAGCTACAATTCCTTCTTGTGGTTCTAGCACATCACCTGTTCCACTAATCAGAAATGTTTCACTTTTATCAGCAGCAATAATCATTGACTCTAACCTTCTGAGATACCTGTCTGTTCTCCAATCCTTGGCTAATTCGACACAAGCTCTTTTTAAATTATAAGAAAATTCCTCACATTTTTTTTCTAGTCTATCAAAAAGAGTTAAAGCGTCGGCGGTCGATCCAGCAAATCCAACTATAATCTGGTCTTTATGAAATGTTCTAATTTTATTAGCATTTGATTTAATAACTGATGTTCCCAGTGTTACTTGTCCATCTGAAGCTATAACAACACTTTCTTTGTCACGAACACAAACAACAGTGGTAGATCGTATTATTGTTTTATTTTTATCCATTATTCCTATAAATATAGGTACTAAATACCTGATTACAAATGCGCGAATTTACATTTAATAGAGATACAAAAGAAACAAAGATATCAATTAAAATTAATCTTGATGGTTCTGGAAAAAATAAAATTGATACAGGTATTCCTTTTTTTGACCACATGTTACAGCAAATAAGCACACACAGCTTAATAGACTTAGAATTAAGATGTGATGGTGATTTAAAAGTGGACATGCACCACACTGTAGAAGATGTAGGAATTGCCCTAGGTGAAAGTATAAAAAAAGCACTTGGTGATAAAAAAGGGATAACAAGATTTGCACATTCTTATGTATCTTTCGATGAAACATTAACTAGATCAGTTATAGATTTATGTAATCGTCCGTATTTTATTTGGAGTGTTAAAACATCATTAGAAAAAGTTGGTGAAATGGATCAAGAACTTTTTTCAGAATTTTTTAAATCTATAGTGACTGAATCAAGAATGAATTGTCACATAGAAACATTATATGGAGAAAACAATCACCATATTATTGAAAGTTGCTTCAAATCTTTTGCGATATCTCTAAAAAAAGCGATATCAATCGACCCGAAAAAAAAAGATATTCCGAGTTCAAAAGGTAAACTTTGAAAAAAAAAGTCATTGGGCTTATTGACGGGCAATCTGGAAATATCGGATCAATAAATAAAGCGATCAAAGAAATAATAAAAGGAAGACCTTACCAGTTAAAAATAATTAGAGGTGAATTTGACTGCTCTTTATTTAATAAAATCATTTTACCTGGTCAAGGCGCCTATGCTACTCTTATTTCAAACTTAAAAAAATTAAAAATTTATAACCCATTAAAAACATATTTAGAAAATAACTGCTCATACTTAGGCATTTGTGTTGGTATGCAAATTTTATCTGATCTGGGCCATGAGGAGAAGACTACAAGAGGTTTAGGAATTATAGCTGGTGAGATTAAAAAATTTAAAAGTAAGAAGTTAATCATCCCACATATGGGTTGGAACTCTATACTTTTGAATAAACAAGACCCAATAATTACAAATAATCTTGATAATAAGGACTTCTATTTTGTTCATAGTTACATTTTTCAAAATATTAAAAAATCAAATGTTATAGCAAATACTCATTACGGTAAAAAATTTCCTTCCATAGTTAAAAAAGGAAATATTTATGGTGTTCAATTTCACCCTGAAAAAAGCCATAAATATGGACTTGATTTGATTAAAAATTATATTTTGAAGTCATGAATATTTTTCCCGCAATTGATATCATAGAAGGTAAATGTGTTCGCCTAACCAAAGGTATTTTGAGTGATAAAACTATTTATGAAAATTCACCCGTTGAAATGGCTAAAATTTTTCAAGATGCTGGTTTTAACACAATACATGTTGTTGATTTGGATGCTACTTTAGGTAAAGGCAATAACAATCAGGCACTAGATCTAATAAGAAAAAAAATTGATATTAAAATCGAAGTAGCTGGAGGTATAAGAAGCAAAGATGCTATCAATGATAAAATTAATCAAGGTTTTGATACAATAGTAATCGGTACCTTTGCAATTAAAAACATTGATGTTGTCTTAGATTTTAAAGATAGTTTAATAAAAAAACTATCTATCGCATTGGATATAAAAGACAATCAAATAGTATCTCATGGATGGCAAAAAACGAACAATCTATCGCTTGAGTACATTGTAAATAAGTATAATGATCGACCTATTCATTCTTATTTTGTCACCGATGTTGCTAACGATGGAATGTTATCTGGCTTAAATATAAAAACCTTTAGTTCTATTAAACAATTAACCAACAAACACATTACCATTGGCGGCGGAGTAAAAGATTTTAACGATCTCGAGCTCAGTAAAATAAATGGTTTTAATAACGTCGTTGTGGGCAAGGCAATATATGAAAATAAAATTACCATAGAAAGTTTGGCTCAATTTAATGCTTAAAACTAGAATAATCCCATGTCTCGATGTTATAAAAAATAAAGTAGTTAAGGGTGTTAATTTCAAAAATATTAAAGTCATGGGTAATGCAGTAGAAATGGCTAGGTATTATTCTTTATCCGGAGCTGATGAGTTATGTATGCTAGATATAAATGCGTCTTATCAAAATAGAAAAACATTTATCAAAACTGTTGAGGCAATTGCTAAAGTAATTAATATTCCTTTGACCGTTGGTGGTGGTGTTTCAGTTTTGGATGACATAACAGATTTACTCAATGCAGGGGCAGATAAAGTATCAATTAATTCAGCTGCTGTAAAAAATCCTAAATTAATTCGACAAGCCTCACTTAAGCATGGTTCTCAATGTATCGTTGTTGCAATTGATGGCAAAAGATACAAAGATAAAATGAAAGTCGTGGTTAAAGGTGGAAGAGAAATTACAAAAAAAGAACTTATTAATTGGGCAAAACAAGTTCAATCCTTAGGCGCAGGAGAAATATTAATGACCTCAATGGATACAGATGGTGTTCAAAATGGATTTGATAATAGTATGTTAAAAAAAGTGACTAATAATGTTAGTATTCCTGTAATTGCAAGTGGTGGTGTTGGAAGCTTAGAACATTTTTATTTAGGTTATTTAACAAAGTCCACAGGATTGTTAGCTGCGAGTGTATTTCACTCTGGAAGATATAAAATTAAGACTGTTAAAAAATACCTTAGTAACAAAGGGGTACCTGTGAGACTATGAGTTACGATAAGGAAAATATTTTTGCAAAAATATTAAATGGAGATATTTCTTGTGATAAAGTTTTTGAGGATGACTACGTACTTTCTTTTAAAGACATTAACCCTAAAGCAAAAACTCATATTTTAATTATTCCTAAGCAACCTTTCTTAGATATATCTGACTTTCTTGAGAGAGCTGATAGTCTTTATCAATCTAATTTTTGGAAATCTGTTAATGAGATAATTAATGCTTTGAGTTTAAGAGATAAAGGCTTTCAAGTGAAAAGTCATAAAGGTAAAGACGGGGGTCAAGAGGTATTCCACTTTCACCTTCATATTTTATCTGATGCTTAATTATCTAGATTGAATATAATTTATTATATCTAATACGCCCTTTATATTTTTGGCATGATCAATAACTAAATCTATTTCCTTTTGATCACTAGAAACACCGAATAAATAAATTATTTGTTTTTGTACTTCAAAATCATATTTAAAATTTTTAATATTGTTATCTGTCAATATTTTTGTAAATAATTGTGTGCTAATAAATTTATCTTTAGCTATGTCATCTAGACCATATCCAGTATCAATCGATATCTCATTTAATACCTCGTTAACACCTTCTTGCTGCCATGCAAGTCTTACGGCTTCCAGCCTCATATCACCATAAGGAACAACACCTGTTAGTAAGACTTTACCTAGCTCAACTTCCACATCTATTCTTGTGAAAAGAGTCGCATCGTATGAAAAAAATTTTTCTTTAATTCCAAGTTTTATAGTGGCATCGTCCCAGCTTTCACCAAATGTTTTTTCATCTTCGTTTTCTTTAATAACAGTTTTTGCGCCAGTAGTAATTAGAGATGGCCCGCAGCCAATTAGCATGATCGAGAGTATTATTACAAAATTTTTAAACATTTTTTAAACTTAATGATAATTTATAAAAATCATTTCTCGATATTCTATACATACTTTTAACGACTTGATAAGCCTTTTTTACACCTACTTCATCAATTATTGCCATTATTTCTTTTTTATCCTTGCTGCTGATCTTATCAGTCTCTTTTTCAATACTTACAGCTAAAACTAGCTCTCCTTTGATTTCAGAATAATTGAAACCATCATAATTTTCATTGTTGATAAATATTCTTTCTTCATACATTTTCGTTAATTCTTTAAGTATTATAATTTCAAACGATTTAGAAATAGAGGCAATTGAATTAACATCTTTTTTTAATTGTTGTTTCGTAGAATAAATTATTAAATTATTAATAATATTTTCTATTAGAATTTTATTTTTCTGCTCTTTTTTTTTGGGAAGGAAGCCAATAAAAGCAAACTTTTTCTTATTTAAAAAACCACTTAGTTGAATACCTGATATTAGAGCACTAGCACCAGGTATTGAATATATTTTGATTTGATTTTTAAATAAAAAATTAATCAACTGACTGCCTGGATCAGAGATCAATGGAGATCCAGAGTCAGATATTAATGATATAATTTTGTTAGAATTCAAAAATTTTAGTATGTAATCTTTTTTTTTATGAAAGTCATGATCAGTATATTTTGATAAAGATGTTTTGACTTCATATCTTTTTAAAAGTTTTTTACTATTCTTAGTATTTTCACATAGAATTAAATCAGAATTTTTTAAAATATTTATAGCTCTTATTGTGATATCATCTAAATTCCCTATGGGAGTAGAAACTAAATAAAAGCCTGAGTTCATATGAATTTTTTCAAAAATACAATTATACTATTTACATTAATATCATTTTTTAGTTGTGCCCCAACTACAATCGAAAAAAAACAGCCTATAGAAAAAGTGCCAGAAAAAATTGAAGAGATAGAAATTACTGATGAAAAAGTAGAGGAAACAAAGAAGGTAGAGTCTATAAAAAAACCAACAAAACCTGAGGATAAATTGATTAATTTTAATGATATTGAAAAAATAATCGTTTTTTTATCAGAGGACAAAATTTTAACGTCTTTATTTTATGAGGTTTTTTTAAAGGAAATTGAAAATTTCTCTAATATTAAAAAAGTTGATTTTATTTATTCAATAGAAGAAATACAAGACCAACTCAACAATACTCTCATAATAGGCCCGACTAATTCCAAAGATTTATTTCATTTACCAAATAAACTTGGTGACAATACCTTCATAATTTCCCTATCTAATGATTATTCGGTTATGAATAAGTATGCAGATAATGAAATTATTTTTGTATTTAGTAGCCCCTATCATCATATCGAAATACTTGGTGATTATGTAAAGTCATCAAATTCTTTGGGCGTTTTATATAAGCAAAATGAATATGGATTAAAATTATTTAAATATTTTGAACAAACTTATCCTTTGAAATATATTAAATCGACTCCTTTTGGAGATAGTGCAGTAGATTTAGAGCTATCAGTAAAATTAATGGGAGATCTTAACACCTACGACAATATAATCATAATTGATGATAGTTTTAGTTATAAGGATTTAGTAGGCTATTTAGCAACCGAGGATGGGACCTATCCTCTAGAGAGAGTTTATCTAATTGATAACTTCTTAGAACAGAGGAAAAATTTAGAAAATTATTATAAGCCTATAAAGAGGACTTTCTTAAAAAATATTAATATTGTCAATATGGTTGAACCCCATCGAGAATTCTTCTTCAAAACTTCAGTAAAAATATCATTGTCTATTGCCAACCAGATTTTAGAAAATAATTTTTTACCAAGCATTATCAATCATGAAGATTTTGGAAAATTGTCTATAGATAATTTGATGATTAATTATCCTGTAATATTTGAGTAGTTAATTTTTCAAACGCTTTATATCTATGTGAATTTAATAGCTTTTGACTTTTTTCCATTTCTGCAAAAGTTTTATTACTATATTTTGGAATAAAGTAAGGATCATATCCAAAACCATTCACTCCCCTTTTTTCTTTTATAATAAAACCTGAAATACTGCCAGATACACAATATTTCTTTCTCTTTCCTAATACACAAATAGAACAATAAAATGATGAGGCAATATAATTTAAGTTTTCAAACTTACTAAAAATAAAATCAATGACCTTTTGTTCGCTGCCCATTTTTCTTGCTTCTCTAGCTGTATTTATGCCAGGATAGTCCTTTAAGTCATTTACAATAAATCCACTATCATCACACAACACAAAAGAATTAGTCTTTTCTAAAAAATATCTTGATTTAATTTCAGCATTCTTCTTAAAGGTTTTACCATCTTCTATGGGTTCACCGAGATCTTTGAATTTGTTAAGATCATTTATCTGAAAATTTTCAAACAAGCTAAAGTGTTTGATATAAAAAATAAATTCTTGTAATTTCCCAGCATTGCTAGTGCCGAGTAATAAATTATTTTTCAATTGCTAAGTTTTGAATATTAAAAATCTCTGGCATTGAGCTTTCAACAAGTTCTATAAAATCCATAATAGTCTGTTTGCTAAATTTAGCCTCTTCACCAGTAGACTGAAACTCAATAAATTGCCCATCATTAGCCATTACAACATTACAATCTACTTCAGCTCCAGAGTCTTCGATATAATTTAAATCTATGCATGGTGTTCCTTTAACGACACCAACTGAAATTGCTGCAACTTGATTTACAATAATAGCCTTTGATAGATTATATTTATCTTTAAATTCATTTATAGATCGAACAAGACTGACATATCCACCAATTATTGATGCAGTCCTTGTGCCACCATCAGCACTGATAACATCACAATCAATCTTTATAGTTTTTTCACCAAGTATATCCAAATTAACGGCACATCTTAAACTCCTACCAATAAGTCTTTGGATTTCTTGTGTCCTCCCAGACTGTTTCCCTTTTGCTGCTTCCCTATCCATTCTTTCAGATGTAGAAGAGGGTAACATTCCATATTCTGCAGTTAACCAACCTTTTCCAGAATTTCTTAAAAAGCCAGGAACCCTATCTTCAATGATAGCAGAACAACAGACATGGGTGTCACCTAATTTTACCAAACATGATGACTGATTATTAGGTTGAAAGCCTGGGATTATTTCTAAATTTCTAATTTTAGAAAGTTCCCTATCATTTCTTGAATATCCAGACATTTATGTTTTATTATTTTAAGTTATAAGATTAATAAAGATTAATGAATAAAAAAATTACTGACATTGGAGCAAGGTCAAAGTCTATATTTAAGGCACTTGTAGAAAGTTATTTAAAGACTGGAGAGCCGATGGGCTCGAAAGCGTTAAGCTCAAAAATTTCTTATAGACTTTCACCTGCCACTATCAGAAATGTTTTAAATGAAATAAACTTTCACGGACTGATACAAAAAGGACACTTTTCTGCGGGCAGTATACCAACAGATTTGGGCTTGCAGTTTTATACACACGCTCTTTTAGAGCCAGGCGCAATTAGTAAAAGCGAAAGAGAGATTATTGAGAAATCATCTAAATCAAATAATTTTTTAAGTGAACAGGAATTGATTACTAATACTTTGAATGGATTATCAAAACAAGCTAGCCTTGTAATTAATAATGAAAAATTGACAAAAATTAGAAAAATTGATTTTCACAAAATTGACAATCACAAAGTAATATTCATTATTGAGCATGATGATGGTTACACATCTAATAGATTAGTAGAAATTAATGAAAATATTCAAATTGAGGATTTGAATAGCATTGGAAATTTTATTAATAAATTTCCAAAAGCTATGAGTCCTGTGGAAATACAAAATAATATAAAAATTTTTATCAAATCTGCAAAAAATCAAATTAGCAACACCACAAAAAAACTACTCCTTAGTGGTATAAAAATTGAAAGATCTCAAAACTCAGAGACATTCTTTGTAAGAGGTCTACCAAACTTAATAAAAAATAATATAGATACAGACCTTGACAGCATCAATGAACTTTTAAGTGACATAGAAACAGGTAAAATGGCTAATAAAATGATTAAGGCCTTGAAAAAGTCAAAAGGAGTACAAATATTTATTGGTAGCAACACAAACTTTTTTAAAAATACTAACCTATCGATGATTTTATCAAATTATAAAACTAAAAATGGACTTACTGGTGCTATTGGTGTAATAGGTCCGAAAAGAATTGATTATCAGCGCATTGTTCCTATTGTAAGTTACATGTCTGAAACAATTTCTAAAAAATAGAAGGACTATAATGGAAGAAGAAAAAAAACATAAAGATCAAACTCAGTCAGAAGAGGAAATTTTAGATAATACAGAAGCAGCTGAGTCTGAGGTAGAAGAAAAATCTGAAACAGCTGAAGAAATTATTCAAAAACTTAATGAAGAAATTGAAGGTTTAAAAGATCAAAGATTAAGAGCAGTAGCTGAACTAGAAAATTTTAGAAAAAGAGCAGAAAAAGAACAGTCAGATGCTCTCAAATATGGAATAGCTAATTTTGCAAAAGAAATAATTAATATCGGAGATAATATTGAAAGAGCAAAATCAAGTATTTCAGATGATGTTAAGTCCAATGATAGTATTAAGTCTGTCGTGGAGGGTTTAGATCTGATTGCTCAATCTACATTGAGTACATTTGAAAAAATTGGTATTAAGAAAATCGAGAGTCTTAATGAGAAATTTGATCACAATTTACATCAAGCTATGATGGAGATCGAAAAAAATGATTGTGAACCTGGTACTATTGTACAAGAACTGATACCCGGATACACATTGCATGATAGATTGTTAAGGCCAGCAATGGTTGGTGTTTCAAAAAAACCTCAAGAAAATCAAGGCGCAAAAGACACCGAAGAAGAAGAACTATATGAAAAGTAATATATTTCAACAGTTTTAATGGCCTTGAATTAAGCAAGTATTAACCCATATAAATATAAGATTATTTATTTTTAAAGTAGGAACATAAAATGGCTAAAGTTATTGGAATTGATTTAGGTACCACAAACTCTTGTGTGGCAATTATGGATGGTAAGAATCCAAAAGTAATAGAGAATTCTGAAGGTGCAAGAACAACACCTTCTGTAGTAGCTTTCACAGAAAGCGAAAAGTTAATTGGTCAATCAGCAAAAAGGCAAGCTGTTACCAATCCGGAAAATACATTATACGCAGTAAAAAGATTTATAGGTCGAAGTTTTGAAGACGACACTGTTCAAAAGGATTTAGGCTTATCTCCTTTTAAGATTATCAAAGGTAATAACGGAGATGCATGGGTCGAAGCACAGGGTGAAAAATATAGTCCTAGCCAAATCTCTGCTTTCATTCTTCAAAAAATGAAAGAAACAGCTGAGTCTTATACTGGGGAAACAATTACTCAAGCGGTAATAACAGTTCCGGCTTACTTTAATGATGCACAAAGACAAGCAACAAAAGATGCTGGTAAAATAGCTGGACTAGAAGTTTTAAGAATTATTAATGAACCAACTGCTGCTTCACTGGCATATGGATTAGATAAAAAACAATCAGGTACAGTAGTTGTCTATGATTTAGGTGGTGGTACTTTTGATGTATCAATTCTAGAAGTAGGAGATGGTGTATTTGAGGTTAAGTCCACTAATGGGGACACCCACTTAGGTGGAGAGGATTTTGATTTAAGAATAATTGATTTCTTAGCCAGTGAATTTAAAAAAGAGCAAGGCATAGATTTAAAGAATGATAAATTAGCATTACAACGTTTAAAAGAGGCAGCTGAAAAAGCAAAGATCGAACTTTCAAGTTCTACACAAACAGATGTTAACTTGCCTTTTGTTACAGCAGATCAATCTGGGCCAAAACACTTAAATGTAAAATTAACAAGAGCTAAACTTGAAGAGCTGGTTGATGACCTTCTTCAGAGCACCATTGAACCTTGTAAAAAAGCTTTAAGCGATGCAGGTCTCTCAGCAAGCGATATTAATGATGTGATCTTAGTTGGTGGAATGACAAGAATGCCTAAGGTAACTGAAATTGTTAAGAACTTTTTTGGGAAAGACCCAAGTAAGGGAGTTAACCCCGATGAGGTTGTAGCCATGGGTGCTGCGATCCAAGCAGGCGTTCTTCAAGGTGATGTAAAAGATGTATTGCTTTTAGATGTAACACCACTTTCACTTGGTATTGAAACATTAGGAGGAGTATTTACTAAGTTAATCGAGAGAAATACTACTGTTCCAACAAAAAAAAGTCAGGTCTTTTCTACTGCAGAAGACAATCAAAATGCAGTTACTATAAGGGTTTTCCAAGGTGAAAGAGAAATGGCTGCTGATAATAAGCTTCTCGGTCAATTTGATTTAGTTGGCATACCCCCAGCGCCAAGAGGAACTCCTCAAATTGAAGTAACATTTGACATCGATGCCAATGGTATTGTCAATGTGTCTGCAAAAGATAAATCCACAGGAAAAGAACAGCAGATTAAAATTCAAGCATCCGGAGGTTTGTCAGATGAAGAGATCGACAAAATGGTAAAAGATGCAGAGGCTAACGCAGAAACAGATAAGAAAAAAAGAGAAGAAGTTGATGTTAAAAACCAAGCAGACAGTTTAGTTTTCCAAGTTGAAAAGAATATCAAAGAGCATGGTGATAAAATAAGTGCTGAAGATAAGTCTAAGATTGAAGCTGACTTGAAAGATTTAAAAGAGGCCCTTGAAAAAAATGATGCTGAAGTGATAAAGCAAAAAACACAAGATCTTACACAATCATCCATGAAGATGGGTGAAGCGATGTACAAAGATCAGCAATCAACTGAAGCACCTGGTGCAGAACAACCACAACAAGAAAATAAATCTGATGAAAATAAAAATGAAGATGATGTTATCGATGCTGATTACGAAGAAGTAGACGACGATAAAAAAGCAAGCGGACAGTAAATTTTAGCTTGCGTTAATTTATTATGGCTGAGGATTTTTATGACACTCTAGGTATATCCCGTGAAGCTAGTGACAATGATATAAAAAGTGCCTACCGTAAATTAGCAATGAAATATCATCCTGATCGTAATCAGGGTGACGCTTCCGCTGAACAAAAATTTAAAGATGTAAGCCAAGCTTATGAAATTTTAAAAGACCCCAAAAAAAGACAAACATACGATCAATTTGGTCATGCTGCTTTTGAACAGGGTGGCGGTGGAGCTGGTGGGTTTGGACAGCAGGGCTTTGGTGGATTTTCAGATATTTTTGAAGATATATTTGGTGCCTTTGGTGAAGGCGGGCAACGCGAAAGTAGAGGCGATGACTTACGTTACGATGTTACAATTGACTTAGAGGAAGCTTTTGCTGGAAAAGCATTGGACGTGACTATACCTAAAATGATCAATTGTCCCGAACAACACAGTTATAAAAGCTGCTCTACTTGTCAAGGATATGGAAAAGTTAGAACACAAAGTGGCTTTTTTTCTATGGAGAGAACTTGTGGAAGATGTGGCGGAACAGGCCAAGAAATGAAGGGCCGATGCTCAAAATGTAGTAATACAGGTAGAGTAAAACAAAATAAGAAACTTCAAATCAAAATCCCTGCAGGGGTTGAAACTGGTAACAGAATTAGAATGAGTGGAGAGGGAGAGGCCGGAGAAAGAGGGGGCACATACGGTGACCTTTATGTTTTTATCAATGTAAATAACCACAAACTTTTTCAAAGGGAGCGAGATAACATTATATGTGATGTTGCTATACCTTTCACTACTGCCACTTTGGGGGGTAATATTGAAGTTCCAACAATAGAAAAAAAAATGGTTAACGTCTCAATTCCCAAGGGAATGCAGTCGGGACACAAACTGAGAATAAAAGGTAAGGGCATGAGTATATTAAGAGCAAAAAATAGAGGGGATATGATTGTCAGAGTACATGCTGAAACCCCAGTAAATTTATCAGCGGATCAAGAAAAAATTCTTAATAAATTTAATGACACACTTACCAAGAAAAATTCAACAATGACAGAGGGATTTTTCGACAAAGTAAAAAAAATGTTTAATTAATGAGTTATTGTTTTGATTTTATCGAAACACCAATCAGTAAGTTTTTTGTTCTAGATAGCCCAAGAGGTATTCATTATTTAATTAAATATAACGATATAAGAATAAAGAGTATTATAAAACTTTACAATCCAAGTAAAGGATTGATCTTTAGAAAAGTTAATATTTTTATATCCGAGTTTTTTAAAGGAAATATTCAAAAACCATTACATCTTAAAATAAAATTTATTAATGGAACGCCATTACAAAAAAAAGTATGGAAGGAGATTTTAAAAATTCCCTATGGTAAAACAATTTCTTATTCTGATCTTGCCATAAAGATAGAAAAGCCAAAAGCTGTGAGAGCTATTGCATCTGCGGTTGGGAAGAACCCTGTGGGTTTATTAGTTCCATGTCATAGAGTAATAACGAAAAGTGGAAATCTTGGCGAGTATATGTGGGGGAAAAAAATTAAGAGGCAGATACTAGATATAGAGTATAAAGGAATGGCTGACTCGACATATAGAGGAGGAAAGTGAAATACCGAATCAGCCCCCGCATGAATGCTAACTGAACACTAGTTAATATTTTGATATAGTCAAAGTTGTTCAAACACAAAAAATCTAGAAATGAACCTTAAATCCATTTTATCCTATAGTTTTCAATCATTTTATCTTGCTGGAAGTTTTTTATTATTATTTATTTTTTTGCCAACATTTTACAATCTATCAATAGGCATCCCCTTAAGTGTTATTGGTTTAGTAATATTAACATCTAGATTGTTTGATGTTATTTCAGACTTTTTAATTGGCTACCTATCAGAAAAAAGAATTATTTCAGGTCGCTCAAAAAAAAACCAAATCCTTCTTGGTATAATAGTATTTATTTTTTCCCTGTTTGGTCTTTATGTTATTCAATCAGATAACATTTATTCTTTCATTTTCTTTTATAATTTAGCTTTGGTTAGTTATTCAATTGCAATTATTCCTTATGATTCAATTGTAATAGATCAAAAAAAAATTCTTAAAAAAAGATTCCGTTTAGCTGCAATTAAAGAAATATTTGCAATTTTAGGAGTATTATCAGCTCTAATTATTCCTACCGTCATTTCAAAACTTCAGGGTGTTGATTTGTTAAACCCGAACGTAATAAAAATAAGTGGATTAATTTTTATTATTTTAGCTATTACAGGGGGATTAATTTTTTATTTATTTTATGATGATGAGCTAAATTATAAGTCAAACGAAATTTCTTGGGCACAACTTAAATCATTTATAGAAAAAAACAAAAGGATTGTATCTTTTTCTTACATAACATTTTTTAATTTACTTGCTAATAACTTTACTGCAAATTTATTTATTATATTTGTTTCAGAATATTTAGGGCTTACTGAATATGCAGGATATTTATTAATTTTATATTTTTTAATTACATTGATATCTACACCTTTCTGGTATTTGTACGGAAGAAAATTTTCAAATATGTTTCTTCTTCAGTTTGGTACTAGCCTAACTATATTTGGCTTCCTTTTTGTTATTTTTACAAATAGCAACATTTGGCAAATATATTTGTTTGTCATATTAATCACTGGTATTGGGATTGGAATTGATCTTATTATACCTCAAATTGAATTAGCAGAAATTCTTGATCAAAATAATGACAATCGTTTATCTCAGATCTTTACTTCATTCTTCTCAATAATTAAGAAAGCAGCCATTGGTATCGCTGCAGGCATCGCATTAACTGGTTATGGCTATTTACAGTCTATTAATTTCTCATTACACCCCAATATTCCCAATATAATGATATTTTATTTTTTTATTCCACTGATTATTAAATTGTTCGTATTACTCTTGGTAATGAGATATAGAAGTAAATTCCATGTCTCAATTAGAGAGTAAAAAACACTTAATATATATTTTAGGTACTTTTGCGTTTTTATTATTTTCCATTGCAGACACAATCATAAAACTAATTGGGGATCTTTATAAAGATACAGTTATTTTTTCAATAGCCAGCTTCTCTGCTTTAATTCCAGTTTTAGTTTACTTGCTGTATAGAAAGAGTTTTGCAGAAATAAAAACTAAAAATTATAGACTCCACCTTGTCAGGGGAATTTTAATGACTTTAACTTACTATTTTGTAGTTAAGGGAATAATTCTTCTACCATTATCTATAGCTTACCCAATAATTTTGTCAGCTCCAGTGCTCCTTTCAATAATGGGGATAGTAATATTGAAAGAGAGTATTTATCTGTCAAAAATAATTTCTTTAATACTTGCAATGATAGCAGTTTTTATGGTCTCAGGTTTTAGTTTAAATGCAGGATTTAATTCTTTAGGAGTTATTTTTTTAGTCTTAGGAGTAATATCATTAGCGTGTTTAGATTTTACTGTTCGAGTATATGGGAAGTCCGAGAGAACTATGGCTTTAACTTTTTATAGTATGGCGACTGCTGGTATAATTTTTACAATATTTTCAATTAATCATTATAAAGATATTGCTATGAACGATTTTTTAATAATGATAAGTGCCGGTTTGATTGATGGTGTTGCTATGATGATTTTAATCTATTCCCTTAGAAGGATTGAAGCCTCATTTTTCAGTATCACACATTACTCACAGATAATTTTTGGGATAGTTATAAGCATTGTTGTTTTTAATCATTACCCTTCAATAATTGAAATATTAGGAGCCATTTTAGTAATTATCTCGGGTTATTTGATTTATTCTAAATTAAAAAAATTAAATTGATTGTTGGTTCATTGGGTAAATAGAACACCCTGATATTTTCCATTCCCCATTATCTTTAACTAGCGAGTACATTGCTAAATAAGAAACATTGTCTTGAGAGATTATTTGCAATTGGTGATAAATTGACCCTTCAAAAAATTTAGACTCCATGAAATAATAATTTTTTGGGTTATAAACTGGCTCATAGTAATTCTCAACCATGCTCATAAAATCTTGAGGGTTATTAAACCTCATTTTGATATAAGGAGAGGCATGAAAAAAAGCCCCTTCTGCATCCTTGTTAATAAATGCTTTTAGTTGACTTTCAATTATAGCTTGTGTTTCGCTAAACTCAGTTTTATCAATAGTTTCCGCGATTGATAAGGTGCTAAATAGAAATATAGATACGGTTGTATAAAATATTTTTTTAAACTGCATACTATTTATATGCGTAATTTTACATAGTAGATGAAAATTTTTATAGGTATATTTACTTTTCTTTTTAACCTATCTGTTAGTTATGCAGATCAAAACAGTCCTAAACTCGATGATTTATTTAGTCAGCTTTATGAGGTTAAGAGCTACAAAGAACAAAGTCTCATAGTATCTCAAATCTGGGAAGAATGGCTGATAATTGAAAATTCTGAAGCTCAGACAATCATGGACAACATGCCTTATTTTTTCAGTTCAAAAAACTATAAAGATGCTATCGCTTCTTTAGATTTCATAATCCAAGAGGAACCAGACTTTGCAGAGGCTTATAATAAAAGAGCCACATTTTTTTTTATGATGGGTGACTATGAAAGCTCTATGAGAGATATAGAGGCTACTTTGTATTTAGAACCCAGACATTTCGGAGCTCTTGATGGCTTAAGTAGAATTTTAATTTATTATAAAAACTACGAAGAGGCATTTAGGGTTTATGAAGAAATGAAAAGACTGATGCCAAATGATATAACCGTTGATATGAAAATTGATCGTTTAAATCAGATTATTTCGAACGAAACTTAAATTTATTCAACAAATATTAAAAATGACTTTTGGTTTTAAAAAGGATTTTAATTCCTTTATGTCTACCAACTTCACCACGAGGGCATTAATGAATTTCATGAATGTTTATGCCAATATTTATAATTGAACAAGTTTAATAAGTAAATTTTTTTTATTTTATCTCCCTATGTCCGAGAGTTGTCCGAGTCGTACTATAAATTTCTATAATAAATATCAGCCGTTTACAATAAAGACCTCTCTTTTCGTAGCTTTAATAATTTGCTCATTATTTCTGCATCTGTCGTATCAGATGGTAAATCGTAAATCTTATAAACTAATTTATTTATCTTTTCATGTATTCTACGAAGTTCAATGGGCATTAAAAGTGGATCATATAAAGTTTTTAAAGTTTGATCTGAATTTTTCCTAAATTCTAATATTAAATTAGACAAATCCGATAACTTACTTTTATCAATCTCTTCTATTTTAACAAATGGAAAATTATTATAAACAATTTCTATTGAATACCTATAATCGTCTTTAAGTCTGCCACAGATATTTTTAACCCATACCATATGAACAGATGAATTAAGAATGCCAAAAATTTCTAAAGTTCCATCTGGAATTAAAATGCAACTATCACCTGCTATACTATCTTTATTAAAAAAACCTATTGGTATGTATTCACGTCTACTACTTGAAACTCTTGGGATTAAAATAAAATTTGAAGATGGTTGTCTAATTTCACCAAATAAATAAGGTTGATTTGCTAATAGTCTCGTAGCTCTTCTTTTACTGTTAGATCTAATAGATTTTACATTTTGCACTCTTTCAATAATTAAATTTGAAGAGGACCATTCACTGGTTGGTACATCTTTTAACCAAACGCACCATTTTTTTTTACCTGAAATAAACTCTTTCGCTCCTATAAATGGCTTAACGAATTGTAATAATTTTGCCGAAGTTTGATCATTTGATAATTCTTGATATTCATCATCATCAATTAAAAAATTTCCATCATCATTGGGCATGCTCCCAAATTTCATCTCTGGATAATTATCAATCTGTGTATTCAATTTATGTATAAAGATGTTATCTGCAGGTATTAAATAAGGATTTATTTTTTCTACAACAATCTCCTCAGGATCGTCAACAATACTTTTATAGTTGTATATTTTTTTTAACTTAACTTTATCATTTTTGTTAAAACCAATAATCACTACTAAGACGTTTGCAATATGCATACCTGAAACTCTTCTTTCATCTATGGTCCACTTAAAAGTTCTATGAGCGAAAAAAATATCAATTTTTTTAGTATTTATTAGCTCATTCCATAATATTCCAACTTGTTCTCCTTGAGTAATCGAATTTGTTGAAACAAAAGCAACTCTCGTATTTGATTCATCAATGAAATCTGCAGCTTTTAAAAACCAGCAAGAAACAAAATCTAATTCACCATTTCCTTTAACATCTTTAAATAAATCTAATAAATCATTTTTTTGCTCATCTGTCATAAACCTTGGCCCAACAAACGGAGGATTGCCCAATATATAATTACACTCGTTAGGATTTATTAATAATTTCCAATCAAACTTTAATGCATTTTCTCTTATAATTTTTTTTGAGTCATGGATTGGAATTCTAGTGTAAGCAATTCCATATAAATCTGATAAAGCTTGATTCATTTGATGATCAACTAGCCACATAGCAATTTTAGCAATTCTTACAGCAAAATGATTTAATTCAATTCCATAAAACTGATCTACTGTTACTTTAGATAGAATATTTACATCCAATTGAAGTTGATTACTTGGATATATTTCTTTTAATATTTCAATTTCTAAAATTCTTAGCTCTCTATAAGCAACTATAAGGAAATTTCCGCAACCACATGCGGGATCTAAAAAATTTAACTTGCTAATTTCATTGTGAAAAGCTTTTAACCTCGAAATTTTCTGGGTGCTCCTATCATCTTTTAGTTTTTTAAGCTTTGCATACAAATAATCCAGAAACAATGGTTTGATTGTTTTTAATATATTTTTTTCACTAGTATAGTGAGCGCCTTCATCTCTTTGTTCAACTATATCTAAAACTGTTTGAAATAAAGAACCAAAGAGTGCAGGAGAAACTTTGCTCCAATCCAGCGAACAACAATTTATTATTTTTTCTCTCATGTCAGATGTTAAAGAAGGAATATTCATCTCTTCAGAAAATAGATCGCCATTAATATATGGAAAAATTTTTAAATCTTCGTCTAAAGTTGATTGTCTTTCTTCTATTTTTGTATTTAATATTTGAAAAAGTTCAGTTAACTTTGATCCTACATCAGAACCATCTTTATTTGTTTTTTCCTCTAAATAACTTCTGAAAATATTGGGTTGAAAAATACCAGTATCCTCTGCAAATAAGCAATAAACAATTCGAGTTAAAAAAATTTCAAGATCTTTCTCGTTAAATCCTGAGGAATTTATTGAATGAAATAACTTTCCAATGATTTGTGCAGCTTTAATATTTACTGGATCTTGATCAGTATAAGTTTCTTGTTTTCTACCAGCAATAAAATCGAATAACTTTATATTTTTGTAAAGATCTTTAAGTTTAAATTTTATTAATTTATTTTTTTCTAGATCTAAAAATTCAAAATTTTGAAAGTCTGATACTAAGATATATCTGGGTCTATCATTTTCATCTAAGTTTAAGTAATAGTTCTCTGCTTGAACCAATGCTCTATCTAAATTCCTTCCTTCGGATTTTTGCTCTACTAAAAGTGTTCCTTTCCAAAATAAATCAATAAACCCTCTGTTGTTGTTTAATCTAGAAATTGCTCTTTCATAAACTGCCACATCTCTTCTTCTACGACCGAAAACTTCAAAAAAATCATTATAAAAACTTTGTGTTTCACCTCTTTCATAACCTGCATCTTTATAGGCATTAGAAAATCGTTTTGCTCGTGTCGTTATTTCATTCCAACTAAGTATCATAATTCTATTATTAATTATCATATCATTTTATCTCTCTATGTCCGAGAATGGTCCGAGAGTCTGAGAATTAATTGTTTAGATTTTCGAATAAAATTTCAATGATTTGTAAATATATATGATTATGATGGATTAAGACTATTAGAGTCTCTGAAATTTCTCAATTTAAACTATTTTAAGTCCTTTGTTTCTAACAATTTCACCAAGAGAGAGAGTTAAAATATTTCAATTGAAAGTATTTTTTGCCCCTTGCCACCTTCCTCCTCGACAATGTCTCAACCCAAGCGGCTAGGGGACGGGTATAATATTTTAATTTTGGTTGATATGAAACAGATTTTTTATAATTTAAAAAAGCCTGTCAAATAAGAAAAATATTGTTATAGATGTTATTTAAAAATTAATTGGTTATAAATTGAGCTGTGAAAAAAAAATTTAACACAAAAGTAATTCATGCTGGACATGGTTCAGATAAAGAAACTGGAGCAGTCATGCCACCGATCCACCTTTCATCAACGTTTAAACAAATTGAACCAGGAAACTTTGAATATGAATATGCGAGAACAAAAAATCCTTCCAGAGACGTATTAGAAAAACTATTAGCACAAATCGAGTCTGGTCACAAAGCTTTTGCATTTGCATCTGGAATGTCAGCAATAAATACAGTTTGCGATTTATTTGGTACTAACTTCCATATAATTTGCTCCGATGATGTTTATGGAGGCACACGTAGATTATTTGATAAAGTAAAATCTGATATTGGAGTAACTTATATTGATTTTGATAAAAACGTAAACTGGAATGATGAAATAAAGGAAAATACTAAATTCATTTGGGTTGAAACACCTTCAAATCCTTTGATGAAAATTATTGATATTAAAAACACTGTTAGTATTGCAAGTGAATTTAATTTACCAGTTATTTGTGATAATACATTTGCCTCTCCTTTCAATCAAAGACCACTTGAATTAGGAGCAGATATGGTTGTGAGTTCTTCCACAAAATATTTAGGTGGCCATTCTGATATCGTAGGAGGGTCCATTGTCATTAAAGAAAATAATGAATATGCCGAGAAAATTTCATATATTCAAAATGCAGTTGGCGCTATTCCTTCGCCCTTCGATTGTTATTTACTAACAAGAAGTATCAAAACACTATCTGTGAGAATGAAACAGCATAACGAGAACGCTATTGCCGTATCTAATTTTTTAACAAACCACTCTAAAATTAATAAAGTTTTTTTTCCAGGTATTGATGAAAGATATAAAGAAGTTGCAGCAAAACAAATGGATGGTTTTGGTGGAATGATGTCTTTTATTCTCGATACAAATATTGATGGAGTAAAAAGTTTTCTTAAAAATCTAAATATATTTACCCTAGCAGAGAGTTTAGGAGGAGTTGAAAGTTTAATAGAACATCCTGCTATCATGACTCACGCCTCAATCGATCCTGCTATAAGAGAAAAATTAGGTATTTCTGATACATTGTTAAGAATATCGGTTGGTATCGAGGATGTTGGGGATTTGATTGCAGATTTAGACCAAGCTCTGTCTAAAATTTAAAATGAAAGATATAGTTGATTTTATTGGCAATACGCCACTGATTAAACTCAAATATCCATCTGAAATTACAGGGTGTAATATTTATGGAAAAGCAGAATTTATGAACCCAGCCGGTTCTATTAAGGACAGAACAGCACTGGGAATAATCCTTGATGCAGAGGAGAGGAACTTAATAGAGCCCGGAGGCACTGTTGTAGAGGGCACCTTTGGAAATACAGGTATTGCCTTAACAATGATTAATAATGCTAGGGGATACAAAACTATAATTGTTATGCCTGATGGAGCCTCTGAGGAAAAGCAAAGTATTTTAAGGAACATGGGAGCAGAGCTCAAAGTCGTAGCTACTAAACCTTACTCAGATCCAGGTAATTACCAACATGTATCTAAGAGACTAGTTGAGGAATTACAATCAAAAGGAGAAACCTCTGTTATGTGGGCTAACCAATTTGATAATACGGCAAATTATAAATTTCATTCAAAAACTACAGCTAAAGAAATATTCAATCAGCTTGATGGAAAAGTAGATGGCTTTACTTGCGCTATAGGATCAGGAGGAACTTTAGCAGGTACATCCATTGGACTCAAAGAATTAAATTCAAACATTAAAATAGCCTGCACAGATCCACAAGGTGCTCAAATGTATAACTATTTTAAATTTTCAAAACTAGAAGTTAAAGGAGAGCCATCAGAAGCGGAGGGAATAGGTCAGTATAGAGTAACTAAAAACGTAGAACCCTCCCTTGTTGATTTTTCATATCATATCACGGACTATAATGCATTCGAACTCTTATACAAGATGGTCAAAACAGAGGGTTTGTTTCTCGGCTCTAGCTCTGGTGTTAATGTAGCCGGGGCAATTGAAATGGCAAAAGAAATGGGGCCAGGAAAAAACATTGTTACAATTTTGTGTGACGATGCAAATAAATATTTCAGTAAACTGTATAATAAAAATTACTTATTATCCAAAAAACTTCCAGTTCCTGATTGGTTGTAATTTATTTTTTTGAGAACATCATTCTCTTAAGAGTACGATCTTTTAAAATAAAATGATGCATCAATGCTGCTCCTGAATGAATAAAAAAAAGGAGTAAAACAATATTACTGGTGTATTCATGTATTAGTCTGAATATAAACCTCAAATCACTGTCCACATCTATTATTGACGCCAATTCTATATTAAAAAAGATAACAGTATCTCCTTGTAGGTTCGTTACTAAATAACCAGAAATTGGTTGTAAAAAAAATATAAAATAAAACAAAAAATATGTAGTTTTAGCTGCATACACTAAAATTTTATTACTAACTAAAAGCTTTGGTCTTATATTAATCCATTTCCAACTAAGCCGAAAAATAGCTAATAAAAGTATTAATAAACCAAGAGTATTATGAATTATTAATATTTCATAATAATACTGATAATTATTTTCTAAATTCTTACCTAAAACATAGACGGCAATCATAAGAAGTGCCATTGACCAGTGAAATAACTTACTGATTAAGCCGTATTCATCTGCGGTGTTAGCTAGTCTCAAATTTTACCTATATATGTGTTATTGTTTTTAATCATATGAAATTTCATAAAATATTATTATTCATAGTATTTATATTATTAAATCTTAATGCCCATTCAAGAGATTACATAATTGTACAATCTACAACAAGTATTGCGAATACAGGGCTACTAGATTTACTATCAAGTAAATTTGAAAAGCAAACAGGGATCAAAGTTAGACCAATTGCTGTGGGTACAGGTAATGCCATTTCAAATGCTAAACGAGGTGACGGTGATGTGTTAATGGTACACTCAAAAAAAGATGAATTGAAATTTGTCTCAGATGGCTTTGGGGTTAAAAGACATAAATTAATGTATAACAATTTTATTATTGTCGGCCCTAAAGATGATCCTGCAAAAATATCACAGGAAACCGATATAAAAAATATTATGAAAAAAATTTCACTTTCAAACCAAAAGTTTATTTCAAGAGATGATAGATCAGGAACTCATATAAAAGAAAATGACTTATGGAAACTCGCTAATATTAACCTGTTCGATAATCGCAAATATATAAAGACAGGAACAAGTATGGCCAACACTTTGAATGTGGCATCAGAGATGAATGCTTATACACTTAGTGATAAGGGCACATGGATATCATTCAAAAATAAAAATAATTTAAAAATTCTGTTTGAAGGTGGGAGTGAAATGCATAATGAATACGGAGTTATAGCTATTAACCCTAAAAAATTTCCCCATGTCGAATATGATAAATCTAAAGAATTTATTGAATGGCTGATTACAGGTGCAGGTAAAGATGTTATTAATAACTTTACTTACAATGGGGAAAAATTGTTTTTTACAAACTAAATTTTTATTAATTTTCTAGATGCTAACCTTTGAAAAAATACAGTCAGCGATTTTCATAACACTTTATGTGAGTATATTTTCAACAATCATATCGTTTATTCTTTCAATGTTTTTTGGATATATTATAGCGATTTATCAATTCAAATTGAAAAAACCTATAGTAATTTTTTTAAGCTCAATGACTTCCATTCCACCTGTTTGTGCCGGACTCTTAGTTTATTTATTAATTAGCAGATCTGGGCCTCTTGGTTGGATGGAAATATTATATTCACCACTGGCTATGATATTAGCTCAAATAGTCATTACTTTTCCTATTATGATTACCCTAATTATTAAAAATATTGAAACTGATTACCCAATTTACAAAGAAGAACTCTTATCCTACGGGGCAAGTAAAAAGGATATAATTTTTTTACTTATATCTAATAAATTAAATATCTACATCACCGTGATTTTAGTGGGGTTTGGAAGAGCCATCAGTGAATATGGGGCCGCAGCTATTGTGGGAGGATCCATTGATCACTTTACAAGAAATATGACAGCTACCATTGCATTAGAAACTTCTAAAGGGAATGTTTCATTAGGTATTATTTTAGGAGCCATACTAATTTTACTAACATTAATAATATCAATTATCTTAAATACTTTAAAAAATGATTAGCGCTTATAATCTTTCATATATTACTGATCAAAAAAAAATACTGAATAGTATAAATATTAGTATCCAAAAAAATAAAATTACTGTTATTTCAGGAAAGAATGGGTCAGGTAAAAGTACATTATTAAAAATTTTAAATCGTCTAATTATCCCAACTAAGGGCTCTATAAAATCACAATATGAAAAGCCTTTACCTATGTTGTTTCAACGATCTCTTTCGTTGAATAAGAGCTTAGAGGAAAATTTTTTGCTTTTGAATAGTATTAAAAAAACAAAAATTGATAGAACTTTTTATAATCTATTTAATTTAAAAAAATTAAAAGCAAATAAATTTGCTAGTTTATCTGAGGGAGAAAAGCAAAAAGTTTTCATTTCTAGGCTTATGAGCTTCGAGCAAGATATATTAATTATGGATGAGCCAAACCAAAACTTAGACATAGAAAGCGAAAAAAAATTTTTTGAGAAATTATCTGATTTAAGTAAATCTAAAACAATTATCATGACGTTACATGATATGAATTACATTAAAAAATTAGCTGACAACTTAATTATTTTAGATAATGGAAAAATAATATTTGACGATCCAGTGGCTAATTATTAATAACCTTGTTAATAGCTTAAACATATGTCTAAATTAAACATGATTAAATTCTCCCTAATTTTATTACTTTTTTCCTCTTCACTTTTGAGCGCAAATCCTGTTGCGGACAGACAAGAGTCGATGAGAGATTATACTAAACTTATGAGAGCCGCAAATAACCTCATTAGGGACTCAGTTATCGATGATGACCTTGCAAGCATTTATGAAGAAATTGAAGAAATTATGAAAGTCTACCCCACTTTATTTCCTGACGATTCATTCGGTGGTAAGTCCAAAGCGAGTACAGACATTATTGATAATAGAGACTTATTTAATCAAATTGCAAAAGAAACAGAGGACAATGCAGCATTCGCTAAGTTAGCAGCACTGGAGGGCAATGTGGATGAAGTACAACAATATCATCAAAACTTATTTGGGAGCTGCAAAAGTTGTCACTCCCGTTTTAAAGATTAAAAGCATGTTAAAATATTTTTTTTTATTTTTTTTTCTATCAAGTCATTTATTATTTGCTGATAATAAGCTAATGAGATACATACCGATAGATACAGAAGAATCTTTAAAAAGAATTCAAGAAGGAGCGATAGTCATTGATGTTAGATATCCAAATGAACACAATAAGATAAGAATAGAGAACTCGCATAATATTCCTTTTAAAGAAATAACTGTTGAAAAGATCAATTCCATAAACCCTGATAACAAGGATATTATTATTCATTGCACTGCAGGCATAACCTCTAAAAAGGTAGCGGACAATCTAGTTGCACAAGGATATCAAGGCACTATTTATGAAATGGACAAAGGATTGATCGATTGGGTAAATCTAGGTTTTAAAACAGAGCAAGGTATATAATAAGTTATTATAAATATAACTACGAAAAATAGTTAGTGCTGAACATATAGTAAATCATATATCCAATAAGTCCTACGACCAGCAACACTAGAGGTATTACTGATATTGTAAAAGCCTCCCTAAATTTCTTATTAAATAATAACAAACTTACCAATAGTAAAATTAAAAGAATGAGTAGAAGTCTAATCATATTGTTAATTTTAGCATAATATTTAATAATTTTGCTATTCCATATTGGCTTATTTAGGTATAACAAGACTTAATCATGTCTAAAGTAAAAGTAGCTATTGCTGGAGCATTGGGAAGAATGGGAAATAATCTTATTAGTTCAGCGATTTCAAATGCAAATGTTGAACTTATTGGTGTATTTGATGTCAAAGATATTGACACTAACTTTATATCCAATTATCAAATTTCAGAAAATATTATTACCACAAGAGAAGAGTCTTTTAAAACAGCAGATATAGTAATAGATTTTACGTCACCTAAAGCCTTGTTTAATTTTACAGAAGCTGCCGTTTCTAATAACACTGGTTTAGTAATTGGCACAACGGGCTTAGATGAGAGTCATTTTAATCTGTTAAAGCAATCAAGTAATTCAACTAAAATTTTCTATGCACCAAACATGAGTTATGGTGTAAATACATTTTTTGAAATAGCAAGAAAAGCTGCTAAACATTTAAAAGATTTTGATATTGAGATAACTGAAACACATCATCGGCATAAAAAAGATGCACCTAGTGGAACCGCAATAAAACTAGGAGAAGAAATTTTAGACGAACTTGGATTATCTAAATCAAATTTTAATTTTAATCGCCAAAGCCAAGATAATCAAAGAAAAGAAAATGAAATTGGATTTTCATCAATAAGGGGAGGGAATATACCAGGGGAACACACAGTTATATTTCACGGTGATAATGAGTCAGTTGAATTAACACACAAGGCTTATAATAGAAAAATTTTTTCTGATGGTGCCATTGAGGCGGCAGTCTGGCTAGCTGTACAGGAAAATGGTTTTTATTCTTTTAAAGACATGATCAGCTAGAAGAAGAACTGTACTTTTCAATAATTCTTTTTAATTTTTTTCTTCTATCCTCACTTAAAAAACTAGCAAATAATTTCTTCTTTCCGGAATAGTTAACACTCAGGGAATTTTTTTCTTTTTTTATTTTTAACCAATTAAGATTATAAGTATTCTGTTCAACAATTTCATCACCATCAAGCCGTTCTAATTGCATAGACTTTGACTCCAAAGAAATCTTTTCGGTTTTTTTCAAACTTCTGACAAAATAAATAGTGCAAATAACCAAAATAGAAAATTCAACTAGACCAAAGATAATTATGGGCCAAGCCCCAACAAGTAAAAATCTTCCCCCAATAAAAATAATTAAAAAACCAGTTATTAGTAAGAAAAACAGTATTTGAAGATTGGTTAAACTTCTATTTGGTTTTAAGTGCAGTTTTCTTGTCATTTTCTATCAATTTATAAAATTATATTTATATTTATAATAAATTTTATCGCATACCAATAATATTATGAAAAAACAAGAAAGAGCTAATGTCGTTTTGGGTAATTTGAATAAATTCTATCCAAAGATCCCAATTCCACTTAAACATCAAAATATTTATGAACTTTTAATAGCAGTGCTGTTAAGTGCGCAGTGCACGGATGAACGTGTTAACAGGATTACACCTCTATTGTTTAAAATTGCAAATAATCCTTACGATATGTCAAAAATTCCAGTAAATAAAATTTACAAAATTATTAAACCATGTGGGCTTGCTCCAAAAAAATCAAGGGCGATTTCTAAACTTTCAAAGATTTTGATAAAAAAATACAATGGTATTGTCCCGGAGACCTTTGAGGATTTAGAAAGCTTACCAGGTGTTGGTCATAAAACAGCAAGTGTTGTAATGTCCCAAGGCTTTGGTCATCCTGCATTTCCTGTTGATACGCACATCCACCGTTTAGCACAAAGGTGGGGCCTAACTAATGGCAAAAATGTCGTTCAAACTGAAATGGATATAAAAAAATTATTTCCAGAAGAGACTTGGAATAGACTTCATTTACAAATGATTTTCTATGGAAGAGAATACTGTAAAGCAAGAAGCTGCTTCGGTATCGAATGCAAAATTTGCACAGATTGCTATCCAAAAAGAACAAAGGCTATCAAAGTAAAAAAACCTTAATTTCAACCAGATTATCTATGAAAAAAAATAGAATAATGTATAAAAATAACTTTATTTACCAATATGAGACAAATTAAGAAAATATTAATTGCTAATAGAAGTGAAATTGCAATTAGGATATCTCGTGCTGCAACAGAATTAGGCTTTAAAACAGTATCCATTTACTCTTATGAAGATCGTTTTGCATTACATCGCTTTAAAACAGATGAAAGTTATCTCGTTGGATCAGGATTAGGTCCTATACAAGCATACTTGGACTACAAAGGAATCGTACAAATTGCAGTTAACTCAGGCTGTGATGCCATACACCCTGGATATGGCTTTTTATCTGAAAACCCAGAATTTGCTGATGAATGTGCAAAGTACAATATAATTTTTGTTGGTCCTTCTCCAAATATTATGCGATCCCTCGGAAATAAAGTTGAAGCAAAAAAAACTGCTGGTAAAGCCAAAGTTCCAACCATACCTTCCACAGGACCTTTACCAAAAGATTTAAAAAAATGTAAAGATCTTGCAAAAAAAATCGGCTATCCGATTATGCTTAAAGCATCTTGGGGTGGTGGTGGTCGCGGGATGCGAGTTATAAAAAAAGAAACAGAATTAGAAAATCATATTAATACCGCTAGAAGAGAAGCTAAAAGTGCTTTTGGAAAAGATGATGTATTTTTTGAAAAACTTATCGAAAAAGCATTTCATGTTGAGGTCCAAATTATTGGAGATACTCATGGAAACATAGTTCATCTTTTTGAGAGAGACTGCTCTCTTCAAAGGCGTCATCAAAAAGTAGTTGAAAGAGCTCCAGCTGCTTACTTATCAGATAAAGAGAGAAATGCAATTTGTGAAGCTGGTGTGAGAATTGGAAAACAAGTTAACTATTCATGTGCTGGAACAGTGGAGTTTCTAATGGATGCTAAATCTAGAGACTTTTTCTTCATTGAAGTTAACCCAAGAGTTCAAGTTGAACATACAGTAACAGAAGAAATAACTGGAATTGATATAGTTAAAGCCCAGTTTCTCTTAGCAGCTGGTGCTAAAATTGGTGATGATATATGTGGTGTACCACTTCAAGAAAATATACACATGAAAGGTCACGCCATCCAATCACGAGTTACAACGGAGGATGCAGCCAATGATTTTGCACCAGATTATGGAAAAATTAATGTTTATAGATCTGCGAGTGGTCTTGGAATAAGGCTAGATGCTGGAACTGCATCAACAGGTACAATTATTACACCATATTATGACTCTCTTTTGGTAAAAGTTACTGCAAAAGGTCAAACTCCTATTGAAGCTAAGAGAAGAATGAACAGAGCTTTAAGTGAGTTTCGAGTCAGAGGTGTAAAAACAAACATACCTTTTTTATTAAAGTTAATTAATCACGAAGGCTTCGACATTTTTAAATACCATACAAAATTTATAGATAGTGAAAAAAGTTTATTTCAATTCTCTGGTCGAAAAGATAGAGCAACTAAGACATTAAATTTTTTGGCAGAAGTTATTGTAAATGGCAACCCTGAAGTTGCTAACAGACTAAGATTAAGAGAGACCACACCGGCAAAACTCTCTGACTACGGAATTTCTAGATCAAAAAAAGCACAAGAGACAGTAAATAATACATATAAACAAATTTTAGATGCTGAAGGTCCATCTGCTGTTGCTCATGCTGTGTTAAAAGAAAAACAATTACTAATTACAGACACTACTTTTAGAGATGCTCATCAGTCTTTAATAGCAACTCGAATGAGAACTCAAGATATGTTAGGCATAACTGATTTATACGAAGAAAGACTTAAGAATTTATTCTCAGTAGAATGCTGGGGTGGGGCTACTTTTGATGTTGCATTAAGATTCTTAAAAGAGGATCCGTGGGAACGTTTAGAAAAATTACGTGAACAAATGCCATCCGCATTACTACAAATGTTATTTAGAGGGTCTAACGCACTTGGGTATACAAACTATCCAGATAATGTTTTAAGAAGGTTTATTCAGCTTTCTGCTCAGTCAGGGATTGATGTTTTTAGAATATTTGATGCATTAAACTGGATAGAAAATATGAGAGTGTCTATTGATGAAGTTTTAAAATCTGGAAAAATTTGTGAAGCTTCTATTTGTTATTCTGGTGATCTATCTTCACCTGCAGAAAAAAAATATACACTTGAATATTATTTAAAAATGGCCCAAAAACTTGAGAAAATGGGAGTTCATTTTCTTGCTATTAAAGATATGGCAGGCTTATGTAAGCCTAAGGCGGCAAAAATCTTATTTAAAGAATTAAAGAAAAACATAAAAATCCCAATTCATTTCCATACACACGATACAAGTGGAAACGGCGTTGCGACGTTGCTTAATGCCTCTGATGCTGGAGTGGATATAGTTGATGTAGCAATTGACTCTTGGTCTGGTTTTACCTCACAACCTAGCTTTGGTGCAGTTCTTGAATCACTTGATGGAAACAACAGAGACCCAAAAATATCTTCTGCTGTTGTAAGGACTGCAGCAAATTATTGGGAAGGTGTAAGAAAGCAATACCAGCCTTTCGAAAGTAAAACTCGAACTAGTATGTCTGAGGTATATTTACATCAGATGCCAGGTGGGCAATATACAAATTTAAGAGAGCAAGCAAGATCAATGGGCATTACTGATGAGAGATGGCCAGAATTAGCATCAATGTATGCGGAGGTTAATAAAATATTTGGAGATGTGATTAAGGTTACACCTATATCTAAAGTTGTTGGTGACATGGCAATTTATATGTTGGCAAATAATATTCAAATTAAAGATGTCTTAGACCCCAAAAAAGATGTTGGTTTTCCTGCATCAGTAATTGAGTTTTTTAGTGGTCGATTAGGTCAACCATACAAAGGGTTTCCAAAAGCACTCCAAAAGAAAATCTTAAAAGGAAAAAAACCAATTAATTATAGATTTGGTTCAAAACTCCCTTCTTTAAAAATTAAAAACAGAACTAAAGAATTAGAGAAAAACTACAATGAGATTATTTCTGAGAAAGATACAATTTCACAAATATTTTTTCCTGAAGTTTTTGATGAGTATATGAAACATAAAAAGAAATTTGGCAACACTAGTGTTATCCCAACTTCAAATTACTTTTTTGGTATGAATACGGATGAAGAAATATATGTCTCTATTGAACCTGGAAAAACATTAATCATTAGATACTTCACTTTAAGTGAACCCAACGAAAAAGGTTTTAGAACAGTTTATTTTGAATTAAATGGTCAAGCTAGATCAGTTGACATTAAAGACAACTCCATAGCAGTAGACGATTTAGCTAAAGAAATTGCAGACCCAAGTAACAAGGATCATGTGGCAGCACCAATTCCAGGCTTGCTTGTAGATGTTGTCGTCACAGAAGGAATAAAAGTACCCAAGGGTGCTAAATTATGTACTATCGAGGCGATGAAAATGGAAACTGTTATTTACGCCGACCAACCTGGAACCGTAGAGAGACTTTGCGTAAAAGCTGGCGAAAATATTGAAGCCCAGCAACTTTTATTAATTATAAAATAATTTATTTAATAATAATATGATAACTATTTACCGTGGTTAAAAAGATTATTACGGCTAAACACAGAGGTTTTTGTGCCGGAGTTGAGAGAGCAGTTGAGATGGTTGAAAAAAGCCTAACAAAATATGGAGCCCCAGTTTATGTTCGCCATGAAATTGTTCATAATAAGTTTGTTGTCAACAATTTAAGAGAAAAAGGGGTTGTATTTGTAGACTCCTTAGAAGAAATACCTAAAAATACAAAACAACCAGTTATTTTTTCCGCCCATGGTGTTGCACAAAGAGTTATCAACAAAGCTAAAGATTATAATTTGTTATTTTATGATGCCATTTGCCCATTAGTTAGCAAGATTCACAAAGAAATAATTCAGTTAGAAAACAACGAATATAAAATAATAATGATTGGTCATGAACATCACCCAGAGGTTGATGGAACCGCAGGCCAATTAAAAGACATCAGTAATTTAACTTTAGTTCAAGATATCGATGATGTTGATAAGTTATATTTTCCTTCAAGCCAAAAACTTGCCTACATAACACAAACAACGCTATCAGTATTTGACACACAAGATATTGTTGATGCCCTTGAAAAAAAATTTCCTTCAATCCTTGCACCGAAAAAATCAGATATTTGCTACGCTACTTCTAATAGGCAATTATCTGTACAAGAGATGTCTAAAAATGTTGATGCTTTTTTTGTAATCGGGGCGCACAATAGTTCAAATTCAATTAGGTTGGTTGAGACTGCTAAAAGATTTGGCTGCAAATATAGTGAATTAATAGAAAATATAAATGACTTTGATTACTCAACCCTAGCAGAATTCAATACAATAGGTCTGACGGCTAGCGCCTCCGCTCCAGAAGAGCAATTAAATATGTTCATTGATCAAATTAAAAAGGTTTATGCAATCGAAGTTTTAAATTTTAAAGAAGATGAAAACATAACCTTTAAAATACCTAATTTTCTTAATTAAATTTTCTTCTATAAAAAACATCCACTAAAGTCATATGAGGAAGAGTTAGAGCAGCTAATCCAATAAACAAAGTTTTTATAAACGACTCTTCAAAAGAATAATTATTATAAAGATAGACTATTGCTAAGCTCCCCCCAATCCATGTTAGTAGAGTAAAAGAGATAGTAGTTATGCTTACAAACTTATTATTGGATAAGTGTTTTGATGTATCTTTAAGTATTGATTTAACGTGTTTAAATGTATGAATAAAACAAAAATAAATTGAGAAGCCAACAAGTGGTTCAGTCAAAAAAACAATCAGTAATACAATAATCATTTCTAAAAGACCCCATCTTAATCTTGGCACAATGAATGCTAAGTAACTATATCTTAGTAATAGAATGAAGTAGAAAAAATATGCTATGAAAAGATAGTTTTGAAGATGGATAAAAGATGAATTAGATAAAAAAGTAAATATTTCAAATGTTTCACTTGTGTGAAAAAAAATAATCCCAAAAACAATATTTAAACCATGGGTTATCGATATTAACCACTTATATTTTCCTAATTCTAAATAAGACCAATCACATAATCCAAAATGAATTACGCTCATAAAAATGAATATAAATAAAGCGACCACAGGAAAGTAAATCCAAAACACAATTACAGACGCAGATATAATCAAATATAAGATAACAAAAATAAAAAAATCTTTTCTTGTCTTGTATCCTAATAAAGCTGCAACAGCTCCATCAAAAGAGCCGTGGGGAACGCCTATGAAAGAAACCATACAAAGTGCGAGTAATGAGATAAAGCTTAGTTCATACATTTAGTTAATAATAGTACCAAGAGCACTTTTTATAAATTTATATTTGGGCATTGACATTATGACCTTTAATTTTGTTGCTGTATTAGATATACCCATCATAAATGATGCAAACTCATTACCATTTAGTGAATTAGCCATATTAATAAAAATTTTTTCAGTCCCATTATTATTTTTTAAGTAATTGACAAATACTTTATCCATCCACTGATCAAAATAGGAATGATGTTTTTTCTCAGAGTCATCCTTATGTTTCACTAAGTTTTTTAGAAAAAAAGAAAAAGCATACCCTGTTGATATTTTAGTGGCGCCCCCTCTTGAGCCAATATTAATATAATTTTTGTATGATTTATTTCTAATATCATACATCGGTAAAGCTCCTTTTTCTTCGTCAACTATTGTATATTCTGATATCTTTAACTTTGTCTCAATATATTTTTTAATTTGATCTTTATACCAACTATCAGCTTGGATTTCTGAGGAGAAAACTGTTGACTCAACTAATACTTTATTTTCACTTATCGGCAAACAATACATAAAGTGTAATCCAACATTTTGGTCAACACGAAAATCCATTAAAGTAACTTTTTTGTTATCAATAACTTGCTTTGTATCTATAAGATACCCAAAGAAATGCTGCTTAACCCTATTTTCCTCTAATTTTGGTGTTCTAGAGTCATAAATTTTCTTTGCATAAACTTTTTCGCCGTTATCAAGCTCTATCTCAAAGTATTTCTCTAAATTACCAATACGATGAACATTTAGGGTTTTAATGGACAAGTTTTCTAGGTTGTCTAAACAATATTTTTTCCAATCTTGAAACCGTATTGTGCAATATGGTAAATCTTTAGTTTCATGCAATATACACTCATTTGCCAGGTAAAATTCCCAATTAAACCATTTTTTTTGTGTAAGATTGCTAAAATTTTCCATCCAATCTGTCATCCAGAATGCAAAAAAATTATTTCTTTTATTATGATATTCTTTATCGATACCAATAAGACTATGGTTCGTTCCCGCATAATTTAATTTAGCTGTAGCAAGAGCACTAGCACCCATACCTATAAAAGCGACGTCATATATTTTCATTTTTAAAATTATCTCTAATTGGTTTATAGGATGTAAAAATACTCTTTAAAAATAAAAACTCAGGTATTGAAACTATTGTAATCCATAATTTCTCTAATTTATTTAAATAAACTCTTTCGAATTGATACGCATAACCTTTCTTCTTAATTTTATTACCAATCCCTTTATAGATTTTTGCCGCGAAATATATCGCTAATCTTGTTCTTAATGGAATAAATTTCATACCACAAAAACCATTTGCATAAAACTTTTCAGAGAGCTCTATTAAGTTTTTAATTGATAATTCAATTATTTTATTTTTTTGGTCATCAATATTATTATCTGTTAAATCACTTAAGGTAATTTGACCTATCCATTCCTGAGGTAAATACACTCTATTTAATTTAGCATCTTCAAATACATCTCTTGCAATATTAGTTAATTGCATTGCAATTCCTAGATCAACAGCATGCTTTCTGGCTTCATTATTTTTAGTATTAATAATTGGCAGCATCATCAAACCGACTGTTCCAGCCACTCTGTAGGAGTACTCTACTAATTCCCTCTCATCAGCAATTCTAACGTTTTGTTGATCACTTATTAATCCATCTATTAAATCATTTAAAATATTTAAATTGATTTGGTTTTGTTTAAAGAAAATATTGATCTCAGATGTCTTGTTATCTTTAACTTGTTCGAATATATCTTTTATTTGAGAGGACGTATCTAAATCAGAACTATCAGCAACGTCATCTAGATAGCGGCATATACTATAAAGTTTTGAAGCAGCAATTCTATTTTTCTTAGGTAAGAAAAAACTTGCCCAATAAAAACTTTTGCCCTCTGATTTAATGCTATAGGTGTTTGTTTTAAAAGATGTCACCTTAATGACTAACTTTAAAATCCTTAATTATAAGTTTCTCTATCACCTTAGCTGAACACAGCACTCCTGGTATTCCAGCTCCTGGATGTGATCCCGCTGCAGAGAAATATAGATTTGATATTTTTTTATCTCTATTGTGATAACGAAACCATGCTGATTGTGAAAAAATTGGAGCTACTGAAAACCCTGCTCCATATTTTGATCTATAATCTTTTTTAAAATCTTCAGGAGTCATCCAAAACTCTGCTTCTATATTTTCTGTTAACCCTGGCATAATGGTTCTATCTAAGGCTTCGACTATTTTATCTTTAAGTTTTGGTCCCTCTGAGTCCCATTGAACATCTCCCTGAAGATTGGGAACAGGGCATAACACGTAAAAACTATCACATCCCTCAGGCGCAAAAGTTTCATCTGTTGCAGTAGGTCGATGAAGATAAAGCGAAAAATCATCTGTTAAAATTTTTTTCTCAAAAATATCGTGTAGTAATTCTTTATATCTCTCAGACATCCAAATAGTGTGGTGAGCAACGTCAGAAAATTTTTTCTTAGATCCAAAAAAAAGAACATACAGACCCATAGAATAGTGTGTAAATTTTTTAGGCTTTAAAAGACTGTCTCTTGAATACTTTGAAGGCAACATCTCACTATAAACTGTTGGAGGGTCTGCATTACATATCACAAGATCTGCTTCTATTTTACTTCCGTCTGTAAGTACAACATTTTCTGCTTTACCATTAGTTATAGAAATTCTTTCAACATCGGATTGTTTTTTTATATCAATGCCTTGTCTTACCATTAAATTTTCTAGCTCTTTTACAATTTTACCTGTGCCGCCCATACAAAAGAACACTCCCCATTTTCGCTCGAGATAGTGTATCAAAGCGTAAATAGATGTTGTTGTAAATGGATTACCTCCAACTAACAAAGGATGTATTGAAAATGCTTTACGTAGATACTTATTTTTTAATTTGCTATTTACCAATTGGCTAACTGTTAAATAGCTCTTGAGTTTGATTAAAGAGGGTAATTGTTTTGCCATTTCCCAGAATGAAATAAAGGGTTTATCTGATAGCTTTTCAAAGCCTATCTCAAAAATATCTTTTGATGTTTTTAATAATTTGTCATAGCCTTTGACATCATTTTCATCAAATTTTCTAATTTCATTATTTGTATCCTCTATAGAGGGTCGATAATCGAAAGTCCTTCCGTTATGAAAGTAAAACCTATACCAAGGGTCTAGGGATTTGAAATCTAAATGATCTTTGAGGTCTTCTCCAAATAACTCAAATAGTTCTTCAAACAAGAAGGGTGCTGTTATTACTGTTGGCCCGGCATCATGTTTGTAGCCATCTTTCTCAAAAACTCTAGCCCTTCCACCGAGCATGTTAAGCCTCTCAATAAGGGTGACGTCAAAACCTAGCTTTCTACACCTTAACGCTGCAGCGAGTCCACCAAATCCCCCACCAATAACTACAACTTTTTTACTCAAGATAATAAAATATAGGAATTTTAGATAAAAAAAAACCAGGCAAGTTAGCCTTGCCTGGTTTAAATAGGTTATAAAGCTTTATTAAGCTTTTTTGCCTGAAGATGCTACTGCAGCAGCCCAAATAACTGCGACAAAAGCGATCTTATTCACAACGTCAGCAACGTTATAGATAACGTTTAATGTTACGGCATCAGCTCCTCCAGTTAAGTAACCAAAGAAATATCCTAAAGGATAAATAGCCCAACCAACTGTAACAATCCATCTCATTGTGTTGAAAGCTGTTTGAACAGCTGCAGGACATTTATCAGCAGCAGCTTTACCAGCTTCACCAGCAAAAATTTCATATAAAATGTATGCCCAACCAGCTAGACCTACAATGAATCCTGCCCATGCGTTGATGAAACCTGCTTCACCAGCATAACCAGCTACAAGCATTACTAAAGTACCAATTAATAGTCTCCAGAAAATACCAGCTGAAACTGTAGCAACAGCAGCAAGGATTATGTAAAATTCAATCATCTGTAAAGGAACAGTGATTAACCAGTCAACATATCTATAAACAGTAGGTGTAGCACCTGTTGTTACCCACACTTCTCTCATGTAGAAGTAGTGAACTGCAGCAACTAAACAAACAAGACCACCAAGCGCAAGAGATGTCTTCCACTTACCTGATACGTTGTTAGTCTCTAAAAAAAAGAATGCAGTAGCGGCAACCATACACATTGAGATAACCCAAAAAGATATCCCAACAAAGTCGTTTGGCTCTAAGCCAACGCTTGCAGAAGCTATTCCTGGCAGTGCAACTAGTGCAGCTGTTGGGACAGCCATTGATTTCAAAAACTTAATCATTGAGTACTCCTTTTCTTAAGTTCTAAAACTTATAACAGAATCCTAAAAGTTAGGATTTGTTAATTTGAACGGATTATAGGTATTAATTGCAAAAAAAAAATACTTAATATGACTTTTATTAATATATTTTGGGAGTATAGTGGGTAAAAAAATGGCTATTTTTCAAGATAGTGTACTGTTTAATGGGTTTTTATTTTTTTTATCCACACTGTTGTTATGGATATTGCTAAAATTCAACAAAAGCTACATAAATAACAAAAAAACTAAGAAAACCCTTAATTTAATTATTTATCTGGTTTTTATTGGAGTCATTATATTCATTTTTGATAATCACACGTCACATTATTTAGATAACTTGTAAGTACATGAAAATAAGTGCAACCTTTGACGAAACACAAATTAAAGCATTTTCTCTTAATTTTGACAAAAAGCTCCTCCGACACATTGAAAAATTAAAGTCACCTGATAAACGCATCAAAAAGGCTATGCTTTATTTTGCCAAAACTGGGGGAAAAAGGATCAGACCTTTCTTGCTTCATTATATGGGTTCATTTTTAAATATTAAGCCTAGCCTATTAGATGATTTTGCCCTCTCAATTGAGTGTGTTCATCTTCATTCTTTAATTCATGATGATTTGCCATCTATGGATAACGACGACTATAGAAGAGGAAGGCTTACTGTTCACAAAAAATTTGATGAGGCCACTGCTGTTTTAGCTGGAGACATGTTCCAGGTATTATCAGTCAAAACTATAGCAGAGTCAAAATATCTTACTGCTAGTCAAAAAGTAAACTCAATTCAGATGCTCTCCAAAGCTAATGGCATGGAAGGCTTAATAGCAGGACAGTCCTTAGATATTTATATGAAAAAAAATTCTACTATAAAACAAATAGAGGAGATGTATCTTTTAAAAACAGGTGCTCTATTTAGTTTGTGCTTCAATCTTCTTTTAAACGTAAAAAATTTGAATGTGAGCAAGAGGAGAGATCTTAAAATTATTGGCAATACCATTGGGAAAATTTTTCAAGTTACAGATGATATGTTAGATAGATGGGGCAATGAACGTGAAGTTGGTAAAAAAATTAAAAAAGATTCAAAAAAAGCGAGTATTGCTTATAAGCTTAGTCGTATTGAATGCACGAAATATTTAAAACAGATACAAAATAAAAATTACAAAACAATGGAAAAATTCTTTGGTACAAATAAGGAGGCCTTGCTATACATGTCAAGTCTTGTAAACTTTATTGTCAATCGTGTTAAATAAAGAAAAAAATTTTTTAATATATGAAATGGCTCACATTAAATGACAATCAATGAAAATGAATTAGCTGATGCGCGTGTAGCTTGGGGCGACGGTATGATTGCAATTTCAAAAGCCTATGAAAAATCAGGCATTGATGATGCTACAATAGTTGCAAATGAAATGTTAGATCAGCTATATGGGTTTGAATTTGGGCTAGTCTTATTTAAACCAACCCTTAGTGGGGGCAGCCAAACATTTCGATCAAATAAAGAGGGCGCCTTGTCTTATTTTATTGGAAATAACCCAAAGTATCCTTTGGATAGTGGATTTGGAATTAAATCTTGGCGTGAAGTTAAATCAGAAACATCTTCAACATTTGTAGAGGATAATATCGCCATGTGGATGGGCTGGGTAACACTGATCGACAAAAAGGGAGACCAGGTTAAAGTTGATAAAAGTTGGGGTTATAAAAAAACTAAAAATGGTTCATTGAAAATAGTATTGCACCACTCTTCACTTCCTTATGAAGTATAAAAACTCATTATATTCATAGAGGACATATTACACTTAATTGGGTTATTAAAATTTAATCGCCAGTAACCTTTAGTATATATTCAAGAGGCTTTCCCTCTATCGTAAATTCATCGTAAAGATTTGAATTAAATTTAATTTTTATAAAATTATCTTTTAGATTTAAAAAGCGTTGAGGAACATGCACCCAATTAGAATAAACTCTTGTAATTTTTATATCATTTACAAATAATTGTAGGTATCCCATATTAGGTTGATTTTCACTTCCAATTTGTGAGGGGTTTAATGTAAAATTTTCTAAATCAATATATAAATTATACCCATCCACTTTATCTTTTATAATTTCTAAATTAATCAAAGGATAAGGCTTCTCGGCATCTATCTTGTTTCCAGGGTGATGAGCAAAACAATTAACGGATATAAATAATAAAAATATTGAAAATTTAATATTCATTAGGATTAAATATATTATTTATTACTCTTTGTTAAATGATTATCTGTTTCAAATTTATGTACATAAATCTTTCGAGTACATTTTGATGAAAGAATTATCTTTATAATTATAAATCGTAATATTAATTATCTTTTTATCAGATGATTTGTTTTGTATAAAGATTCTACAACTATCAGTATTGTATCTATGAAATTCATAAATCTTTTCTATCTTTGTAAAATCAGCCTTCCCATACTTTAAGATTAAATCGTTCAAGGGTTTATTTAAAAATAGCTCTATATCTTTGAAATGTTCAACAATTTCTTCATTTTCTTCAACGGTTTCCTCTACCTCTGGGGTATATATAATTTTAGGGATGGGTTCTGGTTTTATAACCTTCTCTTCCACATCAGTTGTCTCACAGCTCACTGTAATAATAAGTAATGAAATAAAAATGAAATATTTAAATGGAATTATAAAAGTCATCAATTTCCTAAATTATTAGGTAAATAAAGTTCACATGCAATTTCTATATTAAAAACAAAATATAACAATCGAAACTAAGTTATATCTTGTCCACTTTTTTCTTCGAGCTATATAGTTTATAATCTTATTTGTGAAAATTAAATATGAACAACCATCTGTTTGTCATCAGTCTTATAAAAGTGTTTTAGGACAAAGACCAATATGGGACTGGAGGCATGATAAGTTGTTATGGGTGGATATTTATGAAAATAAAATAATTGAAACAGATCAAGAGAATAGCGGAGAGCGACATTACACAGTACCTGACGGTGTGACTAATATTCTTTTACAAGACAATAAAAATTATATCATGAGCTCTTACGACTCTATTTTTTCTATTCATCCCTCTCTATCAAAAAAACAACTTCTTACAAAGATCAAGTTTGAAGGTCCTAATAATAGAATTAATGATGCAGATGTAGATTTAAATGGTCAGATATGGATATCGACTATGGATATTCAGCAAAAGTCTCAGACGGGTAAAGTCATATGCCACGATACTAATTTAAAACCAATTTATTCTGATAACTCTTATATTATTTCCAATGGACCAGTTTTTGATTACGAGAGAAACGTAGGTTACGTAACGGACTCTATAAAAAGAATAATTTATATTTTTTCAATAAACGACTTGTCTAGTAATGGAATAAACAAAAAAGTTTTTCTTTCCATGAACAAAATCGATGGAAATCCCGATGGAATGACAGTTGATAAAAAAGGTAACTTATGGGTTGCAATGTGGGGGAGTGGTAAAGTTTGTTGCTTTGATAAACAAGGCAGCCTCAAATTAATATTACAACTTCCTGTTTCAAAAGTAACAAGTTGCACGTTTGGTGGAAAAAATTTAAATGAGCTTTTTATTACAACAGCGTCTGTTGGTCTAAATGATATCGAGGCAGAAAGACAACCACATGCAGGAAAACTGTTTAAGTTCGTAACTCAAGAGCAAGGGTATGCCTCAAACTGTTATAGATCTGAAAACATCCCTGATTTGTATCATTAAATATGAAATTTAATCAAACTCAGATTGGTGAGATTATTCAAATGGCATGGGATGATCAAACTGATTTTAGCCATATAACAAAAATTTATGAAATTAATGAGGGGGATGTAAAAAAAATTATGAAAAATAATATAAAACGAAAAAGTTATGAAATTTGGAGAAAACGAATTCACCAAAGAAGTGCGCAAAGAACCCAGCTCAAAGGTAAAATGAATGTTTAAAGCTTTATTTGGAGCAGGATGTTTTTGGGGACCAGAAAAAAAATTTTCTGAGATCAAAGGAGTCATTGAAACCCAAGTTGGCTATTCTCAAGGTTTAACTGATAAAACTACATATGAAGAAGTTTGTACAGGTAATACAAACCATGCTGAAGTTGTTTTTTTAACTTTTGATGAAGAAAAAATCTCATATGAAAACTTAGTGGAGTTTTTCTACCAAATCCATGATCCCACAACTTTAAATCAACAAGGCCCAGATCGAGGCTCTCAATACCGCTCAGTTATAGCTTACTATGACGATACCCAATTAGAGGTAGCTAAACAGATCACAGACAAATTAAATGAAAGTAAATTTAATCAAAAAATCACAACAGTTATAGAGCCTGTTAAAAACTATTGTCCAGCGGAAGACTACCATCAAAAGTACATGGAAAGAAAATACTCTTTTTTAAAATTCTAATCTTTTATATAGGTGAGTAGGGATAAATAATTTTAGGAAACTTATAATTAGATTTTCTTTTATAATATTTGTTCACAAAATAATTTGATTTTAATTTCGTTACAGACAAAGTTTTACTTTTAATAAACTTAAATTCAGAAAAATTTTTCAGTTTCTCTGTCCCATTTCCTATTAGGTAATAATCTTGACTCAATAATTCAATTAGATCTGAATTAATCTTTAAAGTCTTTGTCTTGCCAACTAACTTGCCAGATGTATCAATTTTTTGAATAGCTAAATCTCTTCTATTTGTATCTACTAAACACAAGATACTTTTAGTGGGTTTCTTTTTAAGTCCCAAAAAGAAATGCTCAAAAATAGAGTAGCTCACTATTTCCACCTTGTGGCTTATAAAAAAGCCTTTCATGAGCGAATGGCAATTTCGTATTGCAGTAAAGCGCGCTGGCCCTTTGTTGAGGTGTAACTTTTTAATGTATTCAGCCTTTATTTTTGTTTTTTTTACTAATTCGGCCAACAATTTAGATAAGACTTTTTCATGTCCAAACTCGCTTTTTACTGTTTTATCCCAAATAATTTTTTCATTTTTAAATAAAGTAATAGAACAGTATGATAAAGAACTATCGATGCCGATCTCAAAATTTTTCATTTTATTAATCATTTTTATATTTAATTTTGTAATTCCAGTTAATACATCCTATGCAACAAGTGTAAATGATACAATTCCAAATAACATTTTAATGTATCACCGTTTTGATGAAATTAAGTACCCCTCAACAAATATTCGAAAAGAACAATTAGTAAGTCATTTAACATATTTAAAAGATCAAGGATTTAAATTCATTTTAGTAAAAGATCTCTTGTTCCAGGATAAATTACAAGAAAAATCTGTTTCTATAACAATCGATGATGCATACTTATCATTTTATGAAGTGGGCTTACCTGTATTTGAAAAATTTGAAGTACCCGTAACTTTATTTTTAAACACAGAAAATATTGGTGGGCAAAATTATATGTCTTGGGGTCAACTCAAAGATGTATTAAATAGAGGTGTTGATATTCAAAATCACACACACTCTCATTCCAGTCTACCCACTCTTAGTGAATTAGAAATAGCAAACGAAATAGAAAAATCTCAAAAGCTTATTTTGGAAAACTTAGGTATTACTCCTAATTTATTTGCTTATCCTTTTGGTGAGAACAGCTCCACAGCACAAAACGTTGTTTCGCAATATTTTGATGCTGCCTTTGGTCAACACTCAGGAGCCTTTTCGATTAATCAAAAGTATTTTATTCCTAGATTTCCTCTCAATGAAAACTATGGATCTATTGATCGTATCAAAGATGCATCCAGTGTTTTACCTTTCAATAACGTAGACATTCAACCTAGCAATCCTTATCAAATAGAACCAATTACAAGATATGTTCTAGACTTTCAAGAAGACGCATCGAACATCAATTGTTTCATTAGTGATTTTCAAGGCTCTTTTAATCAAACAACAACAAACCTAAGTAGTAAATTATTAATTGAGCTCAACAGAATTCCTGTAAAAGGCAGATTAAGATTTAATTGTACAAAAGTTAATAACGGTATTTTTTGGTTTGGTTATCAGTATTTAATTAATTAATTTTGAAGCGATCAAAACCTTGAAGTTTATTTGAGGCAATAATGAGTTCTAATTGATCAACATATTTATCGCCAATTTCAGCGTAAGCCGCTAAATATTTCACCTTCATGCTGATGGGATCTGTGTATTTGAGGCGCTCATCGATATGCCTCACGACTCGAAAATTATAATACGCAGGGTGCGTGTTGATATTAAACATATAAGCTTCAACGCTCTCAGATAAATTATTAAATTTTAAAACGGCATGAGTTTTATCCTCATCTCTGTCTTGGGGAATAATTCCTCTATCCTCACGGGTTGTCCATTGGCCGTAAAGAGCGTTTCCTTCACTGGCAAATCTTGACTGACCCCAGCCACTCTCAATAATCGCCTGTCCTAGAGCAAGGGAGATAGGAATAATGTTTATACGTTGTTTAAGTTTTTTAAATAGTTTTTTGTTAATCTCGTTGTAATCTAATTTATACTTTTTAGATAGTCTAATCACCTCATTGGTTTCATTTTCATTTAATTCTTTTCTAGCAAACTTTTTTTCTATATTCACAACCATTCTTCTTTCTTGCATGATTAAAATATTGGTTTTGTAAATTATAGGAAGTGTGATGAGGTAAAATAATTTTTTCTTTGTTGGGACATCTTGAATGTCTGAAAAATCTTTGGGTAATTCAGATATGATGGGAAGGTGATCGATGTTCTTTTCAGTTAAACTCTCAGGCATAAAATTATTTTTTTTGTAATATTTATTTAAATCTACCCAACTATCAAATTCTCCTGCGTTAAGAAAAGAATTTATAAAAAATCCAAAAAAAAAAATAAAAAAACTAGGCTTCAACGGGTCGTACTTCACGGACTTCAGGAATATAATGCTTTAGCATATTCTCAATTCCCATTTTTAAAGTAGCCGTAGAGCTAGGACATCCCTGACAGGCTCCTTGCATTTGAAGGAAAACTATTCCTTCATTATATTTGTCGAAAATTATATCTCCACCGTCCATCGCAACAGCGGGTCTTACCTTACTATCAAGAAGTTCTTTAATTTTCTTTACAACGTCACTGTCGTTTTCATCAATAACATGCTCCGTTGATGCTGTGTTTTCTGAAATGACAGGTTTGTTCATTGTAAAGTGCTCAATGATACAGCCTAAGATAGCAGGCTTCATAAGAGTCCAATCATTATCATTGCCCTTAGTGATAGTGATAAAATCCGATCCAAAAAAAACTCCCTCCACGCCTTTAATATTGAATAAGTTCATTGCTAATGGAGAGTTAGAGGCAGATTCTTGATTTTGATAGAACATTGTTCCATCTGTCATCACCTCTTTTCCTGGCAAAAACTTTAGCGTTGCTGGGTTTGGTGTCGGTTCAGTTTGTACAAACATTGCTAATAATATGTCTATAAAATTGGAAAATTCAAGCCCAAGTGTCTACCTAAAACCGACTATCTTGTAGACTTCCTTGATAATAGGGCCTGCGATTGTGGATGCTTTTTCACTCCCCACCTGCAAAATCTTATTTAGCTCATCCTTGTTATCGAGAAGATTGAGTATCTCTTTCCTCACGGGACCAACAACTTGAATTAAAGTGTCCGCAAGATCGTTTTTTAATTTTGAGTACTCTTTACCCGCATAGCCTGCTAAAGTTTTTTCAATACTCTGGTCCAAGCAAGCAGACAGAATATTTATTAAGTTTAAACATTCAGGTTTATTTTGTAATTGGTCTTTGTCTTCTGGAATAAGGTCTGAGTCAGACTTCGCTTTTCTTATTTTAGAGCTGATATCATCATCACTATCAGTTAATAAAATTCTGGAAAGCTCGGAGGCATCAGACTTTGACATTTTTTTGGTTCCATCCCGTAGACTCATCACCCTCGTAGCATTGCCATAGATTAAAGGTTCAGGCAGGGGAAAGAAATCGACTTTAAAATCATTATTAAACTTTTGTGCAATATCTCTTGATAATTCTAAATGTTGTTTTTGATCATCACCAACCGGAACATGCGTTGCAAGATATGCAAGAATATCAGCTGCCATTAAATTAGGGTAAACCATTAACCCAACACTTACGTTTTCTCTATTTTTTCCTGCCTTATCTTTAAATTGTGTCATTCTATTCAGCCAACCAATACGACTGACACAATTAAACACCCAAGCGAGTTGAGAGTGCTCTGCTACACTTGATTGTTGAAATATAATTTGTTTTTTGTAATCCACTCCTGCAGCAATAAACGATGCTAATACTTCTAAAGTGTTCGAGCGAAGCTCATTTGGATTTTGCTCAACGGTGATTGCGTGTTGGTCCACCACACAATAAATACATTCAAATTCTTTTTGAAGTTCCACAAAGTTTTTTATAGCTCCCAGATAATTACCTAAGTGCAGCGTCCCTGTTGGTTGAACGCCAGAAAAAACTCTTTTTTGGAAACTAGTCATTTTTTATTGTTAATAAAATTGATATCAGAATTATCTGATAAGATCGAGTGACTTCAGTTGATTCATAAAAATATCTAAAGAATAGAAATCAGATTGTTTTCTATAGATTTAAGCAGTTTTGTATCTTTTATTTTTTGGTTATTACTATTTGTTAATTGAAAAATATCAAAAACTTTCTCTCCATAAGTGGAGATTTTTGCTGATTGAACGCTAATTTGTTTATCATGAAACACTCCTAGAATGTCCATTAAGAGCCCTGGTCGATCGCCGGATAATATTTGAAAAGTAGTGACTTGCTTGCTCATCTCGTTATCAATTGTGATTTGAGGATTGACGGCTAGTTTTTGCTGATCTTTGGTAAAGGACTGTAAGGGTTTAAAATCTTTTTGATTAAGAGCGCTCATCACGTGTTTCGCTGTTCGCTTTTGCTCGTTGAGATCTAAAACACCTTTATTAAAGAAGTTCGTTACCCAAAATACATCAATTACTAGATTGTTATTCAAAGAGATTATTCTGGAGCTTAGAATGTTTGATTGAGAATGGGTAAACCCAGAGACAATGTCTTTTAATATACCAGGTCTATTTTTACTCGTTACAACAACTGCACTATATTCTTTATTTTCATAGTTTAAAAAATTTACTGAGTTAATAATTTTTGCCTTTTTATTTTTTTGATAAATTTTAAATATATCTACAATCATTCTGGACGAAAAAGCTTCCCAAAACGGAGCAGGAAATTCTTTGATTGACTTGTTGATAAATTTTTTCAAGCTTATATCGGATTGTTGTAATACAGACTTCTTCAAGGATTCTTGAACAGAGGATGAATAAGTTTTTGTATCTAAACCTCTTTGAAGAAAGTCTTTTGCATTATAAAACAAACTTCTAAGCAAACTTATTCTCCATTCATTTAGAATATTTGGTCCAACAGAAGCAATATCACACAAGGTAAATAGAAATAATGAATTTATTTTTTCTTCTGTGTTCGCAATTGAAGTAAATTTAGCAATTGCTTCAGAGCTTTGCGTGTCATTTTTAAAGGCTGTATCGCTCATTACTAAATGATGTTCAACTAGCCACAATGTTAATTCTTTTACTTCTTGTGATACAGGAAGTCTTTTTAAAATTTTATTAGTTAACTCTGTTCCATAAACAGAATGACTCTTCGGCCCCTTCTTTCCGATGTCATGAAATAGTAAAGCGATGTGAAGGGCCTCTCTCGAGGATAACCTGCTATATATTTCATTATAAAAGGATTTTTGTCTTAGCTCATTTAGGTTGTGCAGTGTTAATAATAAGTGTTCGTCTGTGGTGTAGTGATGATAAATATCAAACTGCACTTGTCCCCAAACTCTGCCAAACTCAGGAAATATTTCGCTAAATAGCTGGGTATCATTAAAATCATGAAGGGCTTGTATAGGATTTTTTTTGGAGACGACAATATTTAAAAATGATTGTAGGTGTTGTTTATCAGTGGTTTTTTTTAAAACTTTTCTCTTTTCCTCAACAGTTTTTAAAAAGCGAGGATGAATGAGTAAATTATGTTCCAATGATTTTTCAAAGACGTTTGCCCATTTTTGTTGAAGGTTTTTAGCGGTATTATTTTTTAAATTCAGAAAACCTTTTTCAATTATAAATTCTTTTTCTAGTGATTTAGTTTTAGTGGGTTTTCTTTTATAAATCGTTTTGATTATTAAATCCTCTGGAAGCTTCGAATAAAAGGTTCTTAAGAGGGAATTAATCTTCGCAACATTCACAAACAAATCTTTCATAAAAATCTCCACTCCTTTTTCCTTCTTTTTGTCTTTGTAAGAGAGTTTTTTTGAAATTTTCAACTGATTTTCAATAGATAAAACATCGCCTTTGCTTTCGTTAAATAAATGAATAAATGCTCGAATGGTTAAGAGAAATTTCCAAGCATTCTTTAATTCTTTAATTTCCTCTTTGGTGTAAATATTAATAGACGTTAAGTCCTCTAATTTATAAATGTTAAACATAAAGATCGATACCCACAGTATGGTATGAATATCTCTAAGACCCCCAATGCCCTCTTTGATATTCGGCTCTAAATTACTTTTAATTCCTATTCGATAGTCATGTCTTTCAACCAACTCTATAAGCTTTAATTCGCTGAGTTTTAGGGGATTTTGTTTTCCAATTAAAATCTTAATGGACCGAACAAACTCACCGTATTGAATTTCATCACCAATGATAAATCGACTCTCAACAAATTTTGTAATTGTTTTTATATCTTTCTTAGAGTCGATTAATGCCTGTTTAATTGTTAAGAAAGATATTCCAACTTCTAATCCAATATCCCACAGTGTATTATTTAATTGAGTAATAAAATCTCTTATATTTTTATTAGATTTTTTATAAATAAATAGTAAGTCAACATCACTTTTTGGTGACAAGTCATGTCTGCCGTACCCACCTACAGCGATTAAAGAGAAATCCTCTATTGGATAAATATTATAAATTCCTTTAACTATTTCTTTTACAACTGTATCAACAAGATCTGTATGATTTTTATTAAAATAGAAGCCATCATTACTTGATGCTAATTTTTGAAATAATTTAACCTTATTTGATTGATACTTCTTTTTTATCTGAGAGATATCTTTCATTAATAAAACTTTAACATTGTATATATGTAATGGTCTAAAGAATCAATTTATGTCATCAATAACTGTTTCAGACGTAATTAGTACTATTCTTCGAGGGCTGAGAGATGTTTATTTTTTGATCAGCTTATATGAATCTAACTCATCAAATAAAAAAAAAATAATCTGTTACCCTAGAAGGCCTTTCAATCCACTTTATTCTTTAGCTAAAGTTAGATGGGGCTTGCCAGTTAAGTTTACGTCCTCCCCAGAACTAGCTGACATAGAATTATATTTTTATGACAAAACTAATAGTAACTACCAAGTCTCTGAAAATCCAAAAAAAATAGTAATAAATAAAAATTGCACTGACATCAGTAAATCTAATGTTGATAAAGTTTTCTTAGAGATTTTTGGTTATTCTCTGAGCTTAGATCCAAAAAACTTTCATGGTTCAATTTTAGAAAAATCAGAGCAAAATGCAAAACATGACGGGAAGATTATAAATAGTTCTTCGTTAGGATTTAAAATTTATAAAAATAAGGTTTACCAAAAATTAATTAATAATATTTATAACGAATTTGCTATCGATTATAGGGTCGTATGGGTTAAAGATGAAATTGTATTAGCTTATGTGAAATTTGCTCAAAAAGAATATCGCTTTAAATCTAAAACTGTTTATTCAAAAATAGTCTCAATTTGTTCTTTATTTGAAAATGAAGAGATTAGTTTAATAAATGAATTTTGTAAAAAATTTAAACTAGATTTTGGGGAGTTAGACATTTTAAGAGATAGGGATACGAAAAAAATTTATATTGTTGATGTCAATAAAACTGCTTGGGGTCCGCCAGATAAGATTTCACTTGAGGATGGAAAAAAAGCTATTGCACTTATTAATGACAAGTTTAGAAAAAGCTATTTAATCTAACCCTCCCTATTAATTTAGAGAGGGTAAAATAAATATTACTAATCAATTATAACTTCGTAAATAGCAGTTGAGCCCGAAAGTTCATAGGCTCCAATCAATAAAGGAGTTCCTTTTCTGGCATGATAAAGAGGAGGTGTTTTATCTGCAGGTATAAAAACTAATGATTCAGGAGATATGTCACCACCAGTTTGTTTTGTACCATCTCCAAAAAAGTTTCTACCATTAAAATATCCAAGAAATTTTGGTTTTACCATACCAGTAATATCGTACATCATGATACCGCCCTGTCTTTCAAGACCTACAAAAGCTATTGTTCTTCCATCAATTTCTCCAACTGTAAGAGCCTCTGGCTCTGCACCTTTATCGTCACTTCTGTCATCAAAAGATCCCGCATCCTCATTCCAGTTAAAAAAACCTGAAAACGCTGTTCTAACAGCAATATCATTACCGCTATCATAAATAATTTGTCCGGTATTACCGTCCAAAATTGAAAAAGATCTTCCGCCGTAGGTATAGATTTCTTCATAAAAACCATCACCATCAGCATCTCCCATAGTAGTTGTTGTTTTTAACCTACCGAGATTTGATTTTTTTTGGAGCTCTGAGGCATTAGGAAAGACTGAAGGGTCTAAAGTTAAATCAGCGACCCTTACCTCTTCTGAGAAGCCATCGTAATCTTTTGCATCTCCCTCATTAGCCATTAAAACATAATCATACATTTCACCATTAATCTCTTTACTGACAACTATCATGGTGTCTGGTTGATACATTCCTTTAACCGGCCAAGGCTGTATATTAACTCTGTTATCCTTATTTGAAGCATCAAGAGCGGACTGAGACCAATCTTTATAGCCTAAACCAAAGTAATCAGTAACTATGCCAGAACTAATATCTATCTTTGCAATAACGTTATTTTCTTGAAGAGCTACATAAGCTCTTTTAGAGTCACCGCTAACCGCTATAAACTCTGGTTCAGCATCATACAAAAAAGATGATCCAGGTTTTACAATTCTGCCACCCTCTGGAGCCCCATTGTAATAAAAGTTTATATTTCTGATTTTATCTTCACTAGGGCCGACAAACCATTTGTTTAAATCAATAATTGAAACAGATCCTTTGGGATCAACAGTGTAGTCATCATTTGGTTCACCCTCATTGGCGACCAATGCATATTTCCCATCCGGAGTAAATACAACATTATCAGGCAACGCACCTACTGAGTACCCAAAAGCCAATTTTAATGTATTAAGATTATAGAACAAAACAGCACCATTGTCTTGTTG
>CACHVL010000005.1:0-117178 GCA_902583235.1 uncultured Alphaproteobacteria bacterium | reverse complement strand
TAAAAAAAATAAAAATTTACAAATTAGACTCAGGTAAAAAAAATATTAGTTTTTTTGATAATTTATTTTATTTTTTCTCACTGTATAAAATTATAAATAAATCTAAACCTATTATTGTTTTGTCATATACTATTAAACCTAATATTTATTCCTCATTAGTTTGTAAATTATTAAAGATAAATTGTATATGTACTTTGACAGGTCTGGGGTCAACATTTATTAATGGTGGTTTATTAAAACAAATTACATTCCTATTATATAAATTTTCAAAAAGCAAAAATACTAATTATATTTTTCAAAATATTGATGACAAAAATATTTTTAAAGAACAAAGTATTATTACAAATAATAATTTTAAAATAATCCCAGGTTCTGGTATTGATGTAAAACAATACGGAAATATCAAATCAAAAATAAATCTTCACTTCACTTTTCTTGTTATAGCAAGACTTATTACTCATAAAGGAATATTTGAGTATTATGAGGCTGCAAAAAAACTTAAAAAAACTCATAAAAATTTTAAGTTTATATTAATAGGAGATTATAATTCAAAAGATAAGTATTCAATCAGTGATGATCTTTATAATAAAATTAGAAAAAAAGATATTTTAAATTATCAAAATTACTCTGATAATGTTTCTAATATAATATCAAATAGTGATTGTGTTATTTTACCGTCTTATAGGGAAGGAATGTCTAAATCTTTATTAGAGGCTGCTTATTTAAAAAAGCCCTTATTAGCAACTAATGTACCCGGATGTAAGGAAATTGTAATAAATAATAAAAATGGTTTTTTATTTAAAAGAGGAAATATAAATGATTTGGCGTCAAAGATGATAAAAATATCTCGAATGAATAATAGAAAATTAAAATCTTTTGGAATTTTCAGCTATAATCATGTAAAACAAAATTTTACATCAGATATAATTAATAAATTGTATATAGACTTAATTAACTCGAAATTATGAAAAAACTTTTGAATATAAGTGATTTATCCAAAAATGATTTTTTAGATATTATAAATTTTGCTGATGAGCTAAAAAACATAAATGAACCAATTTTAGATGGTAAAAATATTGGTCTAATTTTTGAAAAAAATTCTACAAGAACCCGTCTATCTTTTCAAGTTGGTATTAGAAATTTAAAAGGAAATTATATCGATATAAAACTCGATGAACTGAACCTTAATAGATTTGAAACTTTTGAAGATACCTTTGAGATTATGAGCTGTTATCTTGACTGCATAGTTTTTAGAACAACAAGTCATAAAAAATTGGAACTAGCTTATAAATATTTCCAAAAACCCATGATTAATGCGTTATCTGATATATCACATCCTTGTCAGGCTATTTCGGATATTTTCACTTTAAAAGAAAAATTTGGAAGTATAAATAACTTGAACATTGTTTGGATGGGAGATTTGAACAATGTTTTATTTAGCTTGATTGAAGCATCAAACTTTTTAGAAAATACTAAAGTTGATGTATTTACAAATGAAAAAATTTTTTTAGAGAATAAATCAAATTTTAATTTAAAAGGAAATATTAATTTTCATTTTGAAGTCAATAAAGATATCATTTTTAAAGCAAATTGCTTAATGACAGATGTGTTCACATCTATGAATGACAAAGATGATAAAGAAGATTTATTAAAAAAATTTCAAGTTAATGAAAAAATTATGGGGATGACAAATGAAAAATCCGTATTCATGCATTGTTTGCCAGCTAAAGTTGGTTCTGAAGTAACTAAAGACGTTATCAAAGGTAAAAAGTCAATAGTATTATCTCAAGCTAAAAATAGGTTAGTTGCTCAAAAAGGTATTCTTAAATGGTTAAATATTTAACTATATTATTATTTGTCCTATTAATTGGTTGCGAAATTAATAGTGAACAACTTATTAAGTCTTCGAATATAAATTATGAAAATATTAAATTTAATGCTGTATCAAAAGATTTAAAGTTTACGAATAATCAAAAGGGTACAGAAGTAGAAATAGCAAAAAAACTTATTAATAATTGGTTCAACAATAATGTTAAAATAGATGGCTTTGATGGAAATTTAACTATAAATGTGACCTCTATAGAAATAAATAAAATTAAAAAAGATGAATACTATAGGTTTGAAGTAAGCTTAAGTATTGAATTTTTGGAAACTAACAAGACACTTAACAAAAGAAAAATTTACAAAATAAATTCTATTGAATATGGTGATATTAGTGGAAGTTTTTCAATCAAAGATACAGAAAATTTAAATAAAAATATCATATCTAAAAGTCTTAAAAGTATTAATCAAAAAGTTTCAACAATGTAATCAGTCCTTCCAAAAAGAAGGAAGAAGCAAAATGAAGATTGTGAGAAGTTCTAGTCTGCCTAGGAACATTGTTACAATTAATATCAACTTTGAATAACTATCTAATATTCCATAATTTCCTTCAGGTCCTATCACTGAACCTAGTCCTGGACCGACATTGGATATAGTAGACGCAGATGCTGATATGCAGGTTAGAAAATCAAGGCCACTAAAAGATAATAGTAATGCAGATATAAAAAAAGTTAAAATATACAGAAAGAAAAAACTCATTACAGACTCGTAAGTAGTTTCGTTTATATTCTTCCCATTAAAACGACTAGCAATTATTGCATGAGGTTTTAGCATTTTCTTTAGGTGAATATTTATATATTTAAATAAAATCTGGAATCTAAAAACTTTTAAGCCCCCAGTTGTTGAGCCAGCACAACCACCTATAAACATAAGTATAAGAAATAAAACCGAAGCATAATTACCCCAATTTTCAAAATTTTCACTAATATATCCTGTCCCTGAAATAATAGAAATTGTATTAAAAGATACTGAAACTACCTTATTAAGATAACTTCCAGATAAGTAATTATTTGCAAAATAAAATATCAAAATTATAGCTGTTGTTAGAACTAATATAAACACTCTTACTTGATGATCTTTAAATATAGCAAATAAATTTTTACTAGATGTTTGCACAAGTACTAAAAAAGGTAAACTCCCTAGTATCATAAATATTATTGCCACCATAAGAATTTTATCATTATTAAAAAAAGCAAAAGAGTCATCGTATGTAGAAAAACCACCAGTAGAAATAGTTGTAAAACTATGAGATATAGCGTCAAATAACATCATACCAAAAATGTAGTAAAGAAAAATAAGAGTAATTGTCAGAGTTAAATAAATAATAAATATCTTTTTTATAACTGATGAGATTTTTGGTAGAGATTTATCATATGGATCATCTCCCTCTAAATGAAATAATTGCATCCCTCCAATTCGAAGAAATGGTAATATAAATAAAGCTATTACAACAATACCAATACCACCAAGCCATTGTAGAAAAGCTCTCCATATTAAAATACCTTTTGGAAGTGACTCTAAGTTACTAAGTATTGTTGCACCAGTTGTTGTTACGCCACTCATTGACTCAAACAAGGCATCTATAAATCCTAAATTTACTTCAGTATATAAAAAAGGTACTGCACATAGAAAGGTCATTAGTATCCAAGATAATACAGTTATTATGAAAGCCTCTTTGAGAGATATCTTTAAATCGACATTCCTATTTGTGATAACTAATGATCCCCCGACGATTAAATAAAGCAATATTGGAACGGCATATGATTGCCATGTCTCTGTCTTGTAAATTAACTCAGTTATTAAAGGTATAAATAAAAAGAAACCAACCGCACATATAACAGTTCCGCTTACCAGTGCTATAGGTTTAAGATTAAACATTTTAAAGTTTTTTTAGTGAACTTTTTTTTTATTATAAGGGCTATCTAGAGAAAAAGCAGGGATATCTATTTTGAGTTTTTCACCATTATCTTGAGAGACTAAATAAAAACCTTGCATAATACCGTTATCAGTTTTTAGAGGAGTACCACTAGTGTATTCAAATGACTCTCCAGGCTCAATAGTAGGAAATTCTCCAACAACACCTTCACCTTGCACATTCATCACCTTACCGTTTGCATCAATGATAAGCCAATTTCTGTGATTTAATCTAATAGATGAGTGCCCAGAATTTTTAATGTTAACTTGATATGCCCAAACGAAGTGACTTTCTTGTGGGGATGACTGGTCATCTAAAAAATAAGGTGTCACAGTTACTGTGACCCCGTTAGTTGTTTTAGAGTACATATAAACAATATACCCCATAAATAGGTTATAGAGAATTAAATTGATTAATTAAAATAATCCTTGAATCAATCCTTTTTCATCTAACATTATAGAATTAGCGCTTGGAACCTTAGGTAAACCAGGCATTGTCATGATCTGACCAGTTACGACCACTATAAAGCCTGCACCTGCGGATAATCTTACCTCTCTAACAGGCACGGTAAATCCATTTGGAGCACCTCTTAGAGAGGGATTTGTTGAAAAGCTATACTGTGTTTTAGCGATACAAATAGGTAGTTTTCCATATCCACTCTTTTCAAACCCTTTAAGCTGATCACTGACAGACTTATCAATCACTATATCATCGGCTCTATATATTTTTTGAGCAACAGAACGAATTTTTTCTTCCAATGATACATTATCTTCATACATATACTTAAAATTAGAAGGGTCACTTGACTCACTAATCTTTACAACCTCTTCAGCTAAATCTAAGGTACCGTTACCTCCATTCGCCCAGTGAGAGCAAAGGATTGCTTTAACCCCCAACTTTTCACAGCCATCAGAGATAACCTTACCCTCTGCTTTAGTATCAAGAGTAAAACTATTAATAGCTACAATCGGCTTAAGTCCAAAAGATTGAATGTTTTCAATATGTCTCTGTAAATTCTCAAAACCCTTTTCAACTGCAGAAACATTTTCGCTATTTAGATCACTTTTTTCAACACCACCATGAGATTTTAACGCTCTTACTGTAGCAACAATAACTACAACACTTGGAGTTAATCCAGCTTTACGACATTTAATGTCTAAAAATTTTTCAGCTCCTAAATCTGCTCCAAATCCAGCTTCGGTCACGACATAATCAGCAAGTTTTAAGCCAGCTTTAGTTGCTATAACTGTGTTACATCCATGTGCAATATTTGCAAAAGGACCACCGTGAATTATGGCAGGATTATTTTCTAATGTTTGAACTAAGTTAGGCATTAATGCATTTTTTAATAAAACTGTCATTGGCCCGTCAGCTTTTACATCCCTTGCATATATAGGAGATTTATCTCTCTTATAAGCTATGATTATGTCACCAATTCTTTTTTGAAGATCATTAATATCATTTGCTAAACAAAAAATTGCCATAATCTCACTTGCAACTGTGATATCAAATTTATCCTCACGAGGAAATCCGTTTGATACACCTCCAAGATTAACATTTACTTTTCTTAATGACCTATCACCTAAATCAACAACTCGACCCCATGTAATTCTTCTTTGATCAATTTGTAATTCATTTCCCCAATAAATATGATTGTCAATTAATGAAGACAATAAATTATGTGCAGAAGTTATCGCATGAAAGTCACCAGTGAAATGAAGATTTATTTCTTCCATAGGCACTACTTGAGCGTAACCTCCACCTGCGGCTCCACCTTTCATTCCAAAACAAGGTCCAAGACTAGGCTCTCTAAGACAAACTATAGATTTTTTACCAATTTTATTTAGTCCATCATTTAAGCCCACAGAAGTAGTAGTTTTGCCCTCTCCGGCTGGAGTCGGGTTAATCGCAGTCACTAGTATTAATTTTCCATCAGGGTTGGATTTACTTTTTTCAATAAAATCAAAATTTATTTTTGCTGCATCGTGACCATAAGGAATTAAATTTTCCTCTGGAATATTTACTTTAGCGGCAACATCTCTTATGTGAATTTTCTTAGCAGCTCTTGCAATCTCTATATCTGACATCGAACTTTGGATCCTTTCCCAAAAAATGTGGTATACAATATACCAATAACTTCATAAATATTTAAGTTATTTAAGTCAAAAAAACTCAAAATTCTCCTTTATTTTTTAGCCTATGTGTCGCATGAAAAATTTAATTTCATAAAAAAGTCATTGTTACATAATATATTTGTAATAGTTTCAATATGTTGAACATATTAGTAATAGGACTGGGTTATGTAGGGACAGCAAACGCTGTACTTCTATCTCAACAAAATGAAGTAACTTGCTTTGACATAGATGCCTCAAAATCAAATAACCTTGTTAATGGTATTTCACCAATAGAAGATAAAGAAGTATCAGAATATTTATCATCAAAGAAATTAAATTTAAAAACAGTCAATAATTATCCAACTGAAATTGATAATTTTGATATTGCTATTATAGCTACTCCAACTAACTACGATATTGAAACAAACAAATTTGATACTTCGTCAATCGAACAATCATTAGATAATATTCAAAAATCTAATTCTAATCCAACTGTAATTATTCGATCAACAATACCAGTTGGATATATAAAAAAAATACAAAAGAAATACCCTAATTTTGAAATTATTTTTGTACCTGAATTTTTAAGAGAGGGTAGGGCTTTGAAAGATAGTCTTTATCCATCTAGAATAGTTATAGGCTCGCATTCTAAAAAAGGCAAAGAGTTCGCAAAACTATTAATGGATGCCTCATTAGATAAAAATGTTCAAACTATTTATACAAATTCTACAGAGGCTGAGTCATCAAAATTATTTTCCAATGCTTACTTAGCAATGAGAGTTACATTTTTTAATGAACTAGATACATTTGCAATGGCTAGAGGTTTAAATACAAATGAAATTGTAAAATCTGTAAGTCTTGATCCGAGAATAGGTGATTTTTATAACAATCCATCTTTTGGATACGGTGGATATTGTTTACCTAAAGATACAAAACAACTATTAGCAAACTTTGATAAAGTTCCACAAAAAATTATGGAAGCAATCATAGAGTCAAATGTAATGAGAAAAGATTTTATAGGCTTGGAAATAGCAAAACTAAAACCTAAAACGGTTGGTGTTTATAAATTAGTTATGAAACAAGGATCTGACAATATAAGAGAGTCTAGTATGCAAGGGATTATGAAAAGAGTTAAAGCAAGAGGCATTAAAGTGATAGTTTACGAACCACTCATAAAAGAAAAACAATTTTTTAATTCTGAAGTATACAGGGATCTAGATTTATTTAAAAATGATGCTGATTTAATTCTTTGTAATCGAAGTCATCCAGACTTAAAGGACGTACAAGATAAGATCTTTACAAGAGACTTGTTTAATCAAGATTAAGACAAAGATAATTAATTTTCATTTATTTATGCAAAAAATACACGATTTATATGGTATTTTTGTATTTTAGTTTCAGATCAGATAGGTCTATACTGCCCAAGCTTATAATTATAAGGAGGAAACGATGACAAAAATTAAATCGTTGTTTATTTCTCTTCTATTAACTCTTGGTGTTTCTTCAGCAATAGCTGGAAGTCACGGAAGCACTCTTGATTTAGTTAAAGAAAGAGGAAAATTAATGTGTGGTTCCAACACTGGATTAGCGGGCTTTGGTGCTCCTAATGATGCTGGTGTTTGGGAAGGCATTGATGTTGATGTATGTAGAGCTGTAGCAGCTGCTGTATTTGGTGATGCTTCTAAAGTTGAATACGTACCTACAACTTCAAAAGTACGTTTCACAGTTCTTCAATCTGGTGAGATTGATATGCTATCAAGAAATACTACTTGGACTTTATCAAGAGACGTTGACCTTGGTTTAGAATTTGTTGGTGTTAACTATTATGATGGTCAGGGCTTTATGGTTCCTGCTTCTCTTGGTGTAAATAGTGCTATGGAATTAGATGGTGCTTCTGTTTGTATCCAAGTTGGTACAACTACAGAAATGAACTTAGCTGACTTCTTCAAAGCTAACGGAATGTCATATGAATCAGTTCCTGTTGAAACAAACTCAGAAGCTGATGCTGCATACACAGCAGGTCGTTGTGACGTTTATACAACTGATGCTTCAGGATTGTATGCAAGTAGAGCTGGTTACCCAGATCCATCTGCTCACGTTGTTCTACCAGAAATCGTATCTAAAGAGCCTTTAGGCCCTGCAGTTCGTCATGGTGATAGTGAGTGGGCTGATATCGTAAGATGGTCTTTAAATGCCATGATTATTGGTGAAGAGTTAGGAATTACATCAGGTAATGTTGATGAGATGATGAGCTCTAATAATCCAGAGGTGTTAAGACTTCTTGGTGCTGAGCCAGGTTATGGTGCAATGCTAGGTCTTTCAGATGATTGGGCTGCTAACATATTAAGTCAAGTTGGTAACTACTCTGAGAGCTTTGAAAAACATATTGGTCCAAATACACCAATTAATATTCAAAGAGGCTTAAACGCTCTATATAAGGATGGCGGTATTCTTTACGCGCCTCCATTTAGATAGAAAACTTAAGGGTATGGGCCTTGAGTCCATACCCTACTTTTTGTTAAGAAAGAACTCATTTTACTTATGCAGACCAATTTTCTGAGAAAAATTATTTTTGATGAAAAATCAAGATCATTACTTATACAAACATTGGTTATTGGTCTCTTTGCTCTATTTATATATTTAATTGCACAACAAACTGCCTACAACCTTGAAAAAAGAGGTATTAGCTCAGGTTTTGACTTTCTTAATTTGTCAGCTGGCTATGACATAAGCATTCGTCTAATTCCTTTTACTAGTGAAGACACTCACTTCAGGGCATATTTTGTAGGTCTTTTAAACACTTTAATGATAGCAGTTTGTGGATGTTTCTTGGCTACTATCATTGGTTTTCTTGTTGGTGTTATAAGACTATCAAGTAATTGGCTCTTTCGAAATATCGCATATGTTTATGTGGAGTTTACAAGGAACGTACCAGTTCTTTTACAAATTATTTTGTATTACAGTATTCTTTTACATCTTCCAAAAATAAAACAAGCTATCGAAATATTTGATGGTTTCTTTTTAACCAACAGAGGTCTTTTTTCACCATCACCTATTTTTAAAGAGGGCTTTAGCTTAGTTTTATGGACTTTTCTTATAGCAATTATTGCTTCAATTTTAATAAAGAAAATTCTTAAAACAAAACAAGAGCAAACAGGTAAACAATATCCAATATTTTTAATTAATAGTGCACTTATAATTTTCACACCAATATTAGTTTATTACATAATGGGAAGACCTTTAGAGTTTGATGCCCCAGTTTTAAAAGGTTTTAATTTTAAGGGAGGCATGGTTATTCGACCAGAATTTTTAGGAATGCTTTTTGGTTTATCAATTTATACTGCAGCATTTATATCTGAAACAGTTAGATCTGGAATAATAGCTGTTTCAAAAGGACAAAGAGAAGCTTCCCAGGCTTTGGGTTTAAAAAATAATCTAGTTATGAGATTAATCGTTATACCTCAAGCGCTAAGAGTTATTATTCCTCCTTTAACATCTCAGTATTTAAATTTAACTAAAAATTCATCTCTTGGTATTGCAATAGGATATGCAGATTTAGTTCACGGATTTGGTGGTATTTCTTTAAACCAAACAGGTAGGGCAATAGAAATAATGTTAATGGTGATGCTAACTTATCTAACAATAAGTTTAACGATTTCTTTATTTATGAACATTTATAATAAATCAGTCCAATTCAAAGGTAACGCATGACTACTTTTTCTAATCAAAGCTTAATGCGTAATAAGTATTATAATTGGATTATTAAAAATTTATTTTCCTCCTGGGTAAATTCTTTAATGACAGTCGTCGCAATTATTTTTATTTACGAAGTAGGTACCTTTTTTCTGAATTGGGCATTCTTTGCTGCTGATTTTAGAACAAATTTTCAAGGAGAATTAATAACTGATCGATCTTTCTGCTCAAAGAATATTATGCCTGGAGAGTACGGAGCGTGTTGGGCAATTATTTATGCTAGGTGGGATCAGTTTATGTATGGATTTTATCCTATTGAAGAAGTATGGAGGGTAAACTTTGTTTATGCACTTCTACCACTAGCTATCATAGGAATACTTTTTGATAAATTACCTTTTAGAAAATATTTTATTTACTTCACTTTTATTTATCCATTTTTAGCTTACTTCATGCTTTATGGAGGACCTGGTTTAAGTGTTGTAGGAACTAATAAATGGGGTGGTTTATTAGTAACATTATTCTTAGGAGTTACTGGAATAGGCCTTGCATTTCCTTTAAGTATTATTTTGGCTCTTGGTAGGCGTTCAAAAATGCCAATTGTGAAATCTCTTTGTGTTGTTTTTATTGAATTCATAAGAGGCGTGCCTCTTATTACATTACTATTTACTGCAAATGTAATGCTCCCACTATTTTTACCTGATGGTGTTAACCCAGATAATCTTCTTAGAGCTTTAGTTGCTGTAACTCTCTTTCAATCAGCTTACATGGCAGAGGCAATTAGAGGTGGACTTCAGGCCATTCCAAGGGGTCAAATTGAGGCGGCACAATCTTTAGGTTTAAATTATTGGCAAACAACTCGTAAAATTATTTTACCTCAAGCACTCAAGATAGCCATTCCTCCTATAGTGAACACCTGTATTGGTCTTTTTAAAGATACTTCTTTGGTTCTAATTATTGGTCTATTTGATTTACTTGGTATTGGAAGAGCTGCTTTGGCTGATATGACATGGACAAAACTTTATTATGAGGTTTATGTATTCATATCTCTTGTATTTTTTATATTTTGCTTTGGGATGTCTCGCTATAGTTTATATTTAGAGAAGAAATTAAAAACAGATAATAGTTAATCATGGAACAGGTTATTCAATTAGAAAAAGTTAATAAATGGTATGATGATTTTCACGTACTCAAAGATATTGATCTAAGTGTTCAAAGAGGTCAAAAGATTGTTGTATGTGGTCCAAGTGGTTCAGGTAAATCAACTATGATTAGGTGCATTAATAGATTAGAAGCTCATCAAAAAGGACATATTGTTGTTCATGGTACAGAACTTACAAATGACTTAAAAAATATAGATATGATAAGAAAAAATGTTGGAATGGTCTTTCAACAATTTAATTTATTCCCACATCTATCTGTCATAGATAATATATCTCTCGCTCCAATTTGGGTAAAAAAAATGCCAAAAAAAGAAGCAGAAGATATAGCTATGTCATATTTAGAAAAAGTGAAAATCCCTGAACAGGCTCAGAAATTTCCCGGACAGTTGTCTGGGGGTCAACAACAACGAGTTGCTATAGCAAGATCTCTTGCTATGAACCCAGATATAATGTTATTTGATGAACCAACATCTGCTCTTGATCCTGAAATGATCAAGGAAGTTTTAGATGTGATGATTCAATTAGCTGAAGAGGGAATGACCATGTTAGTTGTTACTCATGAGATGGGTTTTGCAAAAACTGTGGCTGATCAAATGATTTTTATGGATGAAGGAAAGATTGTCGAACAAGCAACACCAGATGAATTCTTTAATAATCCTAAAAGTGATCGTACTAAACTATTTTTAAGTCAAATACTTAATCATTAAAAAAAATGAATGAAATTACAATGGCCCTAATATCGGGCTGGATTGTATTTTATTTTGCTGTTTTTTTACCTGGCCCCAATACTTTTTTTGTAGCATCTGTAGGGATAAGTGGTCAAAAAAAACAAATCTGGGGTGCTGCTGTTGGAACTGCAATTGGCTCTTTTACATGGTGCTTATTAGCTACTACAGGAATATCCTTTCTAATCTCTAATTTGATGGGTTGGGGGTTTATTTTATTAAAAATACTCGCAAGTCTTTATATGATTTATTTAGCATATCAAATTGGTAGTCAGTACTTTAGCTCTGAAAATCAACTTATTAAATTATCAAATGAGAGAGATTTTTTTCACAGCATGAAAAAGGCAGTAATCGTAGCCTATACTAATCCTAAAGCTTTTGCATTTTGGTCCGCTTTAGCAACTTTGCAATTTAGTGAAAATTTAACTTTTAGTATCGCTTTAATTTTTGCTACAGGGAGTTTTTTTATCTCTGCAATGAATTATTCAATTATTGGGCACTTTTTTGGAATTAAAAAGTTTTCAAACTACTTCAATAGACCTAAAAATATTATCAATTTAATATTTGCTGGTCTTTTTATATTTGTTGCTATTGAAATTTGGGTATTGAGTTAGGCAAAAAGCCCTGAATAGGGCTTTTAAAATTTTCTTATAAATCTTCTATCTAACTCTTTTTGCCTTCTCTCAAGATCAATCATATCAATTGCTTGAGATAAATAGGCCTCTTCTTTGTTAGATTTTGTTTTTTGATCATTTTTTTCGTTGATAATTATATTTCTGATGGATTTAAATAAATTACTCATTATGCAGCCTCTTTCATGTTATTAGGAAAAGATTGATTTCTTTGATATTGGGAGTAAGCCCATTGCCAATCATTGCCATATTCAACTTTGCAAAAATTAATAATACTATCTTCTTTTTTACTTAAAAAAGATAACCAGAAATTTAAAGATCGCTCTGTAAATCCAAAAATTTTATTCATTTTTTGTATTTCCTTTCAGACATATATATAAGTCTAAAAAAATATTTTACTTTTGCTAAATTCAGACGGCTGATGTCTTTTTATGAGACTGCCAAAAAAATTACATTAAATAATTCAAATTTGTATGTAGTCAATATTGCAAAAATAATGATAGGTTTGCTATATGGACTATAAGATTTTTGATGGTCATAACGATGTTTTATTTAGGCTATTTTTAAAGAAAAACCCAAACTCTCACCTTGATTTTATAGATGGAGATAATGAGGGCCATTTAGATCTTCCTAGAATGAATCAAGCAAATTTCAAAGGGGGTTTGTTTGCAATTTACGTCCCAACCCCAGAACATGCTATTTCTGACTCAGATAAATTAGTTAATTACAAAGATATGGAACAAGATGAATATTCATTACCATTACCAGGATCTGTTGATGTGAATGATGCTCTACCAATTGTTTTAAATCAAATATCAATCCTTTCTAAAATTGAGAGAAACTCTGGCAACAGAGTTAAAATTTGTTTATCTAGTAAGGATTTAGAGACTTCTTTTAATGAGGATAATAATCAATTATCTGTTGTGATGCATATTGAAGGTGCAGAGTGCATAGATAAAAACTTTTACAATCTTGAAACTCTATACCGAGCTGGCCTTAGATCTGTTGGGCCAGTTTGGTCAAGGCCTACTATGTTTGCAGAGGGTGTTCCCTTCGCATTTCCAAGATCACCTGATATTGGTGAGGGTTTAACTGATATTGGAATAGAGTTAATAAAAAATTGTAATTCTCTTAAAATGTTAATCGATACTTCTCATTTAAATGAAAAAGGATTTTGGGACATTGCTAAATATTCCACATCACCCTTAGTTGCAACACATAGCAATGCTCATGAGATATGCCCACATACTAGAAATCTCACAAATAAGCAATTAAATGCGATCAAAGAAACCGAAGGTATGGTTGGGGTTAATTTTGCACCTGCTTTTTTGAGGAGAGATGGAAAAATGGTCTCTGATACAGAATTACAAATAATTGCAGACCATTTTAAATACCTTATAGACTATCTTGGAGAAGACAAAGTAGGCTTTGGCTCTGACTTTGATGGAGCTATGATGCCCAAAGATCTTAATAGTGTATTAGGTATGCACAAATTAATTGAATTATTATCGAAGCAAAATTTTGATGAAAAACTAATGATGAAAATCACTCATCTAAATTGGATAAACCTTTTAAAAAGAGTGCTAAAATAAATGAAATTTTTGTTTAAGTGAAACTTTAGTATCAAAAAAATTCTGATATAATTTAATTATGGGACTACATTTTGATCATAAATCAAAAGCTGGTGAAAGAGCCATGGAGAAAGAACGAAAGCGTCTAGAAAAGCTTGCCGCAAAGAAAGCTAAGAGAGAAGCTAAGAGAGAAGCTGAAGAATTAGCTGAATTAGAGCGTCTTACAAATCCAAATGCTCCACCTGAGGGAAATCAGGAACAATAATCTGATTAACTTCAATTATATGAATTTTTTCGATCTTTAGTATCGACTCAGACTTCCTTTAACTTATATTTTCTTTGATCCTCAGACATAGAATTAACTTGCTTCTCATACCAAATTTTAAATTCAGTTGTTGTGTCCTTGTAAAGAATAACTTTTTTTCTAATAAGGAAAATACCAATATCACTCTCAGGAACACCAATGAAAGTTTGTCTTTCAGTATGCATAACTTTAATATTTTTTTGAAGAGGTTCATGCTCACATAAATAATATCCGTAATGCTCCCCCCAAACATACCTAATGATAGGGGTTGTGGCCTCAACCATCATTTGCACATATTTATCTTCATTTTTAAGAAAATTTTCCATACCTGGTACAGGTTGATGAATTTGTGCAAAACTAAGACCAATTTTTTCTTTAGGCTCCCAAACAGAAGGGAAAGAAACATGTAAAGCAATAAGTTTGTTAGATCTGTGAAAAATTGCTATATCCTCTTGGATAGCATAACCAAGTTCAATAAAATTATTAAAATTAAAAGCCTTTGAGGGATATTCACTTTTTAAAATATTACTCAACTTGTTGCATATAATTTTATCTGTTTCTGCTGTGTAATAATCATCAAAAAAAATATTCTCCTTACATTTTTTTTTTAAATTTAAATATCTATCTTGATGCTCATCAAATTCTATAATTGGTAAATCTTTTATCTTTTTTATTCCAGGGGATACAGAATAAATAGGTCCATATGGTTCCCAATCAATCATTTTGTAAAAAAAATCAATATACCAATTAAAGTGATAGCAATGATTATAAGCCTTTTAAATAGGTCTTCTGGTATCTTTTTGTGAACATAATAACCTATCCAAACACTTAACATTACTAAAAATGCTATTGGATAATATATTTTGACAATATTTAAATAACTCCCTCCAAGAAAAACAAAAAATAATGCCCTTAAGGAGTTAATAATAAAAAAATATCCAGCCATAGTAGACCTCAGCTCCTGTTTTGAAGAAAAACTATCTTTATAACCCATCAATACAAAAGGTCCTCCAATGGTGTAAATTCCTTGAATAAAACCACCTAAAATTACAAAAAATTTTTTTAAAATTTGAGGAAATATTATATTTGGAAAAAATAGGTTTAAGCATCCATAGACAATTAAAATTAAGGCAAATATTTTTATTAAAACATCTGATGTAAAATAATTAATAAAATAAGTTCCAATAAGAGCCCCGGGAATTGTATAGATCAAAATCTTGATTAGGTGTTTTATAGAAACATATTTGTATGATTGAATTAAAACTGCCAAACCAGACGATAGGCCAACAATCATAGCTAATTTTAATAGGGAGTTAAAATCAAAGAAAAACCCACTAAGTCCTAAAAAAATTATAGTTCCACCAAAACCAAAAATACTCTCAATTGCATAAGCAAAGCATGCTATTATTGCAATTATTGAAAAATTTGGCATCTAAATCTCTTTAACAATCTAGAATGTTTTATGTTAAAAGTAATCTATGTATTTAAAAATAATATGTTCTTTTATTATATTATTATTTTTTAAAACAAATTTATTATATGCGCTTTCCCAAGATATCTCTTTAACAATAATGGTTCGGTCTACACTGGGTACAGAATACATACTTGCTAAAAGTATATGTAAAGTTTTGGATAGAGAGCTAGAAATATCCCATAGTTATGGAGGATCCAACACCTTAGAATGCGATACACGTCTAGACGATAGTGTTGATGAAATTATAAAAAAAATTGAACAAAATCAATTTCAATATGCAATTATAAAAAAATCAGATTTATTTGAACGACCTTCTAACTTATCTCTTCGTTCAATTTTAAATTTTCCTGCAGATAATGACTATGTCTTCATTTCAAATCAGAATGTGGATCCTAATGTTATAAAAGATATTAACTTTGGGATCATGAATCATTTGTTAGAGTTTCGCTATCTACACAATTCATTCTTTGATTTTTCAGAGAGTAATTTGATTGTTAAACAAAAGATCCCATTACATTTAGGAACTCTTAAATTTAGTGATGAGTGGAGTAATGGAAAAAGAAGAAGGTTTACAGAGGTAGACTGATCTTAACAAAACCGTCAGTTACTACATAAATAAATATTAAGGCGAAAAAAATTCCACCGACAAATACTTTCATGAAACAAACTTACTAAATAGATTTTAGGTGTAAAGTATATAAACTGTGCAAAATTGTCATGAATGAGTTTGTTTTTGGTTTTTCAACAGGTTTAAGTCTAATACTGGCAATAGGAGCACAGAATTTATTTGTAATAGAGCAGGGCATAAAAAAAAATAATATATTTTTAGTTACATCGATCTGCATACTAGGTGATTTTTTATTAATTTTTTTTGGGATTTTTCTATTTCATTTTATTAAAAATTTTATCAACGATCTAATCAATCTATTATTATCTGTATGTCTAGTACTCTTTCTCTTAAATTTTATATGGTTGAAATTAAAAACATTTAAATATGATATTGAATTTTCACAAACTCACTCACAAACATCAAAGTCAAAAATAACCTTACAAACTCTTGCTTTTACTTTCTTAAATCCTCATGTTTATTCAGATACCGTTTTTATTTTAGGGAATTTATCAAAAAATTTCCCAACTATTTCTGATAAGGTTTTATTTGGACTGGGTGCTAGCCTAGCATCTTTTATTTTCTTTTATTTTTTAGGATATGGTGCTCAGTCACTAAGAACATATTTTTTGAACAAAAAAATATGGAAATTAGTAAATATGATAATAATTTCTTATTTATTAATACTAACCTTATCGATCATTTTCACGGAAATAATCTAATTTTCAATTTTTATTTAATAGCTATCTAATCAGACGATTGTTAGTTGCATAGTTGTTATGCAATCATAACACGACTTTTTTTCCTGAAATCATATATATTTTATATAGGAGCAGTTCTTAAAAAGTTTCAAATATCCGTGTTGATATAGATTCTTAGTTATTCCCTCCTAGTTATAACGAACTGCTCCATTAATATAATGCCAAGCTTTACAACACTTTATCCAGCACTTTTGTTCCCAGCCATACCTTTGATGATGATATCATTTGGTAATAGATACACTTCTCTTGCTTCACTAATAAGAAAGATTCATGACTCAATAATTATAAATAGACCAACCAGTAAAGTGGTTCAACATCACCTGGATCAAATTAAAGTGCTTACAACCCGTCTTACATTGGTTAGATCAGTTCAAACCCTTTCTGGTATTAGCTTTTTGTTGAATTTATTATCTATTTTTCTGAGCTACATAAAGGTATACGACTTAGCCTTAAACTTTTTTGGTTTTGGTGTATTGGTATTTTCAATAGCAATAATGTTATTTATCTATGAAATTCAACTATCTACTAAAGCACTCAGCAAGCATTTAGAAGATCTAAAAGACCTAAGTTAACTCATTTAATGCAAGATTAGCTTTTTTTTTGAATAAATATCTCATGTGAAAATATACAAATACAGAACCAAATAAGTTTGTAAAAAAAATAGCCCACCAAATTCCAACTAAACCTTTTTCAAGAGTTTCTGAAAAAAGATAAATTATAAATGGAGGTAACAAGACTAATCTAATAAAAGTATAAAAAACGTTTATTGAGGGTTTTTTCAAACCTGATAGGACAGAGTCACATCTATCAATAATTTGATATATGAAAGCTAAAAATGCTGCCATAAATAAGTAACTACCTGCAATCATTACAACCTCATTGTCTCTCGAAAAAAAACTAGCAATACTCTCTCCTGCAAATATAAGTATTATTGCCCCAAATATCATGATTGTTAATGATAGTTTAAGTGAAATTAAAAAAGCTTCAAAAATTCTATCAAAATTTTTAGAACCAAAATTTTGTCCAACCATGCTCAATAAAGCACTACTAAACCCTATTGCTGGTAATAATATAATCTGCTCAATTCTTAAAGCTATACCATAAGCTGCACTAGCTGATGCACCATGACTTGTAACAAACTTCTGCATTATGAAGAAACCAATTGCAATCATTAACATGTTTAAGCTCGATGGAATTGATTGTTTTAAAATTCTTATAACAAATTTAAATTCTAGCCTTATATATTGGTAACTGAAATATTTAAATAATGGGCTCCGAATTGCATAATAACTTAAATAGAAAAAATGAAATAATTGAGATATGACAGTTGCAAGAGCTATTCCTAGAGTTCCTAAAGCAGGGACAGGCCCATAACCCAAAGATAAAAAAGGACTAAATATTAAATTAATAAAAAAACTGATAATTAATGCATTTCTATTTTTTTTTGTATCTCCTTGAGCGTATAAAAGAGAATTGACCACAAAAGATACAATAAAGATAGGGGCACCAATTGAGAGTACCTTTATATATTTTAGACCATTATTTAGAAAAATACCTTCTGCTCCAAAATATAAAAATACCGGCTTTGATAATAAATACGTTGCCAATCCAATAGCTATAGATGTTAATAAAGTTATCAATAGGGCTTGAATATGGATTTTCATTGCTTCATTTAACTTTTTTTTACCTATAGCTATTGAAACGAGTGCAGTTGCACCTTGTCCAAAACCCACAGCAAATGCTAATAAAATGAAATATAATGGATATGAAATTGATAAACCTGCTATAGCCTCAGTGCTTATGAGACCAGCGTAAAAAGTATCGACAACATTATAGAGCGTGTAAAACAAAAGACCTGTCCCAGCTGGAACAGCCATGCCAATTAATTGTTTCTTAATATCTCCTTGAGTAAGATCCATAAATTTAAAAAGGTCTTACAACTACTAGTATAACAATTAAAATTAAAAGAACTGTAGGTACTTCATTAATAATTCTGAGATATTTTGAGGTATATTCACGATAATTACTCTCTAAGCTCTTTCTTATTTTTACCAAATACATATGAAAGGCAGAGAGTAAAACAACTAAAATAATTTTTAAGAAAAGCCATAACTCAAAACCTACGTAGTGAATTAAAGCTAAGCCAAACACCCAAGTTAATATCATCGCTGGGTTCATTATAATTTTGAGCAATTTATATTCCATTTTTTGAAACACACTATTCATTTCAGAATTAGTAATATTCTCTACATGATAAACAAAAAGTCTTGGTAAATAAAATAAACCTGCAAACCATGAAACAAAAGATATTATGTGTAAGATTTTTAATAACTCATACATTTTATTACCATTTAGCTTCGGGGGGCATGGACATTAATATAGCATCTATATTACCACCTGTTTTTAGCCCAAATAAGGTACCTTTATCATAAAGTAAATTAAATTCAACGTAGCGAGACCTTTTTTTTGAGAGAGCATCTAAGTCAATTTGATTAAATTCTAAATTTTTCTTTCTACTAGAGTTTTCAATGACAAAATTTATAAAAAACTGACCAACATCTTTTATAAATGATAAATCATTCTCAAAATCTGTATTAATGTAATCGAAAAAAATTCCTCCAATGCCTCGACTTTCACTTCTATGTTTTAAATAAAAGTACTCATCACATTGTTTTTTGAATTTTTCATAGTAATTTGGATTATGTTGAGCGCATGTTCTTTGAAGACCTTGATGAAAATTATCAGTTTCAATTTTTTCTGGAATCGCTGGAGTTAAATCACAACCACCACCAAACCACTGTTTTCCTTTTGTTGTAATATACCTAGTATTAAAATGAGCTGCAGCAATTTTAGGGTTCTTCATGTGAGCAACCACTGAGATCCCACTAGCCCAAAAACTTGGATCTCCCTCTGTTCCTGGCATTGATCCCCTAAATTCCTCACTAAATTCACCATGTACTGTTGATATATTTACACCTACTTTTTCAAATATTTCTCCTTTTAGTAATGACATCAATCCTCCACCTCCGCCAGGTCGCTGCCATTCTTTCTCCTCAAATTCAGACTCTTCAAGTTTTTGTATTGACCCAACCATCTGATTTCGAAGCTCTCGAAACCACTTTTCTGCATTAATTTGTTGATTTTTTATTTGATCACTCATACCCACCCATGTAATTCGTTTTCTAACAACGAAGTGAGTAGGAGTATATGATCTTCTCGATCATTTAGACAAGGAATATATCCAAATTCCTTTCCACCATTTTCCATAAATATTTCTCTATTTTCTTCATTAAGCTCTTCTATAGTTTCGAGACAGTCTGAGGAAAAAGCTGGACTAATAACATGAATATGGTCTGTACCATTTTTTGCCAAGCTCTCAATTGTTTTATCTGTATATGGTTGAAGCCACTCTGCTGGTCCAAATCTAGATTGGAATGTTGTCATATAATTTTCTTCTCGTAAACCCATGGCCTCAGCTACTAATCTAGTGGTTTTTCTGCAAAAACAATGATACGGGTCACCTTTATCTAAATATTTTTTTGGTACACCATGATAGCTAAATAAGATTTTTTTGGGTTTATCGTTTTTAGTCCAGAACTCTTCAATACTATTTTTAAGTGCTTTAATGTAAAGTTCATGTTCGTAATAGCCTCCGATAAAACGAAGAGAAGGTACCCAACGCCAATTTTGTAATTCCTCTGCAACTGCATCAAATGTTGATCCTGTTGTAGCTGCACAATATTGAGGGTATAAAGGTAGGACAATTATACGATCACAATTTTGATTACGTAAGTTATTTAAACCTTTAGAAATACTTGGATTACCGTAGCGCATTCCAATATCAAATACTATATTTTCATATTTCTTACTAATAACATTTTTAATTTTATTTAACTGTGACTTAGTGTGATAAAGAAGAGGAGAGCCATTTTCAGTCCAAACAGATTTATAATTTTTAGCAGACTTTGCAGGTCGAGTATTTAAAACAATACCGTTAAGTATAGGCCACCAAATAGCTTTTGGTGTTTCTATAACACGTTGATCTGAAAGAAATTGTTTAAGGTAAGTTTTTAAAGAGGATTTAGTTGGTTCATCTGGTGTGCCCAAATTTGTAATCAGAATACCTGTCTTCAAACCAGATCCATGAACATAGAGTTTATTACCTTTAAAAGAAGCCATTGAAAAACATTACGATTTTTGTGATAACTTAGTTCTTATCTTTTCTATAAATAGGTGAACATTAGCCTCAGGTGTAGTTTTTTTTACACCATGATCTAGGCTAGCTATCCAACCTGACCTGTGAGACACATCAATTTGCATACACTTTTCTAAATATTCATCGATGATATTAGAAAACGCTTTTGAGTCTTCCATAGCCAGTAAATTATTAGAAAAATTTCCTTGTAAAGATAAATGTGTTTTTGGTAATTCACTAAATATTTCCAAATTGGATCCAAGTACTGTTAGTTTTAAATTTTCTAATCTTTGCAATTTATTTAATTTACTTTGAGAAATTCCTTTTGTGAAATAACCAATTTTATTGGGATAACTATCTACAATCTTTTTTATAAACGGAATTACTAATTTATCAAATTCTTCGTCATTAAGATTACTAGCTTCTGTATCAAAAATCATTAATAGATCTATGTCACTTTGAAACTGAATTTGGATATTTTTATGTATTAACTCTTCTAAGATTGGTAGAGTTTGTTGAAATAATTTTTCTGATACAGGATTATTTCTGATTGCAAAATGGTATAAAGTAAAAGGCCCCCCAGTAAAACCAATTAAGGACTTATCATTTGGCAATTCATTTCTAATAAGATTGAGTGATTTACTTTGAAATTCCATAAAACTCTCAAATTCATCAATATTAAACTCTGATATCATTTTAGAATTTAAATTTCTTTCAAAAATAGGGCCGGGTTTAAATTTCAAGCCCATCCCTAAATAATCTAAAGGAAAAAGTATATCGCTGAATAGTATTGCAGCATCAAAGTCAAACTCAGCTATAGGTCCTAAAGTTACTTCACAAGCAAGCTCAGGCTCTTTGCATAATTGCTCAAAAGAATATTTTTCTTTTAAAGTTCTATAATGCTTATGGTATCGACCAGCTTGTCTCATCAGCCAAATAGGGGGTACTTTTTGCTCTTCTTTATTTAAAGCATTGTGAAATTTTTTGTTATAAGTATTTTGCAATATCTCTAGCTCCATAAGTAATAATAAAATCTGATTGTGCTCTTTTGAAGACCACCAAAGACTCTCTTAGTAAATCAATATAGTTACCAAAATTAGCTTTACTAAGCATCTGCAAACTAGCAAATTCACCACTTACTTGGAACGCCCCGGTAGGAAGTAGTGTTTCTTTTTTTATATCTCCAATTAAATCAATTGATGTCATTCCAGGTTTAACCATTAAATAATTTGCTCCTTGTGCAGCATTATTAATAGAACTATTGATTGCTTTTTTTTTGTCTGCAACCGGCAACTGGTATGATGATCGATCAAAACCTTTAGGTGATGATTTTGCTACATCTCTAAACGGACCGTAAAAATGACTTTTAAATTTTGTTGAGTAACTCATAATCTGCGAATTAGAAAATCCATTTTGTGTAAACATCTTTCTCAAGTATTTTGTTGTGTTTTTCATCATATCACTTGGAGCTATTATATCTGCTCCTGCCTCAAGATATGTATTTGCTGCTAATCCTAAGGAGTAATGAGTTTTAATAAGATCGATAGATTTTTGATGAGTAATTCCACAATGTCCATCCTGTGTAATAGAACACAGGCACGTATCTATGAGCAATACTATATCTTTGCCAAAATATTTTTTAATTTTTCTAATGACCTCGTAGTGAAAACTAAAATCTTCAGGATTTTTTTGTTTTTGAAGAGGAACAATAAACAAAAGAATGTTATTGATACCCCTTTTAAGATCTTTCTCAATTGCCTTAATGACAGCAGAAGATGACCAACTTCTATTATCACCTAATCCTTTAATTTTTTTTGAGTCATTAACTTTTTGGTCTACAAAAAAAGGCTGTATCAACATTTTCTTTTTAATCGAATTTGATCGATCTATAGGGAAATAATTTTTAATCATTTAAGTTCAAATTTTTTAAAATCTTCATATGTAAGATATATGTTTAATTGATTTTTAGGAATAAATTTAGAAATTTGAATATAAGTTTGTCCAGGACCGCATGCATTACGTTTATTCATTATTTCTGGCCTGAGCTGTATAGCCATCTTGAAAGCAGAAAAGCTCATCCAATAAAAGCTCTCAGCAATAAATAAATTATCAATCGTAGTATCGTTAATAAGAGGGGTTAGACTGTAATGAGATATTATAGGAAATTTACTTTTTAAATTATTTTCCTTGTATGTGAGTTTGTAAGTACAGTTCTGATTGCCTTTGTAAACGTTTTCAACTTCACGGTAATTTTCTCCAAAACTATCCAGAGATGAATTTACAAGAATACCTTTTTTATTTATTTTTTTCCAAGAAGTGACACCAGAAGTAATAAGATTTGATACAGTTTTTAAAGTCCCAAATTCTTTAAAGTCTGCTCTAGTTGCTAGAATGTTTTTATTCTTAAGAGTTTTGCTAAATTTATGTAAATCTCTCCTGAACATCTGATATTTATAAATGTTTGAAGGAAATATATTTTTCACTTTTCTTACACGCTTAATATTGAGATATTTTTTTTCATAAAAATATTTTTTTATTTGAGTATCCTTACCTCGAGCAAATAGAATTTTTTCATTTAAAACATTTTCAATTGTTACCCCTATGTCTAGATTGCAACCCCCTCCCCACTTATATAAATATTTTCTCTCCTTGTAACAATCTTCAGAAGTGGGCATATGATTTATTTTTTCTAAAATTTTTTTAATTTTTTCATCATCATTCCTGAATTCTAAAGCAATACATCCCTGAGCTGCGGCGCTTGGAAATTCAGAAATTGGCAAAATAACCTTTTCAAACTTTTCAAAATTAAATCTAAAATTTTTATATTCTCTCTTGTCAATTTTTTGGCCGTATTTCAAAATTCTGTCTATAGCAGCTTTTGCTATAAATAATCCATCCTCTTTAGAGCAATTTAAAACTTTTTCTAATCTTGAAGGAACATTACCTCTAATTTGAATTGATTTTAATTCCTGAAATGGAAGGAATTCCTTTAATTTTTTTAAATAATATTTTCTTCTTGGTGAGGAAGTTCCTATTACTAATTTTTTTTTATTTAATGATGATCTTTTTATTAGAATAATATCTCTTGGATCACCTCTTTTAAGACAAACAAAAGAAGTTTTATTGAGATTTTTAACAGGCAGGTCTTTGTATGAATGAACTACAACATCTGCCTCTTTTAAAACTAATTTCTTAGAGAGAGAATTTGTAAATATTCCAAAACCATGCTGCTCCCAAGCCTTTGCTGAAAGATCCTTATCACCTAAACTAGATGAGTAATGAATATCGATTAAATTTTTTTTAATCTTATTGATTTCTATTTTTGCTATATGTGTTTGAATTTTAGCTAGAAAACTTTTTCTTGATAATAGAACTATTTTTTTCATATCATATGATGACATTAAGAAATAACAAATAATCAACCTTAATACAATTTAAGCGAGACTTAATGGTCAATATGTACTTAAGTAAAAATATGTTATAGCTAGTCATTATTCAAAAAATGAGCCAGAAATCAGTTTTAATTGTTGGTGCAGGATCAGGTCTAAGTGCCTCATTAGCTAGAATCTTTCATTCAAAAGGTATGAAAATTGCTCTAGCTGCAAGAAATATTGAAAAACTAAGCTCTTTAAAACAAGAGACTGATGCTTTGGTTTTTAAGTGTGACTCAACTGAAAATAAAAGTGTTCATGATTTATTCTCACAAACTGACTCAACTATTGGTACCCCAGAAATCGTTATATACAATCCATCTCTTAGAATAGTTAAACCTTTTGTAGAATATGACCCAGACGAGATGCTTCAATCAATAAAAGTAAATAGCTACGGGGCATTCTTAGTAGCGCATGAATCAGCAAAAAGAATGATTAAATCAGGACAAGGAAATATTTTTTTTACAGGCTCGTCTGCAAGCATTAAAGGATTTGCTAAATCTGCATCTTTTGCAATTGGCAAGTTTGGACTAAGAGGCTTAGCTCAATCATTGGCTAGGGAATTACACCCACATAATATACATATTGGTCATTTTGTGATTGATGGAGGAATTGGCAGAGAGCCAATTGGAAATTATCAAATGATACACCCTGATGAAATTGCAAAACAATACTTTAACTTTTACCAACAAGATAAAAAAGCCTGGTCTTGGGAAATTGAAATTAGAACTAATACTGAAAAATTTTAGAAGAATACTTTGGAAATAGGTATAGACAGTTTTGCTGATAAAAGAGAAGGATCAGATAGTGTCAAAGCGATAAATAATGTCATTGATAGAATTATTTTTGCTGATGAGGTTGGTTTAAATTCATTTGGAATAGGCGAGCACCATCGAAAAGAATTTTTAGACTCTGCTCCATTCATGATTTTATCTGCAGCTGCTGCAAAAACAAAAAAAATAAAGTTGATAAGCGCAGTAACTGTTCTAAGTGCAGCAGATCCTGTTCGTGTATTTCAAAATTTATCTACTCTTGACTTAATATCCGGCGGTAGAGCAGAAATGGTTGCAGGTAGAGGGTCATTTTCTGAAGCATTTCCTCTATTTGGTTTAGATTTTAAAGATTATGATGATTTATTTATTGAAAAACTTAATTTGCTTCTGAACATAAGAGAAAACGAATTTGTTAGTTGGTCTGGTAAATTTAGACCCCCAATAAATAATTTACCTGTTTACCCAAGACCTATTCAAAATCCAGTACCAATCTGGTTAGGTGTTGGTGGGACCCCTCAATCTTTTGCAAGAGCCGGATCAATGGGCTTGCCTTTAATGATTGCAATTATCGGGGGTAATACTCACCGTTTCAAACCTTTGGTAGATATTTATAGGCAAGCTGGTAAAGAAGCTGGACATCCTCCTGAAAAACTTTCTGTGGGACTTCATTCATTAGGCTATGTTGCAAATAGTAAGGATGAGGCAATTAATTTGTATTATGAGGGTTACTATAAAATGTTTACAAAAATTGGAAAAGAAAGAGGCTGGGGTCCTGTCACTAGAGATCAATTTGATAATCAGATAGGTCCATTAGGTGCAATAGTCTTAGGAGATCCTGATCAAGTAGCGAAAAAAATTATTAGACATAGCGAAGCTCTTGGAGGAATTGATAGATTCCAATTTCAAATGGATATTGCTGATATTACTCATGAAAATTTAATTAAATCCATTGAACTTATTGGTAAAGAGGTAATTCCTAAGATAAATAGGACAAAAAGCCCCTAAATATAAGCTTTATGCGTCTTTATTGCAGTATCTTTTAGAATAGTAAAAAATACATTAATATTTGTGAAAAGTCATAATTGGAAGTCTAACTATTTAAGCACCCTTCAATCTGAAATTGATAAAATTAAAGACGAAGGTCATTACAGAGTATTTAATAATATTGAGAGAAAAGCTGGACAATTTCCTAAAGCCACAAGACACAGTGGCAATGGCCAAACAGAAGAAATAGATGTTTGGTGCTCAAATGATTACTTGGGTATGAGTCAAAATAAAAATGTTATCTCCGCAATGCAGTCTGCTGCAGAAAAGCTGGGCGCAGGCAGCGGTGGGACAAGAAACATATCAGGCACAACAAATTTTCATATACAGTTAGAAAAAGAAATTGCACTTTTACATAAAAAGGAGAGAGCTTTAGCATTTAATTCTGGCTATAGTGCCAATGAATCAGCTCTTAAGTCAATTATCTCAGCTTTTGATAATTGTTTAGTTTTAAGTGATGAACTCAATCACGCTTCTCTTATAGAAGGTATTCGAACTAGTAAAAAAGAAAAGGCAATTTATAGACATAACGATGTAAAACACCTTAAAGATATTTTAAAAGGTGTTGATTTTATGCGACCTAAAATTATTGTTTTAGAATCTGTCTACTCCATGGAAGCTGATTTTGCACCGCTAGAGGATATCATTCAAGTTGCTCAAGATAATGGAGCACTAATTTATTTGGATGAAGTCCATGCTGTGGGTTTATACGGTCCCAATGCAGCAGGTGTTGCTGATCAAAGAGGCTTAGCCGAGCATATTGATATAATCAATGGTACCTTAGCAAAGGCTTTTGGGCTAGCAGGCGGATATATAGCTTCGACTGAGACCATAATTGATTTTGTCAGAAGTTTCTCAAAGGGATTTATTTTTACAACTTCTATGTGCCCTGCAGTTGCTGCTGGAAGTTTAGAAAGCATTAGACAAGTAAAGAAAAGTAATGAAATTCGATCTACATTTTTTGAGAATGTTGATTTCGTTAAAAAAGAGCTTCGATCCGCAGGAATACCTTTTTTAGACTCAGGTTCTCATATAATACCTGTCTTAATTGGAGATAGTAAATTGTGTAAAGAAATTAGTGATTTTCTTTTAAACGAACACCAAGTTTACGTTCAACCAATAAATTATCCTACTGTTCCTAAAGGAACTGAAAGAATTCGAATAACCCCAACTCCATGCCACGACCCAGAGTCCACTGAAAAATTTGTGGATGCTTTAAAAGACGCTTGGTTCAAATTTATGCCTCAGTTATCCAAATTTGAAAATCAATTTACTAATAAAATCAAAGCTGTTTAAACACCATATTTGATCAACTATTATATATGTTATAAAACATAATAATGCGAGTAATAGCATTTTATAGCTTTTTTGATATTTCCAATCCTAAAAAATTAAAAGAAGAAATAAATTTATTCTTTCTTTTGAAAAAAATAAAAGGATCAATTCTCGTGAGCAAAGAAGGGCTCAATGGAACAATTACTGTTACTCAAAAAAAAGAAAAAAATACAATTAATTATTTAATCTCATTGGGTGTTTTAAATGAAAATATCAAAATATCTAATTATATTGGCCAGGAAATATTTAAGGAATTTAAGATAAAACTTAAAAATGAAATTGTAACTTCTGATTTTGGATTAAATATTTCTGAGATTAAACAAAGTAAATTCATACAACCAAATGATTGGGATAAATTTATTAATAAAAAAGATGTAAAGATTATTGATACAAGAAATAATTATGAGTATAAAATTGGACATTTTAAAAATGCCATAAATCCTAAAATTGACACATTTAAAGAGTTTAATGAATTTATAAAAACAAATAAGGACCAATTTCAAAATAAAAAAGTAGCTATCTATTGCACGGGAGGGATTAGATGTGAAAAAGCTGGTCCTTTAATGGAAAGATATGGAATAGATACTTACCAACTTAAAGGAGGTATTTTAAAATATTTTGAACAAACTAATTCAAAATTATGGAATGGAGAATGTTTTGTTTTTGATTATCGAGTTTCACTGAACAAAAAACTTTCAAAAGGAACAAGTAAGCTTTGTTATGGCTGTAATACGCCTTTGACAATTAAAGAGACAAAATCACCAAAATATGAAAAAGGATTTACTTGCCCTGTTTGTTTTGACAATATGACAGAAAAAAAGAGACGTTCTCTCAAAGATAAGCGAGAACATTGGAAAAAAGTCTTTTAATTTTTTAATATCAATCTTGACCAAATTTAAAATTAGTTTATTTTACGCCAATGGCTAAAAAGTCCACTTATCAGTTAAAACAGTTGATACCTGAAGAAAAACCAGAAACTGGCACAAAATATATTGTGCGTAAGCCTACAAAGGGTTTAAAAGTTTCTGACAAACTTCGTCAAAGAAAGTATGACCCTGTCTTGAAACAACATGTTTGGTTTGTCGAAAAGAAAATGCCTCCTCATAGTAAATAATTTTGTTATTCTCTAACTATCGAACATAAAACTTTATACTGGCTGAGAAGAGACTTTAGGATCACAGACAATCCGTGCCTTGAATTTATTTCAAACCAAAAATCTGAGGCCCTACTAGTATATATATATGATGACATAGAAAAAAAAGCTACTGGAGATGCTGGGCACTGGTGGCTTGAAAAGACTCTTAGATTACATGCTAAAAAATTAGAGCAGACCTTCAATGTAAAGTTAATAATACTTAACGGAGAGGCAAAAAAAAATATCTCTGATTTAGTTAAAAAATATAAAATTACATCTTTAATTTGGAATAGGCTTTATTCTCAACAATCGATTAGACGAGACACTGAAATTAAAAAATTTTTTAAGGAGAGTAGTATTCAAGTTGACACTTTTAATTCACATTTATTAAATGAGCCTTGGGAAGTACAAAATAATTCAGGGCAATATTTTAAAGTCTTCACACCTTTCTGGAGAGCAGCTTATAAAGTTTATTTAAATAAGAAATTTAATTATGAAAAAAAAATATTTATAAAGCCTTTAAAACACAATCAAAAAACTGATCTTAGCTTTTTTGATAACAAAAATTGGTACGAGAAGTTTGATAAGCACTGGAGTCCAGGAGAAGACGCAGCTTTAAAAAAAATTGATACTTACATTTCATCTGATATTGATAAATATGAGGTTAATAGAAATAGACCAGACTTCGATCAAACTTCGAGAATATCACCTCATTTAAGATTTGGAGAAATCTCTCCACGTGTAATAATAGAAAAGATCCAAGACTCAAAAAAAATGAATAATTCTATAAATACATATCTTTCAGAGATTGGTTGGAGAGAGTTCTCTTATTCTTTATTGTATTACTCGGAAGATTTATCCAATAAACCCATAAATCCAAAATTTAAAAAATTTCCATGGAGAAACAGTAAAAAGGATTTTACTATTTGGACTAAGGGAGAAACAGGTATTCCACTAGTCGACGCTGCGATGAAACAAATCTATGAAGAAGGTTGGATGCACAATAGACTAAGAATGGTAGTAGGGAGTTTTTTAGTTAAAAATTTATTGTTAAACTGGACATTGGGTGAAAATTACTTTCATAAAAGTTTATTAGATTATGATGAGGCTAGTAATGCTGCTGGATGGCAATGGATTGCAGGTTGTGGGGCAGATGCTTCGCCATATTTTCGAGTCTTTAACCCAGTGCTTCAATCTGAAAAGTTTGATCCTCAGGCTCAGTTTATTCTCAAATATATTCCCCAATTAAAAATTTTTAATTCTACAAAGACAATATTTGAGCCGTATTTAGACGAAAATTTATTAAAAAATTTAATCAAAGATAAAAAATATTTTAACCCTATTGTAGATCTAAAAGACTCTCGAAACAGAGCTCTTGAGGCTTACCAACAAACTAAATCATAATTTGAAACAAAAAGTAGCTATAATTGGATCGGGTATAGCAGGGCTATCATCGGCATATTTTTTACAAGATAAATTTGATGTCACACTTTTTGAAAAAAATGATTATTTAGGGGGTCACGCTAATACAAGAGAAGTTAAAGATAATTCTGGAAATACTATCCCTATAGATACAGGTTTTATTGTTTATAACGAGTTAACATATCCAAATTTAACAAAATTTTTTGATTGTCTAAATGTCGAAACAGTAGATAGCAATATGTCTTTTAGTTTCTTTAATGAAGAAAGCAATTTTGAATATGGAGGGGGAAGCTTAAGTGCATTGTTTGCAGACCGTAAAAATTTTTATAATTTAAAATTTTATAAAATGCTAAAAGACATAATTATTTTCTATAAAACTTTTCAAAAGAAAAATATAAATTCAGATATTTCTATTAGAAATTTTCTTAAAACAAAAAATTACTCTGATGAATTTATTAATTTCCATTTACTTCCTTTAATTTCAAGTATTTGGTCAACTCCTGATCAGGACTCTCTTAATCAACCCTTAAAAAGTATCATTAATTTTTTTCAAAATCATAAACTATTTAATTTTATTAATAGACCTCAATGGAAGACTATAAAAAATGGATCTAAGCAATATGTTAAATCTCTTATCAGATCTTCAAAATTTACTATAAAAAAATCTTGTAGGATTCAAAAAATCTCAAGGACTAATAATGTTGAAATTTTTTTTGAAGGAAAAAAATCTATTTTTGATATGTTAATATTTGCTTGTCCCCCAAACCATTTTTTTCCTCTTTTAGACAAAATTCATCAAAAAGAGTATGAGATTTTGAAAGAATTTAATTTCCAAAAAAATTTAGCTCAATTGCATCAAAATACTTCTTTAATGCCCACTCACTTAAAAGCTTGGTCAAGTTGGAATTTTCATACCAATATGAATAATAAATGCACACTCAGTTATTGGATGAATAAACTACAACCTCTTAATACAGGAGATAATTTTTTTGTTTCATTAAATCAGGAACAAAAAGACAACCATTATCAGACACTTTATGAACATCCAATATTTTCACAAAAGACGCTAAATGCTCAAAAAAATATTTCACATATACAAGGCCATGATAAATCATACTATGTTGGTAGTTATCTAGGTTATGGTTTTCATGAAGATGGAATTCAATCAGCTATAAAAGTTTGTAATAAGTTAGGTATCGATTTAAAGGGATTTAATAATGCCGATACATCAAGATTACAGTGGAGTTAGTTTCTTCTCATAGTCTTGGAACAGGTAAAATTGTCCATAAAAGAACAAGAGATACTAAAAACTTTTTTCAATATAATGCACCTTACTTAAGTATTAATCTGAACAATACTTCAAAGATACATCCTTTCATATCGCTCAATAAATTAAATTTTTTTTCTATATTTTATAAGCAGCATGGATTCAGAGATAAAAAAAAGAATTTGTACGATTTTGCAAAAAATATTGCAGATAAACACAATATTATTTTTAATAATGTACAGTTTATATGTATTCCCTCAATAATTGGCTATTCTTTTAATCCAATTAGTTTTTATTTATATCTTGATGACCAAAACAAAGTGAAATCAATTATCTATGAAGTAAAAAATACCTTTGGAGATCAAGTCCATTACTTAACCATAGATAAATTTAAAGATAAAGAGTTTAAAAAAAATATGTATGTGTCACCTTTCATTGAGATGGACTGTGTGTATAAAATTTCATCAAAAAATAAATCTAAAAACCATTTTTTTTGTAATATTAATCAATTTAATCTTAAAAATGAGCAAATATTTTATGCTTCAATTGATCTTAATTTAAAAGAAATAACGTATTTAAATTGTATTTTATTTTTTATTTTAAATATTTTTGGGAGTATTAAAACGATCACCTTAATTCATTACCAAGCTATTAAGCTTTTACTAAAAAAAAGTAAATTCTTTAAATATTCCAATAAAATAAAAGATAATCTATACTTAGATTAGAAAAGATTATTAAAAATTGTTTATTGACAAATATATACATAAAGTCTGCTCTAAAATAAGATACGGATCCTTGAGCTTAGACGTAAAAGGAAAACCTTATGAATTTCATGGAGATCTAGAGGGTCCCTCAGTGCATTTAACAATTAACCACCTTTCCATGATATGGGATTTATATTTTCGTGGATCAGTTGGATTAGGAGACGCTTATATAAAAAAGAAATTTGAAGCAGATGATTTAAGTAAATTTTTGGAATTTGGAGCTTTAAATGAAAAAGCTTTTGGTGGTGAGATGAGTGGATCTAAATTTTATAGGCTCTTATCTAAAAAATATATGAACAAAACAAAAAATTCTTTATTTCAAAGTAAAAAAAATATTCACGCCCATTATGACCTTGGCAATGATTTTTACTTGGAGTGGCTTGACGATACCTTAACATATTCCTCAGGTTTTTTTAAAACAGGATCTGAGACGTTATCTGAGGCACAAAAAAATAAATTTGAAAGTCTTATTAAAGGCAACGAGCCCAAACCCGGTGATCATGTTTTAGAAATAGGATCTGGGTGGGGAAGTTTTGCTTTTTATCTTATTTCAAAGTATCCAGATATAAAAATTGATACTTTAACTATTTCAAAAGAACAATATGAATTTGTGAATTCAAAAATTAAAGAATACCAGTTACAAGATAAGTTAAATGTCATTTATAAAGATTATAGAGAGCATAGAGGGAAATATTCTAGAATATACTCCATCGAAATGTTTGAGGCGGTTGGAATTCAATATTGGCAAACCTATTTTGAAAAAGTAAAAGATTTATTAAAACCATCAGGTGTTTTTTCAATGCAAACTATTGTAATTTTTGAAGATTTTTTTGATAGATACACACAAAAAATTGATTTTATTCAGAAATATATATTTCCTGGTGGTATGTTGCCTTCAGTGAAAGCTCTTGAGAAAATAGCTACTCAAAAAAAATTTAATTTTCAAATAAAAAATCAAATGGCTGATAGCTATTATCAAACACTTGAAATGTGGAGAAATAACTTTAATAGCAAATGGGATAAAATAAAAAACTTAGGTTACTCTGAAGATTTCAAAAGAATGTGGAATTTTTACTTATCATACTGTTCAGGAGGTTTTAAGGCAAAAACAATTGATGTCTATCAAATTGATTTTACCAATAAGTAAAATACTTATGATTAACATCTACTTTTATAAAAGACCGTATTGATTGTGTGTATGAGAAATGTATTAATAGCGAGTATTTTATTAATATTTCTAAGCGGATGTAATAATATGAAACTTGAAAATTTTGCCGATAAGCAACCCACACTCAAAATAGAAGAATACTTTTTAGGTAAAACAACAGCCAGTGGCCTTTTCATTGATAGGCTTGGAAAGGTAAGACGACAATTTACTGTTGAAATGGAGGGTATTCAACAAGAGGATAACTTTATTCTTAATGAGACTTTTCTTTATGACGATGGTGAAGAAGAATTTAGAAGATGGGAAATTAAAAAGACTGGTGAAAAAACCTATGAGGGTACCTCTGAAGACATTAAAGGTATAGCTCTGGGTGAGAGATCTGGTAATGCAATAAACTGGCACTATACTTTAAAGCTTAAATATGGGGACGGCATAATGAACGTTAAGTTTGATGATTGGTTAATTATGCAAGATGATAAAAACGTTTTTAATAAAGCGACAATGAAAAAATTTGGGATTAGGTTAGGAGACGTTTATTTATTTTTTACGAAGCAATAGTAGATTGTAATTTCTCAGCTTTTTCTTTTGCTTTTCTTTCACGCTCAGCTTTACGCTGACCTTTTTCAACTAACGCTTCTAGTTCTTCATAAGTACATAGACCAAGATCAGTAGGGTTTCTGAACTCTGTAATTGGTTGAGATTGGTTACCAGCTCTTATATTAGCAACTGTTGGTTTGGTAGAACTTGTAAGTTTAGCAATTTGGATATCAGTTAATATTTTACCATACTCTCGAATTAGCCAAGCAATAGCCTTGGGCCTTTCTTGTCTCACTGATAATGGAAGATATTTTTTTGTTTTGACACTAAATTGAATTGTTTCAGATTTTTTATTTTGCAGTTGTAACTCTTGTGAGTGATCTACTTCACATCGTTTAATTTCATCCATCGTAAGTTGACCACTTGCAATAGGATTTAATCCCTGCATACGGTATGCATCTTCGCCATCTGCAATGCTTTGTACTTCTAGTTCGTGTAGCTGACAAAATTGAGATATTTGAGGGAAACTTAAAGCTGTGTTGTCAACTAACCAAACGGCTGTTGCAAGGGGCATTAAAGGTTTATTGTCAGACATAACTTTTTAAATTTAAATATTAAATGACTTATATTTATTTTTAAAACGTGCAACCCTTCCACCGGAGTCCACCATTTTACCAGATCCTTGATTCCATGCTGGGTGAGATAGAGGATCAATTTCAAGCTTCATAGTATCGCCAGCTTTCCCCCAAGTGGATCTGGTCTTATAAGTAGAACCATCAGTGCGCTCCACAGTTATCTCATGATAATCAGGATGTATTTTTTGTTTCATGGTTACCAGAAAATAGAGACCAAAGATTAAAAAATCAAGTAAATATTTATAGATTTTTCAGTAATTCGCTACTGATAGCAGCACTTGAGGCTATTAAACTCTCATCTTTTAAAGGATCAAAATCATTTCCTTTATCATTTAAGCATATTCCACCGGCCTCTTTTACTAAAATAATACCTGCTGCAATATCCCAGAGATTTAGTCTTAATGACCAAAAACCATCAAATTTTCCTGATGCGACATTAGCTAAATCAAGTGCTGATGATCCCAGTAATCTAACACTTGTTTTTCTTTGAAGGGCTCCTATTTGCGCAATACCTTTTTCGAGAATGTCTTGGTGCTTAATTTGAACACCAGATGTAAACATACATCCATCTAACTTATCTCTTTGAGATACCCTTAGTCTTTGATTATTAATCCAAGATCCAGAACCCTTATGAGCCCAATATAATTCATTTAATATAGGGTTGTATGTAACACCAGCAATAATTTCTCTTTTTTGCATCAAACCAATAGTCACTGCAAAGTATCCATTGCCGTGTATAAAATTTTTTGTACCATCAAGTGGGTCTGTGATAAATACTGGAGTATCACCTTTAAGTTTTTCTAAATCCTCAGAACTAAAAGTCTCTTCATCTATTTGAAGAAAATCAGGTCTATCTTTTCCCAAATTATAACTAATTGTTTCAGAAGCCCTAATATCGGCTGAGGATACAAAGTCATTTTTATCTTTTTTAGAAATTTGAAGTTTTTCAAGTTCACCAAAATCTCTAATCAAAGACTTGGCAGCACTTCTACATGCTTTTTCCATTACAACAATTACTGGAGGGACAATAGACATAGAAAATTTATTTTGCTTTTTCTATATAAGTTAATTCACTTGTATTTATTCTGACTTTATCACCTGTTTCGACGTGGGGAGGGACAGTAACTCTTACACCGTTAGTTAGTAAAGCAGGTTTATAAGAAGAAGATGCAGTTTGTCCTTTAACAACAGCTTCTGTTTCGGCAATTTGCACCACAAGACTTTCAGGGGGATTAACATTCATTGGTTTTTCATCATAAAACTCAATAGAGACTTCCATTCCATCTTCAAGAAATTTAGCTGTGTTCTCATTAACTTGAGTAATATTCATAATTATCTGTTCGTAAGTCTGGTTATTCATAAATGTAAAATCTTCTCCACTGCGAAATAAAAATTGGTGATTTATCTCTTCAGCTCGAATTTTTTCCAGAGACTCTGAACTTCTAAATCTCTCATTTAATTTTGACTGATTTGATATATTTTTAAGTTCTGCCTGAATATATGCACCACCTTTACCAGGTTGTGTATGGGAGAGTTTAGCAACCTTCCACAGAGAGTTATTATGCTGGATTATATTTCCAATCTTTAAATCGTTAGCGTTGATTTTCATTTAGATTTATAGATCTGTATCATTCGCTCTAATAAAGCCAATGCATCAGCTCTAGATCTTTGAAAACAATTTCTTCCAATAATGGACCCGTTACCATCTCCTTGATGAATTGCGAGAACTTCATCCATTAAAGCTTGATCATCTTTTGCATCTCCACCAGAAAAAACAACTAAGCGCTTTCCATCAAAAGCAACTTTTTTAATATGGGCTACGCGATCTTTTAAAGTGCTAATAGTTATTTTATTATCTTCAAATGCTTTTTTAGTTGGATCATCTTCTAAAAAGTCACTTGGCAGCTTAACTTTAATTATATTAGCTCCCAATAAAGCAGAAATGTGTGCAGCATATGAAATTATATTCATTGCAGTCTCACCTTTTTTAGAAATATTTGACCCTCTGGCATAGGCCCATAATACTACTGCAAGACCTTTTTCTTTAGCCTCAAAACTTAGTTTTTTAAACTCTTCCATCAATTCAAAATTATGTTCAGATCCAGGATAAATAGTAAAACCTATTGCTGCACATCCTAATTTTAATGCATCATCTACACTCCCAGTAACAGCCTGATCTAGAGAGGTTGCTAGAGTATTTGAACTATTAATTTTTAATATTGTTGGAATTTGTCCATGAAAGTTTCCAGAACTTGTTTGAAGTAACCCAAGAGGTGCTGCATAAGCTGACAAACCAGCATCTATTGCAAGTTGATGATGATAGTTTGGATCGTATGCAGGAGGATTAACAGCAAAACTTCTATCTGGGCCATGTTCAAAGCCTTGATCGACTGGTAAAATGATCATTCTCCCAGTTCCTCCAAGCTTTCCTTGTCCTAAAATTTTCATAAGATTTGATCTAACACCTACGTTTTCATGGGTGTAGTTTGAAATGATTTTTTTGGTAGTATTTGTTACTTTCATAATTGCTCCTATAAATTACATACTTGAGCGGTTGTCTCAAGCATTCTATTTGAAAATCCCCATTCATTATCATACCAAGTGAGTATTCTACCAAAATTATCAGATACTGTAGTCGTTTCACTCAAATCTAAAATTGAACTTCTAGAGTCATGATTATAATCACTTGATACTTTTGGATCTATATCCACTCCTAAAATATTTTTAAGAGAATTATTGGCATATTCTTGAAATTTATTATTCAAAGACTCAATTGAAATATTTTTTTTTGTATTAAATTTAAAATCTACAAGAGAGACATTCGGTGTTGGAACTCTTATTGCGGTTCCATCTAATTTTCCTTTTAAATGAGGAAGCACAAGGCCAACAGCTTTTGCTGCACCTGTGCTCGTAGGAATAATATTGTTAGCTGCAGCTCTAGCACGTCTAAGATCATTGTGAAATGTATCAACTGTATTTTGATCTCCTGTATAAGAGTGAATTGTCGTCATGTATCCATTTTCAATTCCGAACTCCTGATCTATTACAAAAGCCACAGGTGCCAAACAATTAGTTGTACACGAAGCATTTGAAATAACTTGGTGATCTAAATTAATATTTTTGTTATTTACACCTTGAACAATTGTTATATCTGCACCTGAACACGGGGCTGAAACGATGACCTTACTAGCACCACTTTCTACATGTGACATAGCTTTATCCTTAGATGCGAAAACACCTGTGCACTCTAAAATAATATCTACATTTTTGTCACCCCACTTTAAATCAATTGGGTTTTGCTCAGATGTAACAGTTACTTTGTTTTCATCTATTGAAAACTGCTCGTTTGAAATTTTATTAATCTCCTTAGAGAGAGGTCCGTGAATACTATCATATTTTAGTAAGTGAATATTTGTATCAATATCAGCTAAATCATTAATATAAGCAATTTCATATTGATCACTAAATTCATTTGACCTTTCTAAAAACGCTCGATAAACAAGTCTACCAATTCTACCAAATCCATTAATTGCTACTTTTTTTTTCATTTTGTTTTAATTTTCCTTAATATTTTAGTTGATATAGTTTTTGTTGTTAACCCAAATTTTTTAAATACTTCACTCCCAGGAGCACTTGCACCAAAAACATCTAATCCAAAAATATTTTCTGAATTTGTAAATTTATTCCAATACATGGTTGAACCAGCTTCAATTACAAAAGTTTCATCTAATTTAGAGTCCAACAAAGTAATTTTGAAAGATCTCGATTGCTTTTCAAAAATTGATGTAGACGGCATAGATATTACTTTTGCGATTATCCCGTTATTTTTCAAAATTTCAGCAATATTTACAGCTAAAGATACTTCTGAACCGGTTGCTATAATTGTAATATCATTATTTTTTTTTGGTCCGCTTATTACATAAGCTCCCTTGAAGTTTTTTAAAACTAATTTTTTATTAGAAATTTGAGGTAAATTTTGCCTTGAAAGACATATAAATGAAGGGGCATTATCAATCTTTAGGGCCTCTTTCCAACACACTATTGTTTCTTTAAGATCACAAGGCCTAAAAACATAACTATTTGGTATTAGTCTTAACATATTAATTTGCTCTATGGGTTGATGAGTGGGTCCATCTTCACCTAAACCAATAGAGTCGTGCGTGAAAACTTGAATAGGATCAATTTTCATCAAAGCAGCAAGACGAAGACTTGGCTTCATGTAATCAGCAAAACTTAAAAAAGTCCCTGAATAGGTTTTATAAATTTTAGTAGCTGCAATTCCATTCATTATAGCGGCCATTCCGTGTTCTCTTACACCATAATGAATATATTGACCTGACATGTTTTTACTATTCATGATAGACATCTCTTTACCTTTAGTATTATTAGAACCAGTTAAATCTGCAGAGCCTCCAAGGATTGGATGATCTCCTTTAATGTAATTTAAGATTGCTTCAGAGGATTTTCTAGTAGCTTGATCAGAATTAAAATTTTTCAAATCTAATTCTATCTTATTAAATAACTTATCTATATCTTTTTTAGATAAATTTGAATGAAATGTTGATTTCGACTTTTTGTATAACTTTTTATTCTTATCAGCAGATCCTCTCCAAATCTTTAAGAGTTTTTCGGGTATTTGAAATGGTTTTTCGCTCCAAGATAATTTAATTCTAGTCAAATTAACTTCATCTGAACCTAAAGGCGAACCATGTGATGATGCTTTGGCAGACTTGTTAGGTGAGCCAAAACCAATAGTGGTTTTAAAATTTAGCAAACATGGAGCGTTTGATATTTGCGCGTTTTTAAACAACTTATAAATATTTTGATGGTCATGACCTTTACCACTATACACCTCCCAATTGACTGACTTGAACCTTAGGTTTGTATTATCACTAAAAGCTAAGTCAGTGGACCCGTCGATACTAATATTGTTGTTATCGTATATTAAAATCAAATTATTTAACTTTAGGTGTCCAGCTAGACTTATTGCCTCTTGGCTAATTCCCTCCATCAAACAACCATCACCACAAAAGACATATACTTTTGGTGATTTTGATAATTTTTTTTCTTTTGAAAATTTTTTAAGTGCTATGGCCATTCCAACTGCGTTTGAAATCCCTTGTCCAAGAGGACCAGTTGTGATTTCAATACCTGCATTTGGTTCATATTCTGGATGCCCCGCAGTGATGGAGTCTAATTGTCTGAAATTTCTAATTTGAGACAATGTCACTTTTTTATAACCCGTGAGATATAAAAGGGAGTAAAGTAACATCGAGCCATGCCCGTTAGATAAAACGAATCGATCTCTAAGCAACCAACTCGGATCATCTGGGTTATGTACTAGAAATTTATGAAAAAGAACTGTAGCTATGTCTGCCATTCCCATTGGCATACCAGGATGACCAGATTTTGCTTTTTCTACCGCATCGATTGATAAAAATCTGATACAATTTGCTAATTCGTTGTAATTTTTCAATGGAATAACTTTACTTAATAACTAATAATTAAAGTATGAATGAATTTCAACAACAAATACTTCAAAAAATAGAGCAAATTGCATCAAAACTTCAAAATTACAAAACTAGCAATCAAGAATTGATGAATGAGAAACAAGAATTAAAAGCCAAAGTAGAATATCTCGAAAGAAGGGAGTCAGAATTAGTCTCTGAACTAGAAAATAATAAACTTGAGTTATCAGAAAAATCTCAACTTATAGATCAAGCAACAAATAAAATTGAGGAACTTTTAGGTTCAATTGATATAGATGGCTAACTTAACTCTAACAATTGGAGGAAGGCCGCTAAAAATACAGTGCTCTGATAACAATGTTGAAGCAGTTAAAGAGATAGCTTCTACTATTAGCAAATTAATAGAAGATGAAAAAAAAGAAAATGTTCCCTTTTTAACCTCTACTCTTATTGCTTATTTAAAATCTATGGAGGACGTATTAAAAAAAGAAAAAATATTACAAGACTCTTTGAATAAGAAATTATTTTATGAGAGCCGGATTCAAGAGTTACAAAATGAAAATCATAATTTAAAATCTGATATTGAACAAATTTTTAAAAAATTAAATGACAATCTAATTCTTGAATAAAAAACAAATACGTAATTACCACCTTGACCTAAGAATGAAACTTAGCATTTCGGACTTAGACACTTATTCTAGTATGATAAATTCAAAAATTTTAGAAATAATAGAAAAAATTAATCCACAAAAATCTGTTGGTTTGTTTTATCCATATAAAAAAGAAGTAGATGTATTGAAGATATCAAATGATTTAATAAATAAAAATATCACATGCTCGCTTCCAAGAGTAATATCAAAAGGAGCTGCTTTAAAGTACTTTGAATATAACCCTCATAATCCAAGTTTAGAAAAAGGTTTTGGTGGAATAATGGAACCTACCGGTGAAGTGGCTTTAGATCCTGATATAATTATTGCATCTTGTTCCGCATTCAATGAACAAGGCTATAGAGTAGGTTACGGTGGAGGTTTTTTTGACAGAACAATTGAAGAATTAAAAAAAAAAGGAAATTTAAAAACTATTTTAGCTGCCTTTGAAATTCAAAAAACTAACTTTAATTTTCAAGAAAGTTTTGACCAAAAAGTTGATTACATTTGTTCAGAGCAGAGAGTCTATTCTTTATGAATTTTTTAGTTATAGGAGATGTTGTTGGAAGATCAGGTAGAACAGCTCTCAAAGAAAATTTAAAAAAAATACAAAAACAATTTAACATTGATTTTACTATTGTGAATGCTGAAAATTCAGCAGGTGGTTACGGGATTACAGGAAAAATATATGAGGATCTCATAAGCTGGGGAGCTGATGCTATTACTCTAGGAAATCATGCTTGGAAACAAAAAGAGATCATTGAATATATGGAGAGTAATCCAAATCACAGTATTATAAGACCTTTGAATTTTGAAGCCGGTTCACCAGGTAAAGGATATAAAATTTTTACTCATGAAAATGGTAATAGAATTTTAGTAAGCCAAATTCATGGTCAAACATTTATCGACCTTCCTTTAGATAATCCTTTTAATTCTATTGACACGCAGCTCTTATCTATAATTAATGACCATAATATTGATTTTTCATTTTTAGAGGTCCATGCGGAGGTTACTTCTGAAAAAAATGGTATAGCTCAAAATTATGATGGAAAATTTACTGCTATATATGGAACGCATGTTCATATCCCAACTTCAGACGCAAGAGTATTGGAAAAGGGTACTTGTTTTCAAACTGATATTGGCATGACAGGTGATTATAATTCTGTTATTGGTATGAAAAAAGAAAATGCCATTAAAAGAATGAGAACCGGATCTAATACGCATAGGCTTGAACCAGCTGAGGGAATTGCAACTATATCAGGAGCAATAGTAACTACCAATGAAGAAAAGAAAAATTCCATTCAATCTATTCAAATAGGTGGTGTTTTGGACAGTAATTTATTATCTTAGATCATGGCAGGGCATTCCAAATTTAAAAATATCCAATATCGTAAGGGTGCTCAGGATAAAAAAAGAGCAAAACAATTTGCTAAAATAGGAAGAGAAATTCAAATAGCTGTTAAAATAGGAGGAACAGACCCAGAGTCTAATCCAAGATTAAGACTTGCTATAACTAATGCTCGAAGTGTGAACATGCCTAAGGACAATGTAGATAGAGCAATCAATAAAAATAATACTGATACAGCGGATTACTCAGAAGTACGTTACGAAGGGTATGGTCCTTTTGGAACAGCTTTTATAATTGAGGCTTTAACAGATAATAAAAATAGAACAGCCTCTGAGATAAGATCTATTTTTTCTAAAAATGGAGGAAATTTAGGGGAAACAGGAAGTGTAAGTTTTAATTTTAATAAAGTCGGAGAAATACAAGTAAAAAAAAAAATTGATGACGGTGCATTAGAAGACTTACTTGACCATGGATTAGAGGACTACAACACAGAGGATGATGCAACATATATCTATTGTTCTTATGAGGCATTAGCATCATTGGAGAAAATAATGCGAGAAAAAAAATTTGAAATCGAAAGTGCCAATATTATTTGGAAGCCAAATTTGACCGTAAATATTGAAAAAGAAGAAGAGCTAACAAAGCTAGTCAAATTAAATGACGAATTAGAGGATAATGATGATGTTCAAAATTGCTTTTCAAATCTAGATTTTGACTCTAGTTTGTTAGAGGTTACTAATGCCTGATAAAGCATGGAAGAATAGAGAGAGACTTGTTGCAAAGTTTTTTGGGGGTTTGAGAAACGCTCTAAGCGGGATTAATTCAAAAGTTACTCATGCAGACGTAATTCATGATAATTTATTTATAGAGTGTAAGTTAAGAGCTAAGCATTCGGCAATTAAATTATGGGATGATACAAAATCTTTCGCTGATAAGGAAAAAAAAACCCCAGTTATTGCATTATGTGAAAAAAATAGACCTGGTTTTTGGATAATGTTACATTCAGATGATTTTGATAAGGTTTCAAAAGAGCTGAAAAACAAAAAAATAATTGAAGAAGAATAATTTATGGAAGAAGTAGTTAACTTAGCCGCCCTTGAGGGTTCTATAGATTTCTCAATGATGGGAATGTTTCTCAAATCTGATTGGGTCGTAAAATTTGTAATCATATTGTTAGTTATTTTTTCAATTCAATCTTGGAAGACAATTATTCAAAAAATTCTCCTAATAAATAAAATTAAGAAAATATCCAAAAAATTTGAAAATCATTTTTGGTCCGGTGTCTCTTTGGATGAGCTTTACCAACAAATTGATGATTTCGATCAAGAAAGCTTTTCAAATATTTTTAGAAATATTATGAATGAGTATGAAAAATCTCGAATACAAAAAAATAAAGTCGACTCTGCTTTTATTCAAAGACTTTACACATCTCTTGATTTAAGTATTGCTATTGAGGATACAAATTTAAATAAGGGGCTGTCATTTTTGGCTTCTTCTGGATCTGTCGCACCTTTTATAGGTTTATTTGGAACAGTTTGGGGAATCATGAATAGTTTTCAAGCAATAGCAATTGCTCAAAATACTAACCTTGCAGTAGTAGCACCAGGTATTGCAGAAGCTTTATTTGTGACTGCTTTAGGTCTTTTTGTGGCTATTCCTTCAACTGCCTATTACAACCTGATAACGTCAAAAATTGATAACTATTTGTCAGAAGCTGAAAGTTTTGGAAAGGATTTAGTAAATATAATTTCACGCCAAGTCAAATAAGGATATGAGAAAAAAACATCGACCTGTTTCAAGTATAAATGTCACCCCTATGGTTGATGTGATGTTGGTTTTATTAATTGTATTTATGGTTACCGCCCCTCTACTTACAGTGGGGGTTCCTGTAAACTTACCAAAAGTTGAGGCTAATTCTTTAGATGCACAAAAGGAGCCTCTAGAAATTTCAATTAATGAAAATAATGATATTTATTTAGGTGAAGAACTAATACCTTTTGAAGAGTTAATACTAAAAGTAAAAACTATCGCTGGCTCTAACACTGATATAAGAATTTTTTTAAGAGCTGATACCACAATTAATTATGGAGAAGTGATGAAGGTTCTTGGTGCTCTGAACACATCAGGTTTTTTAAAAATTGCTCTCGTTACGAAAAAACCAAGTTAGTTGTCTGTTATTACACTATTTAATCCTTTTAGAAATTTAATCTTATTCATTGAAAATTTTAGTTATAAAAAAAGTGATTTTTATTTCCAAATATTTTCTTTTCTATTACATCTTTTAATTTTGATACCGATGATAAATTTTACTTTTGAAAAAAAAATCAGCGATATTCCAATGATTTTACCTATCGAAATGTTCATTATTGAAGAAGAGACAGCTGCTCCTGAATTTGTTGAGGAGATAAATGAAATTGTCCCAACATTTCAAGAAGAGGCTCCAAAGCAGAATGAAACTAAGGCTATTGAACCAGAATTAAAAGAAATAACATCACAAGAACCAATTGATCAAATAATTCAGGACACCAATGAAGAAGTATTGATTGATAACTCTGCAGACAAAACAAATGAATTTATAATTGATGAGAAAGTAAAACCTGAAATTAAAAAACCAGAAGAGGAGATACCACCGCCAATTGAAAATGATTTTGAGATTATATTAAAACAAAAACCTGAACCTAAAGAAATACTAGAACCCAAAAAAGATATTGAGATTGTTGTAAAGAAAAAGCCTGTAAAGAAAACTTTCAATGTTAGTACTGTACTTAAAGACTTAGAAAATCAGAACCAAGAATTCAAAAAAGAACAAGAAGCATCTGAAGTCAAACAAGACGAAGTTTTCACAGAAAAAGTTGGACCAACGATGACTATTTCAGAAATTGATTTATTAAGGCAACAATTACATGGCTGTTTAAATCTTAATGTAGGTGTTGCTAATTTAAAAGAAATAAAACCTGTCATTTACATTGAAGTTAACCCTGATCGAACAGTAAAAAGTTCTAGAGTAGTCAATAAAGAAAAATTGAATGATCCATCATTTAGAACTGCTGCTGAAGCTGCAATGAGAGCAGTGAATAATCCAGATTGTAGCCCTCTTTTATTGCCTGAAGATAAATATGAACAGTGGAAAGAAATTAATTTTACTTTTGATTTCAGCTGGATGTTTGATTAATAAAAATTTAAGATATAAATTGAATAATCGATCAGAAATATTCTTATGATTAAAAAAATCCTATTAATTTTGTTTTTTTCGCTAAACGCAAACGCTGCTCTAGAGGTAACAATTGCACAAGGAAAAGTTGAACCCACTCCCATAGCTATAACTCAGATTTTTGGTGCAGACTCAGACACTGCTAGATATGGGAATACGCTAAGGCAAATCATTAACAATAATCTCACAAATTCAGGTCTTTTTTATACAGTTAATGAAGATCTTTATATTCAATCCGATAATTTAGTTGAAAAAGTCCCACGCTTTGAAGACTGGAAATTAATCAAAGCACAGTTTCTATTAAGCGCAGATGTCAGTAAAACTGATAAAGGGATTAGACTACGAATGAGGCTTTATGATGTCTTCAACGCAAAAGAGATAGAAAAATTACAACTTACAATACCTGATGAAAATTTAATAAGAAGAGTAGGTCATACTGTAAGTGACATCGTTTACGAAAGAATAACAGGTGAGACCGGTTATTTTGATACAAGAATTGTTTATGTTTCAGAAATTGGTCCACTAGATCAAAGAGTAAAAAGATTAGCAATCATGGATCAAGATGGACATTTGGATAGTCATCAATTTTTAACAGACGGAAAAAATTTAGTTTTAACTCCTCGTTTTGCACCAAATAATCAAATAGTAACCTACATGGAGTACAAAAATAATCTTCCAAGAGTTTATATTTACAATCTTAAAACTGGTGAAAGGGAAATTGTTGGAGACTTTCCTGGAATGACTTTTGCACCAAGATTTTCACCAGATAGTCAAAGTATAGTGATGTCTTTTTCAGATCCTAATAATGCAGCAAATTCTGAGATCTATTTAATGGATTTAAACACTCGATCTCGCTTAAGATTGACAAATGACTCTGGAATTGACACATCTCCCTCTTTTTCTCCCAATGGAGAAAAAATTGTTTTTAACTCTGATCGCGGAGGGAGTCCCCAATTATTTATTATGGATAAGAACGGAGATAATATTAAAAGAATTTCAAAAGGTAGAGGTGTTTATGGTAATCCAGTATGGTCTCCTAGGGGGGACTTGATAGCTTTTACTAAGTTAACCCAAGGTAATTTCCACATAGGAGTCATGGATATAAATGGAAACAATGAAAGAGTAATAGTCAGGGATTTTTCTCTAGAGTCTCCAGCATGGTCTCCAAATGGTAGGTATTTAATATTTCATAGACAAAAAAGGTCAAATCTTGATGGAACAGGTGGAGAAGTATCAATACATTTTATAGACATAACCGGATATAACGAAAGGGTAATTCCCACTCCACTAGATGGAAGCGACCCAGCTTGGTCACCTTTATTATAAAAATTCATTAAAAATCAACAAATTTAAGTAAAAATTAAATAAAAATTGTCTTGATTTCCCAAAAATTCAGTGTTTATTTACCTAAACTATAGTAAGAATATATTTACGCGGAGATTTATAATAATGTTAAAAAAATTGTTTATGCTTATTGTTGCGGGTTTTTTCCTTGCTTCATGTGCTGCCACTAAGACAGAAGAAGGTGGAAACGTTGATGCAGCTTCAACTAGCGCAAGTTCATCCTCTGGAGGTGAAATTACAGCTGGCACTCAAGAAGATTTGATTGTTAATGTAGGCGATAGAGTGTTTTTTGAATTTGATAGTTCAGAACTAACTGTTGATGCTCAAGCAACGCTTGATGCTCAAGCAGCTTGGTTAATGCAGTACCCTGACACTAACATAACTGTTGAAGGTCATGCAGACGAAAGAGGTACCCGTGAGTACAACTTAGCTTTAGGAGATAAAAGAGCATTTTCTGTTTACTCTTATCTCGCTCAGGCAGGAATTGACACCAATAGAATGGAATATGTAAGTTGGGGAAAAGAAAGACCAGAAGTTATTGGGTCTGACGAAACTGCTTACAGTCAAAATAGACGCGGCGTTACAATAGTAAGCAATTAATAAAAATTTCATTAATGTGCTCTTTTTTTGAAAGAGCACCTAAAACCTTTATGAAAAAAATAAACAAAATATTGCTTATTTTTTTTCTTCTCTTTACTACCAATCATGCACAATCTGAAAAACACAATCAAGTATCAGTAGAATTAGAGAGAATTAAAAATGATATTATTGATCTTCAAAAGTTTGTTTACAAAAATGAGTCGTCATTAAATAATTCTAATGACTCAAACGACAATATTGAATTAGATGAATTAAAAATACTAATTAACGATATTTCAAAGAGTATAAATTCATTGGAAAAACAAATTTTGGATATTAAAGATGATGTCAGTAATTTGTACTCTTTATACACATCATCAAATGTTGATGAAAAAAAAATAATCAGTACATCTGATCAACTATATATAGAAGAAAGTTCCTCAAATATCGTAGAGAACTCAGAAGATGATCAGTTATTAGGTCAAATTAGCCTTACTGAGCTTGAGGAAGATAAAGTAAAAACTCTTGACAACTCTAATGTTGATAATGAAGAAAAAACTTCTTCGTTAAGCATTGAAAAAGAAGAATTAGATGTTATTGAGATTAAATCTATATCAGAAGTCAACGTTTCTATGCTTAATGATTTGGATCAATTAATAAAAGATAGAGAAATAGATTTAAATAAGCCGATAATTAACGTCGAAGAGGAGTTAAAAAATGCAAAAACAAGTTTTGCAAGTCTTAACAACAAGTCTGCTATTGAGAGCTTACTACTAATTGTCAATTCAAATACAGATCAAAAAGAATATTTGGCTGAAACTTATTATCTTCTTGGTAGAACTTATTTTATGGAGAACGAGATAATTGAAGCTGTAAAATACTTTGGTATTAGACATAGAGATTTCTCTTCATTTCCAAAATTTAAATCTGAAAACTATTTTTGGTTGGGAAAATCACTATTTAGTATTGGTGATCAAGAAAATGGCTGTTTAATTATGGAAGATCTAATTTTCTCTAATACTTACATTGAAAGTAAAGAAGTAATTGAGTCAGCAAAATTTCTTCAAACCGAAAAAGACTGTGGTTTGATTATTGATTAATGGAACACCACTTTCTCTTGCTGTCAAGAATTACCTCAAAAATAATTTATCAACTAACGAAAAAATATTAATTTCAATTTCTTGTGGCTTAGATAGTACTGTCCTCTTTGATTTGATTACAAAATCAAAATACTTAAAAAATAAAAATATATATTATTTGATTTTTGATCACCAAAAAAGATCTGAGGGAAAATATGAAATAAAACAATTCATAAAATTTTATAATCTTTCAAATAAAAATCTTTTTTTGAAAAAAGTTTCTCTTAAAAAAAAAATAAAAGGATTTCAGGAAAAATCTAGATCTGTTAGATACAATTTTCTATACAACTTTTCAAAAAAAATAAAAATTGAAAATATATTCTTAGGTCATCATCTTGACGATCTTAATGAAACTTTCTTTATGAGGAAAATTCAACAATCTGGAGTAGTTGGCTTATCTAATATATTTTCAGAAAAATACAAAAATCTCAAATTACATCGCCCATTAAGTAATTACACAAAAAAACAAATCAAAAGATACGCAAATAGAAATAAACTAATTTGGTTTGAAGATAGAAGTAATCTAGAGTTAGAATTCACTAGAAATAAGATAAGACACTTTCTTAATTCAGATAAATATCTTTCTAAAATTAATCAAGAAAGATTAATTTTTTCAAAAGCATCTTATATAAGATTTCTATACCAGAATTTTTTCAAATACAAAAAAAATAAAATTTTTGAAATTGAAATTGAAAAATTAAATAATTTGACTGAAAATCTCAAATTCTTAGTAATACAGTCATTTTATCACGAAAATAGATTTTTATTTAAAAAACAAATTCGTGATGAAAATATTAGAAACTTTATCAAAATATTAAATAGCAATATTCAAAATGGCAAAGAAAGGTCAATATTTTCAGGAAAAATAGGTGTCTTAAATAAAAAAATCTATATAAATCTTACTTAGCACTTTAAACGTAAGTAACACTGACTATATTATAAATATGAAAAATTTCTCTAAAAATATATTTGTATGGATTATTATTAGCCTTATTTTGCTAGGCCTATTCAACGTATTTAAGAATTCTCAAAGAGATTACTCCTCAATCACTTATACTTATTCAACATTATTAGATAAAGCTCAAAATGGAGAAATAAAATCAGTAGAAATTCAAGGGAATAATATTTTTGGTCAAACTATGGATGGTGTTGAATTTTCTACTTATGCTCCTAGAGATCCAAATCTTATTGAAACACTTAGTGAAAATGAAGTTGCTATAAATGCAAAACCCGAGCAATCCGGTATGCACCCATTACTTAGCATATTTGTATCTTGGTTTCCTATGCTACTTCTTATTGGTGTATGGATATTTTTTATGCGCCAAATGCAATCTGGAAAAGGCGGTGGTGCCCTTGGATTTGGAAGATCAAAAGCCAAATTATTAAATGAAAATAAACAAAAAGTTACTTTTAACGATGTGGCTGGTATTGACGAAGCTAAACAAGAATTAGAGGAGGTTGTGTCATTTTTAAAAGACCCTCATAAATTTCAAAGATTAGGCGCCAAAATTCCTAAAGGTGCTCTGTTAGTTGGACCTCCAGGCACTGGTAAGACTCTTCTTGCAAGAGCAATAGCTGGTGAAGCAGGTGTACCTTTCTTCTCAATATCTGGTTCAGATTTTGTTGAGATGTTTGTTGGTGTTGGAGCTAGTAGAGTTAGAGATATGTTTGAACAAGGTAAGAAAAATGCACCCTGTATTATATTTATCGATGAAATAGATGCAGTTGGAAGGCATAGAGGTGCCGGATTAGGCGGTGGTAATGACGAAAGAGAACAAACTTTAAATCAGCTTCTTGTTGAAATGGATGGTTTTGAGGCCAATGAAGGAGTTATAATAGTTGCAGCAACTAACAGACCTGATGTTCTTGATCCAGCTTTACTAAGACCCGGAAGATTTGATAGACAAGTTGTGGTTCCAGCCCCAGATATCATTGGTAGAGACAAAATATTAAAAGTTCATACAAGAAAAATTAAGATGGATAAATCTGTCAAGACCATAGCAATCGCAAGATCAACTCCTGGTTTTTCGGGTGCTGATTTGGCTAATATAGTTAATGAAGCTGCTCTTATAGCTGCTAGAAAGAATAAAAAAATTGTAACAATGGACGATTTTGAAGATGCTAAAGACAAAGTTATGCTTGGTACCCAAAATAAATCAAAAATAATATCTGATGGTGAGAAAGAGGTAATCGCTTACCATGAAGCTGGACATGCCTTAGCTAATCTGCATTGCAAACACGCAGATCCAATATATAAATCATCAATTATTCCTACAGGTAGAGCACTCGGTTTTGTGATGAGTGTTCCAGAGCAAGATAAGGTAATCCATCGTAAAGATGAATATTTAGATAAATTAGTTGTTACGGTTGCTGCAAGAATAGCTGAAGAATTAATATTTGGACCCGATAAAATAGGTTCCGGAGCTGCTGGAGATATTCAACAAGTAACAAACTTAGCTAGAGCTATGGTAACTCAAATGGGCTATAGTGATAAACTTGGAAGGGTTAGATACACAGGTAATCAAGAAGAAGTTTTTTTAGGACACTCTGTTACACAATCTAAAAATATTTCAGAAGAAACAGCAAGGATCATTGACCAAGAAGTTATTCGTCTTGTTGAAGAGGCTGAAACAAAAGCAAGAAAGATATTAAATGAAAATATCAAAGACCTTCACACCATTGCTAAAGGTCTTTTAGAGTATGAAACCTTAACTGGTGAGGAGATACAAAACTTAATAAAGGGTATTAAACCTAAAAGAGACGACGATTTATCCTCTGATAGTTCAGATGACAACACAAATAATAAAAAAGAAATCCCAAGTAAGGGCCCTTTACCTTCTTTTACAAAAGATCAAAATTTTCCTCTTCCAAATTAACACTGATTCCAATATTAGATATCTCTTATGAGATTATTTGGCACTGATGGAATAAGAGGTGAGGTTGGAAAATACCCTTTAACTGCAGAAAACGTACTTAAACTTGCTAAAGCGTCATCGCTTGTTTTAAGAAAAAAAAATTCAATATCAAGAGTAGTTATTAACAAAGATACAAGATTGTCTGGTTACATTTTCGAACCAGCTTTAGCATCAGGCTTTATATCAATGGGGATAAATGTAATTTTAGTAGGGCCTTTACCTACTCCTGCTTTAACAGTGCTAGGAAAGTCACTTAGAGCAGACTTTTCTGTAATGATAACGGCTTCTCATAATCCATATAAAGATAATGGATTGAAATTCTTTTCAGGACAAGGTCTAAAAATTTCTCCTGAAGATGAAAATAAAATAGAAGATTTATTTTTTAATTATGACTTTGATAATTTTAAAATAAAACCCTCAAATTATGGTAAAGCAATAAGACTCAAAAATGCTTTAGGGAGATATTCAGAGGCTCTTAAACAGAGCGCTGATAGAAATCTAAATTACAGTAAATTAAAAGTAACTTTAGATTGTGCAAATGGAGCTTCATATAAAGTAGCGCCAGAAGTTTTATTTGAACTAGGTTTAGACCTTCATACTATTGGAAATAACCCCTCTGGCACAAACATCAATCAAAACTGTGGCTCTTTATTTCCGCAAAAAGCATCAGTTTTAGTAAAGAAAAAAAAATGTGATATTGGAATTTGTTTAGATGGAGATGGTGACCGAGTCGTAATTATTGATGAAAAGGGTAAGGTATTAAATGGAGAGGAGCTAATTTATATCCTTGCTAAATATTATTTATCTGAAAACAAAATCAAAAAAGGATCAATAGTTGTAACAAATGAAATTGCAAATTATGGGCTTGATATTTCTCTAAAAAAATTAGGTTTAAAATTAAAAAGAGTAAAAGTAGGTGATAAAAATATTCTTAAACAAATAATCAATCACAGATACTTTTTTGGTGGTGAGCCTTCAGGACATTTTATATTTAAAGATGACATCCTGATAGGAGATGGTATGACGACAGCTATTAGACTCTTAACCCTAATTCTTAAAAAAAACAAAAAGTTATCAGAGCTAAGAAAAGGTATTGTTTTGCTTGAGGTGATAAATATAAATCAAAGGATAGATCGAGAAAAATTTTATTTATCACAAGAAAGTATTTATCAAAAACTAAATAAATTATGTAAAAACTTGGATATATATTACAATATTCGTCCTTCTGGCACAGAGCCACTTTTAAGAGTGAACTTGCAATATGAGAAAAGAAATATAAAAGTAAGTACTCTGAATAAATTAAAAACACAAATAATTAAAGTAATCTCGGATGCTTGTTAATTCTTTTGACACAAAATATGCTAAAACAGCTTTAAAATATGAAAGCCTAGATAACTCATTTATTAGAATTCTTAGCTCTAATACTAAATTTTCAAGAATTTTTACATCTGTAATTGAAAATCAATCTTTAAAATCTCTCTCTGAGGCCACCCTTCGATCAGATATTACAGGTCAAGTAATAAATACAATTTTGACACATGACTCAAATTCTAAACACTACCTTTATTATATGGGAGATGTTTTTAAAAAAAATAAAATGAATAATAATATTAAACAATTTAGACAACATGGTGTTGAAATTATAAACTTACCCAAAAATAAATCTTTCAAAGAAGTTTTAGAGATTTTAGATAACATTTTGAAAAATATTCTTAAAAAAAACTATACTTATGTTTTTACTGACCCAAAAATTAGTAAGAATATGAATTATCTTTTAGATAATAGTAGTCGTAAAAATAATATCTCAAAATTTGTAAATATTTTCAAAAAAAATATTAAAGCTCCATTTGAACTAAATTTAGAAAAAGATTTTTTCTCTCAAGATTATCATCAAGATATTTTTTTTTATGTTTATTCAAATATTTCAAAAAAAATAATAGCTCAAGGTGGGGGCTATCAATATAAAAAAAATATAAAAAAAGTCGAGGGATTTGGTTTCTCATGTAATGTTGATTACATTGCTGAATTAATTTAATGAATAAAGCAGTTATTGGACTTCAGTGGGGAGATGAAGGTAAGGGTAAAATAGTTGACTATCTTTCTCAAGACTTCGATTTAGTAGTAAGATACCAAGGCGGTAACAACGCCGGACATACAGTAATAGTTGATGATACAACATATAAATTAAATCTCATTCCATCAGGTGTTATTCGAGGTAAAATCTGTTTTTTAGGTCAAGGTGTGGTTCTTGATCCTAAGCATTTCTCTAATGAGTATGATCAAATCAAAAGAAAAATTAATAATCCAAAAATATACCTTTCATCAAATATTTCTTTAATCTTGGATTATCACAAGCAACTTGACAAAATAAATGAGTCAATTTTAAATACTGAAAAAAAAATTGGCACTACTTCAAAGGGTATTGGTCCTGCATATCAAGATAAAGTTGGAAGAAAAAGTATTAAACTTTATGACTTAAAATCTAAAAAAATTATTGAAGAAAAAATGTATTCGATAAAGAAATTTTATGACCCCATACTAGAAAGTTTTAATGAAAGTAAAATTAATATAGAACAAACAATTCAAGATTTACTTAGTTTTTATGATGTAGTCAATGAGCTAATAGTTGATAATTCTCAAATAAAAAAAGAATTCAAAAATAAAAAAATATTATTTGAGGGTGCTCAAGGCGCATTACTTGACTTAGATCATGGATCATATCCTTTTGTGACATCATCAAATACTGTCTCATCAAATATTGTCATTGGTTCAGCATTACAAGTTGATTATCAAACAGTTGGAATATTTAAAGCCTACGCTACCAGAGTTGGAAATGGTCCATTTCCATCTGAATTATTTGATAATATTGGTGATTATATAGCTGAAAAAGGTGTTGAGGTTGGAACAGTAACAAAAAGAAAAAGAAGGTGCGGTTGGCTTGATCTAGTATCTTTAAAATATAGCTGTGAAATAAACCGTGTTAATGAACTTTGCATGACTAAAGCTGATGTTTTAAATAATCTTTCAGAAATTAAAGTATGCAAAAGCTATAACTCAAAAAAATATGAAGATGTAAATTTTAGTGAAAGTGATATTTTGGACAAATTATCTTTAGAAAATAGTGATTTTGAGGCATTCTCAACTTGGGGTGAGATTAAAGATTTAAGTAACTTTCAAACACTCCCGGACAATCTAAAAAAATACATCTGGTATATTGAGAATTATTTGGACATCCCCATTAAAATTATTTCACTGGGACCTGAAAGAAATCAAACAATTATCAGATAACTCAAGTTTCTGGTAAAAGTTTTTGGTCAGAAATTATTTTAATCTCATCTTGAAGTTTTTTTATAGCCTTATTTTCTATTTGCCTGACTCTTTCTCTACTAATTGAGTATTTCTGGCTCAAGTCCTCTAATGTTTTTGGCTCTTCATCCAAACGTCTTGCAGTTAATATCTCTAATTCTCTAGGTTCGAGTTTTGTTACTGCTTGTTTATAAAGTGCCTTCCTTTTTTTTAATTCGTCACCTTGTTCAACTTTTGATACTGTGTCTATTGTTTCATCTTCTACTTGATCTATCCACTCTGAGTCATTTTCTTCATTTAAAGGAGTGTTTAATGAAAAATCTTGATTAAAGACCCTACCTTCCATCTGCTTTACCTCTTCCTGAGTTACTCCAAGATCATCCGATATGGATTTAATTTGATCATTAGTTAGATAACCTTCTTCATATTTTTTTAATTGATTTCTAAGACGTCGAAGATTAAAAAAAAGCTTTTTTTGAGCTGCTGTGGTTCCTATTTTTACAAGAGACCAACTGTGTAAAACATACTCTTGAATAGAGGCTCTAATCCACCATATAGCATATGTTGCTAGTCTAAACCCCTTTTCAGGATCAAATTTTCTTATAGCTTGAATAAGACCCAAATTACCCTCTGAAATTAAATCAAATAAAGGTAAGCCATATCCTTTGTAACCCATTGCTATTTTTGCAACTAGTCGCAAATGACTAGTCACAAGTTTTTGAGCAGCTTTTGTATCGCCATTTTTAAGCCAATCTATAGCAAGTCTTTTTTCCTCTTCATCTGTCAAAATAGGAAACTGATTTATTTTTTTTAAATAAGGATAAACATCATTTTCAGAGGTAATGACAGGCAGTAAATTTTTATTTTCTATATTCATTGCAAATTATTGTTTAAATCTTTCATGTCATTAGGTAAATCACAAGTAATTATAATATGTTTTTCTAAAATTGGATGATCAAATTCTATCTTGTGTGAGTGTAACGCTTGCCTTGGAAATAATGAAACTAAATTTCTAAGATTATCAGTCATATTACTCAAACGAAATTTTTGCTCTTTATTAAAGCTATAATCTTTATCCCCAATAATTGGAAGACCTAAGCTTAAAAGGTGAACTCTAATTTGATGGGTTCTACCTGTAATAATTTCACAATCTAAAAGACTTATTGAACCGTGAAATGTCTTAATATTTGATACTTTAGTAATTGCATTTTTTCCAAGATTATCAGAAATGTTGAATTTGGTTCTCTGAACTTTATTTCTAGTAATATTTCTATTTATCTCAATATTATTTTGGTTAAGAACGCCATATGCAAAAGCTAGGTAATTTTTTTTTATATTTCTTTTTTTAAACATTTCTCTAAATTTATTTTTAGAAATAAGATTTTTTGTGATAACTATAATTCCACTTGTATCTTTATCTAGACGATGAACAATACCTTCTTTAAAGTTCTCACTATCATCTATTGTAAATTGATCTTTCAGACTATCTTGCAAGCTTGGGCTCTCATCAAATTCATTTTTTTTGTGCGTAAGAAGTCCAGAGGGTTTATTTAATATTGCTATATCACTATCCTCGTATAATATTTCTATTCTAAAGTCTTTATAGTTATATGATTTATTCATAGGATATATGTTAAAAAAAAAACTTTTATTAAGTCTCGTTATTATTCAAGGTTTATTAATAATTGCAGGTATAATAGCAATTATTTTTGGTGTTTTCTATAAAATGAGCAATAACAATAATTCTACAATTATAACCAATAAAAATATTGATTTAAATGAAGTTTACTTAATTAATGAAAATCAATATCAGCAAAAGTTTATACATGATAACAAAGTAATTTTTCAAATTAAAAACATTGAAACAAATAAAGTTTTGAAAGAAATAGTTATTGAAAAAAATTAAATTTATCATAATAGCAGGGTCATCGGCGGGTCATATACTACCCGCAATAAAATATCTCAATAATTTAAGTGATATAAAAGCACCAAATGAGATACTTTTTATAACAAACGAAATAGGAAAAAATTATTTAGAAAAAATTAAAAACAATAAAATAAATAAACTTACAGTGAACTCTAAAAATAAACTTTCTTTTATGCTAAAGATATTTTTAAATGTATCAGCGTTATTTCTATTCAATAGAAAGTTGATCTTGATAGGTTTTGGAGGCTTTATTACAACACCTATATTGTTAATTTCAAAATTATTTAATATTATTTTCTTTTCTTCTAATAAAATTTATATTCATGAGCAAAATTTTATATATGGTTTAGCTAATAAAATAAATTATTTAATTGCTAAAAATGCATTCATTTCCTTTCCAAAAGTTAATATGCGTAGTAAAGAAATTTTTGTTGGTAATTTTTTCTTAGATACAAATAAACCAAGAGAAAAACTTGATGGTAGGTATGTAAATGTTTTATTAATGGGAGGTAGCGCAGGCTCATTAGAATTAAATAATAAATTGTTAGAAGAAATAAAGCTTTTAGATAGGAAATATTATGAAAAAATTAAATTTTTTATTCAAATACCAGACTCTCATATAAATATTTATAAAAAAAAATATGAGGATCTTTTAGATAATGATAATTGCTCATTTTTTACTTTTAAAAATAATCTTAATTTTAAGGAATATGATCTTATACTATCTAGATCAGGTTCAGGCTCCATTAATGAAATTTTATATCATACCAATAATGTCTACTTTATTCCTCACTTAATATCTAGAGATCAACACCAAAAATTTAATTTAAGTTATTTCTTTTCTCAAAACATGAGTTTAAAAAAATTTCAGATACCTAATAAAAAAAATACTATAAGCCAGTTTTATTTCAATTCAATTATTAACCCTTATTCGATTGAAAAAATTATTTGTTACACTACGAGATGAAATTTTTGGAGTTAGCATCAAACAAAGTTCATATTATTGGAATTAACGGTATTGGTATGAGTGCTTTGGCTATTTACTTAAAAAAAAATAACATAAATGTTACTGGAAGCGATATTGCTTACAATGCTAATACTGTAATTTTAGAAAAATATAAAATCCCAGTATTTATAGGTCACAAATCTTCAAATATAGAAGATAGAGATATAATATTTTATTCTTCAGCAATTAAAAACAATCCTGAAATTAAAGAAGCAAAAAAAAATAAAATTCCCTGTTACAACAGATCTAAACTTCTTCAGTTAATATGCAAAGATAAATTCACGATTGTTGTATCTGGTTCACATGGAAAAACTTCAACTACCTCTATTTTAGGACATTTGTTAGTTCGTGCAGGTCTAAACCCTACTATTATATCCGGCGGTATTATGCAGAATTTTGGACAAAATATATATCTTACTAATAGTAATTATGTAGTCGTTGAAGCCGATGAGAGTGATGGGACAGTATTTAAATTAAGTCCAAAATATTTATTATTTTTAAACGTTGATAGAGAGCATATTGATTTTTATAAATCCTACTCAAACTTTAAATCTAAAATTAAAAACTATATACTAAGTCAAATTAAAAAAGATGTAAAAATTTTCATAAACAATGATGATAACTTTCTTTTTTCATTGAAAAAATATTCTAAAAATTTAAAAACATTTGGCTCAAATACAAAAGCAAACTACAGTTATAAATTAATAGAGTTATCGGATAAAAAATCTTCGTTTAAAATTTATAAAGGTAAAAGAATCATATCAAAGAGTTTAACTACAAATTTATTAGGTGAACACAATGTACAAAATCTAACAGCAGTTTTATCCATTATAGATGATTTAGGATATGAAATAAAAAAATCTCATATCCTTGATTTTAAAGGGACTAAAAGAAGAATGAATATTCTTGGTAAATTAAACAAAACTACTTTTATCGATGATTATGCACATCATCCAACAGAAATAGATAAATTAATTAATATTATATCAATGTATAAAAAGAAAATTGTTATTTTAATAATTGAACCTCATAGATACTCTAGATTAAATGATTTATATAAAGAATATTTGCATGTATTAAGGAATACCAATAACTTGATTATTTTAAAAACTTATGAAGCAGGCGAGAGTTATAAACAAGGTATGAAAAATTCTAAAAACTTGGTTAATGATTTGAATGTTTCAAATAATCAAAAAACTAGATACATTGATAATTATAGTGATTTATTTAATTTTTTAGACCAATTCTTATCAAATAAAAGAGAAAGCATAGTTATCACTGCAGGGGCGGGAGATATTTCAAATCAAATTCGTTTTTTTTATGACTCAAGAAAATAAAAATTTAGTTATTAACTATCCATCAGCTAAATATTCTTGGTTAAAATCTGGTGGAAACATTACCAATCTATATAAAATTTATAACCAAATCGACTTAAGTAACTTATTCAAAAATAATGATATCAAAGATAAATCATTATTAGTGATAGGAAATCTTTCAAATACATTAATCAAAGATGAGGGTTTTAAAGGAATAGGTATAAAACTTTTAGGTGATTTTACTAATATTCAAATAAATTCTGACCACATGTTAGTGGGTGCAGCAGTCTTAGACAATTACCTATCAAAATTTTGCTACCAAAATGCTATTTCAGGTTACGAGTTCCTATACACAATTCCGGGTTCAATTGGAGGAAATATATTCATGAATGCTGGTTGTTATAATCAGGAAATAAAAGATAAACTAATAAGTGTCATTTATTTTGATATTAACGAAAACAAGATTTATGAAAAAACAATTAGTAAATTAAAATTCGAATACCGAAAGGGGTTTCAAAAAAAAAATACTATAATTTTATATGGAAAATTCAAAACTATTCATAGTGATCAGAGTTATATTAAAGATTTAATGCAGGAATATGAAAGAATTAGAAACCAATCTCAGCCTCAAAAAGTAAATTGTTGCGGTAGTATTTTTAAGAATCCAAAAAATCACAGTGCTTGGAAACTAATCAAGTCGTCTATAGACGATAGCTTTTATAATGGTCCAATAAAATTATCAAAAATACACTCAAATTTTTTTGAAAATGAACCTAATATAAGTGCTAACAGCATAGATTTATTTATTTCTAAAATTCAAAAAAGAGTCAAAGATAAATACAAAATTTTGCTTGAAAAAGAATTAAGAATCATAGATTGATAGTTAAAAATATTAAATTATTGAAAATACTAGTAATAGCAGGTGGATGGTCAGATGAAAGAGAAGTTTCTCTTATGTCAGGAAGAAATGTTTTTACTACTCTCAAAAGAGACAAATTCAATGTAATATTTTTAGATATTAAAAAAAATAATATAGATCAAATTTTAATATTTAAGCCAGATATAATATTCAATTCTCTTCATGGTGAGTTTGGAGAAGATGGCGGAATAAATTCATATGCCCAAAAAAATAATATATTAATTACACACTCTGGGGCCATTTCTTCAGCTCTGTGCTTTAACAAAAGACTATTGAAATATTTTCTTAAAAAAGAACTTAATATTTTATCACCACAAGAGATCACATATAAAAACAAAATTAAATTTCCTGTAATTTCTAAGCCAAATTGGGGAGGGTCCTCTAAAGGTATTAAATTTTTAAATAATATGAATGAGCTTACAAAGACAACTAATAATCATCAAAACTTAATTGAAGAAATAATTTATGGTAAAGAATTAACCGTAACTGTTATAGAAAATAATAATAAAATTAAGTCCCTTGGCGTTACAGAAATAGAGTTCAAAAGTCAGCACTATGATTATATATCTAAATATACAAAAAATAAGAGCATTCATTTTCTACCAGCCCGAATATCTAAATTGCAATATAATTTTTTGATGAAAATATCAAAAAAAATATTTCGTATTTGTGGTTGTAAAGGAATAGCAAGATTAGATTTTATAATGAGCCAAAAAAATGGGAAAATATATTTTTTAGAATTAAATACACATCCAGGATTAACAAAACTATCTCTAGCTCCTGAACAAGCTAATTACCAAAGATTATCTTATTTAAATTTATTAAAAAAAATATTACGTTCTTCTCTATGAAATTAAGATATAGTGAAGTTGCAATATACTTTTCATCAATCTTAATTTCGATATTATTAATTAATTATTCTTACAATTATATAATTAATAAACCTTTAGAAATAATTAATTTCATTCAATCAGACATACACGAAGATTTTGAAATAGAAATTACAAATAATTTAAGTGACATCAATAATTACCTAAAAGAATATTCATTTATCGATAGTCATCTGATAAAACGTAAAAAAGACGAAATAAATATTCAAATAAATCTTAAAAAACCTTTTGCATTAAATAATTTAACAAAAGAAGTAATATTTTATGATAATACCGCAGCTTCATCCATTTATTTCAAACAAAAATATTTAGATGCAATAAATCTCATTGATATTTCTAAAAACAGTCTTCACATTAATAATTACCTAAATGAATACTCTCAAATCTTATTTTCTTTGTTTAATGTTAATCAAATAGAATACATCGGCAAGAGGAGATACAATTTAGTTTTAAGTAATGGTAGAATAGTTATGCTTCCTAAAGTAATTGATTCCAAATTGATAAATTTTATTAAAAATAACATTAATCTTATTGATAAAAGCACTAATTATCAACAGTTTCTGGATTTAAGAAATTTTCATAATAAAACTATAAGATTAAAATAATTGGACAGTTACAAAACATTAATTGAAATAGGGTCTTTTTCTATAAAGACCATTATATACTCCGAACTCAATCATGAATTTTCTATCATTGGAACAGGTAAGACTAGATCGAAAGGCTATAATGGAGAAGAGATAGAAAACTTTGATGATTTCATCGATTGTATTAAAAATTCTATAGTGCAAGCTGAAAAACAAGCTAATTATATTATTAAGGATGCTTTTATTCTTGTTACAAATCAAAGTGTTCAAATTAAGAAAACACAAAAAGATCTTAATCTTAATGGTGCAATTGTTGAAAAAAATGATTTAAGAAAAATTTCTAAAATCAAAATTCCTAAAGATGAGAATTATCTTTATAATATATATACTTCACACTACAAGATTGATGATAAATTAATTACAGATAATCCTGTTGGATTAAACTGCAATAAATTATCTATAATTTCATTAGTTTCAATGATTGATATTAAGCAAATTAATCTTTTAGATAATATATTTCAAAAATTACAAATTAAAATTTTAAATTATTTAGACTCTACGACTTCATATTATTTTTATTTAAAAAATAAACCCAAAACTAAAACTAACGTAGTGCTTATAGATTACGGTTTCAATAACATTAATATTATTATGATTAAAAATAAAGTTTTACATTTTATAAAAAAAATACCACAAGGTTGTAAAAAAATTTCTGATGATTTAGTGAATATTCATAATATTAGTTTTGATTTTGCCGAAAAACTTAAAATTTCTACAATTGATTTATCTGATACTAGAAATTCAACTGTTGAAATTCCTATTTGGGAAGAATTTGGTGATAATAAGAAAAAAAATGTTGGTCACGATAATTTAAAAGAGATTACTTTAGACCGTTTAGATGAGACTTTTGAATTAGTTTTAAAATCTTTACCAAAAGATAAGAGTTTTTATTCGTATGTATTTACAGGAGGGGGCTCAAAGATTAAAAATTTTTACAATTACTTTAGAACAAAACATGGCTTTGACATTCAGTTTTTGGAGCCGCCAAAGTCCTGTGGTATCCCTAAGGTTTTAAATGATGCTAGTATAATGTCTCTTTACTCAAGTTTTTGGCTTTTAACAAATAAAAGCTCTAAAAGTGATGATTTTATTCAAAAAATTGATTCTTTTTCAAGCAAAGTATGGTACAAAAGATTCGTAGACCTACTATAGGTTGATTTGCGGGGAAAAAAATGACACTAGATATAGAACCAGTAGTTGATCAAAAAAACTTAAAACCATCTTTAACGGTCATGGGGATTGGCGGCGCAGGAAGCAATGCTGTAAATAACATGATTCAATCAAATTTAAATAATGTTGACTTCATTGTTGCAAACACTGACGCTCAAGCTCTTGAAAATTCTCTTTGTTATAATCGTATCCAACTAGGATTAGAAAAAACTAAAGGTTTAGGTGCAGGTGCAGATCCAATTATTGGAAAAGATGCAGCTGAAGAAAGTATTGATTTAATTTCAGAAGAATTAAGAAACACTAATATGTTATTTTTAACGGCTGGTTTAGGTGGAGGAACAGGTACTGGTGCTTTACCAGTTATTGCAAGTATTGCAAAAAAATTAGGCATTGTAACTGTTGCAATAGTTTCAACCCCATTTAACTTTGAAGGTACTAAAAGAATGAACCTAGCATTACAAGGACTTGAAGATGTTAAAAATAATGTAGATACATTATTGATAATACCAAATCAAAATTTATTTAAAGTATCTAATGAACAGACTTCTTTTGCAGAAGCTTTTAAAAAAGCAGATAATGTTCTATTTGATGGAGTAAAAGGATTAACTGATTTAATTACACAGCCAGGTCTTATTAATTTAGATTTTGCTGATGTAAGAACTGTTATTAAAGAAATGGGATTTGCAATGATGGGAACTGCTGTTGCAGAGGGGGATAATAAAGCAGTAGAGGCATCAAACTTAGCTTTAACCAATCCATTAATTGAGAATATAGACATGAACACTGCTAAAGGAGTAATTGTCAATATTTCTGGAGGAAGCGATATGACTTTACTAGAAGTAGATCATGCTGCAAATATTATCAGACAGAGTGTTAACCCAGAGGCAAATATTATTTTTGGTTCTTTGATTGATGAAACTCTGCAAGGTAAATTAAAAATTAGTATTTTTGCTACTGGCATAGAGGCATCAGGAAAAAAAATTCTTTACTACCCTGAGTCTGAAAATAATTCTGGTTTTAGTTCTATTCAAAATAAAATAGATGAAAGTTTGTCTTACGATGGTTCAGACATTAAAACTAACGAAGACATTTCTAGTGTAGTTGAAGAAAAACCAGTTACTTCTGAAAATGAAGAATTTAATTTGACTAATGAGATAGATAAAAATATAGAAAATAAAGAAGAAATAATTGAAAAAACCAATGAAAATAGTGTCAATTATGGAAATCTTGAAGAAAAAAAGAAGACAGGTTTTTTTAGTATGCTTTCTAATTTGATGACCTCTGATAAAAAAACAACTGAAATTAAAGATGAAAATCCTATAAAAAAGGAAAAAAAAACAAAGACAGATCCAAATCTATTTTTATTTAGTGATGTTGTCGATGAAGAGGGTAATCAAGCTAAACAAAGCTCTGAAAATAATGAAATTTCTGAAATCTCAGATATTTCTGAGTTTAGCGAAGGAAATGATGATATAAATGAAGATATAGACACCCCATCATATCTTCGAAAAGGTTCTAATCAATAGATCTAATAAATACATAGTTTTACAATTATAAAGTAATACTTTTTAGGTATTTTCTTAATATTATCTAAATGAAGTGTTTCACCCTCAAAGAACCTATCACATTAGATGGTATTGGTTTACATACTGGAGTTAAAACAAGAATAACTCTTAATCCAGCTCCACTAAATTCTGGTATCTTTTTCAATAGAACAGATAAATCTGTTATTATTCCTGCTAAATGGGATAGCGTAATATCTACAAAATTTTCAACAAACATTGCTTCAAATGGAATTGAAGTTAAGACAGTTGAGCACTTATTGAGTGCACTTGCTGGTCTTCATATTAACAATTGTGAGGTTTTAATCGACAACATTGAAGTGCCTATTCTTGATGGTAGTTCTAAAGTCTATGTTGAAAACATTTTAAAAACAGGAGTAAAAGAGCAGGACTCTGAACAAAATATTTTGGAAATAATTAAGCCTGTAAAATTCTTATGTGATTATGGATACGCTGAATTAGCACCAAACTCATCAAGAGACCAAGGATTAAATATAAATTTAGAGTCTAGTTTTGATGGAAAGTATGATGATCAAGACATTAAGATTAGAAACTTAAATGGTAATTATGTCGAGTCTATTTCAAAAGCTAGGACTTTTGGTTTTTTTCAAGAAATAGAGTATCTTAAGTCACAAAATCTAATTAAAGGTGGCTCACTTGATAATGCTATAGTCATTAAAAACAAGAAACCACTCAATAAAGATGGATTAAGATATGAGAATGAATTAATGCGCCATAAAGTTTTAGATGTAGTGGGAGATCTCTACTTGTCAGGCTATCCTATTATTGGAACTTACAAAGGTTTTAAAACAGGTCACTTTATTACAAATAACTTACTTAAAGAGTTATTTAAATCAGGTGAAAATTATAAGATACATAAAATTAACTAAACCATTTTCTTTGGATCAGTATATCTTTTAAAATCTTTTTCAGATAAATCAGTTAACTCTAAACAAGATTGCATTAGTGAAATATTTTTGTTGTAAGCGTTTAGTGCAACTTTAGATGCAAGATCATACCCAATTACTTTTGTTAAGGGAGTCACTAACATTAAAGAACGATTTAATAGCTCATTAATTCTTTTTTTATTTATTTTTAATCCTTTCAAACAATTTGCTCTAAAAGAGGCCATTGCTTCACCGATTAAACGAATAGCATCAAGAGTATTATGAATAATTAATGGATTATATACATTCAATTGGAAATGACCTTGGGTACATGCGAATGTTACAGAATTTCGTAGACCAATTACATGTGCACATACCATCGATAAGGCTTCACACTGAGTAGGATTAATTTTTCCAGGCATAATAGATGAGCCGGGTTCATTAGCTGGTAGGATTATTTCAGAAATCCCACTTCTTGGCCCAGATGCTAATACTCTGATATCATTTGCCATTTTAAATAACGCACTAGTTAAAATTTCAACACCTGACATAACTTCAATAAAAACATCATGAGATGCAAGAGACTCATACTTATTGGGAGCAGATTTAAATGGAAGCTTTGTTTCTTGTTTTAAATATTTAATAAATTTTTTAGAAAAACTGTCAGGTGCGTTTATACCCGAGCCTACAGCTGTACCCCCTTGTGCTAGTTCATAAAGCTTATTTAAACTTTTCTTTATAACACTTTCAGCATAAGAAATTTGATCATAGAATGCTAAAAATTCATTTGAAATTTTTATTGGTGTAGCATCTTGAGTATGTGTTCTACCAATTTTTATAATTCCTTTGAATTCAGAAATTTTCTTTTTTAAAGATTTTTTAAAAGATACTATTTCTGGAAATAAATGTCTGTGTATTGATAATACTGTAGCAATATGCATTGCAGTAGGAATACTATCATTTGAAGATTGTGATTTATTTATATCATCATTTGGGTGAAGAGGATGGTTAGTTGGAAGTTTTATTCCTAATAATTGATTACTTTTATTAGCAATAACTTCATTCAGGTTCATATTGATTTGGGTCCCAGATCCAGTTTGCCATACAACAAGAGGAAAATGATCATTTAATTTTCCTGAAATAATTAAATCACAAACTTTTCCAACAACTTTTGTATGATTTTTTGATAATAGTTTAAATTCTAAATTTGCTAAAGCACATGATTTTTTTTGTAAAGCTAAAGCTTCTATAAAAATATTTTGAAAATGAAATTTACCTATACCTATTTGAAAGTTCTCTATTGACCTTTGTGTTTGTGCCCCCCATAGTTTTGAGCTATCAACTTTGATTTCCCCTAAGCTATCTTTTTCGATACGAAATTTGACCATGTATGATTAATAATATATATCAAATTAAATGAAAAATATTTTATTAATTCGACATGGGCAAAGTGAGTGGAATAAATTAAATCTTTTTACTGGCTTCAAAAATATTGAATTATCTGAACAAGGTATAGACGAAGCAAACAAAGCTGGACAAAATTTCAAAAATTTAAATATTAAATTCGACATTGTATTCACTAGTGAGTTAAAAAGAGCGCAAGAAACAGCTAAAATAATTCTCAAAAATCTTGATCAATGGGATCATTTATACGGAGAGGGTAAAATAATAACAGATATTAAGTTAAATGAGAGAGATTATGGAGATCTTACTGGTCTAAATAAAAAAGAAACGGCTGAGAAATTTGGAGAAGAGCAAGTTCACAAATGGAGAAGGGGTTATTCAGATCAACCTCCTAATGGAGAGAGTTTGGAGGATGTAGTCAGAAGAGTAAATATATATTTTGAAGAGTCAATCAACCCTGCTATCCAGAGCGCTGATAACAATAATATATTGATAGCAGCACATGGAAATTCTTTAAGGGCCTTACTAATTGTAATGAATATTTATGACTCCAGTAATATTAATTCTGTTGAGCTTTCAACAGGAGTGCCAATACATGTTATTTTGGAAAATAATAAATTTACAATAAAAAATTAACTTTTTGATCGACGCAGCATTAATCATTGCAATTGTATCTTACTACACAGTTATGTTTATAACTCCTGGGCCGAATAACGCCATGCTTACAATTTCAGGTCTAAAATTTGGTTTTAAAAGATCTCTACCACACATATCCGGCATATCTCTCGGTCATGCATTGCAAGTTTCTTTAATTTGTACAGGATTAGGTTTTATTTTAATTCAAAATCCCCAGTTTCAAATTGTTTTAAAATGGATGTGTTTTTTTTACCTCATTTATTTAGCTTATAAAATGATTGGTTCAATTAAGGATTATAAAAAAGAAAAAGGAAGACCGTTAAAAATATATGAAGCAGCTTTATTTCAGTGGATTAATCCAAAAGCATGGACGATAGCTATAACTGTTGCATCTGGCTTTATGCCACTAGAGGAAGAATTATGGGTTGCAGTTATATTTACAGGTATAATGTCTTCGTTAGTAAGTTTTCCTTGTATCAGTTTATGGGCTTTATTTGGAAGCTTAATTAAAAATCTTATATCAAATACTCTATTAAAAAAAATATTTGAATACTTTTTTGCTATATTACTTATTTCAACAGGTATTTATTTAATTTTAAATTAGGTAGTCAATTAAATTTAAATAACGATAATTTAAAAACCCTTTTTTAGATATAAAATAACTCTCTATACTATCATTATTTATCGAATTTAAAATTTTTGGTAATTGTTTTTTTAACTTATTACTAAAGTAAGTAGATGACTCTAAAGGTAAAGCACTAGGTAGGTTGTCGACTGCCATAACATCCACTCCCTTGTATTTATAGTAAGGAGATTTCAAAGAGGTTGTTTTTATTGTCGTTGGTATAGATCCATTGATATCACATGTTATATCTCCTATTATTTTGAAAAAACCACTGTCTATTTCTTTACTAGTGAATAGTTTTGGAAATTTCTCATCCCAATAATGGCAAGTAATCAAAATATCGTATTTTCCTATATACTTCTTAAAATTCGACCTATAAGAACCTTTACGAAGAGTAAGATCTTTATCAGAAAATTTTCTATCAATTCTTTGATAGTAATCTTTTGGTTCTAAGACATTAAAATAGGATTTATTAATTTTTTTATTTCCTTTTATTCCAATTCTATTAAGGAAAAATTGAGCCCCTTTTGATACTAATCCATTACCTGTGATAAGAATTCTAGTATTACCAAAATCTTTATTTTTAAAAGACCTAATTATTTCTTTTATTGTAAAGATTACATTTTTATTTTTTTTTATTTTCAAAAATTTACTAAGGGTTAAATACGCACCCATAATTCCAGCATGCCAACCAAAGCCTATACTTCTTAAACCTTGAGTATTTCTTAAAAGCTCATAGTCTATTAGTGAGCAATTATTTTTGAGTATTTTCTTTAGCAATGGCATATTATGTTTTTGACCTTTAATTGTGTGAGAAAACATCATGTAATTTTGATTTTTTTTTATTGTAGATAAATTAATCTCTTTGATTGATAAAAATAAATCAATCTTTTGTGAATTATATTTTTTACAACCAACAGAAAAATATTGTCTATCTTTTATTACCCTTTGATTAGAGGGTTCTATAAAGAATTTTAATTTAGAATTCTTCTTTATGAGTTCCTTAATATCTTTAGGTACTAAGGGTACTCTAAATTCATTCTTCCTTGACTCTTTAAGTATACAAATATTCATGATTCTTTTATTTTAATACCAAATTTATTTAGTTTATCTAAAATAAAATTAACCCTGTTAATTTCATTAAATATTCTTCTAATACCTGGTTTTGTATTATTTTTGATTAAACTCTCTATTACTGACACCATTGTTAAAGAGACACATTGAGACATAGCAGAGTTTTCTATATTTCTCGACTCATCAATATAAAGTGTTTTATCATAAACAATTTTATTTTGATATTTTGCAAAAAATCTAACAAATAGAAGAATTCTATCTTTTTCATTAGTTTGATATTTATTTTTGTCCCACAGCTCTGAGGATATTTTTTCTAAATTAGAGTTTTCCTCTAACTTCATAAAAATTTTATTCCATTCTTTAGACCATCCTTTTAGTCTAATAGTACCTCTTTGAAAGTTTTTAACTTTATCAATATATTCTTTTGATAAATACTCTTTTAAATACGGGGTAGAGTCCCTATTTGGGTAAATTTCAAATTCCTCTCCATTAAAATTCATTTTTGATATTTGTCTAAATGCTTTATCTGATGTCTCTTCTTTATAGTTTTTTATAAATTTACAAGGTGTATTCAATGCTCTTAAAACACCTAGTGGGGACCAACTAAACTTATACTTAAATTTATTAGGAATATGAGGGAACCCACCGCACATACTTAATATTGATATTTCATCAACCAATGGAGGCGAGATACTTTTTTTAAATTGATGATATAGTTTGTGTGATAAAAGATGATCTATCCCTGGGTCTAATCCAGTTTCGTTTAAAAAAAGACAATTATTTTTTATGAATTTAGTCTTTAATTCAGTGTACTTGTTATCAAAGTAACTAGATGTGATTAAATGACATTTCTTACAAATAGCAAGCTTAGCTATATCATAGTGCATACTAGCTGGTAACATTGAGACTATAATGTCGTTAGCTTTCAAATTTTTTTTTAAATCATCAAAGTTAAGATGATTAATTGTTAATCTATTATTTAAAAGTTTACAGGCTTTATCAACAGATCGATTCCATACCTCAAGATCATGTCCTTTTTCATGAAGATATAATACCCCTGGTGGAGAAGATAAGCCTACACCAAGCCAATGAATTTTATTAAAGATCATTTTTAAGAATTTAGAATAATTCTGGTTAAATTTGTATAAAATTACAAGATGAAATTAATTCCTGAGTGGAAGGACCATGAGAAGTGCCTTATTGCTTGGCCATGTAATAAAAATTTATACGGGTCTATTATTGAAGATGCTAGGTTAGAAATAGCTAGTTTTGCAAATCAAATTTCAGATGATGAACAGGTTGAAATTTATTGTAATTCTTCTGACTTTAAGGAATGCCTACACATTATATCAAATTCAAAAATTAATATCATTCAAACCAATTTAGATGACTCCTGGATGAGAGATATTGCACCAATTTTTTATAAAAATAATGGAAGATTAGAGAGTTATTCTTTTAATTTTAACGGTTACGGTAAATACCCTAATTATGAAAATGATAATAAGTTATCAGAATTCATTTCAAGTCAATTAAAGCTCCCAATTAAAAAAATTGATTTAACATTAGAGGGTGGCGCAATAACTTATGATGAAAATGGTAATTTATTTACAACTGAAAGCGTGCTTTTGAATCCAAATAGATCCAACCCTAAAAAAGATATTATTGAGGAAAAACTTACAACATTATTTGATTTGAACTCGATAATTTGGCTTCCAACGGGGCTGGAGGGTGATGATACTGATGGCCATATAGATAATATTTTTTGTCCAATAGGTGATCAGAGATATCTTATTGCAAAAAGTAATGACCAAACGACATTTGACTATAAATCTCTAACTGAAGCTAATTTAATTTTAAATAGTAAGTTATCATTGACAGTAAATAATTTAAAAATTATTGAGATACCACTACCTTCAAAGAAAATTATACATAATAAAAAACTCGTTGCATCATATATAAATTTTTATTCTACTAAAAATACAATATTCATTCCAAAATTTAATGTAAAAGAAGATGAGGAGGTCTATGATATCTTTAAATCATTATTTAATAACAAAAAAATTGAAATGATAGAGTCGGCAAACATTAATTACGGTGGTGGAAATTTACACTGTATTACCATGAATGTTCCAAAATTATGAATGTAAACGTTGCAGTATCCCAATTTAAGTCAATAAAAGAAGACAAAGAAGCTAATATCAATAAAGCATTATATTTGGCTGGTGAGGCATCAAAACAAAAAGTTAATATTCTTCTCTTACAGGAGTTATTTCAAAGTGAGTATTTTTGTTCAACAAAAGATAAAAAGTTCTTTGAATATGCTATTGAATTTCCAAATAATAAATTATTTGAAACATTTTCAAATTTTTGCAAAAGCCACAATATGGTAATACCAGTTAGTTTCTTTGAGAAAAAAGACGGAAAATTTTTTAATTCTTTGGTCTTAATTAACTCTGATGGAAAATTAAGTGAGCTTTACCGTAAGTCTCATATACCGGAAGGACCTGGATACAATGAAAAATTTTACTTTGAACCTGGAGACACAGGTTTTAAGGTTTTTAAAACTAAGTTTGGAAATATTGGCTGTGGAATATGTTGGGATCAATGGTTTCCAGAGTGTGCTAGGTCAATGACTTTATCTGGTGCAGATATTTTATTATTTCCTACTGCGATTGGTTCTGAACCTCAGGACCCTTTATTAGACTCAAAAGATCACTGGCAAAATGTTATGAGGGGACATGCAGCTGCAAATCAAATTCCTGTTATTGCATCTAATAGAATTGGCACAGAGGTAGAGGGTTCAATTTCCGTTACTTTTTATGGCAGTTCTTTTATTGCTAATCATTTGGGTAATATTGAAATTGAAATGAATAAAGAAGAGGAGGGTTTTGTATTTAAAAATTTTAATTTTTCTGAGATAACTAAATATCGCCAATCTTGGGGTAATTTTAGAGACCGAAGACAAGACCTATATAAAAATATTTGTGATTTTTAACTAAAACTATCATATTATTTTATTACTACTTAAATGAAGAGGAGAGGTAATATGAATAAATTTCTAACAACTCTTTTAGTCTTAATGCTTCCTATGAGTTTAAGCGCTAAAGAAGAGTTATTTATATATAATTGGTCAGATTATATAGCAGAAGATACCATTGCAAACTTTGAAGAAGAAACTGGTATTGATGTAACTTACGATGTTTTTGACTCTAATGAAGTTTTAGAAGCTAAGCTTTTAGCTGGAGGAAGTGGCTATGACTTGGTCGTTCCCTCAGGATCTTTTATGGAAAATCAGATTAAAGCTGGAGTTTTTCAAAAACTAGATAAAAGTATGATTCCAAATCTTAAGAATTTAGATCCAAGTGTTTTAGAAAAAACAGATGCTCATGACCCCGGTGGTGATTACTCTGTAAATTATATGTATGGAACAACTGGTATTGGTTATAACGTTGCCGCTGTTGAAGAAAGAGGTGGAGATGTTGAGTCCTGGGATATCATATTTGATGTAAATGAAATTTCTAAATATGAGGATTGCGGTGTTGCTTTTTTAGATGCACCAAGTGAGATTGTAGAAATTGCACTCAATTATCTAGGTCATGATCCAAATACAGAAAATACTAAAGCTAATCAAGAAGCTTTAGACTTATTAAATCAAATTAGACCATATATAAAGTATTTTGACTCATCTCAATACATAGATGATTTAGCCAACGGTGAAATATGTTTAGCAATTGGTTGGTCAGGTGATGTTTTCATAGCAGCATACGAAGAAATTGAAGAAGTTTGGTATTCAATTCCTAACGAGGGAACTGTTATTTGGTTTGATATGATGGGAATACCAGCAGATGCTAAAAATGTAGAAAATGCTCATAAATTCATTGACTATATTTTAAGACCAGAAGTTGTTGCTGAAATTACTAATTATGTTTGGTACTCCAATCCTAACTTAGTTGCCAACACAACCGAAGGACTGATAGACCCAGAAATTCTCTCAGATCCAGCAATTTATCCCACAGAGGAAACTTTAATTAAACTATTTGCAGATACCGCAGACTCACCTCAAAAGTCCAGAATATCTTCAAGAGTATTTAATAGCTTTAAAGCTACTCAATAAACTAATTTTAAGGCGCAACTTTGTGTCAAGTTGCGCCTTAAACTAACTTTCATGTCAAATTCTTTCTTAGAAATAATAGATGTAACTAAAAGATTTGGTGATATATTGGCATTAGATAAAGTTAATCTCAAAATTGAAAAATCTGAAATATTTAGTCTGCTTGGTTCATCAGGTTGTGGAAAATCCACCCTTTTAAGAATTATTGCTGGTTTTGAAAAACCCGATCAGGGGAAAATATTACTTGAAGGAAATGATATTACTAACCTTCCACCATACATAAGACCACTAAATATAATGTTTCAAAATTATGCTTTATTCCCTCATCTTAATGTGACTAATAACATCAAATTTGGACTAAAAGAGGAAAGTTTTTCAAAGCAAGAAATCAATAATCGTGTCAATGAAATTTTAAATTTATTAGAGTTAAATGGCCTAGAGGAAAGAAAAGTGAATGAAATATCTGGTGGCCAACAACAACGTGTTGCATTAGCAAGGTGTTTAGTTAAAAAACCAAAATTACTTTTATTAGATGAACCACTTGCTGCGCTAGACAAACAACTAAGAATACAAACGCAATTCGAGTTAGTTAACTTGCAGAATAAATTAGGTATTACATTTATTATTGTCACCCATGATCAGGAAGAGGCAATTTCATTATCTGACAGAATGGCCATTATGCAAAATGGTGAAATCCTCCAAGTTGGAAACCCTGTTGAAATTTATGAAAAACCTAAGAATAACTATATTGCAAATTTTATAGGTACAGCAAATATATTTCATATTCTAAACAAAAATAATCAAATAATAATTAAAGAGTTTAATTACGAAATTAAAAATATTAATAATAATAAAAATTTTAACAAATGTTTAATAAGGCCTGAAAAAATTAATATTAAAAAAATCGAAAATCAATCTGATAACTCAAATGTTGGTATTGTAAAAGAGGTAGCTTATCTGGGTAGTTACACTAAATACTTGATTGAAGTAAATGGAATTCAATTTTACTCATTTATGCAAAATAGTTTAGTTTCAGATAATCTACAAATTAAGTGGGATGATAAAGTTGAATTCAAATTTAATGATTCATCAATATTTTTGTTTAATGATTAGATACTTAAAAAAACAAAATTTTTGGTTCGTTTTTACACCTTATTTTTGGCTTGTTTTATTTTTCTTTATCCCCCTAGCTTTAATTTTTAAAATTTCGATATCTGTATCCGAATGGGGCATGCCACCTTATAGAGATCTTTTTTCCTTATCTGAAGAGGGATTTAAAATTGACTCAACTCTTAGTAATTACCTTTTTATCTTTTCAGATCCTTTTTATATCAGATCTTACTTAAATTCATTGTCCTTAGCTTTTACATCAACAATATTATGTTTAGTAATTGGTTATCCGATTGCTTTTTATGTCGCTAAATCTAAAGCAAATATAAGGATCATTCTTTTAGTTTTGCTTATCATTCCATTTTGGACATCATTTCTTTTAAGAGTATATGCTTGGAAAGTTTTGCTACAAGGATCTGGTATTATAAATTCTATTCTCATACATTTAGGTTTTTTATCTGAGCCTATATCAATGCTACATAACCACTATGCGGTAATTTTAGGAGTAGTTTACACGTATCTACCATTCATGATTTTGCCACTATATGGATATTTAGTTAAGTTTGATTTAAACTTGATTGATGCAGCCAATGACTTAGGAGCAAAGCCTCTAAATACATTTTTAAAAGTTATCCTACCTTTATCATTACCAGGTATCATTGCGGGCAGTATGTTAGTTTTTATACCAGTGGTTGGAGAATTTGTAATTCCAGAGATGTTAGGGGGCAGTGATAAACTTTATTTTGGAAAAATAATTTGGGATGAATTTTTTGTTAATAGAGATTGGCCTGTTGCTAGTGCACTAGCAATGTCAGGAATTGTAATTCTAGTTTTTCCAATAGTTATATTTCAATTAATGTATGCAAAATACAATCTTAAGAATGAATAAACTTTTTTTCAAAATCTTTACTTTAACTATAGGTTTCTCTTTTCTCTACTTCCCCATTTTAACTCTTATTGCCTATTCATTTAATGACAATAAAAGGGTAATGGTTTGGAAGGGATTTTCATTTAGATGGTATAAAGAACTATTCCAAAATGAACAAATATTAGAGGCTTTTTATACAAGTATAAAAATAGCTTCTTTGTCTGCAACTTTTGCAACAATTATGGGGGTGATGATAGGTTTTTCATTAACAAGAATATCAAAAATACCAGCTAGGCCCTTTTTTATTTTCTTAAGTTCTTCTCCTTTAGTTATGCCAGAGATAATCTTAGGTTTGTCTTTATTATTATTTTTTATATCATCCAATCATATAATTGGCTTTCCTTCTTCAAAAGGACAACTGACAGTTTTAATTTCGCACATAACTTTCTCAGTAGCTTTTGTTGCAGTCATTATTCAATCTAGATTAAGTAGTTATGATAAAAATATTGAAGAGGCCGCTCAAGATTTAGGAACAATTCCTAATATGATTTTTTGGAAAATTACAGCACCTGTTATATTACCCTCTATTATATCTGGCTGGCTGCTTGCATTTACTCTTTCCTTGGATGATTTAGTTGTTGCTAGTTTTACTACTGGACCTGGCGCTAATACTTTACCTATTGTGGTATTTTCTAAAGTCAGATTGGGTTTAAGCCCTGAGGTAAATGCTCTATCAGCAATTATAATGTTGATTGTTGTATCAGCTGCAATTAGTGTTTATTTTATTAATCGATCAAACATTAAGAAGTAAATATTCTCTCTCCCAAGCTGTAATTATTTTATTATATGCATTAACTTCTAAGTCTTTTATTGAACAAAATAATTCTATGAAAGTATCACCAAATATTTCTTTAGCTTCTTTTGATCTAGAAAAAGTATCAATTGATTGATAGATACTCTCTGTTAATGATACATTGACATTATAAGCTGCTTTTTTTGTTTCTGGTGTAGCTTTTAATTTTTTTTTAATACCCAAGTATCCCGCTGATAAAGTAGCAGCTATTGCTAAATATGGATTAACGTCTGAGCCACATAATCTATTTTCAATCCTTGCTTGATTAGCAGAGTTATAATTTGGAACTCTAAAACCACAAGTACGGTTTTCAAAACCCCAATTTAAATTAAAAGGAGTTCCCTCTTCCCAATAACCTCTTAATCTCTTAAATGAATTAACGTTAGGGGCAAAGAGAGGTAAAAAGGACTTAGAATATTTTTGCAATCCTCCTAAATAGTTGTCAAAAAGTTTTGTTGTTTTGAGATTTTTATCAACGAATATTGGTTTACCTTTTTTTAAAATTGATTGGTGTATATGCATAGAGTTTCCAGGACTGTCTTCCATTGGTTTAGCCATAAAAGTTGCATATAAATTATGTTTTAAAGCAGTTTGTCTTAGAGTTCTTTTAAATAGAAAAACCTGATCTGCTAACTCAAGAGGATTTCCGTGTTTGAAGTTAATTTCCATCTGCGCAGGTCCATCTTCATGATTAATATTTTCGACATCTAATTCCTGAGCTTCGCAATAATCGTATAAGTCCTCAAAAATATGGTCAAACTCATTAACTGCATCAATCCCATACGACTGGTTTCCTTTTTCTATTCTTCCTGATTGCCCACTTGGGGTCTCCAATGGGTTATCAGGGTCATTATTTTTTTTTACTAAATAAAATTCAATTTCAGGAGCAACAATGGGCTCTAGCCCCATTTTTTCATAAAGACCTATAACTTTTTTTAAAATACCTCTTGAATGAACTTCTATAACATTATCATTATTGTCAACAGCATCACATATTACTTGAGCAGTTGGTTCATCGTACCATGGCACAGTTCTAAGAGTGCTAAAATCAGGTTTTAAAATAAAATCACCATCAGTAGGATTAAGAATTTGATCGTCTATTGAATAAGTTACATCTCTTGATACTGCTAATTTAAATAGAGCAAGAGGTAACCTCAAGCCACCTGAGTCAATTGAACTTAAAAATTTTTTTGTAGGTAGTATCTTACCTCTTGGAATACCTGAATTATCTGGGATCATACACTCAACCTCAGTAATTTTATTTTTTTTTAACCAATCAACATAATCATTCATAGCTATAACTAACCTTTAAAATTTGATACCTATGTATCTGATGGATTATTCAGATAATTATTATGTAAGAACAAAAGCATTCAAACTTAATACTAACAAATTAAGTGAGAGCTTACAATGTGATGTTTGCATCATTGGTGCTGGATTATCAGGCATTTCTTCAGCATTGTATCTATCTAAGATTAACCCTAATTTGAATATAGTCATTTTAGAAAAAAATAAAGTAGGTTGGGGGGCATCTGGAAGAAATGGTGGTCAGTTATTACACAGCTTCTCAGGTGACAATTATTCTGGTCAAAAACATACGCAGGAGGAAATTAAGACATTATGGCAATTCACATTAGAGGCCGTTAGAGAAGTAAAAAAAAATATTAAAGATTTAAATATACAGTGTGATTTAATTGAAGGTTATATACAAGCTGCAGTTAATAAATCTCATGACGAAGAACTAAAAAAATATGTTGACCAGTTACAAACCGAGTACAATTATGAGTCAGCGACATATCTCTCTAAATCTCAAATGGAGCAGTATTTTGAGAGTCCATACTATAAATCTGCAATGTATGACTCAGAATGTGGCCAAATTCATTCTCTTAACTATTGTTTAGGATTAGCAAAAGAGCTATTAAAAAATAAAAATTGTAAAATATTTGAAGATACAGGAGTGATCTCATATAACTCTCAAAATAATGTAACAATAAATACTGAGAAAAATATTAATATAAAAGCAGATAAGTTAATTATCTGTTGTAATGCTTATATTGGTGACTTGAATAAGAGTTTAAGAAGAAAGATAATGCCAGTCAAAACTTATGTATCTGCATTTACACAAATTCCAAAAAAAGAATTAGATAAGTATTTTCGAAAACCTATAACAGTTGGTGATATGCTATTTGTATTAAATTATTTTAGATTAGACTCGAATAATAATTTGATTTTTGGTGGAGGTGTAAGCTACTCAAATATAGATCCAATTAATTTAGAACTATCTTTAAAAAAAAGTATTAGAAAAATCTTACCTGGATTAGAAAAATTTAAAGCTTGGTGTACTTGGAGTGGACATGTTGCTATAACTGTAAATAGATTTCCTCACATTGGAAGTATTGATAATAATATCTTTTTTGCTCAAGGGTATTCAGGTCATGGTTTAGCTATAACAACTATGGTTGGAAAAATGCTTGCCGAAGTTATCTCTAGTCAAAATAACAATTTGAGTTTATTTGAAAAATTTAAACATAAAAATTTTCCAGGATTTGGAGTCATAGATAAACCTTTGCTAGTTTTAGCGATGAGCTATTTTAAATTAAAAGACCATTTAAGCCTTAAATAGCTTATTTTTTCCTAATTTAAAATCAGGATCTAAATGTTTCTTTAATTTTTTTAAAAATATGTAATTTTTATTTGGTTTATATTTTTTTAAAAGATTATTCTTTTTTAAACCTAGTCCGTGTTCTGCAGCAACACTTCCTTGATTTTTTATTGTTAGTTCGTAAATAAATTTCGATAAATTAGAACAGTTTTTTTTTGTTAAGGGATTAACTTTGAAATTGCAATGTAAATTACCATCACCTAAATGCCCAAAAAAGTAAGGTGTGTACTCTTTATTATTTTTGGTAAATGTGTTTATTTTATTTATAAATATTGACCACTTATCTAAAGGTAAGGAAATGTCAAATTTTTCTGTAAAATTATATTTTATTTGATTGTAAACTAATATTTCTCTTTTTTTCCATATCCATGATTTTGCTTTATTATCCTCTCTCTTATTAACAACTAAATTCATTGAACTAAAATATTTTTTTAATTCATTTTTATAATTTTTATTATCATTTGATTGTATTTCTATAATTAAATTATAATTATTTTTATTTTCATTAAACAATAATGAACTTGGTAGTGGAAAGATTATTTCAAAACTTGTCAGATTATCAAAATACCTATTTCTTAAATATTTTAATAATCGAATAGATTTATTTAGACTATTAATTTGAATTAAATAGGTAGATTTATAATCTTTTTTAGGAATTAACTTTAAGCTTGCTCTTGTAATAATTCCAAATACACCCTCAGAACCACAAAATAATTTCCATAATTTAGGTCCAAAATTATCTTTTTTTAGTTTATTTAAAAAATTTAAAATTGTTCCATCACTTAGAACTACTTCTAGACCATTTACATGATCTTCTATGTTTCCAAACCTTAGAGTTTGAAGTCCTCCAACATTAGTTGAAATATTTCCCCCAATTGTGCATTTATCATTTGGAGCAATATTAACAGGAAATAGTAGTTTCTTACTATTTGCAGACTTTTGTATGGTTTTTAACAAAGTACCACCTTGAGCAGTTATTATAAAATTATTTGTATCTACTTCTTCAATACGATTCATTTTTTTAAAATCTATCAAAATTGTTTTCTCAAATTGTGGTTTTGTTCCATCGACCCTATTTGTTTCCCCACCAATGGGTAAAATATGATATTTAATTTTTTTAGCAAATTTTACTAGTTTTGATACTTCCGATGTATTTTTAGGCAAGGCAACAATTTGATTATTTCTTCTAATAGTTTTTATTGGAAATTTCATTTAGACGCTCTTAGTAACCTATCATTTATAGCCAAACCTATTTTTTTATATGGAATAGGTGCAATGCTTATGTTCTCGTACAAATCATTATTATCTGCCAAATAGATAAAATGATAGAGATTTTGGGCTGCTTCTTTAAGATTTCCTATTCTACTTAAATTTTTAAATTGGCCTTTTTTATCCACTCCAAAGTTAATAAAAGCTGATTTTTTTTTTAACTGTTTAACATTTAAATATATTTTTTTCTTAGGAGAATAATGTTTTTTTGAAGTCCCAGAGAAACTTAAATTTTTACCTCTCTTGATAATAAGCATATAGGGTAAATTTTTTTTTATATTCTCTAATGAAATTAGTCCTGGTCTGATGATTTTAAGTTTATGGTTAGATATTTTGATCAGAGTTGACTCTATACCAACTTTACATTTTCCATCATCAATAATTAATAAATTCGTATCAATAAATTGTTTAAAAACCATTTCACTATTTATGGGGCTTAATTGTTTAAATTTATTTGCAGACGGCATTACAATTGGCTTACCTAATTTATCTATCAAATTAAGTGTAAATTTATTATTAGGAATTCTTACAGCACATTCATTATTTAAGGTCAATGATAATGGTATTTCTTTCGATCTCCTTTTCAAGACAAGTGTCAGTGGCCCAGGCCAAAATTTTTTACCTAAAATTAAATTTTCATCATCCAACTTAAAGAATTTATTAACCATCTTTAAATTTGAACAATGAAATATTAGTTTTTTATTTAAGGGTCTTTTTTTTAATAAATAAATCTTTTTGGCTGATTTTACACTAGTTCCTAAACCAGCTAATCCATATACAGTCTCTGTAGGCAAAACAACTAAATCATATCTTAGTAGTTTAGTCTTTATGAAACGAGTAAGTTCTTCTGATAAGTCTTTTTTTATTACTATGGGCATAATTTACATAATTAGATATATTTTTAGTATTCTGTTAAGATTAATTAATATTATTTTACAACTTTATGAATATTTGCGCCATTATTCTTTCTGCTGGAAAAAGCAAAAGGTTTAAATCATCTAAACCGAAATTTTTACATGAAATCTCTGGTAAAGCGTTAATACAATTTAATATAGATGCACTCAAAAAAATCAAACAAGTAAAAAAAACATTTATTGTGTCAAGTAAAGCTAATAAACAATATTTTAATAATAATATATTTATTCAAAATCCTATTGATGGCACAGGTGGAGCTTTAAAGCAGTTTTACAAGCATAACAAAAAATTTGATTTCTATTTGTTAACATTAGCTGACACACCTATTTTTGATTATAAGATACTCTCTAAATTTCTTTCTAAAGGAGTAAAGTCAAATATCGATTTATCAGTTCTCACACAAAATGTAGACAATCCAAAAGGATACGGAAGGATCATTAGGGAAAACAAATCATTTATTAAAATTACCGAAGAAAATGATTGTTCAAAAGATGAGAAATCAATCAATGAAATAAATACTGGTATATTTCTTATTTCAAAAAAAGCTTTAAGAAATTTAGAATTAATAAAAAAAAATAAAATTAAGAATGAATTTTATATAACAGATTTAGTAAATATTTGTGTAAACAAAAATCTCAAAATAAGTGCTTTTTTGAATGAAGCTAATGAGATATCAGGAGCCAACACATTAAAAGAATTAAACCAATTAGAAATACAATCTCAAAATTTTATAAAGAAAAATTATTTAGATAGTGGTGTTAGAATTATTCATCCTGAGACGGTTTATATAGAGAGTGATGTAAACATATCCCCAGGAGTAGTAATTGAACCAAATGTAGTCATTAAAAAAAATGTAAATATCAAAAGTGAAACCATTATCAAATCATTCTCCTATATTGAAAACTCATCAATAGGTAGAAACTGTTCCATTGGACCTTATGCAAGAATAAGACCCGAAGCAGACATAGCAGATAACGTAAAAATAGGTAATTTTGTTGAGATTAAGAAATCAAAATTATCCAAAGGGGTAAAAGTAAATCACTTAAGCTATATAGGAGACACAATTGTAGGAGTAAATAGTAATATTGGAGCCGGTACTATTACATGTAATTATGATGGAAAAAATAAACTTAAATGCAAAATAGGTGATAGTACATTTATTGGTTCAAATACCACTATTATTGCCCCAGTCAAAATAGGAAGTAAAGCTTACATCGCAGCAGGTTCTGTAATAACTAAAACTATACCAAGTAATCACTTTTCTATCTCAAGATCAAAACAGAAAAATAAAATCAACATAAATAAATAATGTGTGGCATAGTCGGTATCTTAAATTCAACTTCTTTAAAGAATAATTCAATAGATATTTTAAAAAAGTTGGAATATCGAGGATATGACTCTGCTGGTATTTCTTTATTCTCAAAAGATCGAATTAAAACAATAAAAAGTGTTGGAAAAATATCTGCACTAAAAAATAAATCTCAAAATGTATCAGATAAAAATTTCTATGGAGTTATAGGCCATACCAGATGGGCAACACACGGTGTTGTTAGCAAAAATAATGCCCATCCTTTTGCAAATAACGATCTTACTTTAGTTTGTAATGGTATAATTGAAAATTACAGAAAAATTCAAAATAGATTTGTTGAAATTCCAAAAAATCTTCAATCAGATACTGAAATCAGTTTTTATTTTCTTACATATTTGGTAAATAAATACAAAAATCCAGATGAGGCAATAAGAGTTTTTAGATCTGTGATTAAAGGAAACTTTGCTTTTGTTATTTTTATCAAAAAAAATAATTGTTTTTACTTATTAAAAAATGGAAGCCCAATCGCTCTTTCTCATAACAAAGGCTCATCTTTTATCTGTTCAGACTCCTCAATCTTGACAGAATATAGTGACAAAATTTACCATCTTAAAGATGGAGACATTATTAAAATACAACAGTCTAAAATATCGAGCTTAAATAAAGCTAAAATTATTTTTGAAAAAAATGAAATTAAACAAAATCCTTATGATAAAGGAAAATACCAACATTACATGCTTAAGGAGATACATGAGCAGCCAGATGTTTTAAAAACAACACAAAAAAACTATTCAGAGGAATTCTTTCATGATTTTGAAAGTAAATATAAAAATTTATTTTTAAATAAAAAGGTCATTTTTGTAGGTTGTGGTACAGCATATCATGCATGCCTAGTTGGAGAGTATTATTTCAATAAATTTACTAATTTAGATACTTCATCAGAATTAGCCTCTGAACTTCGATATAAAAAAATTAATAAAGAAGATAAAATATTATTTATTTTTATATCTCAATCTGGAGAAACTATGGATACTTTGATGGCTTTGAAATATGTAAAAAAAAATAAACACTCTTCTATAGTAATTACTAATTCTTTACAAAGTAGCATGGTAAGAGAGGCCGATGTAACTATTCCTACATATGCCTTGAAAGAAGTTGGCGTAGCTTCTACAAAGGCATTTACTTGTCAAATTTTAAGCTTAGCTAATCTATCTATTGAAATTGGAAAAATGACTAATGCTATTACTATTAGAGATTATAATAAAAATATAAAAATTTTAAAATTACTACCCTCTAAACTTAAGAAATTAGTAAAAGATTTTAAATCTGACGCAAAAAAAATTTCCAAAAAATTGAGTCAATCTGATACATGCTACTTTATAGGTAGGAATATTGTATATCCTATTGCATTAGAGGGATCTCTAAAATTGAAAGAAATATCTTATATGCACAGCGAGGGCTTTCCTGGAGGGGAGATGAAACATGGTCCAATCGCGTTAATTGATAAAAAATCATTAACGATATGTTTATCACCTAACAATGAACTATATGAAAAATCTATTTCTAATGCTGAGGAAATAGTTGCAAGAAATGGAAAAGTTATAATTTTAACTAGTGTAGATAATTCTGATAAATCAACAAATACTCATCATGTGATTCTTCCAAAAGAAAACTTTATTGACACACCTTTCATTTATACTATTCCTCTTCAACTCATTTCATACTATTTTGCTCTTTATGAAGGTACTGATATTGATCAACCTAGAAATTTGGCTAAATCTGTTACTGTTGAGTAATCAAAAAAATATTAATAATGCAAATTGAAGTTGATAATGAAATATTAGCAGCTGTTATAGATGCACACTTTAGTGTTAAACATAAAATTTCATTAAATTCAGAAAAAAAAAATATCACTGAGGGTATTTTTATACCTCAGGATAAGTGCAATTCAAAAATATTGAACTCAGTAACTCTAGATACATACGGCATTATTAATAAATCAAAGTTATTTACTAGAGAACCCATAACTGGGGAGCAAATACTATATCTAATTAATGATCTTAGTTACCCCTCTAAAATTAACAATCCTGATATAAAAATTGAAACAACAGATTACAGAAACTTTTATAAATTTGAATTTAATGATATTAAACATAAATACTGCTCATCCATTTTTACAAATTTAAAATACAAAAAAATTAATATTGTTTTTCCTAATGACAATACAATACATTTTTTTTCTGAAAATTTATCACTTATAAAAAAATATGTTAAGAAGATTGCTAATAAAAAAATTCAAGAGAGTGATCTTATTAAAATCAAAGTTCCAACTAATTTATCAATACTTTATGCAAATAAGAATACTAAAGATATTTCTATTAAAAATAAATCCTATTTAGGTATCTGTTTTGAACTTGTTAATCTTTTAAGTTTAAATATGTTAGATGAAAAGTCTATATACAATTCTAGTAATAACAATAATTATTATATTAATATTCTTTTCTTTAATTTTTATAACTTTTTTCCAAAATTTATATCGTTATTAATATTTAAATTTTTATTAAGATTTAATAAATGTTACATATTTTCAAATCAAGTATTAGAAATTAATAATAATTTTAATAAACAAAATAATTATTTTTCTAATATTATAGATGATAATCAATACCCGAGTTATTTATCAAAAGGTACTTTTTTTCCAAATATTAAACTAAATAATAAAAAGCATATTCATGATCTTTTTAAGAACGATGATACTTATATTCTCTCAGATAAATACAAGGTTAAAAACATAATAAATGTCATTTTACTTTCAGAGATTTCAAAAAAAAATACATATCAAATTAGCAAAAGTTCATATGATTATTTAAATTTAGATAAATGTTATTATATCGTTGATAATCACGGTCTAATTACAACTGTTGATATAGTTGACAATATTGGAATAACTAATGTTTCTGATAGTAATTTAAAGTACTCAGATAATAAACAATCAAGTATTGATAATTTTTATGCCACTGGTTATGAGCCATCATTACCTAAACTAAAGTTACCCAAAATTTGGCCTTTTAAATCGAAAATCTAATAATCTCTTTTATTTGATATATATAACAATATAATCTCTGCCTCATGAAATGGACCAAAGATAGTTGGAAGAAATTTGAAGCTAAGCAAATGCCTGTTTACGCTGATCAAAACAAATTAGACTCCGTGATAAATGAATTATCATCTATGCCTCCCTTAATATTTGCTGGTGAGACTAGATCTTTAAAATCTCAAATACATCAAGTTCAAAAAGGTGAGTCTTTTTATTTGCAAGGTGGTGACTGTGCTGAAAGTTTCCAAGAATTAAATCCTAATACAATAAGAGATAATTTTAAATTACTTCTACAAATGTCCGTAGTTTTAACTTTTGCAACTAATAAACCAGTTGTTAAATTAGGAAGAATGGGCGGTCAATTCGCAAAGCCTAGAAGTTCGGATTTTGAAGAAAAAAATGGTCAGAAATTGCCTAGCTATAGAGGAGATATCATCAATTCATTTGAGTTTAATGAGTCTTCTAGAGAACCAGACCCTAAGAGAATGATAAGAGCTTATAATCACTCAGCATCAACTTTAAATTTATTAAGAGCTTTTGCTCAAGGTGGTTTTGCTAGCCTAACACAATTAAATAAATGGAATTTAGACTTTGCAGATAATTTTGACACAACAAAAAAATTTAAAGAATTATCTGAAAAAATTGCAGACAGCATTAAATTCATGAACGCATGTGGTGTAAATGAAAAAAATACAAGAGAACTAAGAGAAACAGATTTTTACACCAGTCATGAGGCTCTTCTTTTGCCATATGAACAGGCTTTTACCAGAATAGATAGTACAACAGGGGAATGGTACAATGTTAATTCTCATTTTTTGTGGGTAGGAGACAGAACTAGAGATCCTGACGGAGCACACATACATTATTTAAGTGGTATCAAGAATCCTCTGGGTTTAAAAGTGGGACCATCCACAATGATTGATGATTTAAAAAGAAATATTGAAATACTTAACCCTGAAAACGAAGGTGGTAGACTGACACTTATTATTAGAATGGGAGCAGAAAAAATTAACGCAAACTTTCCTAATTTATTGAAAGAAATTAATAAACTTGGAGTGAACCTTACTTGGATATGCGATCCTATGCATGGCAATACATCCACAAGCAAATCTGGTTATAAGACAAGAGCCACTAAAAATATATTTAAGGAAATTCAATCTTTTTTTGAAATTCATAAATCAGAGGGCACAGTCGCAGGAGGTGTGCACTTAGAATTAACTGGTTTAAATGTAACTGAATGTGTCGGAGGACCTGATGATATTAAAGATGAAAACTTAGGGGATAGATACCATACTTTTTGCGACCCGAGGTTAAATGTAAATCAATCATTAGAACTCTCATTTTTACTAGCTGACTTATTATCTAACGGTGAAATAAATTAGTTTTCTTATTCATTATGAATAAAAAAACAAATTCAGACTTAATTAAAAATTACACCGATAATTATTTTTTAAAAACAAAAAAAATTATTCAAAAGTATGGTGACATAAACGTTACTTATGCCATCTTTATTCGTAGACCGGGTATCATAGCATTAAAATTGGCTATCAATTGGATAAAACAAATATCTAAAGATAGAGGTATAAAAGTTAAAACCTCAAGTCCCTTTAAAGAAGGAGATCACTTTGGAGCTGGTGAACCAATACTTTATATAAGAGGTTCGTTTAAACATATTGTGGATCTAGAGACTTTACTCCTCCAAAAAATTGGTCCTGCTTGTATAGCAGCTGCAAATGCATATCAAATGTGTTTTGACCTACCTAAAACCTCTTTTATAGCAATGGATGCAAGACATTGTGCAGGCTCAGAGATGTCAGAATTAATGTCCTATGCAGCATCAGTTGGCTCTAGATCAGCAAAAAAAAAGAAAGCAAAAGGTTTTATTGGAACTTCTATTGAAGCAACTTCACATTTTTTTCAATCTAACAAAGCATTAGGGACAATGCCTCACGCACTAATAGGATATGCTGGATCTACTCTTGAGGCAGTAAAAATGTTTCATCAAACATTTCCAAAAAATGATTTAATTGTTTTACCAGATTATTTTGGCAAAGAAATTACTGACTCAATACAAGTATGTAATTACTTTGATAAGCTGTCTAAAGCAGGAAAAGTAATGATTAGATTGGATACACCAAGTGGAAGATTTATTGAGAATCTAGATACTTCCAAATCTTATGAAGTCCTAGAAAAACATGCGCCTGGATCAATAAAAGATTATAGATCTGATAAAGAGTTAAGACATTTAGTTGGCCCAGGAGTTTCAGCTGCTTCATTATGGTATTTAAGAGCTCAACTTGATAATTTTGGCTTTAAAAATGTCAAAATTATTGCCTCCAGTGGTTTTACTAATGAAAAATGTAAAGCAATGTCGCTAGCAAAGGCCCCAATTGATATAATAGGAACGGGTAGTTACCTCCCAGAAAAATGGTCAGAAACTTATGCAACAGCTGATATTATAAAATACGGTAATACCTCTAGAGTAAAAGTTTCAAGAGAATACCTACTTAAAAAAAGTTAAATGATAGTTACGCGTTTTGCACCAAGCCCAACAGGTCACTTACACCTTGGAAATATGAGATCATGTTTTTTAAATTGGGCGTATTCAAAAAAAAATAATGGTAAATTTATTCTAAGATACGATGACACTGACCAAGAGAGAAGTAAAGATGAGTTCGTAAAATCTATTGCATCTGATTTAGAGTGGTTAAAAATCAACTATGATGAAATTTTTTATCAAAGTAAAAGAATTGATAGATACAATGAACTTTTTGATCAGTTAATTTCTTTAAAATTAGTTTACCCATGTTTTGAAACTATAGAAGATTTAGATATTAAAAAAAAGTTATTACTAAAGGCTGGTAAACCACCAATCTATGATAGATCATCTTTGAATTTATCTAAAGATGACATAGAGAATAAAATTTCAAAGGGTAATCAGCCCTATTGGAGATTTAAGCTCTCACAAAGTAAAATTAAATGGAATGATTTGGTCAAAGGAGAAACAGAAGTAGACTTATCTTCGCAATCCGATCCTGTTTTAAGAAGGGCAGATGGTAGTTACCTTTACCACTTCCCCAGTGTAGTTGATGATATAGATATGAATATATCTCATATTATAAGAGGCGAAGACCATCTCACTAATTCAGCTATTCATCTAGAATTATTTAAAAGTTTAAATTCTGATTTACCTTCACTTGGACATAATCCATTAATACTTAATGAAGATGGAACAAAACTAAGTAAAAGAAATTTAGACTCAATTTCACTAAATCAATTTAAAAAAAAAGGTTACACGGTTAATAGTATACTATCTTATTTATATTCTCTTGGTCTTAACTCTGATCATGATTTTGAAAGCATATTAATTAATAATTTTAAAGATTTTAAATTAGAAAATATTTCTAAAAATTTACCTAAAATTGATATTCATAAAATCGATTTTTTCCAAAAAAATTCATTAAGGTCAATGAGCCTCAAAAACTTAAATAAAGAATTCCCTGAACTTAAAAAGGTAGCTTTAACAGAAATAGAGTGGGAACTAATTAAACATAACGTTGATAAATATGAGGATATTGTAAATTTATGGAATATTATTAATAGAAGAGAAATCAAAACTAAACCTTCAGAAGATTTTATAAAACTTTTAATTAAGAATTTAAATGGAATTTCAAATTTAAGCTTTGACGAATATGTAAATCATATGATGAATATAGACAAAACCTTGTCAAAAAAAGATATTTTTACTAATACACGTTATATATTAACAGGTAACCAAAATGGCCCATCTGTAAAAGATCTATATAATTATTTTGGGCTTGAGGGATTAAGAAAAATTCTAGATGAATATTAATCTTTATAATACCTTAACTAAAAAAAAAGAAAAATTTATACCTATCAACTCATCATCGGTTAAGATGTACGCTTGTGGACCTACGCTTTATAGTAATCCACATATAGGTAACTTTAGACCAATAATAATTTTTGATGTCTTATTTAGAGTTCTAAGACTTACTTTTGGAAAAGATAGAGTAAATTATGTCAGAAATATCACAGATATAGATGATAAAATTATAGATAAAGCAAACGAACTTAATATAACGACAGATCAGTTGGTTGAGCTTACTCAAAAAACATATCATCAAAATCTAAATTCTTTATCAATTTTATCTCCAACTCATGAACCAAAAGCTACAAATTATATTTCAAAAATGATCGAAATGATTACATCGCTCATTGACAAAAAATTCGCTTATATTTCTAATGGACATGTATTATTTGAAGCAAAAAAATATAAAGATTATGGCTCTCTTTCTAAGTTTTCATTAAAAGACATTATTAGTGGAGCAAGAGTTGAAGTTGCTGATTACAAAAAAAATCCTGAAGATTTTGTTCTTTGGAAACCATCAAAGACAAATGAACCCTCTTGGGATAGCCCTTGGGGGAGTGGAAGACCAGGATGGCATATTGAGTGTTCAGCTATGATTTCTGAATTACTCGGAGAAACTATTGACATTCACGCTGGAGGTATTGATTTAATATTCCCCCACCACGAAAATGAAATAGCTCAATCAACATGTTGTCATGATAAAAAAATGTCAAACTTTTGGCTACATAATGGTTTTATCAACTTTAAGGGAGAAAAAATGTCTAAATCTTTAGGTAATACAACAATTGTTAATGATTTGTTAGCTAAACATGACCCAACTGTATTAAAATACTCTCTCTTAACTACCCATTATCGGCAACCAATAGATTTTTCAAATGATCTATTAAGTTATAGTCAAAACATTATAAATAAGTGGGAAAACTATATACAAGAGGTTAAAAGTTCAGAATTAGACACTGAATTTGTCAGTGCACTTTTAGATGATTTAAATACCCCAAAAGCACTAATGAGATTGCAGCAAATTATAGCAAATTTGAAAAAAGATAGTAATAATGAGGTTTTATTGGCTCATTTTAATAATGGCTTAAGTCTATTGGGTTTAAATCCTAGTTTTCTAAAAAAAGATTTAGATCTTGATAAAGAATATATTGAAAATATGATATCTCGCCGACAAATAGCTAAAAGCAATAATGACTTTGAACTTGCTGATAAAATTAGAGATGAGTTATTTAAACAAGGAATTGTTTTAGAAGACACAAAAAACGAGACGACATGGAAGAAAAACTAGAAAATAAAATTTATTTTTTTGATACAACATTAAGAGATGGGCAACAAACAACAGGTGTTGACTTTAGTGTTGATGATAAAATCAAATTTTCTAAAGCTCTTGATGACCTTGGTTTAGATTATATCGAAGGTGGTTGGCCAGGTTCTAATCCAACTGATGATAGTTTTTTTAATTCTTCTAATAAATTCGAAAGATCAAATTTAGTTGCCTTTGGAATGACTAGAAGACCTACTACTAGTGTTTCAAATGATCCTGGTCTAAATACTTTAAGAAATACTAATGTAAAACATATATGCATTGTAGGCAAATCATCCTCTTACCAAGTTGAAAAAGCTCTGGGTATTTCAAAATCAGATAATTTAAAAATGATTGGTGAGAGCATAGCTCATATTAATGAAAAAGGTATTGAGACTATGTATGATGCTGAACATTTTTTTGACGGTTACAAATCAGACCCAAAATTTGCTATAGACTGTTTAACTGAAGCTCTCAGAAATGGAGCAAGGTGGATCGTTTTATGTGATACTAATGGTGGCACCCTTCCTCATGAGGTAGAAACTATAGTCAAAGATGTTACAAAAAGCATACCTGGTGAAAAATTAGGTATTCACGCCCATAATGATACAGAAAATGCAGTTGCTAATTCACTTGCTGCTGTTCGAGCAGGTGTTAGACAAATTCAGGGTACAATTAATGGTCTGGGAGAAAGGTGTGGAAATGCTAATTTAGTATCTCTTATTCCTTCAATAATTCTGAAAACCGACTTTGATACTAATATCCCCAAGAAAAAACTATCAGCCTTAAAGAAAACCTCGTTGCTTTTAGATGAAATTTTAAACCGCATGCCAAATACTCAGCAAGCCTATGTTGGTGAAAATGCTTTTTCACATAAAGGTGGTTTACATGTTTCTGCGATTAACAAAGATCCTAAAACTTACGAACATGTAGATCCAGAAATAGTAGGTAATACTAGAAAGATTGTTATATCTGATCAGTCTGGTCGATCTAATATCATTTCTCTTTTGAATACTGTTGGTATTAATCCAGATGATCATTCTGACAAACTAGACTTTCTTCTACAGAAAGTTAAAGAGAGAGAATTTAAAGGTTATGCATATGATCAGGCAATTGCTAGTTTTGAAATACTTGCAAGACAGACTCTATTTGGTATTCCAGAATATTTTGAGTTGAAAAGATTTAAAGTAATAGACGATAGAAGGTGGAATGCAAAAGGGGAATTAGTAACTGAGTCAGAGGCAACTGTAAGAATAGAAGTGGAAAAAAAGGAATATATGAATGTGGAGGTTGGTAATGGACCTGTTAATGCTTTGGACAAAGCATTAAGAAAATCATTAATGGGTTTTTATCCTTCTTTAGAAGATTTAGAACTAACAGATTTTAAGGTAAGAATTTTATCATCAGAAAAAGGAACAGATGCAATAGTTCGTGTTCTCATCGAAACTAAAGACCAAAAAGGATCTATTTGGACAACAGTAGGTGTTTCCACTAACATAATTGATGCTTCTTATAATGCCTTAAGAGAGAGTTTAATTTATAAATTAATTAAGTCCTCTTGAAAAAAAAAATTCAATTTATACTTAATAAACCCCAATTATCTGAAAATGTTGGAATGTCTTTGAGATCTATAGGGTGTTTTGGTTTTGAAAACTTATCATTAATCAATCCCAGAAAAATTTGGCCTAATCAAAAAGGTCTAAAATCTGCTAAACATTTTTCATCTTTATCAAAAAAAGTAAAAACTTATAAATCAATACCGGAAGCAATGAAAGACAGTGATATTTTAATAGCAACTACTGTTAGAAAAAGAGATATACAAATACCTTCAATAAAATTGCAAGATATATCTAAATTAAATCCAAACAAAATATCAATTTTGTTTGGTCAAGAAAATAACGGTCTGACAAATAAAGAGATATCTCATGCTAATTATATCTTATCTATTCCTACCAAAAGCAATAGTTCTCTAAATTTATCCCATACAGTGGCTTTAATTGCTTATGAATTGAGCCAAATGACTTTTTCTAAAATTAGTTCATTAAAGATTGTCACTCCAGCTAGTGCAAAAGATATTGAGAAGTTTTTGTCATTTATTATGAAAATATTAGAGAAAAGAAAATTTACCTCTATTTCCTCAAAAAGAGATAATTTAGAAATATCTTTAAGAAATTTTTTAAAAACATCAAAAATTGACCAAAAACAAATAAAAACGGTATATGGAGTACTGAAATTTATAACAAAATAAATTGACTTAAAATGCTAAATCTATATAAATCACCAATTCATGACTAAAAGACTATCGTCAAAACATAAAATTGATAGAAGACTTGGCTTAAACTTATGGGGTAGGCCAAAAAGTCCTTTTAATAGAAGGCCTTATGGTCCCGGCCAACATGGACAAGCTAGAAGAAGAAAGCCCTCTGACTTTGGAATTCAATTAGCGGCCAAACAAAAGCTCAAAAAATATTACGGCGATATAACGGAAAAACAATTCTTAAAAATATATCAGGCAGCATCTAGAAAAAAAGGGGATACTAGTCAAATTTTGATCGAGCTATTAGAGCGAAGACTTGACGCTGTTGTATTTAGATTAAAATTTGCCCCCACAGTATTTTCTGCAAGACAACTGGTAAACCATGGACATGTTTTAGTTAACGGAAAAGTTGTTAATAAAAAATCTTATCGGGTTATGGATGGAGATGAAATATCTCTTCAGCAAACTAGCCAAAATATTCCAATGATTATTCAAACATTAAGCTCTAATGAAAGAGATGTACCTGAGTATTTGCAATTAGAAATCTCAAAATGCCTGGGTAAGTTTGTCAGAGGACCTCAACTAACAGATGTTCCATACCCTGTCCAAATGGAACCTAATCTTGTTGTTGAGTTCTATTCAAGATAATTATTAATTTACCAAATTAATCTAATAACATATAAATTTCGAATGGATAGTTATGAATATTAAAATATTAACAGTTATATTTTCTTTGTTTTTTTCTAGTCTTTATGCTGCTGGCACTAACTCTGGCGATAGCGCTAAAACTAATTACGGAAAAGATTATAAGTCGGCCATAAAGCTAATAAGAAGTAAAGATTATGATAAAGCAATAAGAAAGCTTAAGACCCTTATAACTGCTAGTTCGACAGATTTTACCCGTGCAGATGTATACAATGAGCTAGGTTTTGCTTACCGAAAAAGTGATGATTTTGATAATGCAGCAAAATACTACAAAAAAGCACTTGAACTTGATCCAGAGCATCTTGGGGCCATTGAATATCAAGGTGAAATGTATGTCGATCTCGGACAAAAAGACAATGCCTTAAGCAATCTAGAATTACTCAAAACATTAGTGGGTGAAAATAATTCTTATTATAAAGAATTAAATAATTATATTTCTAATAACTAACAAGAGGGGCTAGAATCACTTGCCCCTTTTTTAACTTACTTCAGTTTTTATTCCTTTGGTGTTGAGTAGTTCTAATAATTCCCCAGACTCAGCCATTTCTTTCATAATATCGCAGCCGCCAACGAACTCATTTTTAATATATAATTGAGGTATCGTAGGCCAATTTGAAAAGGTTTTAATGCCTTCTCTAATATTATTATCATCAAGCACATTACAATGACCAAATTCAACTCCAGTTTTTTTTAAAATTGCACTTGCAACAGATGAGAATCCGCACATAGGGAAATCAGGGTTCCCTTTCATAAAGAGGAATACCTCATTATCACCAATCATTTTTTCAATTTGTTCTTTTGTGCTACTTTCTAACTCCATTATTTAGTTCCTTTCGTTTTTAATTGCATAGCGTGAAGCTCTTTGTCCATCAACCCATCTAATGATTTGTAGACTAATTGATGCTGTTGTATACGAGATAACCCATTAAATATATCACTTTCAATTTGAACTGAATAATGATCGTTATCACCAGCAAGATCTTCTATTGTAATTGTAGAATTTGGAAACTTATCTTTGATAAGATCTTCAAGTTTTTTTTGTTCTATAGGCATCTAATTAATAATTTTTTCAAAATTGTTATGATAATTATTTATAATATCAAAATAGTCAAATCTTTTAGAGTTTATTTCTAAATTTTCTCTAATTATCTCTCCAATTTCGAAGTATCCAGCACCATTTTTTTCTAGAAAGGATGTTACATTGTTTAGATCTTCGTTCCTAATTTCAATCACATACCCAGCACTGTACTCACAAAAAAGATCAATTGGATCAGGGATATTAACTTTAAAGCCCATATCCTTATATTGCATTTTTAATAAAGATAAAAAGACACCACCTCTTGAAATATCATTACAGGACATAATATATTTGAAATCTGACATCTTCAAAACACAATCAGCTACTTTTTTTTCATAATCCAAATCTAATTCCTCTAAATCATTATACTCATTTATGTTTGAGGCAAGATTTTGATCCTGTAAAAGATAAGGACTTAGATTTTTTTCTAATCGTTTTCCTAAAACAAGGATCTTATTGCCAATATTACAAAATTTATTAGAGTTTATTTTTTTTAAATCCTGATTTGATCCTACCATTCCAATCACAGGTGTAGGCTTAATAGGTATTTCATTTGTCTGGTTATATAAAGACACATTGCCTGAAATGATAGGGGTATTGAATTTGGCTGCTGCTGTTTTTAAACCATCAATAGATAAGACTAATTCACCCATGATATTTGGGTCTAAGGGACTAGCAAAATTGAGATTATTTGTGATAGCTAAAGGATTTATGTTACATGCAATTAAATTCCTGTAAGACTCAGCAACTGTATATTTCATACCCTCGTAAGGATTAATTCTTATATATAAAGGATTACAGTCTGTGGTAGCGCCAATAACTTTTTGTGTTCCATGAATTTTAACTATACCAGATGATTGACCGGGTTCTTTGACAGTATCTCCCATGACAGTTGAGTCATATTGATTAAAAACCCAACTTTTATCCAAATAATTCAAATTAGATAATAAAGTATTAATAATATCTTCCAATTTAATGTTGGAAAAATCAAAATCTTTGCCTTTTCTTTTTCTTGGCATATAAAATTCTCTGTCGTATTCAGGTGCATCATCAACAATTATATCTACGGGTAGGTCTACCACTTTTTTATTATTTGACTCAAACACAACTCGTTTATTATTAGTTATTTCTCCTATAACTTCATAATCTATTTGCCACTTTTGAAGAATTTCTTTCACCTTAAGATTATTTTTTTCATCTATGACCGCTAACATTCTTTCTTGGCTTTCGGATAGAAGTATCTCATATGCGCTTAATGGTTGTCTTAATGGGACTTTATCAAGATTAATTAATACACCCACATTGCCCTTCGAAGCCATTTCTACACTTGAGGAGGTAATTCCTGCAGCTCCCATATCTTGCATAGACTCTATCAATCCTGTTGACATTAATTCTAAACAACCCTCCATTAAAAGTTTCTCCATAAAAGGATCACCGACTTGTACCGATGGTCTTTTATCATCCTCGTCGTCTTCTGAAAAAACATCTGAAGCCATACTGGCGCCATGAATTCCATCTTTTCCAGTCTTAGAACCAATATAGACAATGAGACCCCCAATAGATTTAGGCTTTGAGTAAAAAATTTTATCTTTTTGAACATGACCTACAGCCATAGCATTAACTAAATTATTAAAACCATACGTTGACTCAAACTCGCACTCACCACCAATATTAGGAATTCCTATACAGTTGCCGTAGTGGCCAATTCCATGAACTACACCGTTTAATAAATATTTTGTTTTTTCACTTTCTATCAAACCAAATCTAATTGAGTCAAGAGTAGCTATTGGTCTCGCCCCCATCGTAAAAATATCTCTTAGTATTCCTCCAACACCAGTTGCCGATCCATTAAAAGGTTCGATGTAACTCGGGTGGTTATGACTTTCAATTTTAAAAGCAATTCCGTCATTATCTTGTATGTCAATTATTCCAGCATTTTCTCCTGGCCCCTGAATAACTATTTCATTTTCTGTAGGAAGTTTTTTTAACCATTTTTTTGATGTCTTATAACAACAGTGTTCATTCCACATTGCTGAAAAAATTCCTAACTCTTCCATTGTTAAGTCCCTATTTAAATAGTTCTTGATGATCTTGAATTCATCTAAAGTTAAGCCGTGCTGAAGTATTAACTCTTCGTTCATGATATTAATGACTCTATGATTAGCTTACCATCTTGTGAAGGATGAAAGTCAGAATAGGCTCTTTCAGGGTGAGGCATCATACCAAGAATATTTTTCTTTTTGTTTGTGATGCCCGCAATAGCTTCTATTGAGCCATTAATATTTTCTTCACTATTTGAAAATTCACCTTTGCAGTATTCAAATGCAATTTGTTCATTATTTTTAAGTGATTTTAAAGTTTCATTATCGCAATAAAAATTTCCCTCATTGTGGGCCACAGGTATTTGAAGCACTTGATCTTCTTTAATGGATAAATTGAAATTATTTTTAAATTTTTTTTTAATAAAACAGTTTTTTCCTAAAAATTTAAGGTTTTTGTTTTGTATCAAGGCTCCTTCAAGGAGCCCAATTTCAGTTAAAATTTGAAAACCGTTACAAATACCTAATAAATATCTATCATCATTTGCATGTTTTATAACATCATTGATTATTTTACTCTTTGATGCCATGGCCCCCGATCTTAAATAGTCACCAAAACTAAAACCTCCAGGTAATATTACCAAATCAACTTGTGGCAAAGATGCTTCCTCATGCCAAATATTATAAACAACACCTTTTGTTAAATCTTGTAAGTAACATAAAGCGTCTCTATCACAATTAGATCCCGGAAATGTAATGACAGCAGACTTAAAACTCATCCAAGTACTTCGTACTCTTCAATAATATCATTCACTAAAAGCTTTTTGCATGCTGAGTCTATTTTTTGGTCTTTTTCTTCTTTACTTAAATTATCTGGTAAGTCTAATTCAATGAGCTTTCCTTTCCTGATATTATTAAACTCATTAAATCCTAAATTATTCAGCGATTGTTCAATAACCTTACCTTGAGGTTCTAAAATTTGACTCTTAAGTCTTATTAAAATCTTTATACGCATTAAATCTTCAAGTTTAATCTATCAAGCACCTCTGCATATGCCTCTTCAACATTTCCTAAATCTCTTCGAAAGCGATCTTTATCAAGTTTTTTATTTGTTTTTAAATCCCATAATCGACAAGTATCTGGTGATATTTCATCAGCTAGAACGAGTTCATTGCTTTTCTTACAAATTCCAAATTCTAACTTAAAATCAATTAAATTAATTCCGATAGAAAAAAATGTAGATCTTAAGACATCGTTAATTCTCAAAGAATATTCATCTATTAATTCTAATTCATTAAAGTCGCATAACCCTAAATTAAGAATATGCTCAGAACTTATATGTGGATCGCCAAGTTCATCTGATTTTAAACAGTACTCTATAAGTGTATCAGATAATGGAGTGCCCTCCTTAATGCCAAATTTCTTTGATAAAGATCCAGCAAAGAGATTTCTAACCAAAACTTCAATTGGAATAATATCTACTTTTTTTAAAAGCTGAGATTTTTTATCAATTTTTTTGATAAAGTGTGTTGGGATATCACAGTGATTCAATATTTGAAACAAATAACTCGAGATAGCGTTATTAATAGCACCTTTATTTTTAATTGAACCTTTTTTTAAATTATTAAAAGCAGTAGCGTCATTTTTATAGGTTGCTATTACTTGGTTGTTATTTTTTGCATATATAATTTTGGCTTTACCCTCATATAATTTTTTTAATTTTGTTGCCATCATCCAACTCTTTTAAATATCTTATCTACATTCGTAAAAAGACTTTTATTATTGAAGATATTATTGATTTTACTTGATATTTTAAATTTGGCTAAACTTGGATGGTTTAAAAGATTATCTTTAAAAGACAAATTACCCTCCCATGTTTTTAGAGCACAATCTTGGACAATTTTATAAGCATCCTCTCTCAGAACTTTATTTTCAATTAGAAAAATTAAGACGTTTTGTGAGTAGGGTAGGCCTTTTAAAAGGTTTAAATTTTTAATCATATTTTTTTTATGTATTATTAGATTATCAAGTACAGCAACCATTCTTTGAACTGCAAAGTCAAGTATAATAGTTGCATTAGGAGCGTTAATTCTCTCAACACTAGAGTGACTAATATCTCTTTCATGCCATGATGTAATATTTTCTAAAGCAGGGATGGTTAAAGACCTTACTACTCTTGCCAGTCCTGTTAAATTTTCTGATAAAATTGGATTTTTTTTATGAGGCATTGCCGAACTACCTTTTTGACCTTTTCCAAATCCCTCTTCAACTTCCAAAACTTCAGATCTTTGTAAATGTCTAATTTCTGTTGATAAACGTTCAAGAGAACTTGCTATTATTGCAAAGGAACAAAAAAGATCTGCATGCCTATCTCTTGGTATAATTTGTGTAGAAACTGGCTCGATTGAGAATTTTAATTTTTTAGCAATCATTTGTTCAACCCTTGTATCAATATTAGAGTATGTTCCTACGGGACCAGACATTTGGATTGTCTGTATTTGTTTTATTGAATTTTTAAGACGATTTATGTTTCTATTGTTTTCAACTAGATAACCAAGAATTTTTAATCCAAAAGTTGTTGTCTCAGCGTGAATACCATGGCTTCTGCCAATACATAAAGTGTATTTATGTTTTTTTGCAATACGAAGAAGAGATTTGCTTAATTTTTCTAAACCCCCAAGGATTATATTACTTGATTGGTTGAGTTGGATTGAAAAAGAAGTATCCAAAATATCACTAGATGTAAGTCCTTTATGAATATACCTAGACTCAGCACCTACATACTTTGCTACATTAGTCAAAAAGGCAATTACGTCATGCTTAGTTTTTTCTTCAATTTTTTTTATTTCTTTTACTTCAAACTTTGCTTTTTTTTTAATCCTATTTGAGGTTCCTTTGGGTATCTGGCCTAATTTTTCCATTGCCTCGCAAGCAAGTATTTCGAGATCAAGCCATATTTGAAATTTATTATTATCTTCCCAGATTTCTTTAAGAATTTTTCTAGAGTATCTCGGTATCAATTATAAAAAGCCTTATTTGGAGACTCTGTTAGAATCTCAACATTATCACCATTAATATATATCGTATGTTCGTACTGAGCGCTAAGTGTTTTATCTTTAGTTACAGCTGTCCAACCATCACTTAATATTTTAGATTGATATTTTCCAGCATTGATCATGGGTTCAATCGTAAAAATCATTCCATCTATAAATTTAATATTATCATATTCGCTATCGTAGTAATGCAAAATACTTGGATTTTCATGAAATTTCAAACCAACACCATGTCCACAAAAATCTCTAACAACACTAAAATTATTTGATGTTGCGATATCTTCAATTTTTTTTCCAATAAGACTTATCGGCTCACCAACTTTTATTTCATCAATACTTTCCATCAAACAATCATGAGTAACTTTACATAGGTTGTTTGCTTTTATAGAAATATCACCTACCTTATACATTCTTGATGAGTCTCCATGCCAACCATCAATTATTGTTGTAACATCTACATTCAAAATATCTCCGTTTTGAAGATTTCGATTATAATTTGGAATTCCATGACAAATTACATGATTTAAAGAGGTACATGTAGATTTTGGAAATCCTCTATAAAACAAAGGGGCAGGAGTGCCACCTAATTCTTGAATTCTGTTTAAACAAAATTCATCAATCTCAGAAGTTGAAATACCCTCTTTAATTATACTATTGAGCTCGTCTAAAATAGTTGCAGTTATTTTACCTGCCTTTCTGCAAGAGTCTACTTCAACATTTGAATATGATTTAATCTTCATCAATTTTTATCTCATTAATTATATTTATACCTTTTAAAGAAACATTACATTTAAATGCTCTAAATTTTACACCACTTTTTTTTGCAATAAGAGAATTTTCATAATACTCATTATCTAAATCTTTAGCTATCGAAAATCTATTTACATCATTTCGTTGAATTAGATATATCAGAAAACAGTTACTACCTTTTTTTGACATATTACTTAATTCTATTAAATGTTTTGATCCTCTTGAGGTAATAGCATCTGGAAATTCTGCTAAATTTTTTTCTCTTGATAATGTGACTGATTTAACTTCAATATAACTATCACCTTTTAGGTGACTAGCATAAATATCAACTCTAGAATTTTTTCCATATTTTACCTCTTTTTTTAAATCACCTTTAATTTCATGAAGAATTTTATTTTCTTTTATGGCATTAAAAACAATATCGTTTGGCAGCGATGTGTTTATACCAACAAATGTTTTGAAGTCTTTGATTGCCTCTAGTCTATATTTTAATTTTGCATTGGGATTTTCTACTTTCGCAACCAAGACTTTTGAACCCTCGTTCAATAGACCTAACAGAGAACCTGTGTTTGGACAGTAAGCCGTGACAACTTTAGCACCAATCTTTATATCAACAAAAAATCGTTTATAGCGTTTTATAAAAAAACCCTCTAAGATTTCCTCTTTATAAATCATCTATGGCAACTAAAAAAAATATACAATCAGCTTGTCTTATAATCATCGGCAATGAGATATTATCAGGTAGGACACAAGATAAAAATATAAATCATATAGCAAAAGAGCTATTTTTATGTGGCGTATCTTTACAGTTGGTTATCGTAATACCTGATTCAAAAAAAATTATTATTTCTCAGATCAGAAAATTAAAAACTAGATATGACTACATCATTACTACTGGCGGTATAGGCCCGACACATGATGATATAACATCTGAGTCAATAAGTTTAGCAGTTAAAAAAAAATACAAGTTACATAAAGGCGCATTTAGTGAATTGAAAAAATATTATAGGAAAGTTAAATCTGAATTAACAGATGCTAGAAAAAAAATGGCATACATGCCCGAGGGATCTAAATTAATTTTAAATAAAGTTAGTGGTGCACCAGGTTTTAAAATTGAAAATATTTACGTTTTTGCTGGAATACCATCGATAGTACAATCAATGATGAAAGAATTTAAAAAAATGATTAAAATAAAAAATAAGTTTTATTCAACATCTATAACTACAAAACTTTATGAGAGTAAAATAGCTCAGATTCTTCTTGATGCAGAAAAAAAATATCAATTTATCTCCATAGGTAGCTATCCAATTTTTGATGGAAAGCCAAGAGGTGTAGAGATTGTCATAAATTCACAAGTTAACAAGCTAGGCGTTAACAATGCAAAAAAATTCATTCTTAGAGAGATAAACAAAATTATTTAAGAATAGGTTAATTTAATATAAAACAATATTTCATTTTGGCGGAGTAGCTCAGTTGGTTAGAGCGGTGGAATCATAATCCATGTGTCGGGGGTTCAAATCCCTCCTCCGCTACCAAGAATAATCATTGTAATTATTGATATTTTAACATATCTTTCGTTTTCTGATCGCGGGGTAGAGCAGCTTGGTAGCTCGTCAGGCTCATAACCTGAAGGTCGTAGGTTCAAATCCTACCCCCGCAACCAATACCTAAATAAATTCATTCTTTTCAAGGGTTTTTTTTTATTTTTTTTATTGAAATGCATTTGACAATGCTTCGATAAAGTGTAGATATAGTCTACTTTTTATTCGATTCATTGGGCCATTTATTGTGCACCAGTGATTCTTGCTCTTTATTTTTAGTTAATATGAAATGAATAGACGGTGGGTTTATAACGTCAAATCTCGATCAAGCTTTTATTCGATAAGAATGTTAGCTCGTTATTTTGGCGTCTAACCTACGTCAATTTAAAACTTTGTTTTTTATGAGTAGGTAATTCAACTTAAGAGTTTGATTATGGCTCAGAACGAACGCTTGCTGCATGCTTTATACATGCAAGTCGAACGAAGGCCCTAGCTTGCTAGGTGTCCTTAGTGGCGCACGGGTGAGTAACACGTGGGAACATACCTTATAGTACGGAATAACTGCGGGAAACTGTAGCTAATACCGTATATTCCAGTAATGGGAAAGATTTATCGCTATAAGATTGGCCCGCGCAAGATTAGCTTGTTGGTGAGGTAAAAGCTCACCAAGGCTTCGATCTTTAGCTGGTTTGAGAGGATGATCAGCCACACTGGGACTGAGACACGGCCCAGACTCCTACGGGAGGCAGCAGTAGGGAATATTGGACAATGGGGGCAACCCTGATCCAGCAATGCAGCGTGAGTGACGAAGGCCTTAGGGTTGTAAAACTCTTTCATCGGTGAGGATAATGACAGTAGCCGAAGAAGAAGGACCGGCTAATTCCGTGCCAGCAGCCGCGGTAATACGGAAGGTCCTAGCGTTGTTCGGAATTACTGGGCGTAAAGCGCATGTAGGCGGAACAGAAAGTTAGAAGTGAAATCCCTGGGCTCAACCTAGGAATTGCTTTTAAAACTTCTGTTCTGGAATTCAGGAGAGGAAAATGGAATTTCCAGTGTAGAGGTGAAATTCGTAGATATTGGAAGGAACACCAGTGGCGAAGGCGATTTTCTGGACTGATATTGACGCTGAGATGCGAAGGCATGGGTAGCAAACGGGATTAGATACCCCGGTAGTCCATGCAGTAAACGATGGGTGCTAGTCGTCGGACTTTTGTTCGGTGTCGTAGCTAACGCGTTAAGCACCCCGCCTGGGGAGTACGGTCGCAAGATTAAAACTCAAATAAATTGACGGGGACCCGCACAAGCAGTGGAGCATGTGGTTTAATTCGACGCAACGCGAAGAACCTTACCAGCGTTTGACATGGAAAGTACCGGTTACAGAATGGTAACCTTCAGTTAGGCTGGCTTTCGCACAGGTGCTGCATGGCTGTCGTCAGCTCGTGTCGTGAGATGTTGGGTTAAGTCCCGCAACGAGCGCAACCCTTATCGTTAGTTACTAACAGTTCGGCTGAGGACTCTAGCGAAACTGCCGGTGATAAGCCGGAGGAAGGTGGGGATGACGTCAAGTCCTCATGGCCCTTACACGCTGGGCTACACACGTGCTACAATGGTAACTACAACGGGACGCAATACCGCGAGGTGGAGCAAATCCCCAAAAGTTATCTCAGTTCGGATTGCACTCTGCAACTCGAGTGCATGAAGTTGGAATTGCTAGTAATCGCGGATCAGCATGCCGCGGTGAATACGTTCCCGGGTCTTGTACACACCGCCCGTCACACCATGAGAGTTGGTTTTATCTTAAGTCAGTGCGCTAACCTTCGGGAGGCAGCTGCCCACGGTACGGCCAGCAATTGGGGTGAAGTCGTAACAAGGTAGCCGTAGGGGAACCTGCGGCTGGATCACCTCCTTTCTAAAGGAAAAAAAACTTTGAACTAAGTGTACGTTTAAAGTAACCACCGTCTATTTGTTTTGCTTTTTTCAACTAACGTTGATAAAGGGCATTGATTGGGCGTGTAGCTCAGTTGGTTAGAGCGCGCGCTTGATAAGCGTGAGGTCGGAGGTTCAAGTCCTCCCTCGCCCACCAACACTGTTGGGGGATTAGCTCAGCTGGGAGAGCGCCTGATTTGCATTCAGGAGGTCAGCGGTTCGATCCCGCTATCCTCCACCAACTTTTTAAAATCGTAAATATGTAAGCTGATAACACAGACGAATAACTTGCACGAGTTGTTCGTCAATTAAACAACTAATATAACAACAAATAACTACAAAAAGTTATTAACAACAAACTTTTCACTGTGTGTTAATAATTCAAGCGCGTAAGAGCATTTGGTGGATGCCTTGGCATAAAGAGGCGACGAAGGACGTGACAGACTGCGATAAGCTCGGACTTGCTGTCAATAAGCTTAATCCGAGATCTCCGAATGGGGAAACCCAATAACTTATAAGTGAATTCATAGCTTATAAGGGCGAACCTAGGGAACTGAAACATCTAAGTACCTAGAGGAAAAGATATTCCGTTAGTAGTGGCGAGCGAAAGCGGATCAGGCCAGTGCTACTTTTTACTAAACCAGAACTGTATGGAAAGGCAGGCCATAGTGAGTGATAGCCTCGTATGGGTAGATAGTAAAAAATAGACATGAGTAGGGCGGGACACGTGAAATCCTGTCTGAATATAGGAAGACCACTTCCTAAGCCTAAATACTACTTTATGACCGATAGTGAACCAGTACCGTGAGGGAAAGGCGAAAAGAACCCCTAGCAGGGGAGTGAAATAGACCCTGAAACCGGATGCTTACAAGCAGTTGGAGCCTCATTATGAGGTGACAGCGTACCTTTTGTATAATGGGTCAGCGACTTAATCTCATTAGCAAGCTTAAGCCATATAGGTGTAGGCGAAGCGAAAGCGAGTCTGAATAGGGCGATTTAGTTAATGGGATTAGACTCGAAACCGAGTGATCTAGTCATGAGCAGGTTGAAAGTGAAGTAAAATTCACCGGAGGACCGAACCCACTAGCGTTGAAAAGCTACGGGATGACTTGTGATTAGGGGTGAAAGGCCAACCAAACTCGGAAATAGCTAGTTCTCCGCGAAAACTATTTAGGTAGTGCGTCGTGTGAATCTTATTGGGGGTAGAGCACTGAATGGGCTAGGGGGAAGCAATTCCTACCAAACCTAATCAAACTCCGAATACCAGTAAGTCTGCACGGCAGACAGTCCATGGGTGCTAAGGTCCTTGGACGAGAGGGAAACAGCCCAGATCAACAGCTAAGGTCCCCAAATAATGATTAAGTGTGAAAGGGAGTGGGAACTCCAAGACAGCCAGGAGGTTGGCTTAGAAGCAGCCATCCTTTAAAGAAAGCGTAACAGCTCACTGGTCTAATTAAGAGATCCTGCACCGAAAATGTAACGGGGCTCAAATCATTTACCGAAGCTTTGACAATTACTTTTAGTAATTGGGTAGCGGAGCGTTCTGTAAGCCTGTAAAGGTGATGCGTAAGCATTGCTGGAGGTATCAGAAGTGCGAATGCTGACATGAGTAACGATAAGAAATGTGAAAGACATTTCCGCCGAAATCCTAAGGTTTCCTGCGTAAAGCTAATCTGCGCAGGGTTAGTCGGCCCCTAAGGCGAGGGCGAAAGCCGTAGTCGATGGGAAGCAGGTTAATATTCCTGCACCAGCTGGTAGTGACGGATAAAGTAAATTGTGAGTTCTTACTGGATTGAACTTGCAGTGAATTTGTCCCTGGAAATAGCTCCAGCATTAGACCGTACCAAAACCGACACAGGTAGGAGGGTAGAGAATACCAAGGCGCTTGAGAGAACTATGTTGAAGGAACTCGGCAAATTACACTTGTAACTTCGGGATAAAAGTGACCTGCTATTGGGCAACCAGTAGTAGGTGGCACAGAAGAGGGGGTAGCGACTGTTTACTAAAAACATAGCACTATGCAAAGTCGAAAGACGACGTATATGGTGTGACGCCTGCCCGGTGCCGGAAGGTTAATAGGAGGGGTGCAAGCCCTGAATTGAAGCCCCGGTGAACGGCGGCCGTAACTATAACGGTCCTAAGGTAGCGAAATTCCTTGTCGGGTAAGTTCCGACCTGCACGAATGGCGTAACGATTTCCCCACTGTCTCCAACATAGACTCAGTGAAATTGAATTCTCGGTTAAGATGCCGAGTAACCGTGGTTAGACGGAAAGACCCCGTGCACCTTTACTGCAGCTTTGTATTGGTATTAGGGAACAGATGTGTAGCATAGGTGGGAGACTTTGAAGGAGTGGCGCTAGCCATTCTGGAGTCACTAGTGAAATACCACTCTTCTGTTCCTTGATGCCTAACCATACACCGTAATCCGGTGTTGGGACCATGCATGGTGGGCAGTTTGACTGGGGCGGTCGCCTCCCAAAGAGTAACGGAGGCGCGCGATGGTAGGCTCAGAACGCTTGGAAACCGTTCGTCGAGTGCAATGGCATAAGCCTGCCTGACTGCGAGACCCACAAGTCGAGCAGAGACGAAAGTCGGTCATAGTGATCCGGTGGCACTTCGTGGAAGGGCCATCGCTCAACGGATAAAAGGTACGCCGGGGATAACAGGCTGATCTCTCCCAAGAGTCCATATCGACGGGGAGGTTTGGCACCTCGATGTCGGCTCATCGCATCCTGGGGCTGAAGCAGGTCCCAAGGGTTTGGCTGTTCGCCAATTAAAGCGGTACGCGAGCTGGGTTTAGAACGTCGTGAGACAGTTCGGTCCCTATCTGCCATGGTTGTGGAAGCTTGAGAGGATCTGCCCTTAGTACGAGAGGACCGGGGTGGACGTACCTCTGGTGTACCTATTGTAGCGCCAGCTGCATCGTAGGGTAGCTATGTACGGAATGGATAACCGCTGAAAGCATCTAAGCGGGAAGCCAACCTCAAAACTAGGCTTCGTTATAGGATCGTGGAAGACTACCACGTTGATAGGCTAGGTGTGGAAGTGTGGTAACACATGAAGCTAACTAGTACTAATAATCCAATGCTTGAATTATAATACACAGCGAAAAGTTTTAACTACATGTTATAATAAGTTTGTGGCGGTCATAGCGGAGTGAAAAAACCCGATCCCATTTCGAACTCGGTCGTGAAGGCCTCCAGCGCCGATGGTACTTAGTCTTAAGGCTTGGGAGAGTAGGACGCCGCCTATTTAAAATACTCAGCTACATATTTACAATAATTAATCTTTAATAATTCTTTTAGTTTCGTTATCTACTACTACAAAGTTTTCATAGAATTTTAATGTAGGTTTGGAGTATCTATTTGTGATCCATTTAATTCTTTCTTCATCAAACCATTTTTTTGCGTTTAACATATTATCAAAACAATATACACCACCTGCAATATTATTTTTAAGATCTGAAATATAGTTCTTTCTAATCAACCCAGGTGTTTTTTTGTAAATCGGAGCTGTCTCTAAAAACTTTTCTCTTAATTTTTTCTTTGTTAAAGAAGGATCTATTTTAAAAGTTACTTCTACGATTATCATTTAATAACAAAAATGGTAGCCTCGGGCGGACTCGAACCGCCACGGGAGTAAATCCCACTGGATTTTAAGTCCAGACTGTCTACCATTCCAGCACGAGGCCATGTTAAAATAGTTAATCGAATTTAGACGATTACTTAAGTTTTTCAATACTTTTATCTATTTAAATAGTCTAGATTGTCCAAAATATCATCTAATTGATTTTGACCATAAAAAACTCCAGAAAATAAATCATACTTTTTGAACTCTGATAAATAATCGGGTTTAAATATATTTTTATTTTTATTTTCTAAAATTTTTACGTAATTATCAGGTAATTCATCTTCGATTTTTTTTACCTCATGTATTGATAAAGGGCTTAACTGAATATTAAAATCTTTAAAGGCTTTTAACCTTACTTTTTCGTCAATTAAATAGCATAAAAAACCTGAACTTTGAAAATTATTTAAATAGGCGCTAAAACCATAAAAAGAAAAAGGGATTGTTTCTAAATTTTGCTGAAATTTTCCTTGTTCATCGCTCCAAATATATTTACTTTTTGGAAAAAGTTGAAAACTTTCAAAATTAATATTTTTATTAAGTAAAATACCATCACTAAATAATGTATGAACATTTTCAGAATTTTCAAAAGAGTTATAAACCTCTAAAAAGTCATTATTTAAAATATTTTTATTCATATTTTCGTAAGTCTTCAAAAATAAATCTGCTATTAACTCAAAGGAGACACTTTTTAGATTAATAGAGGGTTGTTCTAAGTGATAAATTAATAAATTAATTATGTCTTCTTTGGTTTGGAAACTCATTCCTAAAGTATACTTTATGGGATTATATAATTCTGAAAATTCTTCGAAAGTTAATTTTTGATTATTGTCTTTGCTTAATATAATAAACGTATCTAAATCTAGAGGGAATAAATTTCCTATAATTTCAATTTCATTATCATTGTAAAAATTTAAAACTTTGTCAGGTATCTGTGTTTGATTTAAACTTAACTTTTCTAAATCTCTATACTCACCAAATACAATGTCAAATTCATTTGCATTTTGATTAACTTCACTGATTGTAAATTCTATATCGTTTAATAGTGAGTAATCGCCAAGTGCGTAATATAAATAATATTTATAATCAATATAACTATTTTCTATAAACCCTATATTCAGTCCTTTTTTAGTTAAGCATTCGTTGGAATTAGATTTATTAGAGATAATTATCAATAAACAAAAAATTAAGAACCCTTTGAAATTTATTATAGATTTCACTTAAATTAGCTAGATTTAAACATTTCTTTGTAGACACGTTCTTCAATCTTATGATCATTATCAAATAATAATGGTATTTCCATACCTTCAGACATTTCTATTTCAACAGATATAACATCTTTAGCTTCAATATGATCTGCATGAACTACTATTGGTCTTTTTGATGGGTTATTGTTTATAATTTTAATTTTGGCATTGTCTTTTAGCAAGCCTCCCCGCCAGTGTCTAGGACTATAGGCACTTACAGCAGTTAGAGCTACTACATTACTACCAAGAGGAATGATAGGCCCAGAGGCAGAATAATTATATCCAGTGCTTCCTGCTGCCGTTGACAATATCACTCCATCACAAACGAGTTCTTCAATTCTCACTTCGTTATCTATTAGAATTTGAATTTTTGCCGCTTGGTATTTTTCTCTTCGTATACTTATTTCATTAATAGCAATTGCTTTAATTTCTTGACCAGTAGGATTTAGAGTTTTCATAACCAATGGTCTTAATTTTGTTAACTGAGCACTATTTAAACGCTCTTCTAGTCCTTCAAGCCTATAATCATTCATTAGAAATCCTACAGATCCAAAATTCATACCATAAATAGGTTTGTTCAGTTTCATATAATTATGGAGTGATTTTAATATAAAACCATCTCCGCCAAGGGCGACAATAAAATCTGCCTCTTCAGGTTCAAAATTTCCATATTTTTTAATAAGTTTTTCTTGTGCCTCAATATTTTTTTCAAGAGGGAAAGAAACAAAACAGATTTTCATGAATTAACCACCAGTCTCATTCATATAACGATTAACATAACCTCCAAAATTATCTTTTTGAATTTCAAAGTTATGTGCTTTTGGTTTAATTGACATTGCATATTCTATCTGAGCAACAATATCATTTTTTGTTTGATTTCTTAAAGCAAACTTTAAATCTACAAAATCATTTTGACCTAAACACATATATAGCTTTCCTGTGCAAGTGAGCCTTACCCTATTACAAGTGTCACAAAAATTATGAGAAATAGCAGATATAATACCAATTTTTGAGTTATGATTTGAATACTCATAGTATCTGGATGGACCGTTAGTTCTGTGCTTAGAGGGATTTAAATTTAACTTATTGACTAAATCTTCTTCAAATTTTTTCATTGATAAAAATTGATTAAATCGTTTCTCCCCAATATCTCCGATTGGCATAATTTCTATTAATGAAATATCAAACTGATTTTTTTTACACCAATCTAAAATACCAAAAATCTCTTTATCGTTAAAGTTGTGAGTCAAAACAGTATTTATCTTTATTTTGATACCTTCTTGTTTAGCAACTTGTATTCCATTCAAAACTTTATTCAGATCTCCCCATTTAGTTATTTTTTTAAAACTCTCTGGATCTAAGCTATCAAGGGAAACATTTATTCTTTCAACACCATTTTTTTTTAAAATAGATGCATATTTAGATAAATTTGTACCATTCGTAGTTAAAGTATGTTCAGAAATTTTACCCTGAATTTTTAGACTATGTAAATGCTCTATAATTGAAACAACATTTTTTCTGACTAGGGGCTCACCCCCAGTTAATCGAAATTTTTTGACACCTAACTCATTAAAAATATCTGTAAGTTTAATGATCTCTTCGATTGATAAGACTTCCTGCCTTGGGAGAAAGGTAACATCTTCAGCCATACAATATGTACATCTTAAGTCACACCTGTCAGTCACAGATATTCTTAAGTAATCAATTTTTCTTTTAAAATTATCAGTCAGCATTTTCGAATATTTTTAAATCTATGATATTTAAATCTATAACTTTTTTTCCAACGTTCTCAAAGTTAATAGTGATTTTACTGTTTATACAAGACTGAACTTGTCCCAGACCCCAATCGGGTTGAGATGGACACTCCACAATTGTACCAGGTATTAAATCGCTAAAATTAAAGTTATTTTCCATTATTAATCTTGTTTAGTACAAACAAATATTTACTATTTATAATAGAATCAAATGGATAAAAAAGAAAATTTAAACAAGCTTAAATCAGTTATAAGTAATATTGAAAAATCATATGGAAAAGGCTCCATAATGATGCTTGGTAAAAAAGATATAGACTCCAATATCGATGTATACTCAACAGGATCTCTTGGTTTAGACATAGCTTTGGGGATAGGCGGTGTTCCAAAGGGTAGAGTAATAGAAGTTTATGGTCCTGAAAGTTCGGGTAAAACTACTCTTACTCTTCACATCATTGCAGAAGCTCAAAAAACGGGTGGAACTTGTGCATTTATAGATGCCGAACATGCTTTAGATCCTGGGTATGCAAAAAAACTAGGAGTAAACATAGATGAATTATTGATTTCTCAACCTGACACGGGGGAACAGGCTTTGGAAATTTCTGATACGCTTGTTAAGTCAGAAGGTATTGATTTATTAGTTATAGACTCAGTAGCAGCATTAGTACCAAGAGCTGAACTCGAAGGCGAAATGGGAGACTCTTTACCTGGACTTCAAGCAAGGCTCATGAGTCAAGCACTTAGAAAACTAACTAGCTCTATTTCTAAGACAAATACAATGGTTGTATTTATAAATCAACTTAGAATGAAAATTGGTGTTATGTTTGGAAGTCCTGAAGTTACCACAGGTGGTAATGCTTTAAAGTTTTACTCCTCTGTAAGATTAGATATTCGAAGAATTGGGGCTATAAAAGATAAAGATAATATTATTGGCAATCAAACAAGAGTCAAAGTTGTCAAAAATAAAATGGCCCCTCCATTTAAAATGGTCGAGTTTGACATTATGTATGGTGAGGGTATTTCTAAAATTGGAGAAATTATTGATTTAGGAGTCCAAGCAGAAATAATTGATAAATCTGGAGCATGGTACTCATATAAAGATGAGAAAATAGGCCAGGGTAGAGAAAACACAAAGCAGTTTTTAAAAGATAATCCTGAAATGCTAAATGAGATTGAGAGTAGAATTAGATCTAATTCAGACACGGTGGAAGAGCTAATGATCGATCCACCTCCTCCTACGATAGAGGAAACAGTCGAAAAAAGTTCAAAAGAATAATATTAAATTTCAGTTAAATTAATCTATATTCCTTGAATATGAACTCTAATCATGTCCGTAATACATTTATTGATTATTTTAAGAACAATGATCATAAACACGTAAAATCTGGATCTTTAGTCCCAGAAAATGACCCTTCATTAATGTTTGCAAACTCTGGAATGGTGCAATTTAAAAATGTTTTCACTGGTATGGAGGAAAAAGATTTCAAAAGAGCAACTACTTCACAAAAATGTGTCAGAGCAGGTGGTAAACATAACGATCTTGAAAACGTTGGATTTACAACAAGGCACCACACTTTTTTTGAGATGTTGGGAAATTTCTCTTTTGGCGACTATTTTAAAGAAGAAGCTATTTTATATGCATGGAATTTAATCACGAAAGAATTCAAAATTAATGAAAATAAATTGTTAGTTACTATATATCATGATGATGAAGTTGCAGAAAAATATTGGAAAAAGATTGGTAATTTACCTGACAATAGAATAATCAAAATTTCAAGTTCTGATAATTTTTGGTCAATGGGAGATACGGGACCTTGTGGACCATGCTCAGAAATATTTTATGATCATGGTGATAAGTATTTTGGTGGCCCTCCTGGTTCAGTAGATGATGATGGAGATCGTTTTATAGAAATATGGAATTTAGTTTTTATGCAATATGAGCAGGTTGACAAAAAAACTAGAATAGATTTACCTAAACCATGTGTGGACACCGGGATGGGATTAGAGAGAATTACTGCTTTATTGAATGGCAGTAATGATAATTATACGTCAGATCTATTTACAAATATTATTGATATTACTCAGGAATGTATCCAAAAAAAAATAACTGAAGAGAATAAATCTAGTTTTAGAGTTATAGCAGATCATTTAAGGGCATCATCTTTCTTAATAGCCGATGGGGTTTTACCTTCAAACGAAGGTAGAGGATATGTATTAAGAAGAATATTAAGAAGGGGCATAAGACATGCTTATTCATTAGGTTCTAAAGATGCTTTATTTCATGAAATTTTTAAAGAATTGAAAAATTTAATGGGAGATTTTTACCAAGAACTCAATACAGGTGCTGATACTATTAAGGAAACTCTCTACTCTGAGGAAATAAAATTTAGAGAAACTTTAAGTAAGGGTTTGGAGATACTTGGACAAGAATTACCTAAAATTAAAAATAATAAACTTGATGGCAAAATTGCATTTAAGTTATACGACACCTTTGGGTTTCCTCTAGATTTAACACAAGATTATTTAAGGTCAAAAAATATTAGTGTAGATGTTGAATCATTTGATGCCGCAATGAAACTTCAAAAAGAGGAAGCTAGATCCTCATGGAAGGGTAGTGGAGATGGAGATACCCAAAAACTATGGTTTGATTTAGCTAAAAAAATAAAACCAACAACTTTTGATGGTTATAAAGAGACAACTATAATAGCAAATATATCAGCATTAGTTTTAAACTCTGAGCAAGTTCAATATTTAAGTGATAATAATGAACAATCTTCAATTATAACTGATAAATCATGTTTTTATGCTGAGTCTGGTGGGCAAGTTGGAGATAAAGGTACTATTACTTCAGATACTGCTGAATTTAAAGTAACAGATACAAGAAAAACCCCTCAAGGTATATTTATTCATTTTGGTAATGTGACTTCAGGAAATTTTAAAATAGGTCAAGAAGTCAAACTCAAAATTGATACTAGTTTAAGAGATCTTATAAAAAAAAATCACTCAGCTACACATTTACTTCATGCAGCGTTAAGAAATAATTTAGGGACACATGTAGCACAGCGTGGATCTTTGGTTAATGAGGATAAACTACGTTTTGACTTTAGTCACAATAAACAAATATCTACTGAACAAATAGAAATTATTCAAAAAGAAGTTACAAGCGTAATTTCTAATTCTTGTGAAACACAAATTGATATTAAATCTCAAGATGAAGCTATAAAACAAGGTGCTATGGCTTTATTTGGCGAAAAATATGGTGATGAAGTCAGAGTTGTTACTCTTGGAGAAAATAATAATAAACCCTATTCAATTGAATTATGTGGGGGAACACATGTAACAAATGTTCAAAATATCAAAAAATTTCATATCATTAGTGAAGAGTCTGTTTCTTCAGGAGTGAGAAGAATAGAAGCTTGTACCGGAGATAGGGTTGATGAATTTATTAGCAATAAATTAAAAGAAAGTAAACTGCTTGAAAAAAAACTTGACGATAAAATTAAAAATTTAATATCACAAATAAAAAAATTAGATGGAAAGATTAATTTTAGCGAAGGCAATAAAAATATTTTTATTAAGAAATTAGAAAATTATTTAGAAAGTTTAAAGAATAAATCAATCCTTTCTAATAATGATAATAATAAAATCGATGAAATAAATATTAATGGGATTAATTTTGTTTCTCAAGTAATAGATAACTTACCCCCCAAAGAACTAAGATCTATTTTTGACAAATTTAAATCAGAGAAATCTAAATCAATATTAGCTTGCATCACAATCAATGATGATAAAGTTTCTATTGTTGTCGGATTAACTCATGACTTAATCGATCTTTATGATGCAAGAACATTAATAAAAAGTACCTTTGATATACTTGGTTCAAATGGTGGAGGTGGAAGAGTCGACTTTGCACAAGCTGGTGGTAATAAAAAAGACCAAGTAAATCAGGCTTTTTTAAGTATTAAAAACCAAATTTAATTTAATTTAGTTTGAAGATTTTTATCTAGGCAATTCAAAAAATCCTCAGTATTCATCCAATGAGAGTTTTTATCAACAAGCATAGCCAGGTCCTTAGTCATCTGACCAGACTCTACTGTTTCGATACAAGTTTGTTCGAGAGATTTAGAAAATTTAATAAGTTCATCATTGCCGTCAAATTCTCCTCTAAAGTTTAGCCCTTTTGTCCACGCAAAAATAGATGCTATCGGATTTGTAGAGGTTTTCTCTCCTTTTTGATGGAGTCTATAGTGTCTAGTTACTGTTCCATGGGCAGCTTCAGCTTCTATTGTTTTACCATTAGGTGTCATTAAAACACTAGACATCATACCTAAAGAGCCGAAACCCTGTGCAACAGCATCAGATTGAACGTCCCCATCATAATTTTTGCATGCCCAAATAAATTTTCCAGACCATTTCATTGAAGATGCAACTAAATCATCAATAAGACGATGCTCGTAGACAATCTTGTTATTTTCAAAATCAGATGCAAATTCATTCTGAAAAATTTCATGAAAGATCTCTTTAAATCTTCCATCATATTTTTTCAAAATTGTATCTTTTGTGGATAGATAAACAGGCCACTTTAATTTGAGCCCATAATTAAAACAAGCTCTCGCAAATCCTCTTATTGACTCATCTACATTATACATGGAGAGGGCAACGCCTTGATTTGAAAATTGAAAAACTTCTTTTTCATCTATTTTTCCATCTTCATCCACAAACTTCATAAAAAGTTTACCTGGTTTGTTTATTTTCATTTCTGTAGCCTTATATTGATCGCCAAAGGCATGTCTTCCCACAACAATAGGATGGTCCCAGGTTCTTACAATTCTTGGAATATTTTTACAAATAATAGGCTGTCGAAAAACAGTGCCGTCTAAAATATTTCTTATTGTTCCATTTGGTGAGCGCCACATTTTTTTAAGATTAAATTCTGATACTCTATTATCATCTGGAGTAATAGTTGCGCATTTTATACCAACACCGTGCTTTTTTATTGCATTCGCTGCTTCAACTGTGATCTCATCATTTGTTTCATCTCTATTTTGAACCGATAAATCATAATATTTTAGGTCAATATCTAAATAAGGAAGTATGAGTTTTTGTTTAATAAAATCCCATATTATTCTTGTCATTTCGTCGCCGTCAAGTTCGACAACTGGATTTTTTACTGAAATTTTTGCCATTTATATAGAGATATTGACTGTATAACAGATTAAATTAATAAAAAAAATCTATTTTATTGATCAAATTATGCAATTCAGATATTAATTCCATCTTATGTACTTTAGGTTTCACAAAGAGATTTCTGCCGCACTCATCATTCTGTTTTTGTTGGTAATTTTTTTTTATTTTATTTACAAACCTCTATTTTTAATTTTCTTAATATTATTAATTTTTACTTTCTATTTTTTTAGAGACCCTGAAAGGGTTATTCCCTTGGGTGAAGATATCTTGGTGGGCCCAGCTGATGGATTAATTACAAATATTACTGAATTCAAAGAAGGAAAAAAAAATTATACTAAAGTTTCAATCTTTCTTAGTGTTTTCAACGTGCACATACAAAGATTACCAGTCTCAGGAGAAATTACAAAAATAGATTATATTGAAGGTAAATTTATTAATGCAACACTCGATAAAGCTAGTGAAGACAATGAAAGATTAAGACTAACACTTAAGTCAGGTTCTAATAATATATATGTTACTCAAATAGCTGGCTTAATAGCTAGAAGAATAATCTGTTATCTAAAAGTAAATGAGAAAGTAAATCAAGGCGATAGATATGGGATTATCAAATTTGGAAGTAGAGTTGATATTGAATTTCCAAACTCCTATAGCTTAATGGTTAATGTAGGACAACAATGTATTGGCGGTGAAACTATTATTGCCAAGGAACTTAAAAATAATAAAAATATACAATCTAGAGAATATAAAAAGATCTAGTTACTTAGATGGCCGAACACCCTCTTACTAAATTTATACCTAATTTAATTACGTTAATGTCACTCATTGCAGGTATTTCTTCAATAAAGTTTTCTATTCAAGCTAACTGGAAACTTGCTGTCTTAATGATAATGCTAGCTGCCTTTTTTGATTTTTTTGATGGATGGATGGCTAGAAAATTAAAAAAATCCTCACAATTTGGAGCTGAGTTGGATTCTTTATCAGATTTCATTAGCTTTGGATTAGCTCCATCTTTATTAATAAATTTATGTTTCACTTATGAGTTAGGCAGAATTGGTTGGGTTGTAAGTTTATTTTATATAGTTTGCGCAGCTTTAAGGTTGGCTCGTTTCAATATCGAAAATATGAAAGAGCAAAGTAAAGTATTTTATGGAATACCCTCGCCAGCTGCTGCAGGAGTAATAATGATACCTTTGTACCTAAATTTTATTGATCAAGTTCAATTTACAATTAACTATCCTTTAATTTGTGCCGTATTGACTACTTTTGCCGGGATCATGATGATTAGCAGAGTTCCTACACCTTCTGTTAAAAATCTTAAAGTTAAAACATTATATTTTAGGTTTATGATTATTTCTGTTGCTATAGTTTTAATATTTTTAATCAGTTATTTTTGGCAAACAACACTCTTGGTCGCCATTGCATATTTACTAATTTCCCTATTAAGCTTACTTACTTACTTTTTTACTTTTTTTAGAAGAGTTAGTTAAATATTTTGATTTAAGAATCAATGCAGATGGTGTTACTAGTAATGTTAATAGAGTAGAAAAAAGAAGACCAAAAACGATAGCCCTAGATAAATCTACCCACCATTGGGTATCTGGTGAATTGTAGGTATATTCAAGATTAACAAAGTCGATATTTAATTTCAAAGCCATAGGAAGCAAACCTAAAACTGTTGTAGTCGTTGTCAACAAAACTGGTCTTAATCTTTGAGCTCCTGTCATTAAAATAGCATCTTTAGCATTATTTGTTTTTTTTATTAATCGATCAAAGGTATCGATTAAAACTATATTGTTGTTAACAACTATTCCTGCTAAGGAAATTACACCAATACCACTCATTACAATTCCAAAAGGTTGTTTTGTAATCAACAATCCTAAAACAACACCAACTGTTGACATAATAACAGCAAATAGAATTAATAAAGTGCTACTAAAACTATTAAATTGTGTCAAAAGAATTAGGCCCATTAAGAATACTGCAATCAAAAACGCTTTTTGCAAAAAAGCTTTAGATTTATTTTGACTTTCGTCTTCTCCCTTAAATTCTATCTTTACTCTAGGGTCAATATTA
>CACHVL010000004.1:0-118983 GCA_902583235.1 uncultured Alphaproteobacteria bacterium | reverse complement strand
TTCTAATGGGTAGGTTTATTGAGGAAAAATTAAATTTAGCCTCTGGAGAAGCTCAAGCACTCAGATCTAAATATTATCATCAGTATGGAACGACGCTTAGAGGACTTATGATCGAGCATCAAGTTAACCCAGATGAATATTTAGACTACGTTCATCAAATTAATTATGAAGTAGTTCAGCCAAATATTCCATTGGCACAAATAATAAAAAACTTGAATGGAAAAAAATATATTTTTACAAATGCTAACTTCGAACATGTCGAAAAAGTATTAGAAAAGCTTGATATGACAGATATTTTTGATGGATGTTTTGATATTTCAGAAAGTAATTATATGCCAAAACCCCATAAGGAAGTTTATGACTCATTTCAGGAGAAATTTAATTTAGACAACAACTCAACGGCTATGTTTGAAGATCTTCATATCAATTTAAAAGAGCCTCATAATATGGGATGGCAAACAGTTTGGGTTACTAATAATTTAGAATACAACTTAAATAAAGATGTTAACCAACAAGCAGATATTCAAAAAATTATTGATGAAAAAGGTTATATTTCTCATGTTACTGATGATTTGGAAAATTTCTTAAAAAACGTAATATAAAGGTAATATGAGCAATCAAGAAGTTATTGAAAAGTTATGGGATCAAAGAGATCAAATTAATTTTATTGAGGATAGCGAAGCAAAAAAAAGTATAGAGAATGTTCTAAACTTATTAGATCAAGGAAAGCTTCGAGTATGCGAAAAAAAAGATGATATTTGGCACGTTAATCAATGGCTTAAAAAAGCAATACTTTTAAGTTTTAGAATACAGGATATGGAAATGATCAACGGTGGCCCAAGTGTCAGCCATGGAAATACTTCATGGTGGGATAAAGTTCCCTCAAAATTTCAAAATTGGACATCGGAAAATTTTCAATCAGCTGGCTTTAGAGCAGTTCCTAACTGTGTTGTAAGGAGGTCAGCTTTTATTGCAAAGAGTGCTGTCTTGATGCCTTGTTTTGTTAACCTAGGTGCCTATGTTGATGAAGGAACTATGGTAGACACTTGGGCAACAGTTGGCTCTTGCGCGCAAGTTGGAAAAAATTGTCATATTTCAGGTGGTACAGGTATAGGTGGCGTATTAGAGCCCTTACAAGCAAATCCTGTAATAATTGAAGATAATTGTTTTATTGGTGCTAGATCTGAAGTTGCTGAAGGTGTGATAGTTGGAGAGGGTTCAGTATTATCTATGGGGGTATTTATTGGAGCTTCAACTAAAATTTATAATCGTGAAACTAAAGAAATTTATATGGGAAAAGTTCCTCCTTATTCAGTAGTTGTACCAGGTAGTCTTCCAAGTTCAAAAGGTGATGCATCTTTGTACTGTGTTGTTATTGTCAAAACTGTTGATGAAAAAACTCGATCAAAAACCTCAGTTAATGAATTGTTAAGAGATTAAGATGTTAGACACAATAGAACTATCAAAAAAATTAATATCATTTGATTCTGTTACCCCTGCGAAGCAAGATATTTTTGACTTTTTAATTAAAACATTTGAAGAAAATGGTTTTGTAACAAAACAATTAAATTTTGATGGGGATGGAAGCTACGAAGTCATCAATATCATGGCTACATATGGACCAACCAACACTAATGGAAAACATTTTAATTTTTTATGTCATGTTGACGTAGTGCCTCCTGGTAACTTAGAAGATTGGGACACTCATCCTTTTGAACCAACAATTAAAGATGGATATCTTTATGGTCGTGGATCTGAGGATATGAAGGGTTGTACTGCAGCTAGTATGGTGAGTGTTTTTAAATTTATCAAGGAAAACAAGGATTTTAACGGCACAATAAGTTTTATTATCACAGGAGATGAGGAGGCTGACTCTGTTAACGGAGTGAAGAAGGTCGTAAAATGGTTAAAAGAAAATAATATAAGGATTGATGGCTCAATAGCTACTGAATCATCCTCAGAGAAAGTAATTGGCGATCAAATAAAAGTGGGAAGAAAAGGAGCTGTAGATGTTCAAATTGAAATTATTGGTAAACAAGGACATGCTGCTTACCCTCAACTAGCTCAAAACCCACTGCATTGCATGTCTAAGTTAATCTCTTTTTTCGATGATCAGAAACTTGATGATGGAGCGGAATACTTTGAACCTTCAACTCTTCAGTTCACCCAAATAAATTTAAATAATAAAGCAAAAAATGTTATTCCTGAAAAATTAATTACTGTAGGTGACATGCGATTTAATGATAATTGGGATCAAGCAAAAATACAAAACTATTTTGACAAACACTTAACAAGGCTTTCTTCAGAAAATAATTGTAAATATAGTTTGAAATTAACCTTTAGAGGTATGCCCTTCCAAGCTTTTGATAACCCATTTACAAAGCATTGCATTAAAGCAATAAAAGATGTAACTGGATTAGAGGCAAGTCAAGATACAGGTGGCGGAACATCAGATGCTAGATTTATGCAAGAAGTTTGTCCTGTTTTTGAATTTGGAACGATTAATAAAACACTTCACAAAGTTAATGAATGTGTTTCAGTGGATGATCTTAAAACTACTGAAAAAATATATCTTAAAACATTAGAAAACTTTTTCCATAATTGAAAGAGGGAGATTTAATTCCTGATATTATTTTAAGATCTGTTTCTGCAGATGGGACTAAGAATTTCGGACTACATGATAACCTTAAATTTAAAAGGACATTAATAATATGTGCTCCTGGCGCGTTCACATCAACCTGTCACATACAACACCTTCCCCCCTTCATCAGTGGTGCAAAAAATTTAATGTCTGAAAAAAAAATAGATCTAATTTGCTGTATGACTACTAATGATCCCTATGTGCTAGATTTGTGGAGAAAAGAATTAGGGGATTCAAAAATATTATTTTTATCTGATGGTAATAATGAATTTTTAGAGTCTTCTAAATTAATTAGAAATCATGAAAAAAGCTTTATGGGTCATAGACTTATTCGCTCTATTATACTGATAGATAATCTTAAAATTATTAGATTAATCTGTGATGAACCAGGAGAATTAAAAAAAACAAGCTACGAAGAAGTTCTACAAAATATTTAAATATTCTTTTATCTTTTTTTGAGAGCCAAATTTGTTTGCAAATACATAACTTCTTTTACTATATGTTTTGTACTTTTTAAAAATATCAATAATTGAGATTACTAGTTCTTTTGGACTATTCTCTTTAACGATAATTCCATTATCCCCAACTGATTCAGGTGTACCTCCACTATTACTAACTATACAAGGTAGTCCATAAGATGCTGCTTCAATATTAGATATACCAAAACCTTCCACACTCTCAGGTGTTGTTAAAGTTGGCATAATATGGACAGATGAATTTTTGAAAATTTTTTCAACTGGGCAACTCTGATTTATAAATTCTACTTGACCTTGAAGAGAATACCTAATTACCAAATCTTTAAGCCTTGATAATTCTGGGCCATCTCCAAGAATAGCGTATTTAAGTAAAATATCGTGTTTATTTTTTAGAATAGACATTGCTTCAAATACTAAATGATGACCTTTCCTATACTCTAACCTAGCAACAGTACATAAATCATATTTTTTTTTAATTATTTTAATTTTAAAGATTTTTTCAATGAATGCTGGATAAATAATTTTTTGATCAATTTTTTTTGAAATTTTGAAATTTTTAATCGTTTTGTTTTTTGTATAATTAGAGTTAAAAATTATCAAGTCTGCTTTGTTTATTGAATTTAAAATTCTATCTTTTTTCCTTAAGTTTAAAATTTCATTACTGTGAACTAAGCAAATTTTTTTGGCATTTGTTGATGTATTTAGTGTCTCTAGTGATTTCCAACTATCGAAAAAGATTAAATCAATCTTATTTTCTTTTAAAAAGTTGTGAGCAAAACTTGATTTAATCCTTTTTCTCAGAAATTTAATTTGGTCAAAACGAAAAATTTTAAATTTACATTTATTATCAAAATCTGAAGATAAAAGTTTAGAGCCATCAGATAAAACTGTTACTTTGTTTTGAGAAGTGTATGCATACTGAGCTATGTTTGTCATTACAGACTCTATACCGCCTACTTTTGGAGCAAAACATTGGGTATATATGAGAATATTAATAACTAATCTCCTTTAAAATCAATCCTTTTGAGGGGACAGTTGGTCCAGCAAGTTTTCTATCTTTAGCATCAATTAATTCACTTATCCAATTTATATCTTTATTTTTTGACCCAACTTCTAATAAAGATCCGACCATTATTCTAATCTGTTGATAAAGAAAAGACTGAGCTTTAAATATAAAAATTATTTTTTTATCTAAGACATCAATTGAAGCTTCATCGATAGTTCTAATTGGTTTGTTGGCTTGACAACCTTGTGCCCTAAAAGAGGAAAAATCATGTTTTCCTAAAAATAACTTAATTGCATTTCTCATTGAGTCTAAATCTAAAGATTGTCGAACATGAATGCTAAAATCATTCTCTATTACCGATGGAGCTAAACTATTAAATACTTGATAATTATAGATTTTACTTTTGGCTGTGAAACGTGCATTAAATTCATCTTCTACATTTTCAACTTTGGTGACTCTAATCTTTTCAGTGCCAAGATGAAAATTAATTCCATTTAAAATTTGGTAATCATCAAATTTTTTATCTAACTCGAAACTAGCACATTGTCCAATAGCATGAACTCCAGCATCTGTCCGCCCAGCACCTTGTATTGTTTTTTTCTCACCAGAAAATTTGAATATTGCCTTTTCTATTTCACCTTGTATAGTTTTTTCATTTTTCTGAAATTGCCAACCACAATATGGCAAACCATGATATTCAATTGTAAGTTTTATGTTAGCCATGATTAATTTTTTCATTTAATTGAAATTGATTATTGCCTAAAGCAAATTCTTTAATATTTAATGGCTTCTTTCCTTCGGCTTGAATTTCTAAAATATCTAAACTTTGCTCACTACATGCTACGGTAAGAGGTAAATTAATTATTTTTCCCTCTACGTCCTGTTTATTTGAAATTTTAGCTTTCAAAATTTTGTATCTGTGACCTTTATGTTTAAACCACATTGCTGGTGATGGGTAAAAAGCTCTTATTTTTTTTTCAATTATATTTGCTGATAATCCCCAATCTACTTGTGTTTCAGTTTTATTTATTTTTTTTGCGTATGTAGATAGTGAATGATCTTGCTCTTTTAATGACACTTGACCGAGGAAGTATTTTTTTAGTGTGTTAAATAATAAGGAGCAAGACTCATAACTAATTTGATCAATTAATTGCTTTCCATCAGTAGTATTCTTTATTTCAATGTCCTGCTGGGCTAATATTGGGCCTTCATCTATTTGATCATTCATTTTCATAATACTAATACCTGTTTTTTTATCATTGTTTTCAATAGCCCTTTGAACAGGCGCTGCCCCTCTCCACTTCGGAAGGAGTGAGGCATGTATATTAATAAAGCCATGTAAAGGTGTATTTAGCCAATTTAATGGAACTATTTTTCCATAAGCAAAAAGTATTGCAGCGTCCGGCTTTAACGATTGAAATTCTTTTAAAGATATATCATCGAGTTTTTCGGGGGTAAAAACAGGAAGAAGTTGACTCTCTGCCCATTGTTGTACTGGAGTATTATATTTTTTTTGTCCTCTAAATTTTTTTTTTGGATCTTGAGTATAAATTCCAACTATCTCATAACCACCAAGGTAAAGTGTCTTTAAAGGAGGAAGGGAAAATTCTGGTGAGCCAAAATAAACAATGCGTTGTTTTTTCATTTAGATTAATTCTTTTTCTTTTTTATACTTTCTCATCTTCCTTATAATGACATCTCTCTTTAAACGACTTAAATGGTCAACAAATAAAATACCATTTAAGTGATCTAGTTCATGTTGTATAATTCTTGACTCAAAACCTTTAAACGAAGAGGATTTTTTAGAATTATTTTCATCTAGATATTCTATCTTAATATTTTCAGGACGATCAATTTCTGCAAAATGTTCTGGGAAAGATAAACATCCTTCCTCATATGGCACTATATTTTTCTCTAATGATATAATTTTGGGATTAATAATTGTAATAGGTTTTTTTTCTTCATCTCTGGAACCGGCATCGAGGATAAATATTCTAATATTTAAACCTATCTGTGGAGCAGCTAAACCTACGCCATTTGCAGAATACATAACATCATACATTTGTTTTATCAATTCTCTGTGGTGATCGTCTACTTGAGGTATAGACACGCTCTCTTTTTTTAATATTGGATCAGGTGCATAAATGAGCTTCAACATTGCATTCAATATAGTTTAATTTATAAAGTTATTAGAGAAAATAAATCAAAGTTTATTAGTTTTAGGTCTAAATAATTTAACCTAAGTTTTTACGAGACTCTAGAGCTGCTCCTAAAGTATTGTCGTCTAGATAATGAATTTCGCTTCCTACAGGAACACCATATGCTAGTTGGGTAATTTTAATATTTTGACTTTCTAGTTTGTCCTTAATTACTAAGGCAGTAGTTTGCCCCTCAATAGTAGCACTTAGTGCTAGAATAATTTCTTGTACTTGATTATTTATAATTCTTTCTTTGAGTTTATTTAAATTTAAATCCTGTTCTGTGAAATTCTTTGAAGCTGATAAGAGCCCTCCAATGACATGATAAAGACCTTTGTGATATCCTGATCTTTCAAATGCCCACACATCGGCCATGTCTTCGACAATACAGATAGTTGTTTTTAATCTATTTTCTGATGAGCAGATCTTACAAGGGGTGATTACGTCAAAAATTCCACAGTTGGTACATTTTTTTACTGCTGATGCAGTATCTTTTACGCTTTCAGCTAAGGGCAGCATCAGTTCTTGTTTATTTTTAATTAAATATAATGCAATTCTTTGTGCGGAGCGCTGACCAATCCCCGGTAACCTTGAAATGAGATTAATTAATTTTTGAAGTTCATCTTGAGACAATTTAAAATGGCATCTTCATACCTGGGGGAAGGGGTATTCCTCCAGTAATTTTCTTCATTTCTTCAGCCGACATTTCCTCGACTTTTTCTTTAGCCTGATTCAATGCTGCTTTAATCAAATCTTCTAAGACTTCTTTTTCATCTGGTGATAATAAAGATGGATCTATATCAATAGATTGAACAATTTGTTTTCCATTCATCGTAACTTTAACCATTCCGCCACCAGCCTCTGCTTCAACAGTTTTTGTTTCTAATTCTTTTTGCATTTCTTGCATTTTCGTTTGCATTTCCTGAACTTTTTTCATCATGCCACCCATGTTACCCATCATTGTCATCACCTCTTTCTATTTCTTCTATGTCTATAATCTTTGCATTAGGAAATTTAGCAAGAACTTTTTTAAATTCTTCAGTTTCCATTTCTTGATCAATTAATTCTTTTTTATATGAAGACTTAATTTCTTCTAAGGTTATAATTTCTTTTTTTACAATCACTTCAAGTGTGTATTCATTTTTCAAATTTCTATATAACTCCTCACTTCCATTGAAGTTTTCATCAATAACATTTATTCTTAATATTTTATTTTCCTCAGAAAATTCAATTATTTCACAATTTTCTATTATAATTCCAGCCATTAATGGAGAGAAGTTTTTCCCATAAAATTGAAAAAAATGTTGGTGAAGATCTATTTTATCTTTCAAGGATAAATTGGATACTTGATTAACTTTATTTTGAATTACTTGATCAAGATTAGGTGAGGCTGGATTTGTATTTTGATTTATTTCAGACTTTTTTTTTTCTTCTGAGTCTACTTGTTGGTTATCATTTAATAAAAATGCACACCTAAGAAGTACCATTTCTAATGTTGTATGAGGTTGAGGAGAAATTTTAATTTCATCATACCCTTTCATTAAACTTTGCCAAAAAATATTTAATTTACCTTGATCAAATTGAAGAACATATGAAGCAAAATTCTTGTCTTCTTCTGTTAAAAACTCATCTTTTAAGAGCTCGTTATTAATTTTTAATTTACACGACCAGTTTATTATATTCATTAAGTCTTCGATAACTTTAGTTGTCTCCGAGCCTCTTTGATACATTTCATCAAGCATTGATATTAATTTAGAAAGATTATTATCAAGAACAAATTTTGTTAACTCATATAAATCACTTTGCTTTGCAAAACCTAACATATTAACTATTTCTTCGACTTCAATCTCTTTTTTTGATTTAAAAATATTGGCTTGATCTAATATGCTTAATGAGTCTCTTACGGAACCATCGCTGGCTTTAACAATCATATTTAATGCATCGTTGGAGATCGAAATGTCTTCCTTTTTAGAAATATTCACAAGAAAATTGTGTAACGTCTTCTTATCAACACGTCGTAAATCAAATCTTTGACACCTCGATAGAATTGTAATTGGTACTTTAGATATCTCAGTAGTTGCAAATATAAATTTTGAATGAGGGGGAGGTTCTTCAAGTGTTTTGAGGAGGGCATTAAATGCGCTTTTAGATAGCATGTGCACTTCATCAACTATGTAAACTTTGTATTTTCCTAATACAGGATTATATTTTACGTTTTCAATAATCTCTCTGGCATTTTCAACACTTGTGTTTGAAGCAGCATCAATCTCTATTACATCTGGATGTCTGTCTTCAGTAATAGCTTTAGCTTGTTCACAATTAGTTAAATCAGGATTATTATTTTTATCAAACACTGTGCAGTTCAACATTTTTGCTACTATTCTTGCAGTTGTGGTTTTGCCCACACCTCGGATACCAGTAAAAATGTAAGCATTTGGTATCTTATTCTGTTCTATAGATTTTTGTATGGTCTCAACCAAATACTCTTGGCCGATAAGGTCTTGAAAACTTGAAGGTCTATATTTTAATGCAAGGATATTTGATTGATGTTTCATTACAGGTTCAAAGAGAATTACACGACCCAACCCCTTATGTTACGGCTGCTTTCTTTCGAACCTGACCGGATTGGCATAAAAAGTTGCCCATGTAATTCTCAAATTATCTTATAACAGTATTAAATAGAAATATGAAGTTATTGTCTTACTCGATAAGGAGATTTTTCAAAAACTCCTAATTTTCTAACTTTTGAACAATAATGATCCATGTCATCAAGCGCAAACTTAGTATTTTCTTGATCAGGATGTCCTTCAATTTCACAATAAAATTGTGTAATTACAAAATCAGCCCCGTAGTTATAACTTTCTAGTTTTATCATATTGACATTATTAGTTGCAAATCCTCCCATCACTTTAAATAAAGAACCTGGCGTATTATTAACAGAAAATAAAAAAGAGGAAATATAAGTCTTGTTCTCATCAAACTTTAAGTTTTCATTTTTAGACATTACATAAAATCTTGTAATATTATTTACGGAGTTTGCAAAATTTTCATCAATTACCTTTAAACCATAAATATTACCTGCCAAACTTGAAGCAATTGCAGCTGTATCATATATTTTTTCATCAAAAATTTTTTTTGCTGATCCAGCTGTATCAGCACCTATTAAAATATCTAAGTCCAATTTTTGAATTTTATCACTACATTGTGCCAAGGCTTGTTCATGACTAATTATATTTTTAATATTTTCCATTTTACTATTTGGATGAATTAAAAGCTTATGTTCAACCTTTTGAAAGTGTTCAAAATTAATATGCAAATTAGATTTAGGTATTAGTCGGTGGATATCAGCTACTCTACCTGCAGCTGAATTCTCTATAGGTATCATAGCGTAATCGACATTTCCTAACTCAGCTTCATTTAAAGCAATTTCAAATGTTTTACAGGGTAATGGCTCTGCTCCTGGAAAAAACTCTTGAACAGCTAAGTGACTGTAAGCTCCTTCAACACCTTGAAAAGATATTTTTTTATTCATTTTTTAAAATTAGACGGTTTACTCTATCTAAATCTTCTTTTGTATCAACTCCCAAAATTTCCTCTTTTACAATAGAAATTCCAATTTTATTGGTTTCAATAATTCGAAGTTGTTCAAGTTTCTCATCAAGCTCTCTTTTAGTTGGATGTAAAGAGATAAAATCATATAAAAATTGCTTATGATATCCATAGACCCCAATATGATGAAAGATATTTTCATTAACTTTTAATTCGTTATTTAAAATTCTATAAAAATCTAAAGCACAATTTTTTTCATCAATTAAGACTTTTACTTTTGAGCTATTATTAGCTTCATCTAGGTTTATGAATGGACAAGCTAAAGTGCTTATTTGAAATTGTAACAGTCTTTCTTTTAATAAGTTTACATGATTTTCTGTAATAAATGGCATGTCTCCTTGGACATTAATGACATACTTAAATTTGATGTCTTCCTCTATTTTTTTTACAGCCTCTCCAATGCGGTCACTCCCAGATAAATGATCAGGATTGGTCATAACATATTGAAGGTCCATTTTTTCACAGTAATTTTTTACCTCTTGGTCACATATAGCTAAGTATAAATTTTCAGTGAAAGCTGATACACGATTATATACATAATGGAGCATTGGCACGTCTCCAATTTGAGCAAAAGGCTTATTTGGGAATCTAGATGCCTTTAGTCTTATAGGTATAATAACTAAAGTATCATTCATTAATGCGACAAATATCCGTTTTAAGTGGTATATTTTTAAACATAGACTTCTCTTTTTAATATGGAAACCAATAAAATTCTAGGGGCAATAATACTTGCCCTATTACTTGCCGCCGTATTCTCAAAAGTTGCTGATATGGCCATTCATCCAGAGTTTCCGGATGAATTAGCATATAAAATTGAAGTTCCGGAAGGGGGTATCTCTTTGGAAACAAAAGAAGAAGTAGATATTTTTGAAGTTCTCCCCGAAATAACACCTATGCTTGCTTCAGCAAACATGGAAAACGGTGAAAAGATTTTTAAAAAGTGTGCTTCATGTCATACGCAAGTTAAGGGTGGAGAAAATAAAGTAGGTCCTGCTATGTGGGGAATAGTAAACAGATCTAAAGGGTCTATGGAGGGATTTGCGTATTCAGGTGCTCTTGTTGCGTTTGGTGGTGATTGGAATGTTGAAGAACTTAACAAATTTTTATTAAAGCCAAAAAAATACATCGCTGGTACTAAAATGAATTATAACGGTATCAAAAAAGACCAAGATAGGGCTGATTTAATTAAGTGGCTTAGTTCTCTGAGCGATTAAAGTTTAATTTATATTTTTTTTGAATAATATCCTAATTAATGAGTTCGGTTTCAGTAGATTCGAATAAATTAAAAGCCTTGATTGGCGCTTATTACGACAGAAGGATGATACGTATTCTGTTGTTAGGAATCATAAGTGGCTTTCCTTGGGTTCTCATTGCTAGCGCATTATCACTTTGGTTAAAAGAAGAGGGTCTTAGTAGAAGTACTATTGGATGGGCAGGACTAATATTTGGCGTTTATGCATTTAATTTTTTATGGGCACCAATTATTGATCGAATGAGGTTGCCTTTTTTAACTAATAAAATAGGCCATCGAAAATCAATAATCATTTTAATGCAAACCATAATATTAATTTGCTTAATAATATGGAGTGTCCTTGAGCCAACACAAAATTTAGCACTAATAATTGGTGTAGGTTTAGCTATAGCTATTTCGTCTGCTACACAAGATATAACAATAGACGCCTTAAGAATTGAACAAATAAAAAAGGAAGAGTCAGCGAGTATGGCAGCTGGAGCTGCTATGGCAGTCGTTGGATGGTGGACTGGATTTAAATTAGGTGGGTTTATATGCTTAGAGATTGCAGAGAAATTAGAGAATTCTGGAGTTAATCAATATTGGCAAGTAACTTTTATTTTTTTAATGGCAATTATAGTTCTATGCAATGTTGGGCTGTCTTTTATTCCAGAGTCCAATAAAGAAAGATTTCAAAATATTTTGAATACAGATGCTTCTAATACAAATGTTATAAGTATCATCAAAGCCAGTTATCTGTTTTTAGCTATTGGTGCCTTATGTTTTTTAGTTGGTCAATTCTTTGAAAAAATATGGTTTATCAATGGTGGACTTACTTTTATTGTAATTGGTGCGGTATTTTATATTTTTTCATTTTTTATCAAAAACTTAGGTGATCACAATCCAATATCTCAAACATTTTATTACCTTAACAATGTTGTAGCAAACCCACTTAGTAGCTTTTTTAACAACAATGGAGTAAGAATTGGAATTGCTATTTTAGTGTTTGTTTTTCTATTTAAGATTGGTGAGGCTTTTTTGGGTAGAATGAGCTTAGTTTTTTATAAAGAAATTGGTTTTTCAAAAGGAGATATAGCAATCTATTCAAAGGCTCTTGGATGGATAACCACTATTGTTTTTACGCTTATTGGTGGAGCTATTGCGATGAGATCTGGGATAATTAAAACTCTCATTATTGCAGGAATTGCAATGTCGGCTACTAATATTCTTTTTTCAATATTAGCATGGGTGGGACCCTCTAAAGTTCTTTTTGCATTTGCAGTTATCATTGATGATCTTGCTGCCGCTTTTGCAACTGTAGCTTTTGTTACATTTATATCACTTCTTGTTGATCGTAGCTTTACTGCTACGCAATACGCTTTGCTTGCCTCTGTTGGAACTGCAGGGAGGACATTGTTAGCCTCCTCATCTGGTGCAATGGTTGATGGGCTTGGAGGAAATTGGGGTTTGTTTTTTATGATAACCGCAGTTATGGTAATACCATCTCTTATATGTTTACTAATAATTAGGAATAAAATTAATTTTAATAAAAATTAAAATTTTAATTAATTCTCGAAGAAGATAGTTTGCTATAACCTGCTGTAAAGCCACTCAAAGAATAAGTTATTGTGGCCTCTCGGTTATCAAGAAATAAGACTTTCAATGATATTTGATTTCCTGCTTTGAAAAAGTTTACAAAATTTTCTCCAATTATTTCTGCTACAAAACATGCACTTTGATTGCAATAGGCGTAATTGAGATCAAGTGGATCATTATCATCTATTTGTAATTTAACAGGGCTTTTCAAATTAACTGCATGAGGAAATGCTATTTGCATTTGTGTTAAATTTTCAGGATTAATAGTTATAGAAAGGTAACTGACAACTTCATTTGTATTAGAGTCAAATACAAGTTCTCTCAAATCACAAATTTTTTGGTTTTGTTCAGAAACACAAGTAAATTGCCAAGCTTCGAAGTTTTCTTGCTCTAAAATATGATTATCAGCGAAGAGTGTGCTAATAAACAAAAAAGAAAAGATGATAACTCTCATCAAAAAAGAATACATAATGTTAAACGATATCCAACAGAGAAATTATTAATTTTTTAATTCTATGCGAATAATCTCATTGTTAGATCCTATCCTTATTTTTGGACCCCAAGTTGCTGATCCAGAACTCACATATAAATGGTTATTGTTTCTAGTATAAAATCCATAATTTTCAGGAAATTGTAATTTTACAACAAAATTAAAAGGAAAAATTTGCCCATTATGTGTGTGGCCTGAGAGCATTAAATTAGCTTTTGTTGAAACATTTTTCCAAATTGAAGGTTTGTGAACCACTAAAATGTTAAATAATTCTTTTTGAAATAGTTTATCAAAAAAATTAATTTTTAAATTGTTATTAATGTTGTCAGAGATACCAATTAAATTTAGTCCGTGTATCTGTAAAGATTCATTATTTAAGGTATATATTCCTACAGTGTGTAATTCATCAAGATGTTTTTGTGAATTTTGAATATAGTATTCATGGTTACCTGTAACAAAATAGACAGGTTTTTTTAATTTTTTTAACTCTTTCAGATCGTTGATTTTAAATGAGCTACTATCAATTAAGTCACCCCCTATAATTAAAAAAGTTGGATCGAGCTTAATTATTTCAGATACAATTTTTTTTAAGTAGGAGGAATGATTTGAACCTATGTGTACATCACTAATAAAAACAAATTTAATACTTTTATTGATTAAATCTGACTTTATAGAAATATTTTTTATTTTAATTTTTCTTGAATTTACATATCCATAGATAATACATGGTATCTGTAAAGCAAAAAAAATAACTGCTAATTTATAATTATTTATAATATTGAAATATTCTACCACTATGAAAGGCAATATAAGGAAAAATGATACTGTCCCAATACCAAAACCCTCATAAACAAAAAATTTGATAATTTTATTAGTGCTTTTAGATCTAAAGTAGTAAAGACAAAGGGAGAAAACTATTGTAGTGCTTATTATAGCTTCAAATATCGAAGTAGGCTTGCCCAACCAAGAAGACAAGACATCAAATGGAAATATAAAAATTAGATACGATATGAAATATAAAACAATTATTGATATCAACTCTCTAACTTTCATTTTTACTTTTATCAAAATAAAAAAGCAGCAGACCTGCAAAAATAACAATTATTATTCCAATATAATTATATATTGAAGGTAATTGACTAAAAATAATCCAGCCTAAAAACACTCCATAAATTATTTGAAAATAACTTGTAAGGCCAAATACAGACGATGGCAGTGTTCTTGATCCATAAATAATTGCGCTGACACCTAGACCTGCAAAAACTCCTCCTAATAATGACAAAAATAAGTCATGAAGAGTCATTACTTCGAAATGAAATTTTGTTGAAAAATAGAAAATGATTGCACTTACAGCCATACTAAAGAAGGCTGCAGAATACGAGGATGTTAAATGATTATATTTTCGTGTTATTAAGTGAGTAATTGCAATGCAAAATGCACCAATAAATACAAATAAAACTCCTTGAAACGATAAACCACTCGAACCAAAAGGCTCTGCTGATATTACTACTCCTAAGAAACCAATTAATATTGCCATCACTCTTACTAAATTTATGTTATCGCTTAGGAAAAAATGCGACATGACTAAGAGCATTAAAGGCGATGTAAATAATACAGGATATACGATTGAAAGGGGAAGAAGCAAAACTCCTTTTAAAACAAAATGGAAACCAACTGTATGGACTATACCTCTAGTAATTTGAAAAGTGTAGTTTTGATTTTTATAAAATTTAAAACCATGATTTTTAATAACAAAATAAGATAAAGGTATTAAAGAAAAGAGTGCATTTAAAAATAACAATTGTAAAACAGAATAACTATTACCTAGTATTTTGATTACTGAGTCCATTGAAACAAGTAACACAAATCCAATTAAAGATACAAAAAATGGAATTATAAAATTTTTAGCAATCATCTATAGGATTTGTGACCTTACTCTTTTTTTAAAGAAACACACTTTAAATCATAAGACCAATTTTTATCAAACTCTTTGTAAGAAATAGAAAAAACCAAATCTAAATTATTATTAATTGATAGAAGAGAAATATAATTTTCTGTTTCATAATTAAAAATATATCTAGAATCCTTTTCAGTTAGCTTATATTTTTTTTGATCAAAACTACTGTATATTAAAATTTTATCTTTATTGATTTCGTCTTCCAATAAGTCTAATTGTGTTCCAGAAACTTTTTGTTTACAGTCAAAATACTTAAGTGCATTAATGTTCTTATCACAAATACAGGCAAGCGAAAATTTATCTAAAATTTCTGCAAAACTCATATTTGGCATTATTAAAGAGAAAATAATGATAAACTTCTTCATAATATGTATTTATATATATCATGATGAATAAACAATTAATTACTATTATCATTTTTTGTGGAATAGGCTTTGCTATAGTTAGAATCTTGATAGATATATTTTTTCCTGGTGGAATATCACTTTGAATGAGGATAATAGAAAAAAAATATGGGATAAGATTCAATCAACAGGTGACAAACTTCAGCCTCTTTTAAGACCATCTTCTTTTCATCCAAAAGGCAGAAATGCATATGCTCATCTTGCTTTGAGCATTAAAGAAAAATATGGTTATAGCTACAAAGACATACCAGATGAAAAGTATGAGGACGTAATTTTATTTTTAGAATATTTGTACAAAAATCCTAATTAAAATAACTTGAATTTTTATACATAAACTTTATTTGTAATTTAGATTTATGCCTAGAACAAAAAGTTTAGCAACACTCATTGAACATTATGGAGATGAAAGGGTTTTTAAGCCTAGAGCTAATAAAATTCCATCAGTCTATAAAATACTTAATAGAGAGATATTTAATAATCAATTAAAAAATCCTAAAATAACTATTAGGAGAATGCATGGAGCGTTAGGCCTTTTTGAATTTAATCCTTATGCCACAAAGTATTGTTACAGAATAAATATTCATAATAAGTTTAAAAATTTCCAAGAATTTGTTGAAATATTAGGGCACGAAATGGTTCATTATTACCAAAAATTAGTCCTTAAACAAAATTCAGCTAAACATAATAAACAATTCTATAGTTTTAGAAAAAAATTTAAAAAACTTGGTTTAAACTTAAAGAGAATTTATAGATAAATTATTTTATCTAAAAGATGACTCTATATTTCCACCATCAACTGTAATTATAGCTGCTGTAGATTTTTGAGATAGCGCCAGATGATAAAAGGCATCAGCGACATCAATTGCCTTTACCTCCTGTTTTAATAAATTACCAGACATATACTGTTCGATAGTAAGACCTCTTGCTTTTGATCTTTTTGTTATCATTTCCGGGGTCATTAAACCACTTCGTATTCTATCTGCATTGACACCATTAAATCTAATTCCGTATTGACTATATTCCACTACATATTGTTTCATTAGAAACATCAGGGCTGCTTTTGTTAAACCATAAGCAGCATAATTTTTTCCTGGGTTTACTGCCTGTTTTGAAATATTAAATAGGGCAACACCTCGTGTTTGTTGTTTTTTCATAATCTCTACACCGTGTTTTACAAAGTAATGGTGGGCAAAGAGATTTAAATCAAAACTTTTATCAAATTGCTGCTTAGATAATTTTTCTAAAGACTCCACTGTAGCAAATCCTGCATTTGATATTAATATATCAACACCGCCATATATTGTTGATATTTCATCAAAGACTTTTTTTACATTATTTTCTTTTGTGATATCGCATTTAATATATTTCATTCCTTTAAGATCTATATTAATTTTCTTAGGATCAATGATATCTATAAGAACGACGTCAGCACCTTCTTTTTGAAATTTTTTTGCTGTGGCATAACCGATACCACCAAGACCCCCTGTAATAACAGCAACTTGTCCTTTAAGCTTTTGAGAGGATATCTTAACTTTAGCTAATTCTAGCGGCCAATACTCCATTCTAAAAATTTCCTTTTCAGGTATTGATTTAAAAGTTCCATATTTAGAAGCCTCAAGAATTACTGATAGAGAATTTAAACCTACATCCATTGCTATTTTTGCATCTTTAAATGAGGTACCTGTTGAAAAAATTCCCATACCCTTAATGAGAATTAATCTTGGACAAGGATCTAGCATAGTAGCTGATGGATTGTATTTGGAATTTCTATTAAAGTATTTTTTGTAATCTTCTTTGTATTTTTGAACTGCCTTAACAATAGTTTTTTCAATATTAGTTATTTTTTCTTTAGTTAAATCTATAACTAGTGGTTTTGATTTTATTCTAATGACATGGTCAGGTGTAACAGGGCCTTGTTGAGTAAATATTTTATAGTTTTTATGAGAGAAAATTTCTTCAAAGAATTGAGGTTTATAAAAGTGCACAATCTTCCTTTCAAAATCATCATTGACTTGATTTGAAATCTGTTGCCTGATTACACTAGCTGCGCTGCTTATACTAATTTTTTTTTCAGAATATTTTCTAACGACTACTGTTTTAGAATTTTTTGAGAGTTCTCTTTCTGCTTTTGTAATATATCGGATCATTCTCAGATAACTTTCTTTTGCGTCATCAGCAAAAGTAAAGATACCGTGATTTAGTAATATCAATCCCTTAACACTTGTGTTTTGTTCAAAGACTTCAGAGGCTTTTTTTGCTAATTCAAAACCTGGCATTATGTAAGGCACGATACCCATCTCGTCTCCAAAAACTTTTTTACAAAACTTTTCTGGATTTGGTTGATCGATCAAGGAAAGAATTGCATTTGAATGAGAGTGGTCGACGAATTTATGAGGTAAAAAAGCATGTAATAGAGTTTCTACTGAGGCATTAGGAAAAGAGGTATCAAGCATATATTTACGTTGATAATTAACCATTTGAAAATCGTCCAAGTTTTTTAATTTTCTCATCTTTAAAAGATTTTCCATTTCTAGAGCAGGAAATCCGTCTTCTTCAATATCACCCATATCTTTTCCACTTCCTTTGACATAGATTACTTTTTCTACTTTTCCTAAAAGAGTTTTGATAGAAGATTTTACAGAGGTATTTCCTCCACCATGAAGAACTACAGTTGGGTCATTTCCCAAAAGTTGGGTCGTATATATCCTTAACGCGAGGTCTTTAGGTACACCTTTTTTTGCAAATTTACTTATATATAGTTTTGCATCTTTATCGGTAAATTTACTTTTCATAGAAAATCTCTCAGAGATTAATCAATTCTTTTTGATGATGATTGATCAAAAATATGAGCTTTTTCTATATCTATGGAAAGAGGTATAGTATCACCATTTTTAATTGAAGAACGCCCACCTGATTGAACAACTCTAAATTCATTATCATCAAGCATCGTAATAATATGAGTCTCGGAACCAGTTGTTTCTACTAATACCACTTCTGCTTTTAAATTTGAGCTGGGATCAATATTTATATCTGTTGGTCGAATTCCATAAACTACATTCTGATTATTTATAATATTTTGTTTAGAGTGTGAAAGTTCTTGATCTTTAAGTTTGATGGTTTTTTTGTCAGTAGCTGTTCCTTTTAACAAGTTTATAGCTGGGGAGCCAATAAAATCTGCAACAAACAAATTATTTGGTTTTTCATATATTTCGTTTGGGCTAGCGATTTGTTCAATTATTCCATTATTCATAATGACAATTTCATCTGCCATTGTCATAGCCTCAATTTGATCATGGGTAACATAAATTGTAGTAGCGTTTTGCTGATTATGTAATTTTCTAATTTCCAATCTCATATGTGCACGTAATTTAGCGTCAAGATTTGACAAAGGCTCATCAAATAAAAACACTTTAGGATCTCTTACTAAAGCTCTTCCCATAGCAACTCTTTGGCGCTGACCTCCAGATAACTCCTTTGGGGTTCTTTTCAGGTACTCAGTTAAATTTAAAACTGATGCTGCCCATTCCACTTTATCTTTTATCTCTTGGGTCCCCATTTTTCTTATTTGAAGACTAAATGCTATATTATCGAATACATTCATTTGAGGATAAAGAGCGTAGTTTTGAAATACCATTGCAATATCGCGGTCTCTTGGGTGAATGTTATTAATAACACCTCCCTCTATAAAAATTTCTCCACTGGATATGGACTCAAGTCCAGCAGTCATTCTCAAAAGAGTAGTTTTACCACATCCAGAAGGGCCTAGAAGAACTACAAATTTTTGATTACCTATATTAAGATTGATGTCTTTAAGAACTTCGACAGATCCGAAGTTTTTTTTGATGTTTTTATATTCTACTTCAGACATTTATTAGCTCATCTAATTGATTGCTATCACCAGCTAAATCAAGAATGGTGTAACGATCTCTAATGAATCTTGCATATCTTAGTGCATCTTTGTAAAAAATACTATCAAGTTTAGCGTCCTCTGGGGTTCGCAAGGCACCACATTTCCCCATGGCGTTCCATATGATATTGTAGTCTAACATTTTCTCTCTTAATGGTTGAACAAACTCAATCCATTTCTTTTCAAAGAAATTATTAATGAGGTCTGTTTTTTTTTGGTCAAATAGTTTTGGTTTCATATTTTTTTTTATATTAACTAACATTTGTTCTCCAAGTTTGTGAACTATTTCCTCCTCTGGAATTTTTGTAGGGGAAATTATTGGAGGTGTATCTTTATTTAAGATAGCGTTTTGAAATTTTGAAATACTAATTGTAGCAATTCCAACTTGTTCGCCATGAGAAGTGCCTGGGTGTAAATCTTTTGCAAACATATCAATATAGTGAGAAATGCCGTGCTCTCCCATACTTCCCACATGTGTTGTTTGGGTAAATGAGGTACCTAAACCCATGATCGCAGATATTCTTGTAAGTAAAGCTAAAGAGTTAATATCGCCCTCAGCTATTGAAGAGGCATTTTGAATCATATCACCTTCATACAAAGCCAACAAAGAATATGGGGTTGATTGGTAATCTGTTTCTAAAAGTTTGTTGGACATCAACCAGTCAACTTGTGCTGTGGTTCTGCATATGACATCTGCAAAAGCAGCTGCGGTTAATCTTTTTGGACAATTACTTAATACTTCCAAATCAAAAAAAACTCCCTGTGCATAATGGGCCACTAGGGATTTTTTAACTCCATTAAATGAGATTGAAGCTGTACCGGTTGTATAAGCATTCATTGGAGTTGTTGCAAAAACAGAGTAAGTTTTTTTTTCTAAAAATGTTGCATACTTGATGCTATCACTTACAGTTCCAGAACCTACCGCAATCATTCCATCATAATCTTTTATTTTTTCTCTTAGGTGCTCTACGCCCTCAATACTTGAAGAGGGATTTTCCCATATATATTCATCAACATTAACTTTTCCTTTGATGTTTTTAAATATTCTTGAACCCATAGCATTGTGAGTAATAGGATCACTTACAATTAAAAGTCTCTGATCTGAATGGAGCGATTTAATTAAATCTTTTTCAAGCCCATCTAAAGTTTTTCTAATCTCAATTTTTTTTATGGGTATACCATATTTTTTTTGATCTTCAGGATTGGTCCACCCCCCCTTGATTAGCTCGTCGATTACGCCATTATAATTACTCATGATTTATATTTCTCTGTAAATTCAACAAGAGATTTGTTAATTGATTTATTAGAGTCATATACATTTTGATAAATACTAATTAGGTCCTCATATCTTGACCTATTTTCAGGGTTTGGTTGAATTAATCTTGTTTTTCCGCTCATTTTATTTGCAGACTCTTTTATACTTCCATACCACCCAGCACCATAAGCAGCGATCATAGCTGCACCTAAAGAAGAGGCTTCAACAGTATCTGCTATTAATACATTTTTTCCTGACGCATCAGCAAGCATTTGAACCCATGCAGGACTATTAGCACCACCACCAATTGCTAAATATTCTTTTACGTATATACCTGTCTCTTTTTCAATATTTTGAGTTCTAAAAACAGAGTCTAATGTCAATCCCTCTAAAATAGCTCTATACATGTGAAAGGGTGTATGGCTTATACTTAATCCAGCTACAATCCCTCTTGCATATGAGTCCCAATATGGATCCATTACTCCTCCAGTATAGGGTTGTAATATTAGACCCTCGCTTCCAATAGGTATTTTGTTAAGTTCTTTTTCCAAATTATTAAAAAAGTTTTTATCTTTCCTATCCCCTTGTATGAATTGATCTACAAACCAATTTACAAGGATGGCACCTGACAGTAGGACATTTTCAAAAATATATCCCTCCCCGTGGGCAGCTATTTCTGTCCTCCAATACTTAGAGATTTTATAATTCTGAGACCACACTCCTGATACAACAGCTGTGCCAAGATTAATATATGCACGATCAGACTTTGTACAATTTGTTCCTAAACCAGCTAATTGACCATCACCTCCAGCAGCGTATATAGACAAACCCTCCCTAAGTCCTGTTTCTTTTGATGCTTTTAATGAAACTTTGCCAATCAAGGATCCGGGTTTATAAGATTTAGGTAACTTTGTTTCATCAATTTCTAAATTTTTTAGAATTTCATCTGACCAACACTTATTGACAACATCAAACATTCCATGAGGATCTGAGCTTATCCAACCTGTGTTAAATTCACCTGATAAACGATGAACCAAAAAAGATTGAACATCTGCAAAACAATTTACTTGTTCAAATATTTTTCTCTCATTTTTTTTTAGCCAAAATATTCTATATAAACAAGGGCAAGGATCTTTTGGCCTTCCAGTAATCTCATGAATTCGATTACCACCCATAATTTCATTTAATTCCTCCACCTCATCAACTGATCTTTTATCCATCCAAACTGTTGCTGGATAAATTTCTTTACCGTTTCTATCTAATTTTGCGAGAGTTTCTCTTTGATTTGAAATTGCTAAAGCATCAACCTCATCCATATTGATTTTTTTACTTAATTCATTGCAAGAAACACAAAATGCGTTCCACCAATCTTCAACATTTTGTTCAAATTTTTCTAAACTAGGATTATTAAGAGGAATATCACATCTTCCTTCTGCAATGTTTGATCCATCTTTATCCCATGCTATAGCTTTAGTTGATTGTGTAGAACTATCTACACCAATAACAAGGTTGCCCATAATTAATAGTCTTGTTTTGTTGGAGTTACTACTATCTCTTGCATAATTACTTTTTGTGGCATCTCATATGCAAAGAGGATCGTTTTGGCGACATAATCAGGGCTTATTCTTCCACCAATTCTCTCAATATTTTCTTTATATGCTGCTAGTGTATTTGGATCTGTAATGCCGTTTAAAACCTCCGCCTCAATGTTTCCAGGAGATAAAACAATTACCCTTACATTGTGAGGAGATAGATATCCTCGAATACTCTCAGAAATAGCATGCACAAAATATTTGGTTCCACAATAAACTGTATGGTCTCCGTAAACTTTACGTCCTGCAATCGAACTCATATTAACTATGGTGCCTGATTGACGTGCCTTCATATCTTTCATAACCGCATATATTCCATTCATCACGCCTTTGGTGTTAACATCAATCATCTCGTCCCACTCTGACGGGTCTTGGGTACTTATATCAGCCAGTCTTGCAACACCAGCATTATTAAACATCATATCTGTTGGACCATATTGTTTTTCTGCTTCTCTGATTGCAGAAACTAAAGCATCTCTATCACGAACATCAATTTTTTTACAAATAGAATTTTTAAGATTAAAGGATTCCATTATTTCTATGCGTCTAGCAAGTAATAATGTTGGGTAACCAGCATTTGAAAAAGCTTTTGCAGTAGCCTCTCCAATTCCAGAACTGGCTCCAGTGATTACAGCAAGAGGTTTTGTCATCTATTAATTTATTGCTTATCTTTTACTAGGGCGATATTTATCGCCCTAGTAATTTTTTAATTAACTAGACTCCAACAGTTTTGTTGAAGTTCTTAGCAATAGTGTCTAGGCACTCTTTTGCTGATCCGTGCTCTCCAGCCCAATACCTTCCAAGTTCGATAGGTATCATGTTACTAGACATATCAGCCCATTCTGGAAGATCTGGCTCTGAGCCCATATCATTAAAGATAGCATCTCTAACGACATCTAAGTGACGAGTTGTACCGTTACCGCTTCTATTATTAGCTTTAACTCTCTCATCATCATAAACAGCAGCTCTAGTTGGCCCTGTACCACCACCAAGTGCAGTGATATAGACTTGTGTCTCATAGCTAGTTGCCCACTGAGCAAACAACCATGCAGCATCCTTGTTCTTAGAGTATTTTGACACCGCTAGTGATGATCCACCTTGGTGTGCGACACCAGGTATTTCACCATATCCACAATCACCAGTAGCCCTCAATGGACTAGCTGGAGCTGGGCAAGCAGCTGCCATCATTTTTCCTTGAACAGCAGATTCATCTGAGTCCCACCAAGGGAAAAACTCACCCCATGAAATGGTTTGAGCAGATCCTCCTTGAAGGATATCTTGACCTTGTCCGTCCCAAGTCCAACCTGTAACACCTGAGGGCATATATTCTTTTAGTTTAGTCCAGTAATCCATTCCTGCTAAACCGTTAGCATCATTACCGGCAAAACTGCCATCTGGGTTAGTAATTGAACCGCCAAAAGCCCATGCAAACATAGTCCAGTCACATTCTAAACTGTAGTGACCAGATTTCATTTGACCGTTAGTTCCGTAGATTGGTCTTCCATCTGGGTTTAGGTGTCCAAGCTTTGCTGCCTGAATTTTTTGAGCATTGCTCATGTACTGATCAAATGTTTTTGGAACACTTAATCCGAGCTCTTTATAAACGTCATCTCTGTACATCATAATAAAGACAGGAATGTCGTATGGAACTCCAACCATAGTACCGTCATACATGGAAATACCATCTACAAGAGGTCCTAAGAAATCGTCAAAGTTATAATTAGGCATAGCTAAGTCAGGCTTTGCTGCATAAAGCTCACGAGGATCTTCTGCATCGCCCCTAAAAGCTGCCATCCAACTTTGATCTAAGTAATAAGTATCGTAAGTTCCTAATCCAGAGGCAACGTCTAAAGTTAGTTTTTGTAAAACTTGCTCTAAAGGTAAAACCTCAATATTTACTTTAATTCCTGTTACTTCTTCAAAAAAAGGTTTTAAAGTAGTGTTGATCGCATTAGATGGAGGAGTTGACTCAGTTGCCAAAGAAACTGTTTGGCCTCTAAAAGGAGATGATACATCTCTTAGCCAGTCCATCATATCCCCTCTCCATTCAATGTGAGAACCAGCATGAGCTTGTGGAATAAACTTCCTACTCATAGTTCCCATTGTGCCCAAACAACCAGCTCCTAGTCCAAGCATTCCGGCATTTTTAAGAAAATCTCTTCTCTTCATACTACCGTTCACATACTTGCCTACGACGTTTGCAAGGTGCATTTTTCTATACATATCGCGCATATGAATATCCCTCCGATGTATTAAATTTTTGCATAATACAAGTTCCTTATCAAGTAAGATTAGACAGTTATTAACAAATTATTTATTTATTATGTTGACATATTCGTAAATCAAAAAATGGGGGAATCTTTAACACTAAAGATACAAACATTTTAAAATAAACACTTCTGAATATAAGTGTATAGTCTCACAATGAGTTCTCAAAAGTCTTATTCTTTGCCAAGTTTTATGAATTCTGACAGCTCTCTTCCTTGGCTTTTACCTTTAATCACGATGCTAATCGTCTTTGCCATTATCCCCTTTTTTTACAACATATATCTCAGCTTTCATGAGTTTGTTCCTGCAAAAAGGGCCCTTCTTTTTGTTGGTTGGGATAATTGGATAAGATTATTCACAGATGGGGTTTTCTGGGGTTCTTTAAAGGTTTCCTTATATTACACTTTTATGTGTTTATTAATTCAACTTGTTTTAGGAATGGGAATTGCTTTACTAATTGACTCAGATGATCCAGGATTTGGAATTATAAGATCCATATTAACTCTTACTTTAGTTATACCTCCTGCCATTGCTGGAATGATATTTTTAATTATGGAGGATGCTAATTATGGTTTGATACCATGGTTATTGAAGTCTATTGGCTTAATCGGACCAGAGGACACGATACTTTCAGATCCAACACTAGCACTTTGGGGAGTAATGATTGTCGATATTTGGCAATGGACACCTTTTATGGTTTTAATATTAGTTGCTGGATTAAGGTCTTTACCAAGTGAGCCCTTTGAGTCAGCTGTGATAGATGGGGCAAGACCCTTTCAAGTTTTTAGAAGATTAACATTGCCGATGCTTCACAAAGTAATTGCTGTAGCAGTTTTAATAAGAGGGATAGATTTATGGAGAATGGTAGATTATGTATTTGTGCTAACGTCAGGAGGACCTGGTACTGCTACTTACACACTAAGCTTATATTCATGGCAAAGATTTACCTTTGTGCAATGGGGTTATGGTGCAACGATTAGTTTATTTTCTCTGATAGTAATTTTAATAGTTGGAAATGCATTTATTCATTTTGCAAAGGTTAAATGGTAAAAGATTGAATAAAGTTTTAAAACAGGTTTTAGGCTGGTTAATTGCAGCGATTTTCTTCTTTCCAATTTACTTCTGGATTACTGTTTCAATAAAAAAAGATAAAGATATTTTTGCCTTACCTCCAAAATTATTTGACTTTGAAGTTTCCTTTTCTGCTTATGAGGAAGTATTTGGGATATCCCGCTTTCTTTATGTGGAGGATATGGGTGCAGTTAGACCAGGTGGTGGTGATTTTTATATGATGCCAAACCTTGTAGACAGTATAATTATTGCCCTAGGCTCAACAGGTTTAGCAATGTTAATATCAATTTTAGCGGCGTATTCTCTGTCAAGAATACCAATAAGGGGCCAACAACATTTTATGGGGTGGATTTTATCAACAAGAATGATGCCCCCGGTAGCTGTAGCAATTCCAATGTTTTTTATTTACAAAAATATCGGTTTAATGGATACGCACTTGGGTATCATTATTATTCATGCATTAATGAATTTGCCCCTAGCTGTTCTACTTATGAAAAGTTTTTTTGATGACATACCAAAGGATATTGATGAAGCTGCTTTATTAGATGGAGCAACAAGATTTTTTGTATTTTGGCGATTAATAGTTCCTCTTGCTATAGGTGGCATAGCTGCAACTGCAGTTCTTTGTTTTATTTTTAGTTGGACGGAGTTTATCTTTGTCTTAATGCTCACACAAACAGGACTTAAAACAATTCCTGTTGTTTCGACATCCTTTGTCACATCGACTGGAACAGCTTGGGATAATATGGCCGCGTTAGGTACTGCTGCAATTATTCCTGCTTTTATTTTCATATTATTAGTCCAAAGACACTTGGTAAGAGGACTGACATTAGGGTCAGTTAAACAGTAAGGTAGTTTGATCAAAAAAATTTCATCCTACATCATACTTTTAATTTTTATTTTCCCGATATTTTTCTTAATTACATCTTCATTTAAAAATAATATAGATCTTTTTGCACTGCCCCCTAAATTATTTTTCTTTGATATAGATTTTTCAGCTTATGAAAGAGTCTTTGGATTTTCAAACTTTTTTAAATTTGACCCTTCCTATAGTGAGTTATTTTTAACATCTAGAATAATAGATAGTTTAATTATTGGTTTAGGGTCATCTTCACTAACATTAATAATTGGAATTTATGCTGGGTATTATATTTCTAGAGTAAATTTTAAATTTAAAAGATATTTAATAATTTCAATATTAAGTGCAAGAATGATGCCGCTAGTATCAATTGCTATTCCCATATATTTTGTTTATGAAAGAATTAATCTTCTTGATACTTACATTGGAATTATATTAGTTCATACTTTTATAAATTTACCTCTAGCAGTTCTTTTATTAAAAAGTTTTTTTGATGAGGTGCCAAAACAGATCGATGAAAATGCTTATATAGACGGTGCTAGTAAAATAAAAATTCTTCACAGATTGGTTATACCTTGTGCAAAAAGTGGTATGGCTGTTACTTTTATCTTATCCTTAATATTTAGTTGGACAGAATTTATATGTGCATTAATGATTGGACAAATGAACGTAAAAACCATTCCCGTGCAGGCATCTATACTTAAAACTATTCCTAGTTGGGATATGATGGCTGCTTTCACAACTATTTCAATAATTCCAGTATTTATATTGATTTTAATGGTTAAAAAACATTTTGTAAGGGGGTTAACTCTAGGAACTGTTAAGGAATAAATTATACTTATTCAATGGATTTAAAAGAAAACAGACTTTCTATAATTATTGAGGACATAATCAGCGAAGGTCAGATTGACATTAAGTCTTTATCTAAAAAGTTAAAAGTTAGTACCATGACAATCCATAGGGATATTGAAGAATTTACTAAAAGAGGTGTCATAAAAAAAGAAAAAGGAATCTTATCATCTAGTCAAATATTTACTCTTGAATACTTTCATGATGTTAGGGCAAAATTAAATATACACTCTAAAATAAAGGTTGCAGAAGAAGCAGTTAAAATCATACAACCAAATACATTTGTAGGGATTGATGATAGTACTACTTGTCTACAATTTGCAAATTTTCAAAAATACTTTGAGGGAACAACAGTTGTAACAAATAATATTAAACTAATAAATATTTTTAGTAGTAATCCAAAAATTAAAATTATTTCATTGGGTGGTAGATATAACCGTCCAACTGGAAGCTTTTTAGGACTGTCTACAGAAAATACTGCTTCGCAAATACCGTGCCATTATTTATTTATGTCCTCTTCTTCATTGGATGGTACGAAGCTATATACTCATGATGAAGATGTATTTAGAACAAAAGCAATTCAGATGATTAATGCAGAAAAGAAATATTACCTTTGTGATACTACCAAAATAGGAAAAAAAGCGATGAATATACAAGCTGACTTATCTGAATTCGAAAAATGTTTTTTTGCAGGCCCTTACTTTGATAAAAGTTTGGAAAACTTTTTAAAAAAAAGGAAAGTAAACTTTAAATACTTTAAGATTAAAAGTTAATTATCTAATTGATTAATTTTTTCAACTTTATTACCAGATCTCTCTGACTGAAAATTATTCTTAAGCCAAATATCTGTATACATAATGGCGTTAGGAATTCCTGTAACTAAGGCACCAAAGGTAATAACTTGTGCATTATTGCTGGCAATAGATCTTTCTGCTGTATAAGCATCATTTACACAAACAGCCCTTACTCCTGAAAACTTATTGGCAACTATAGCCATTCCTGCACCAGTACCACAAACTAAAATCCCTCTCTCAAATTCATTATTTTGTATCTTTTGAGCCAAGGTCTTGCCAACGTCAGGATAATCAACTTGTGAGTCATCATTAATTCCTACATCCATGACTTCTATTCCTTTAGAAACTAAATGGTCTTTGATTTTGTCTTTAAGCTCTTTTCCTAGATGGTCGGCTCCAACAACAATTTTTTTAAGCATTTTTAAATTATATATTTAAATCCTTCCAAGGTATATTGAGTTTTTCGTTTTGGCATATACATAATACTAAGTTTTCTAAAATTGGTAATTTATGGTCTTTTACAAGTTTTTTGAATAAATGTTCTAAGTCCTTAATTGTTTGTGCTCCTTCAACTGTCTCATTTTTTAATTCTTTATTTATAATATCGTCATAGGTCCTACTCTTAGCTAATAGATTACCTAATAGACCATTTCTTCCAGTTCCAGATGTGACGTGTAAATCTCCAAGTCCTGATAAACTAAAAACTGTTTCTGGGAGACCCCCCATTAAAGTAACAAGATGGCTCATTTCATTTACACAGTGTGAAAAAAGCGCCGACTCAGGATTAAATATCTTCTCCTCTTTTGAAAAGTATGTTTGCGAATATCCAACTGCAATTGCATATACATTCTTTAATGCGGCACAAAGTTCTGCACCTAACAAATCAGATTGTGATTTAATTACATAATAATCATTTTTAAATAAGTTTGCTAAATTTATAGCAGTGTCTAAATCAGAATTTACAAAACAAATATTTGTTAAGTTTTTTTTTGCTAACTCTATAGCTTTACATGGACCAGTAACTGCAGTTAAACTTAAATCTTGCTTAATTTCATTTTTGATTTTGTTAGGAAAAATATCTAATTCTTTTTTTTCATTCATGTAAAGACCTTTTGTGACAATAAGAAATTTCTTATTAACAACTTTAAAATTTTTTATTAATTCAATAAACCAGTCAATCCCTGATGAATTTATGCCTATAACAATAACATCAGAGTTATCAATATCTTCTTGTGTCATTTGATTGAACAAAAGTGCTGATGTATTGGTTAATTGAACATTGAGTTTAGGATGAACCGAATTTTTATTTATTGAGTCGATTATTTCCTCATCGAGACTTGTACCAACAATTTTGGCCTCATGCCCATTTGTAACTGCAGGAATCGTAATTGCAGTTCCCATAACACCGGCCCCTATCGATAGTATTCTAGACATTATGAAATAAACTGTCCCCCATTTATCTCTAAGATCTGTCCGGTTATGTAACCACTCATTGCATCAGAAGATAAAAATATTATAGGCCCTACACAATCCTTTGCGGTGCCAAGTCTTTTCATCGGTATTTTTAATCTAGTTGCTTCTAATTTTTCTGGTGTAGAATATTGTTCATGAAACTTTGTAGCAATTGTACCAGGTGAAATAGCATTTATTCTTATATTGTAAGGTGATAATTCTGAAACAAGCGATCTAGTAATTCCTGAAACAAAAGCTTTAGACGCAGCATATACACTTGACCCTGCACTGCCTCCTGTTCTCGCACTGATAGTTGATACATTAATAATATTTCCATAATTCTGTTTTTTGAAAATTGTGCACGCACTTTTTGTTGCAAAATATGCTGATTTGGCATTGAGATCAAAAATCTTTAAAAAATCTTTTTCACTGATTGTATCTAATTGATATCTTCCTACCATTGTTCCAGCATTATTAATTAATATATCTAGGCCATCTAAATAATTTATAGCATTGTTCATAAAATCATCTACTTGAGATAATTCTGTAAAATCAGATTTGAATATTTTAAAATTTTGACTTTGAGATTTGGTTTTTACTCTAGCTTCAAGATCATTAATTGATTGGTTACCATGAAAAATTACATTAGATCCCAAGTTTAAAAATTCAATACCTGTCTCAAAACCGATACCTGTACTTGAACCCGTAACAATAATCTTTTTGTTTTTGAATTCACTAAAATCAAATGTCATTTAAGTCTATCCATTATATAGTCTGGCTTTCCAGTAATTTGAAAATCAGATTTTATATTATTAATTATATCGTCCGTTGGTATATTTTTCATAAATTTTTCTTTATGAATTCCAGAGGTAATTAATAATGAGTCTATACCAAAGCCATTGGCGCCTGCAATATCATTAAATAAAGAGTCTCCTATCATTAAAGTTTTCGATTTATTGCTATTGGACAAACCTTGAACATAATGAAAAATTTCAATATTTGGTTTACCAATTATTAATGCTTGTCCTCCCATTTTTTTGTACTTGACTGCAAGGTCTCCTGTTGAGGGATGAATATTTTCGCCAGAAATACCAAGAATATCAGGATTTGAGCACACTAGGGGCAACTTCATTTCTAAAGCTTTCTTAAAAATTTCGTCAATTAAATCAGTTTTTTTTAAGCCAGTAGTGGAGGTTAGTAAAAGAAAGTTAGTATTTTCTAAAGAACTCGTCTTTTCAAATGTTGTGTTTTGTAATAAGGGGTAATCTGTTGCAACCACAAAATATTTATTTCCAATATTTTTAAAGGGGCTCCTTTTAGATTTTAGATATTCTAAACATACATCTCCTGATGTAATTAAATGAGATTTTAAAATATTTTTTGCACCCATTTTTATCAAACGGTCAGTATTATCTGAAGATTTTTTTCCTGAGTTACTAATTATATAAATTTTTTTATTTTGTGACTGTAAATATGAAAAAACTTGTTCTGCTTCATTAAAAATATTTATTCCATCATGAACAACTCCCCATTGATCAAAATAATAGGTATCGTAATATTCTGAAATTTCTTTAAGAGATAATAATTTTTTTACCATTTAAAAAATATTACCCAATGCTAAAAGAGCAGATCCAAAAGAAGCATCATTTGATATAGGCTTATTAAGTTTCACACCTAGAATTTTTTTTCTAATTTCATTCCACTTCATATTTTTTCCTCCACCTCCTATTGTGAAAATAGTTTTAGGATATTTGCCACCTATCTCTAAAATCTTTTTGTAGCTCAATTTTTCAACATTAGTTATACCCTCAAGTACAGCCTGAAAAAATTTAATCTCAGAATTAGGACGAGGTTCTAAAATCGGTAATTTGTTAGGGTCGTTAAAAGGAAATCTTTCACCTTTTTGTGCCAGAGGATAGTAATTTAAATTCAATAAATTATTTGGGTCTATGTCTTTCGATAATTCCTCTATTCTATCCGAAAATAGTTCTTTTAGAATTTTTCCTCCAACATTGGAAGCGCCACCAGCTAGCCAATTTTCGCCCAGACGATGACTGTAGATCCCAAATTCCTTATTATAAATTGGTTTATTTGAGATAGCTTTTACCACCAGAGTTGTGCCAATTGATGAAACTGCCTCTCCTATATTTTTGGCTCCGGTAGCTAAAAATGCTGCAATGCTATCAGTAGTGCCTGCTATAACCATAGTTTTTTTGCTAAAACCTAAATCAATAAGTTCAGAGTTTCTTAATTCGCCTATGGACTGTCCTGGTATTTTTATATTTGGTAAGCTATTCATTTCAATAGGCAACTGATCAAACCATTTTGGCCAGGATCTTTCGACACAATCATAACCTAGTTTAAGAGCATTATTTTCATCTGAATACATATAATCATTAATTATTTTACAAGCTATCCAATCTGCTTGATGAAGTATCCTATATTTTTCTTTTTTAAATTTATTGATTAATGATAATGCTCTTACTAATGCATTAGTAGAAGTGGATACAATTGGATGGTTGTCAGATATACTCTCAACTAACTTAGACTCTTTTACAGCTGAAGCATCATTGTACATTAATGCATTATCTAAAGGATTACCAAAATGATCGGTTATAAGTATTGTACCGGATGTTCCATCAATTGATAATCTTTCAATTTTATTTAATTCTATTTTAGTTTTTAGAAATGTAAGATTTTTGATTAATGCACTCCACCATAAACTTGGATTTTGATAAACTAATGACCCCTTACTTATCGGGCTATCAATAGAAACTGAAAAATTAATTAATTCTTTTTTATTTTTATTAATAATAGAAGTTCTGACACCAGTTGTTCCAAAGTCAATTCCTAGAAAAAGTGACATTAGTTTATTGATTGACGATATATCTCAATATCCCAATTCAATAATTCACTCTCTTGTTGACTTGATAAAAATTTTAAAGACTTTGATAAATCAATTCTTAACAGCACTTCCAAAAAACAGTCAATCATTTCTTTTGCAGCTGGAATTGCTAGAGTGTTTTCAAAAAGACCTTTATATTTTAAAATTAAATAGGGAGGAAGATCAATATTCTTTCTTTTTAGATTTTGAATAAATTCATTTGCTTCTTTCTCCTCCAAAAATGTAGGTATGCCGGGACCTAAGAAAATTACATGATCTGGATAAAATGATTTAGGGAAAAGTGAGAATAATTTTTCATTCTGTGTAGAGAATAAGTTATATTTATCAGTATTTTTATGAATATAACCATCGATATTTGTAATTTTCTCTGAATAATCGAAGGCTAATTTTTCATTTCTGATTAAATCTAATTTTTTATGAATTTTTAAAAGCAATTTATAGGTATCCTCGATATCATCACCCGCAACTATCAATCCATGATTTTCGAGAATTAATATATTAGTTGAGGGTAAAATTAGTTTTTTTATTTCCATTGTTAAGGTAAAACCAGGACGACAGTATGGAACAAAGATGAAATCTTCATCGAGGTATTTTTTCAAATCAGACTCACTACTTTGTGAAATTGCATTTGCAATTGTTGCAGTAGAATGAACATGTAGAACATATTTATGCTTAATTAATGCATGAAATGAAGTTTCGGATGAAGGATGTAAATTATTTTTAGATATTATATCATCTACAAAATTATCTTCTTTTCTATTATTTATTTTTTCAGTAATGGAATTTAAATCAACTTCAACAAAAATATCTTTATCTAAAGAATTAATTAACCAAGTTCCAGATGCTTTAATTAGCATTCTTCCATCAGACTTAACAGAAGTATTTCCTCCTGCGGCTTGTACTAAATGACTATTCGAGCCAAGTTTAAAAGAAATATCTTTAAAGGATTTTAATTCTTCCTGAGGAAATGAAGAATTAGTATTTACCATACATTTTTATAGCCTCAATTATTTTTTTCATATGTTTTTTTTCAACCAATTGGGGCTTACCGTTTAGTTTTGCAATAGTTATTTGCTTACATAAAATTTCAAATTCTTCAGTCAAAAACATTGCTTCATCTAAATTTTTACCACATGTAATTGCACCATGATTTGCTAACAAACATGCTTTCCTTCCTTTAAGAGCTTTTAAGGCTGCATCTGATAATTCCTGTGATCCTGGGAGTGCAAAAGTAGAACATTTAATTGTGTCTCCGCCTAAAAAACCAATCATATAGTGATAGGCTTTTATATCCTTTCTTAGGATCGACATACCTGTACCATAAGCAGGATGATTATGCACGACTGCATCAAATTCTTTTCTTGCTTTTAATATGTCAAAATGAAATCTCCACTCACTTGAGGGCTTCCATATTCCATGAGGTTTAGTTTTAGAGTCTACAAAAACTATATCTTTGGCTTTCATGCCCTCATAGGAAATGCCAGATGGGGTTATAAGCATCCCATCTTTCCATCGAACGCTGATGTTGCCCGCTTTACCTTGATTCAAGCCTTTTTTCTCCATTAAAAGGCAGGCTTCTATTATTTGTTTTCTAATTTTTATTTCATTTTTTGTCATTTAACAGATCCTATTCACGAGTTTTTTTCCATCAATATAGTTTCGAATATCTTTTGCTATAACTTCAGCGGCGTAATATGCTGTTTTTACAGAAGCACCAGCTATATGAGGCGTAATAGTAACATTATTTAAATTTTTAAAAATATGATTTTTTGGTAAAGGTTCTTCATAAAAAGTATCTAAGGCAGCGCCCTTGAGCATTCCATTAGATAATGCATCATGAAGTGCTTTGTAATCTAATAATGGTCCTCTAGCAGTATTAATTAAATAAGAATCTTTTTTCATGAGAGAAATTTCTTTCTTCCCTATAAGATTAACTGTTTCTTTTGTAACTCTTGCATGAATAGATACTACATCTGAGGTCTCTAATAAATTTTCTAAAGATACTTTCTTTATACCATCCGCGATATCTTCCTTGTTTAGTTCTACATACGGATCAGAAAAAATAATTTTACATCCAAATGGTACTAATAAATTTTTTACTAATTTTCCTATATGACTATATCCAATGAGGCCTATAGTTAACTCACTTAATTCTCTACCAGTTTTATCTAGGCGATATAAATCTCCTCTCCATTCACCTTGCATTAATGTGGTGTGTCCTAGAGTTATTAGTCTTGTTTGTGCTAAAATTTTTGCGACTGTAAACTCTGCTACAGCAGAGGCATTTCTTCCAGGAGCATTTGCAACAATAATTGATTTTTTTTTGCAAGCATCTATATCAATATTAACCGGCCCCCCTCTTGAAACACCAATATATTTTAGATGTTTTACTTTATCTAAAATTGACTCACTTACAGGTGCAAGATCAGTTACCAATATCTCACTATCTTCAATAAAATTTATTACATCTTCTTCGTTTCCGAGATATTCTTTAATTTTACTAAAATTTCCCTCTCCAAAATCATTATGAAATGGTGTATCTGGCCAGTTAACATCTTTTAATTTAAAATTATGATCATTTCCAATTTGATTCATAAGTGCTGATTTAAATATCCCAGATGTAACAAAACTATCACCGTAAATACTAATTTTCATTTATTTTGTTTTGAAAATTATAATTTGAATTCCAAAATTCACTCATATTTTCATATCCCTTCTTATACACAGAAAATCCTTTTTCATAAATAATTGATAATTTTTCATCAAATTTTTCAACATTTTTAAGATATTGGTTTACCCATTTGTTATTAAGGTCCTCATATGAGTTGGCTTCGTTTAAAGCAATCATTCCTACCATACATGCACCAGCAGCTCCTTGTTCACTGTTTTCAATAACCTGAGTATCTAATTGATTAACTGAACCAACAATTTTTCTTACTAAAGAACTATTACTTGCACCGCCAGTTAACCTAAGGAGCTCAAGATCAGCTCCAAACTCCGAATAACAATCTTTGCATGCATAAGCTAAAGACTCATACAAGGCTCTTACTAAGTCGTAAACTTTTGTAGTTGTATTAAGACCTAAAAATTGTGCTCTAGCCTTGACATTTACAAAAGGTCCTCTTTCTCCATTAGGAGAGATAAATGGATGATAAAATATTTTTGCAGGATCAGCCAAAGATGCATTTTTTTCAAATAACTCAAGAATATTTTTTTTTCCAAGATCACTTCCATTCATATCTTTAAAAAAGGTATTAAAAATTTCTATAAGCCAATCGGTGTTTAGTGATGCAACCATATTTGAAACCATTTTTGCATTTGCAGGAGAGCCTGCTAAAGAACAAGTGTATCCAAGTTGTTTATTGAAATCAGGTTTCTTATTTTCAAAATCTGTGAAAATATGAATTCCAGCTGTACCTAAAATAGTACAGCCTATTTTTTTTTTTTTATCAACAAAACCACTCCCTATACCTGAACATACGACGTCTACAGGTGCTAGTACTACTGGCAATCCTTCATTTAAAGATGTTATTTTTGCTGATTGACTAGAAAGTTTTCCAATATAATCGGTGCTATCAACAGGATTAGGTAATTTCTCTTTCATTTGCTTAAAATTAAAAATTTCAAAGACCTCGTCTTTGTATTTTCTCTCGATTGGTGACCCCCATGTCATAAATGACTCGCTAATATCTGTAACTAATTCACCGGTGAGCTTATAAAATATCCAGTCTTTACATCTAATCACCTTATTAATTTTATTAAATCTTTCAGGTTCATTTTTAAAAATATGATACATTTGCCCACTTTGCATAGAGGGGTTGAGTCCTGTATGAGTAATTTCGGTTATTTTTGGGCCTATTTCAGAATTTCTCCAACTATCTATAATTTCACCCGATCTACCGTCTAGCCAAAGAGCTGCATCACCGACAGGATTACCATCTTTATCTATTGGCCAAGTTCCATCCCCTTGCCCAGTTATACAAATAGCTTCTATTCTTTCAGATAAACCATCAATTTTGTTGTTTAGCAATTTAAATGCTTCAATAACTTTAATCCATGTTTCTTCAAGATTTTGCTCAGCCTTGCCACCCTCTCTATAATAAACCTTATTTTCGACTGATGCTGAGTCGATGTACTTTCCATATTTATCAAAAGCTACAAATTTAATTAATGATGTTCCTGCATCTAATCCTACAATAATCTCTTTAGGCATTATAATCCGTTAAGAATTACTTCTTCAGTTTCGATATTAAAAATATTTATAGACTCTAAAGGAAAATTTAATTTCACATCAGTGCTTGGTTCAAAATTTCTATCTGCAACACCAATGATAGAGGATCCATTTATTTCAATACCAATGTGAACCTGGTCTCCTAACCAGTGATATGAGGAGCTTCTTGCTTTGCCATCGAAATTAGTTTCTGTTTTATTAAAGAAAATTTTATGTGGTCTAATTCCTAATATTATTAATTGATCGTTTTTTAGTTTATTTAAATTTTCTTTAGAAATATTTTCATTTTTAAAATTTATAGAGAATGTTTTTTCATTTTGTTCATTTAATACTTCAAATTTTAATAAGTTATCAGAGATATTTATTCTTGCCTTTAGTATATTCATTGGTGGCTCACCTATGAAAGAAGCAACAAATACATTCGATGGCTTTGCACTAATTTTATACGGTGATGCAAGCTGTTTTAAATCTCCATTTTCCATCACCGCAATTTTATCGGCTAAAGCAACTGCTTCGGTCTGATCGTGAGTAACAAAAATTACAGTCTTATTATTATGTTGAATATAATCTTTCACTCTAGCCCTTAGTACTGCTCTTAATTGTGGTTCTAGTTGTGACATTGGTTCATCTAATAATAATGCGTCAGAGTCTCTTACAAGAGCTCTTGCAAGACTTACTCTTTGCTGCTGTCCACCAGAAATTGAGGGTGGATAACGTTCTAAAATGTCAGTAATTTCAAGTAATTCCGCTACTTCCACAACTTTTGAGTCAACTTTTTCTTTTGAGATCTTTTCCCTCATTAAACTAAATGCAATGTTATCCCTAACGGTTAATGGTGGATATAGAGCATAGCCTTCGAAAGCCATAGCTACATTTCTATCAGCCGGTTTTAAGTTATTAACTTCTCTCTCACCAATTTTGATCTGACCAGAGGAGGCAGTTTCAAACCCAGCTATCATTCTCAATGTAGTAGTCTTTCCACAACCTGAAGATCCTAATAATGCAAGTATTTCTCCATCTTCTAATAATAGGTTAAAATCGTTAACAGCTTTAACATCTTTTCCAATTTTTGAGGTAAAAACTTTATTTAAATTTTCTAAAATTACTTTTGCCAATTATTCCAAATTCCTTTTTGTTTCTTTATCAAAGAAATGAGACTTCTCATCTTTAAATGAAATATACATTCTACTTTTTTCATCAATCAACTGTGACTCTTCTTCTGTGGTAGAACATAGAAGTTCTAAGCCATTTTTTAATTTTACCAGAAATACAATTCTTAAATTAAGAGGGGTTTTTGTTCTGAATTCAACTTCAATTGAATTGTTTGAGGATATATTTGATAAAGTTATATCTTCAGGACGTATGCCAACAATGTAATCTCCATCTTGAATATTAATGTTTCTTTTAAGTTTAAAATTCTCACCATTCACATCAATCTCTACAAAATCATTTTGTTTTTTTATAGTTGCATTAAAATTATTAATAGTAGGGTCTCCAAAAAGCTTTGCTGTAGTTAATGAAGAGGGGTTTTGATATATATTTTTAGGAGAATCTATATCGTTGAATTTACCATCGTAGAGAACTGCTATTCTATCTCCTAATGCCATAGCCTCTCTGAAATCTTGAGTTATGTAAATTACTGTTGTGTTAAATTCTTTTAAGACCTTCGGTAGTTCTAGTCTCATTTCAAATCTAATTTTAGCATCTACATTTCTTAGAGGGTCATCTAATAAAACAACTGATGGCTTATTAACTAAGCTTCTTGCAAGTGATGTTCTCTGTTTTTGACCATTAGATAATTCTTTTGGAAATTGGTTAAGTACATGTCCTATCTTTAAAAGATTAGCGACTTCATTGACTTTTTCTTCAATTTCCTTTTCAGGTGTATTTTTGTTTTTTGCTCTTAATGGACTGGCAATATTTTCATATGCTTTCATGTGGGGATATAATGCAAAATTTTGAAAAGCCATAGACACGTCTCTTTCTTCAGGATGAAGTTCATTGATAATTTGGTTATCCATTTTTATTTCTCCGCTATCTGCCATCATAATTCCAGATAGAAGTCTCAATAAAACAGTTTTGCCACAACCAGATGGTCCAAAAACTACAAAAAATTCACCTTTATCAATCTGGGCATTTAAATTTGAAATTATTTTGTCGTCTTTAAAGCTTTTAGATAAATTATTTAAATTTAAATAAGACATACTTTATCCTTTAATGGCACCAAGACTTAATCCTTGTACAAGATATTTTTGAATAAATAGCGCTAAGATTAAAGTTGGTAAAACAGAAACAACAATTCCACAAGCAATTAAACCATAAGGTATAGCGCTTGCTGTAATGAATGCTAAAGCACCTACGGTTACGGGTTGTATAGCGCTTGAGCCCAATATAAGCGCAAATACAAAATTGTTCCATGCATATATGAAACATAAAAGAGATGCTGCAGCAATGCCTGGTTTAGCTAATGGAATTGAGATTCTCCAAAAGGATTGAAACCAAGAGTGTCCATCTAATCTGTAAGCATATTCAATATCTGGACTTATGTCTTCAAAGTAACCTCTCACTATCCATAATAAAAGAGGCAGAGTAATCAATTGATATACCCATATCAAAGCAAAGTAACTGTCATAAAGTCCTATTTCTGAAAAGTAGAGATTTAGTGGAAGGATTATAAGTAGTGCAGGGGCAAATCTAAAACTTAAAAGTGTAAAGGCAATATCTTCTCCTCCTTTAAACTTATATCTAGCAAAAGCATATGCAGCAGGAACCCCAAGCAGCAATGTTACTGAAACTGAGCCAACAGAAAGTATTGCACTATTTATCAAATTTTGTTTAAAATATACGTACATAGTAGCAAATCCCTCAATTGCAATCTCTCCTTGCCATAGACCTAAATAATTTTTAAAAGTGGGTTCATAAAATAAAACTGGAACTTTTCTTAAAATCTCATCATTAGTCATAAAAGACATGTTGAAAATCCAAGCAATAGGGAACAAAAAAAACATAATTATTGCTATATATGCGAAAAATTTAAGAATGCTCCAAATATTAATTTTCATTGAAGTAACTCACCTTTTGTTTTGATTTTTAGTTTGTGCCATTGTTTTACAAAAACATGGCATAAAAAATAACAAATTGCCCATAAAACGACCATCATAGCTGCAGCTTTTCCGATATTAGTATACTGAAAAGTTTGAAGGTAGGCTGAAACTTGAAATACCATACTACTCTCTCCTGGACCGCCTTGAGAGAGAGCGTAAATAATATCAAATTGTTGAATGCTTTCTAATAATCTAAATAGCGAGGCTGTGAGGATGAAGGGAAATAGCATAGGGAGAGTTATTCTAAAAAATTTATAATACTCTGGTACGCCATCTAATTCAGCAGCTTCAAAAGGTTGCCTTGGTAATGATCTTAGACCTGCTAAAAGTAAAATCATAATAAAAGGTGTAAATACCCATACATCTACCATTATCAAAGTAAATAAAACTGTATCTGGATGACTAGCCCAAGTGAAGCCATCTAATCCAATAAATGATAAAACATAATTGACCACACCAAAATTAGGATTGATCAAAAGCCTCCATATTAAAGAAGCAAGAGCTGGTGCTATCATTAATGGTAAGACTAATAAAACACCTAAAACGTTATTTAGCCAAGTACGTTTAGCTAGGAGCAGTGCTATTCCAAGTCCAAGTAAAAGTTCAATAATTATTGTAAAAAAAGTATAGGTAAGTGAAACCCTTATGGTGTTCCAAAATGAAGGATCGGTAAAAATATTCACATAATTATCAAACCAAATAAAACCCTTCATGTGAGGCATTTTTAAATTGTATCTTTGTAGTGAATAGTAAACCGCTGTAAAAAAAGGAATTAATATACCAACACAAACAAGCAATGCGGGTAAAGTAAGCACATATGGAAAGAGTTTGCGATTGATTTTCATTATAAAGATCTGCACCGCTTTATAATTATAAAACGATGCAGAAAACTAGGAGGTTATTAAGCTAGACCGACATCTTTCATCATTCTATCAATCTTAGATGCTAGCTTATCTAGTGTTTCATCAACATTTGATCCTGTTTGCATCTCTTGAAGTGCCGCAGCCCATTCTGTTGTTGTTTCAAAGAATAGAGGCTGTGCTGTGAAGTGGATTTTTGATCCATCAATTGAGCTGTTATATTGCTCCATATAACCAGGAGATGTTCCACGAATTTTATCGTCAAAATCACCTGAAGCCCAAACAGACTCTCTCACAGGGTTCACTTGATTGTGTTTAACGCCGCCAGCCATTGCGTTTTCTGGCCCATTACACCATTGCATCCAGTACCATGCAGCATCTTTCTTTTTAGAAAAATTACTCATAGCTAAAGACCAGATCCAAACATTAGGTGTTGGGGCACTTGCACTTGGATTAGGTGTGAAACCATGGAAGCCAAAGTTTCCAGCTTCTTTGTTCTCTGGGTTTCCATTGAAGAAGTAACCTAGAATATCAGCATCAAAAATCATTGCTGAAGCTCCAGCTCCAATATCATTTCCAACCTCATACCAAGTATAACCTGACCAGTTTGCTGGTCCAGATGATGCGATCATCTTAACCCACTGTTTGTGAAAGTCTTTAGACGCTTGAGAGTTCATAGCAGCTTTTAATTTCCCACCATTATTCTCAAAATCAACTAAGCCGTAGTTAGCATAAGCTGACATGAAGCCTGGGTGGATTGTTGCCCAACTTCTACTACCTCTGGTTCCGATACCATAAGACCATTCATTCGATCCAGCATTGTTCGTGAAATATTCTGCTTGATCTGTCATTTCAACAAGATCTCCTGGGGGCTTCATACCCGCCTTTTCAAAATATCTCATATTATAGGTAACGCTATTTAACTCAAAACCCCAAGGCATACACCACTGCTTGGATCCAGCTGCACCTGGCACATCACCAGCAACACCACTCCAAGAGCAGGCATCTCTTAAATTACCTACTACGTCATTCCAGTTGTAACTTGGGTTTGTTTTACTTGAGTCTTGAATAAAGTCGTTCAAGTCTGCACACCATCCTGCTGGACCGTAAGTCCAAGTCATATAAGCACCAGTCATAAATGCATCGTACTCAGATGACTTTGATGATAACGCAGCCGTTACTTTATCAAAATATACATCCTCTGCGAAGATATCGTACTCAACATTCATGCCAGTTAAGGCCTTAAAATTGTCAAGTTCCGCAATCATGGAATCCATGTATGGATGTTTATTCATTAAAAGTTTAATAGTAGTGCCACTATGTTTCTTCCAATCAAAGTCCTGGGCCGCTAAAGCACTTGTAACCTGCATTCCCATTAACTTAGTTAATGCAGCAAATCCTATACCATATTTTCCAGCTTTGATTAGGAGATCACGTCTAGACATCTTTCCTTTAAGGAAAGTATCAATAGCACTCTTCATCTTAGAATGAGACATATCTTATTCCTCCTATTTTAATCAAGACTAGCATTAAACATGTTAAAAACAACGTGATTTATGTTATTTAAATAGTAATATCTAAAAAAAAAGTTCATATTTTTCAATAAAAAATGAGTAAATATTTAGGAGTTATCAACAAGCTACTTTCTGGAAGTTATATCAGCCCCTTTTCTAAAAAAAATATATCTCTGCCTATTGATGAGATAGTAATTGAGAAATCTATTGAAAATTTAAGTTTCAAATTTGCAAAAAAGTTATTGAACAAAAAAAACTTAGTAATTTCTGGAGAAAATTCTTTCAATGCCTTTGGTGAAAAAGTTTTAAAAACTTTAAAGAGTAATCATTTAGATTTTGATATTAATATATTAAGAAAATATGAGTCTAGTCGAAAATTTGCCTCTAATTTATCCAAGTCATCAAAGGAATATGAAAATATTATTGTAATAGGGTCTGGTGCTTTAATTGATTTATGTAAATTTGTTTCATTTAATAATAATCAAAACTTAATAGTCTTTTGTAGTTCTCTGACGGCTGCCGCAACAACAAGTACGGTTTCTTTAACTAACAATGGAGTCAAAGAGTCTGTAAAATCAAAAATTCCTCTGTCTATTATAATTGACTTAGATAATCTAAAGTTAGCACCTCACCGCCTTTTAAGAAGCGCATTAGGAGACGTTCTTTGCAGAAGCACTTGTCAAGTCGATTGGCTAACATCACATTTATTGCTAAATACAGAATATGATGAAACTCCTTTTGCCCTTCAATATGAAGACGAGAAAATACTATTAGAAAATTCAAGTAAACTTTTAATCGGTGATTATGAAGCTCTCGCTGCACTATCTAGAATGACCTTACTCAATGGTATTGCAGCTATAATAGTTGGTTCAACTCATGCCGGAAGTATGGGCGAACATTTAATCAGTCATTATATAGATATGTTTATGGGTGACAAACATCCTGGAACACTTCACGGTGAACAGGTTGGTGTAACAACTCTTTTAATTTCTAAAATACAAAATCAGATTATTAATTATTCTGATAATTTAGAATTTAAAAAGTTAAAAGTAACTGAAGAAGATTTTGAAAAATTATTTGGGAATAAAATTCATACTAAAATGTTCAAACAATTTCAAAGTAAATTCTTCGATAATGAAAAATTAAATAATGTAAATAATTTGTTAAAAACAAAATGGCCAGATCAAAGAGCAATCCTTAAAAAATACCTATTGCCAACTGACAAAATTGAAAAAGCTTTGAAAAATTGTGGTGCGCCCACTAGCAATGGTGAACTTAGAATTCCAAATAATTTCTTTAATCGTGCGATCCAAGACTCTTTCCTTTTGAGAGATAGGTTCTCATATTTAGATGTTGCTCACTATACGATGACTCTTGGTAAATACTTGATAAATGACTAAAATATTGATCATTTTGTCAATATTTTTATCAACTATTTTGATCAAACATGATCAAAAAATCATAAATAAATAATAAAATTTTTTATTTATGTTTAAAATTTTTACAAAATGCAAGATTTGATAATTATCGGTGGTGGAATAAATGGAGTAGGCATAGCAAGAGATGCCTCTGGAAGAGGCTTAAAAGTAACTTTAATTGAAAAAGGTGATCTAGCTTCAAAAACGTCGTCTTGGTCAACAAAATTAATACATGGAGGAATAAGATACTTAGAAAATTACGAATTTAGATTAGTAAGAGAGTCTCTTAAGGAGCGAGAGGTGATTAGAAAAATAGCACCTCATATTACAAAGCCAATAAGGTTTGTTCTACCTCATGTCCCAAGTTTGCGCCCTACATGGTTGATACGTTTAGGTCTAATTCTTTATGATTGGATGGGAGGCGTTATTACTCTCCCAAAATCTAAAGTTATAAATTTAGAAGATGATTATGATGAAAATCCTATTATATCAGATTATACAAAAGGATATGAATATTCAGATCTATTCGTTGATGATGCTAGGTTGGTTCTCTTAAATGCACAAGATGCCATAAGCAAAGGGGCTAAAGTTTACACTAATTCAAATATACAAAAAGTTATTAGGGAAAAGGATTACTGGGAGGTTTTTTTAAATAATGGTGAAGTTTTATATTCAAAAGTTATCATAAATGCATCAGGTCCATATGCCTTAGATATTCTAAATAATCTTATTGGGATTCAATCTAGAAAAAAAATTCGACATGTTCAAGGTAGTCATATTATAACAGAAAAACTTTATAAAGGTGAGCAAGCCTATATTCTTCAACTAGATGATAAACGAATAATATTTTTGATACCCTATTTAGATAAATATACACTCATCGGAACAACAGATCATGAAGTTAAATCATATGACAATCCCACAATAACTGATATTGAAAAAAAATATCTCATATCATCAGTAAATAAATTTATTAAAAATAAAATTACTGAAGATAATATTATTTGGACTTATTCCGGTGTACGACCATTAGTTGAGGATTTAAGTGAAAATGCCTCAAAGATTACAAGAGACTACACTTTTGAGATAGACGATAACGATGCACCAATATTGACGGTTTTTGGTGGAAAGCTCACAACATTCCGAAAATTATCAGAGCACGCATTAGATAAAATTTCAAAATATATTAAAATTTCTAATAAATCATGGACTGGAAATGAAATTTTACCAGGTGGTGAAAGAACAACAGATTTAAATTTTTTAATACCTGAGGGAATATTACCAAGACTAATAAAAACTTATGGTCATAAAATAACAAAATTAAACCAATATTATCAAGGTTTTAACCACGGTGGAGAACATATTTTTAATGATCTTTATGAGTTTGAGATTAAATATCTTGTTCTTGAAGAAATGGCTAAGACCTCAGAGGACATTCTCTTTAGAAGAACTAAGTTGGGTATAAATTTTCCAAAGGAAAAATTGCCAAATTTAGAAAATATTTTAAAAAAATATTTGTAGCTCAATTGTTATATAATATTTGAAGTAAATGAATAAATATATCCTTTCAATAGATCAGGGTACTACTTCGACAAGGTCCATAATATTTAATAATAAATTTGAAATAGTTACCTATGATCAATTGGAGTTAAAACAATACTTTCCCAAAGATGGATGTGTTGAACATGATCCTAATGAAATCTTCGAGTCAGTCTTAAGCACTGCTAAAAATGCAATAAAAAAAGCAAACATCAGCCCAGATGATATATCTGGAATTGGTATTACTAACCAGAGAGAGACAACCGTTCTATGGAACAAAGATACAGGTGAGCCTGTTTACAAAGCTATAGTTTGGCAAGATCGCAGGACGGTAAATTATTGTAAAGATTTACAAAAAAAAGGTTTAACAAAAAAGGTTCAAAAAATTACTGGCTTAGTCATTGATTCATATTTTTCTGCAACCAAGATAAAATGGATTATTGATAACATAGAGACCTCTAAAAAACTTTTAAAAGAAGATAAACTTTTATTTGGAACAATAGATACTTGGATACTTTGGAAATTAACTGAGGGAAGATCTCATTTTACTGAAGCAACCAATGCATCCAGAACTATGTTGTATGATATAAATAAAAATTCTTGGTCTAAAAGTCTTTTAAAAATATTTAATATACCTTTGACAATTTTACCTAGAGTCAAAGATAGCGTTGATGAATTTGGATACACTAAACTTTTTGGTTCAAATATGAAAATTGGTGGAATTGCAGGCGATCAACAAGCTGCAACTATAGGACAAGCATGCTTTGAACCAGGTTCTATAAAATCAACATATGGCACCGGCTGTTTTATGATTATGAATATAGGGAAGAATATAAGAATATCTAAAAATAATTTGTTGACGACTATAGCTTACCGAATAAATGGGGAAACCACCTATGCACTCGAGGGGTCAATTTTTATAGCTGGGGCGGCAATTCAGTGGTTGAGAGACTCGTTAAAAATAATTAATAGCGCTGAAGAAACTGAGAATTTATATAAAAAAAATGACAAATCTCAACAAGTATATCTAGTACCTGCTTTTGTTGGTCTTGGTGCACCTTACTGGGACGGAGAGGCAAGGGGAGCAATCTTTGGAATGACAAGAAATACTGGTGTTTCGGAACTTGTTAAATCAGCCATAGATAGTGTTGCCTATCAGACTAAAGATTTAATTATTTCCATGGAAAAGGATAGTGGTATTAAAATTAATAAAATTAAAGTTGATGGGGGAATGGTAAAAAACGAGCAGTTCCTTCAGTTTCTTTCCAATATATTATTATCAGAGTGTGATCGTCCTAAAATTACAGAGACTACATCATTGGGTGCAGCATATTTAGCTGGACTATCTGTAGGGATGCTTAAAAATACAAAAGAGATTTCAAAAAAATGGCAAAGTCAAAAATTATTTAAACCAAAACTTCATAAAAAAGAGGTTAAATATCTTTATCAAGGGTGGTTAAAAGCAGTTAATAAAATAATTGTAAAAAAGAATAGAAAATAAAATAAATTTTGATATTTATGTTATATGCGCATAAATATTGAAATTGGTGATATTGAAGCATTTATTGAATTAACAGAAACTAATTCATTTGCAAAAGCAGCTAATAATTTAAATTTGTCTCAACCTGCACTTTCAAGGAGAATTCAAAAACTTGAACATGAATTGGGTACAACATTGTTTGATAGGACCACAAGAAAAGTTCAACTCTCTTACTCTGGTAGAAATTTTTATGATCGAGCTAGAGGAATAATAGAAGCAGTCAAAACAGCTACAAAAACTCTTAATGAAAAATATAGTTTTCCATCAATAATAAAAATTGGAGTAGTCCATTCTGCTCTAAGAAATATTTTATTTTCTGCTTTAAAATCTTTCAAAGAAATTGAACCAAGATGTAAGGTTCAAATTATAGAAAGATCATCAAATAATGTTGTAGATAGTGTTTTGGGAGGAGAGTGTGATTTTGGTATAAATTTTACAGGTATTCAAGAACCGGGAATTAATTTTGAAAAATTATTCGTAGAGGATTATGTAGTGGCATTCCCAAAAGGAGATAAATTAGAAAGAAAGAGAAAGGTAAAATTATCTGAAATTAAAGATAGAAATTTTATATCAATATGGAAAGGCTCAGGGAGTAGAATTTATATTGAAAATGCTCTTGCACTTCAAAAAGAAGATATGGATTGGGCCTATGAAGTGAGACATATTCCTACTGCCTTAAATATGGTCGAACAGGGATTGGGCATAACATTAGCCCCTAAATTGGCTATTTCTAAGGACTATACCTCTTTATCTTTCAGACCACTGATCGATCCATCTGTGACAAGAACAATTGGTTTAATAAAAAAATCAGGAAGAGACCTTAGTTATGACTCTCAAAAATTATATGACTTACTAAAAGATAAATTTAAAAGATAATTAATCAGTATTATGCATAAAAAAATATACTAATTAATGATATCAAATAATCATGTTGTCAGTTGATAGTTTTCAGACTTTAGATAAATTCTCTTTAAATGGAAAGGAATATAACTTTTATAATTTATCCTTGTTAGAAAATGAATTTCCAAAACTAAAAACTCTTCCCAAATCAAAAAAAATACTTATTGAGAATTTATTAAGATTAGAGGATGGCAAAGATGTTAATGTAAATCTTATTAGAAATGTTCTAGAAAACCCTGAAAGAAAACATGAGGTTTTTTTTCTTCCATCTAGAGTTTTAATGCAAGATTTCACTGGGGTACCTGCAGTTGCTGACTTAGCAGCAATGCGAGATGCTGTTTCAGAAAGAGGAAAGGATCCCTCTAAAGTAAATCCCATGTCACAGGTAGACTTAGTAATAGATCATTCGGTAATGGTTGACTATTTTGCTAGTCCAAAGGCTTTTCAAAAAAATGTTGATATGGAATTTGGAAGGAATATAGAGAGATATGAATTTTTAAAATGGGGACAACAAGCTTTTAAAAACTTCCGGGTCATCCCTCCTGGTACAGGAATATGTCATCAAGTTAATTTAGAGTATTTAGCGGAAGTTGTATGGAGTTCAAAGCAAAATGAAAAAAATTATTTATATCCTGATACATTAGTTGGAACGGATAGTCATACGACTATGGTGAACGCACTAGGAGTACTTGGTTGGGGAGTGGGTGGCATTGAAGCCGAAGCCGCTATGCTTGGTCAATCTGTATCTATGCTTTTACCAGAAGTAGTTGGTTTTGAGATAACGGGACAGATGAATGAAGGTGTTACAGCAACAGACCTAGTTCTTACAATTGTTCAAATGCTTCGAGAAAAGGGTGTGGTTGGAAAATTTGTTGAATTTTATGGTGATGGTTTAAAAAATTTATCACTTGCTGATAGAGCTACTATTGCCAACATGGCTCCTGAGTACGGTGCAACCTGCGGTTTTTTTTCAGTTGATGAAGAGACCATTAAATATTTAAAGTTAACTTCTAGAAGCTCAGATCTGATAGATATTGTCGAAAAATATCATAAAATTCAAGGTTTATGGGCTGATAATACTTGTGATTACAACGACACCATTCATTTGAAACTTGAAAAAGTTCAAGCTTCTTTAGCTGGACCTAAAAGACCTCAAGATAGAATTAATTTAGAGAGTGTGAATTTAAATTTTAAAGAATTTTCAAAGAACAAACCTGTTGAAAAGGAAGTAAAAAATCATAATTACAAAATGCAAGATGGAAATGTAGTTATTGCTGCTGTTACTTCATGCACCAATACCTCAAACCCAGATGTTTTGGTTGCAGCAGGACTAGTTGCAAAAAAAGCTTGTGAACTAGGATTACAAGTAAAGCCTTGGGTTAAAACCTCATTGGCACCTGGTTCGAAAGTTGTTACTGATTACTTGGATAAATCTGGCTTAAATAAATATTTAGATCAATTGGGTTTTCATTTAGTAGGTTATGGTTGCACTACATGTATTGGAAATTCAGGACCTCTTGATGAAGATATTGCGGAGTGTATTGCAAAAAATGATTTAACAGTAGCTTCTGTACTTTCAGGGAATAGAAATTTTGAGGGAAGAGTTAATCCACATGTTAAAGCAAACTATCTTGCTTCACCCCCTCTAGTTGTTGCCTACGCATTAGCTGGATCTGTGTATACAAATTTAACAAAGGACCCCTTGGGTGTTGACACAAATGGTAATGAAGTTTTCTTAAAAGATATATGGCCAAGTAATAATGAAATTCGAGATGCAGTTGAAAAAAATGTCTCACCTGAAATGTTCAAAAAACAATACTCAAACGCTTTAGATGGGCCAAAAGAATGGCAAGGGATTAATACATCTACAGGGGACTTATTTAAATGGGACTCTTCTTCAACCTATGTGCAGCAACCCCCTTTTTTTACTGGTCAATCTGATGATAAAGAAATTATACCAATTGAAAATGCAAGACCCTTATTGCTTTTGGGGAATAGTGTTACTACAGACCACATCTCGCCTGCAGGTGCTATTAAAGCAGAAAGTCCTGCGGGAAGCTATTTTATGGAGAGACAAATACGACAAAATGATTTTAATTCTTATGGCGCCAGAAGGGGTAATCATGAGGTAATGGTTAGAGGTACTTTTGCTAATATAAGAATTAAAAATAAGTTACTATCAAATTTAGAAGGGGGGTACTCAATTCTAGAACCTGAAAAAAAGAAAATGAGTGTCTATGAAGTTGCCATGGAGTATGCAAAAAGATCTGAAAACGTTGTTGTTTTTGCAGGACAAGAATATGGAACTGGTTCCTCTAGGGATTGGGCAGCAAAAGGAACAAAACTATTAGGCATCAAGGCCGTTATAGCAGAGAGCTTTGAAAGAATACATCGATCAAATTTAGTTGGAATGGGGGTTCTTCCAATACAACTTAATAGCCACAAACTCGATGTTCTAAATATAAAATCTACTGACCTTGTAGATATAAAACTAGATAATAAAATTAAACCTCTACAAAATTTGGAAGTGTCCATTAAAAGTGACGAGGGTGTTAAAGTTTTAGAATGTACTTTAAGAATTGATACCATCAACGAACTTCAATACTACAAAGCTGATGGTATATTAAATTTTGTTTTAAAAAATATTCTGAAAAATTAAATTATTTTTGGATTTTCTAACAACTCTTTTAAATTTACTAAAAAAGTTACTGCTTGCTTTCCATCTATAAGTCTATGGTCATAACTTAATGCTATATACATCATCGGCTTAATAACAATTTTCTTTTTTACCGCAATTGGTCTTTCTATAATTGAGTGCATACCTAATATAGCACTTTGTGGAGGATTAATTATAGGAGTACTCATCATAGAGCCATAAATTCCTCCATTTGTGATTGAAAAAGTTCCACCTGATAAATCGCTCATTGTAAGCTTGTTTGAATTTGCCTTATTGGATAAATCAAAAATAGCTTTTTCAATTTCTGCATTGGATAAATTTTCTACATTTCTAATTATTGGAACAACTAACCCTTTTTCTGATCCTATGGCTATTCCTATATCAAAATAATTTTTATAAATAATTTTATTTTCATGAATTTCTGAATTAATTTCAGGTATTGCCTTTAAGACTTCGGTACACGCTTTAACAAAAAAAGACATTATACCAAGTTTCACACCATATTTTTTTTGAAAGTGTGTTTGCTCTTTTTTTCTGAGAGCCATGATTGCTGACATATCAACTTCATTAAATGTAGTAAGAATTGCAGCTGTATTTTGGGCATCTTTTAATCTTCTTGCAATAGTCTGTCTGAGTTTAGACATAGGAATAATTTTTTCATTTGCTGATCCTTGTTCTTTGTCAAAATTTGGAAGGTTGTCATCTTTATCAGCAATTTCCTTTGATTTTTCAACAATATTAGACCTATCAACTTGTGCTGCCTGCTCTTTAAATTCTTTAGTATCTGGAGTTTGATTTATCTTAGTTTCGGTAATTTCTTCAGGTGTGATCTGATCAGATATTTCTGCAATTGATTGACCTACGTTCACTGTGGCTCCAACAGGTGTGATTATTTTTGTTAATGTTCCAGAGGTTTGAGCAGGTATTTCAATCGTAATTTTTTCTGTCTCTATTTCAGCTAAATTATCGCCAGATTTAAAACTGTCACCTTCTTTAATTAACCAAGAGGTCAGTGTTCCCTCAATTATAGACTCACCAAGCTCAGGTACTGTAATATTTTTCATTATTCTTTTGGTAAATTTTTAAATTTCATAAAACTGACACCACTTCTTTCTTTTATAACACGTTTTAATGATGCTTTAAGAGCTAATTCTTTGATTAGTAACTGATTAGTAATATGTCTTTTTGATATCCCTGTTGCTGGAGCTGCAGCGGCACGCCTTCCGACATAATGAACTTTTTTAGATAAATTGTTTTTAACTAAAACATGTCTGATACGACTTTTAACAAAACTCCATGTTCCCATATTTTTTGGTTCTTCTTGAACCCATAAAATCTCACAATCCTTATGTTTTAATATAACATCCCCTATGGCATCAAAAGGAAACGGATAAATTTGCTCAATACGCACAATTTTTACGTCCTTGATTTTATTTTTTGTTCTGAAATCATCTAGCTCGTAAAATATTTTACCTGTGCAAAATATTACTCTTTTAGGATTTTTTATTTCATCCTCTATAATTCGATGAAATGATGAACGTCCAGTAAATTCATCAATGGAAGAAACATTGTTTGGATGGCGAAGTGTAGATTTAGGGGTAAATACTATTAGAGGCTTTCTGAAATTTCTATGTATCTGTCTTCGAAGAGCATGAAAGTAGCTCGCAGGTGTAGTGCAATTTAATATCTGAACATTATCTTCAGCTGCCATTTGAAGAAATCTCTCAATTCTTGCACTTGAATGTTCCGGGCCCATGCCCTCATGACCGTGCGGTAAAAGCAAAACTAATCCGCTCATTTGCATCCATTTCCTCTCACTAGAGGTGATAAATTGATCAATTATAATTTGAGCTCCATTAGCAAAATCTCCAAATTGTGCCTCCCATAAAACGAGAGTGTTTGGATCAGCTAATGTGTATCCGTATTCAAAACCTAAGACTCCTAATTCTGATAAAAAACTGTCAATCACCTCAAATTCTTTTTGGTTTTTAGATATATGATTAAGAGGTATAAAGCGCTCTTCGGTTTTTTGATCATAAAAAACAGAGTGTCTTTGGCTAAAAGTTCCTCTTCCTGAGTCCTGTCCAGCAAGTCGAACTCTGTAACCCTCTTTTAATAGAGCGCCAAATGCCAAAGCTTCAGCAAAAGACCAGTCAATGCCTTTTCCTGAATTGATTGAGTTCAAACGAGATTTATTAAACTTTTCTAATTTTGGATGTAGGTTGAATCCTTTTGGGGTCTGAGAAATTTTTAAACCAATATCTTTTAAAGACTTTTCTGACTCTGCTGTTCTTCCCCTTCTCAGAGGGTCTTTTGGGGCACGACTTAATCCACTCCACTGTCCGCCCATCCAGGATTTAGTTTTCAGCTTATAATTTTTTGCTTTTTCAAATTTTTTTTCAAGATCCGACCATATTCGATCTTTAATAAAATCTACCTGTTTTGTATTAACTATTTCTTGATTTATAAGTTTGTCGGCATAGATACTGGCAACAGTTTTTTTCTTTTTAATGGTTTGATACATTAATGGTTGAGTAAATGAGGGTTCATCACCCTCGTTATGTCCATGTTTTCTGTAACAAAACATATCTACGAGTGTATCTTTTTTAAATGTATTTCTAAATTCTGTTGCAGCTCTTGATGCTAAAACCACTGCCTCTGGATCATCTCCGTTAACATGTAAAATAGGAGATTGAACAACTTTTCCTATTTCTGATGAATAAGGAGCTGATCTACTGTACTGAGGGCTTGTTGTAAATCCAATTTGATTGTTAATAATAAAATGAATTATTCCACCAATTCTGTATCCATTTAATTGAGACATTGTGAAAGTTTCAGCAACAATACCTTGTCCTGCTATTGCTGCGTCACCGTGAATTAATAGTCCTGAAACTTTTGAATTATTTTTATCTTGAATAATAGTCTGTTTAGCCCTTATTTTCCCAGCAACTACTGGATTTACTGCCTCTAAATGTGAGGGGTTTGCTGCCATACTCACATGAATTATATTTCCTCCAAAACTTCTATCAGAACTTGCCCCTAGGTGGTACTTAACATCTCCTGATCCTTGATCGCTAAGAGCATTTTCTCCACCGTGAATAAACTCACTAAAAATTTGAACATGGGGTTTTTTTACAATATTTGCCAAAATGTTCAGTCTTCCTCTATGTGCACACGCAAAAGAAAAATCTTCAACGCCATATTCTGATGATCTTTTTAAGATCTGTTCAAGTGCTGGTATTGTTGACTCAGCTCCCTCAAGTCCAAATCTCTTTGTGCCTCTATACTTCGTATCTAAAAATTTTTCAAAATATTCGGCATTAATTAATCTCTCCAATATCGTTCTTTTACCCTTAGGGGTTAAAAGCATATCTTTTTTTTCTTCAATTCTATCTTTTAACCATTTGTATTCCTCGGCAGATTGAATGTGTTTATATTCGATTGCTAAAGTTCCAGAATATATACTCTGAAGTTTTTCGAAAACTTCTCTTACAGTGGCCTTTTGAAAACCCAAATAACCAAATAAGAAAATTTTACGATCATAATCCTTTTCTTGAAAACCATAATACTCTGGGTCTAGGCCTGATGGACTATTCTTAATCATTAAACCTAAGGGATCTAAGTCTGCAATAAGGTGACCAATTTCTCTGTAGGCTCTGATCATCATCACTAGTCTCATAGAGTCAGTGATCGCTTGGTCAATTGAAGTTTGATTGAAGTCTTTATCTCTTGAGGTTTGTGACCAATCAATTTTTTGATAGTCTGCTAAAATAGAAATTTCTTCTGGCGCGAGAGTATTAAAAAAATCATGCCAACTTTTATCAACAAGATTAGGGTCTTTTATGTAATCTTTATAAATAGAAATAACTTGGGAAACATTATTGGTTGTGAGAAATGAATTATAAGATCTCATTAATAAGATAATGTATACGCTTATCTCATAAAAATGTCATTTTATTTTTAATTATAAAAGTTTGTCAACTGCTGATACTAATCCCTGAACGGATTTAACAGATTTTTTTAGCATTAGCTTTTCTTTAGAGGTAAGTTTTACCTCAATAATTTTTTCAATTCCTTTTTTCCCAATAATTGTAGGAACACCCATATACATATTGCTAAGACCATATTGACCATTAATAAAAGCTGCACAGGGTAATAGTTTTTTTTGATCAAACAAAAATGCCTCTGCCATCTGTATGGCCGAACTAGCAGGTGCGTAAAAAGCTGATCCTCTTTTAAGTAATTTCACAATTTCTCCTCCACCCATTCTTGTACGATTGACTATTTTCTCAATTTTTGAGTAGGGAAAATTTTTGAGTTTAAGGAAATCCATTAAGGGCACTCCTCCTATTGTTGTATTATTAATGAGAGGAACCATGTCATCTCCGTGTCCTCCCAATACGAATGTTTCAACGTCCTTCACAGAAACGTTCAAAGCATCTGATAAAAAATATTTCATTCGAGAGGAGTCTAGTACTCCTGCCATTCCTACACACATATTTTTAGGAAGTTTGGAATATTTTTGGAGCACATATACCATTGCGTCTAAGGGATTTGTAATACAAATAACAAATGCTTTTGGAGCATATTTTTTAATATCTAGAGCTATTTTTTTAATTATTTTTCCATTGGTCTCTAAAAGATCATCTCTACTCATTCCAGGTTTACGAGGTAAACCAGCAGTTATGATAATGACGTCAGATCCTTTCATTTTGGAAAAGTCATTTGTGCCCTCTATTGAACCTGTAAAGCCTTCAACAGCAGAAGATTGGCTGAGATCTAAAGCTTTTCCTTGGGGCATACCGCTTACAACATCTATAAGTGTTACGTTTCCGAGTTTTTTTAAAGCTGCTAAATGTGCAAGAGTACCGCCAATATTGCCGGCCCCGATTAATGAAATTTTATTCACTTATTATCCATTTTGGATATTTCATGTTTTATTTCAGCTATTGCTTTAGCTGGGTTTAACCCTTTCGGACATGAGTTGGTACAATTCATGATAGAATGACATCTATATAGTTTAAGACTATCATCCAGCTCATTCAACCTTTCTTTTTTCTCTTCATCCCTGCTATCTTTTATCCAACGGTTTGCTTGAAGCAATACAGCAGGTCCTAAATATTCATCTTCATTCCACCAATAACTTGGACAAGAGGTACTACAAGAAAAGCACATTACACATTCCCATTTGCCATCGAGCTTATCTCTATCTTCGACCGACTGTATATTTTCTCTTTCATTATTTGGAGATTTTTTATTTAACCATGGTTTTATAGATTTAAATTGTTCGAAAGCTTTTTTCAAATCTACCACTAAATCTTTTAAAACTTTCATATGAGGAAGAGGGTATATATTAATTTCATCAGAACATTCCTCAATATGTTTCTGGCATGCAAGTGTATTGACACCATCTATATTCATTGCGCATGATCCACAAACACCCTCTCTACAAGATTTTCTGAAAGTTAGACTTGGATCAACCTCAGCTTTAATTTTGTTTAATATATCCAAAACCATCGTACCTGCTTTAGCTACATCAATTTCAAATCGATCTATTTGAGGGGGTGTATCTTCTTCACCTGACCATCGGTAAACATTTACAATCCTGATGTCATGGTTTTGTTGGGACTGTTCATCAATAAGATCTACATTAGAATATGATTTTCCTTTAACTGGAATTGAGTTTTTAGGAAGAGTGAGTTGTACCATTTAGTAAACCCTTACTTGTGGAGGTATGACAGAAATTTGATTGCTTAATGTTGTCATTCTTACAGGCCTGTGAGTGACCTTATAATCTGTAGCATCTCCCCAAAAAAGTGTGTGTTTTAGCCAATTTTCATCATCTCTTTCTGGAAAATCTTCTCTAGCATGAGCCCCTCTACTTTCAGTTCTTTGTTCAGCTGAAACACCAACACTTCCGGCGACCTGCATGAGATTATGAAGTTCTAAGGCCTCGACAAGGTCTGTATTAAAAACATCTGACTGATCTTTAACTTTTATATGTTTAAGATCTTGGGACATTGAATACAATTCGTCATTGCCCAGTTTTAAAGTTTCACTCTCTCTGTAAACACCAAATCTTTTCTGGACAGTTTTTTGCATCTTTTCTCTTAACTCTCCAACCGATACATCGCCTTTATTATTTTTGATTGACTCAAGTCTTTCTATTATTAAATTTGTTTGTGAGTGGGATGGCATCCTCAATGACTCGTTACTATCAATGACTTGTCCTGCTTGTATGGCTGCACCTCTTCCAAAAACAACAAGTTCTGCAAGAGCATTAGTTCCAAGTCTATTTGCTCCATGAACTGATGCACATGCTGCTTCACCTATTGCCATTAATCCCTCACATACTTCTTCTGTATTCGTATCATTAGGTTTCAAAACTTCTGCTTTAAAATTAGTTGGGATACCCCCCATACAGTAGTGAACAGTTGGAATAACTGGAATTGGCTCTTTGGAAATATCTCTTCCACAAAATGCTTTAACTGACTCAGAGATACCAGGTAATCTTTTAGCAAGCATATCAGCATCAAGGTGCTCTAAATGAAGGTTTATATAGTCTTTATTAGGTCCACATCCTCTACCAGCACTGATCTCCTTACTTATAAATCTTGAAATAACATCTCTAGCTGCAAGGTCTTTGGCATTTGGAGCGTACTCAAGCATAAACCTTGTACCCTCATTATTTTTTAAAATACCCCCCTCACCTCTAGCTGCCTCTGATATTAAAACGCCAACACCATATATTCCAGTGGGGTGAAACTGAATAAACTCCATATCAGATAACGGAAGTCCTGCCCTGAGAGCAATACCTGCACCATCACCTGTACAAATATGTGCACTTGTGGAGGATTGAAATATTCTTCCATAACCTCCGGTAGCTAAAATTGTCATTTTTGCAATAAAGCGGTGCAATGACCCATCTTCAATATTGATTGCTAAAAGTCCACAAATTGCGTCGTTATCATCTTTTAGTAAATCTATGGCAAAGTATTCGTTATAAAAATCAACGTTATTTTTGAGACTTTGCTGATATAACGTGTGAAGTAATGCATGTCCAGTTCTGTCAGCTGCAGCACAAGCTCGACTTGCAGGTTCACCTTTACCATTTTTTGTCATATGCCCACCAAAAGGTCTTTGATATATCTTACCATCCTCAGTTCTAGAAAATGGCATGCCGTAATGTTCCAACTCAACAATAGAGTCAACTGCATTCGCACATAGATATTCAATACTGTCTTGGTCTCCAAGCCAATCAGAACCTTTTACAGTATCAAACATATGCCATTGCCAACTATCTTCACCCATGTTAGCTAACGCAGCACCTATACCCCCTTGAGCTGCCACAGTATGGCTTCTTGTAGGATAAACTTTTGAAACACATGCAGTTTTAAGACCTTGCTCAGAGCATCCCAAAGCAGCTCTTAGGCCAGCTCCCCCAGCACCTAGAACAACGACGTCTAATTTATGATCAGTGAAATTCATATTAAAAAAATAATACCGGTAAAAAAATTAAAAACGAGACTCCAATAACGACATCAGTTACAAAGGAATAAGTTCTCATTTGATTAAATTTAAAATAATCCTCGTAAACTTTTCCTAACTGAATTCTTATGTGAAACATAGATACAACAAAAAAAATTAATAGTAAAATCTTATTAGTCATATTTGATAATGACATATTTAGAGAATTTATATCAGAATGAGTGTTTATAAAAAACAACACAAACCAATAACTAATTGGGATTAGTGCAAGATACAAAATTCTTTCAATTTTCCATTTTTGTGAAGCTTTCATTACAATACCATCCATGTAAATATTAATGTCATTATTATGTTTGCTACTAATATAATATATGTAACTAAATAAACATTTTTTATTTCCATTCCAATTGCGAAAGACCATAGAAAATATTTAAAACCGTTTAATAAATGATGGTTGAAGATAAAAAACCAAAAAATAAATATCAACTTTACTGGTAACAAGTTGATGAAAATTGTTAATAGAAGATTGAGCTGAGGAAGTATATTCGCACTGCCTAACCAGATTGCAAAAAAAGGAATTGAAAATGCAAATGCTATGACTCCTATTCTGCTTGAAATAGAAAATATCATAGTTAAAAAAGGTCTATAAATCTGCAAATGTGGTGATAACGGAGCCATAAAGGGGAAATATATTCAAAAATATCTTATAGTAAAAAGCTATTATTTTATTAATTCATGCATTATATCAATTAATCAAATTGTGGAAAAAATGTTGATCAAATATGCTTTTAGTAAGAATTAGAGGTCTAAAAAAGATAAAAAATCTAATAAAATAGTCTTAGGTCGTGAACATTTTTGTTTAAATGTGCCGAATCTCACCCCGCATGAGAAAAGCTTTATTTTTAAAGTTGGCACCACGACCTATGAATTTACCCTTTTTACTATTTATATTGTCTATGTATACTCACGAGCTATGTCTGCTTTAGCTCAAATATCCAAATATATTGATCGCTTTAATACATTTGTTGGATACCTTTGTGCACTCTTTGTTTTCTCGATGGTAATAGTGGTGTTCACAGTTGTTGTACTTAGATATGGCTTCAATATTGGATTCATTTGGATGCAAGAGGTTTATGTATGGCTTCATAGTTTTATATTTATGCTAGGTGCCGGGTTTACTTATTTAGCTAATGAACATGTACGAATTGATGTTTTTTATAGAGGGGCATCAAAAAAATATAAATCTATTGTGGATCTATTGGGAAATATTTTTTTATTGTTGCCATTTTTATATCTTATCTGGAGCTATAGTTATCCTTTTGTATACCGTTCTTTTTTAATGGGAGAAGTTTCAAGAGAAGCTGGCGGTATGCCTGCTTTGTTTATCTTAAAAAGTGCAATTCTATGGTTTTGTTTAGTCTTATTTCTTCAATTGATTTCAAATGTTTCTAAATCAATTCTTTCCCTTTCAGGTCACGGTACATCTAGTAATAAATCATGATTACTCCAGAAATATTAGCAATTGTGATGTTTCTTACAACGTTAGGTTTACTGCTTTTTGGTTTTCCTGTTGCTTTCACACTTGCTGGAACAGCCCTTTTATTTGGATTTCTTGGAGATGCCTTAGAAATTTTCAATTTTAGAATGCTAGGTTTTTTTCCTCAGCGCATATTTGGAACAATGATTAATGAGCCGCTTGTAGCCGTTCCTTTGTTTATTTTTATGGGAATAATGTTAGAGAAAACAAAAATTGCTGCTGGACTTTTACAGTCAATTGGTGAGCTTTTTGGATCTACAAAAGGTGGTTTAGGTATTGGGGTTGTAATCGTGGGTATGTTACTAGCAGCTTCTACAGGAATTGTTGGAGCTACAGTTGTTACAATGGGAATGCTCTCTTTGCCGTCAATGATGAAAGCTGGATATGATCAAAAAATAGCAACGGGAACTATTTGTGCTGCTGGAACATTGGGCCAAATCATCCCTCCTTCGATTGTACTTGTTCTATTGGCAACAATCTTACAAGGGGCAAATGAAGAAGCAGCTATGTTAGTTGGCAATTTAGCTCCTGAACCTGTTACAGCAATTGATTTATTTGCAGGTGCTATCTTGCCTGGATTAATGCTGGTAGTCTTGTTTATGATATTCATATTCTTTTACGCTAGATTCAATCCATTATCATGTCCACCAGTTGAAACAAATAGAACAAGAAATGAGATATATTTAGAAGCAGCTAAATCGGTTATACCTCCGATAACTCTTATTGTGTTGGTTTTAGGTTCTATACTTTTTGGAATTGCAACTCCCACAGAATCTGCATCAGTCGGTGCAGTAGGGGCAGCAATAATTGCTCTTTTAAAAGGTGAGTTAAATTTTAAAAATTTAAAAGAAACTTCTATTGGCACTGTAAAGTTAAGCTCATTTGTATTTGTCATTCTTATAGGTGCATCGATGTTTTCATTAGTTTTTAGAGGTTTTGGTGGAGATGAGATGATCGAACATTTTCTTGGAAACTTGCCTGGCGGTCTTTATGCAGCTCTTATCTTAGTTATGATAGTCATTTTTCTTTTGGGCTTTTTTCTAGATTATATCGAAATAATATTTGTAATTGTCCCTTTAGTAGGCCCTATATTGATAGCAAATGGGGCAGATCCATTATGGCTTGGTATTCTTATATCATTAAATTTACAGACAAGTTTTTTAACACCACCATTTGGTTTTTCTCTATTTTTTTTACGAGGTGTGGCGCCAGATAGTATTCAAACAAGAAACATGTATAAAGGTGTAATTCCTTTTATTGGAGTACAAATATTAGCAATATTAATTGTCGGTTTTTATCCAGAGATAGCAACATGGTTGCCAAATAAAATGTTTTAGAGAAAAACTCATCCCCGAAGAATCAACGGGGATGATTTGGATTTTATGAATTTATGCTGATGGATAAGTAAATGGGAGACTTCTTACTCTCATGTACTCTTTCTCAGATGTATTTGTCCATCTTAAAATTGACGATCTAAATTCAACAATATGTGAAAATAGAGCCTGCGATACAGGGTCTTCTGAGGCAATAGAGCTACAAACTTCACCTGCTCTTTGACCAAGAGCGTTCATGACAGGGTCAGGAAGCTGCCTCATTTGAACTGCATGCTCGTTAATCAGCTTTTGATAAGCACTGTCATTTATAGCTTGGAACATTGATAATACTTCCATGTTTACCGCCTTTGTAGTAACAGTAATAAGTTCTTTAGTTGCGTCATCAAGCTTCTCCCACTCAAACATATCAATTGAACAATCTAAGATTGTTGCTGGCTCGTGCCAACCTGGGTTGTAATAGAACTCAGCTGCTTGGTGTAAACCTTTACCCAAATCAGCTGCAGGACCAATCCATTCTGTTGCATCTATAGCTCCTGAAGCGAGTGATGGAAGAACATCTGCGCCTGCCAAAAGAACTGTGTTAGCACCAAAAGATTTTAAAACTTCACCCCCAAGACCAGGCATTCTTATTTTTAAGCCTTCAAAATCAGCAAGAGAATTGATTTCTTTATTAAACCAACCACCCATCTGGTTACCTGTATTTCCCATTGGAAGAAACTTCACTCCAATAGAATTGTAAGCTTTATCAGCAGCTTCAATGCCACCGCCATAATAACACCATGCATTTTGTTCTTGAGCAGTTAAACCAAAAGGTAGTGCTGCAGAAAATGATGGAGCCATACTAATGTTTGTCCAATAATAACCTGCACCATAAGCCATTTGAGCGGCTCCAGATCTTACTGCGTCCAATGACTCAAGTGGTGGTACTAATTCACCACCATGATAAACCGTAATTTTTAATTTATCAGATTGGTTGTTTATATAACTTGCAAATCTATCTATTGCTTTACCAAGACCACTTGCTTTTCCAAAAGCAGAACATGCGATCCATTCCATGTGTCCGCCAGATATAGCTGGAGCTGGAAATGAAGAAACTGCTGCAGCACCAAGCGCTGCAGCACCGGCACCTTTCAGAAAATTTCTTCTTTTCATTGCTTTGCTATTTTTAGTCTTTTTAGCCATAAAAATTTCCCTCCTATATTAAGAAATAATTAATTATCTTTTATTAGCTATCATTATACCAATAATCACAGATAAAATTCCAGCGTAATGATAGCTCTGCAGAGTCTCTTGAAAGACGAAATATGCAAGGATACCTCCAAAAATAGGCATTAAATGAAGAAAAGGACCAGATTTATTGGGGCCAATTAAGGCAACACCAGTATTCCAACACATGTAAGAAAGGATGCTAGGAAACGTACCCGTATAACCAATTACTAATAAAGTTTTCTGATCAAATTTAATGAAATTATTTAGGATAATAATGTCATATAAAAATACAGGTGACAGTAAAATTACCGTGAATACAAATGATAGATATAAAAAACTAAACCCTGAAACTCCTGTCTCATTTTTTTTTAGGAATATTGAATACAAAGCCCAGGAAACTACAGCAAGTAATATAAATAGATCTCCAGAATAGAATTTTGAATCAAAGATATTTTGATAATTACCCTTTGTAATTACATAACTAACACCAATTAGTGATATTATTACACCCAGCATTTGAAACAAATTCGTTTGATGTTTATAAATAATTTTATTTAAAAGTATTATTAACATTGGAGTTGTCGATATAACCAACAAAGAATTAATAACTGTTGTAGCAGTTAAACCCACGTATGTGAGTGTATTGAAAAGAGTTGGCCCAGTTAAAACTATTAAAAAAATCATACCAGGTTGTTTCTTTAAAAGGGGGAAATCATTTAAAGCTTTTTTTAAACAAAAAGGAGTTAAAATAATAAAAGCAATTACCCACCTATAAAATGCTAAAGATAAAGGTGATACTAAATCTTCAACTGAAGATAATCTTCCAATTATAAAATTACCTGACCAAAATAAGGAAGCAAAACATAAAAATATAGCTGCTTTAAGAGAAACACTCACAGATATTTTTTAGTTAAATTTTTCAATGGCAATTGCTAACCCTTGTCCGCCACCAATACACATACTTGCGACACCAACTTTTTGTTTTGTTCGTCTTAATTGATGAGCCAAGGTTGTGACTATTCTCGCACCAGAACAACCAATTGGGTGACCTAGTGCAATAGCCCCCCCAGCAATATTTAATTTGTTTGGATCTATTTTTAGTGATCGTTGAACTGCAACTGATGTTGCAGCAAATGCCTCATTAATCTCTACGAGATCAAAATAACCAATATTAACACCCATTTTTTTCATTAATTTCTGAATTGCTATAATAGGAGTTACTCCCATATAATCAGGGTTTCCGGCTGATGAAGCCCAAGATAAAATTTTTGCTATAGGTCTGATTTTATTAGATTTAATATATTTCTCAGAAGCTAAGGCTAAAAAACTAGCACCATCGTTTAGTGAAGAAGCATTTCCAGCCGTAACAGTGCCAGACTTTTTAAAGACAGCTTTGAGTTGTCCGAGTTTAACAAGAGTAGTGTCTTTGCGAACCTCATCTTTGTAAGGTGATTTAATTAATTCATTTTTGAAATAATTATTTTTAATAGCCTTATATGTTTTTAGGTATGACTGATAAGCAAATTGATCTTGGTCTTGTCTAGTGACAGTATATCTTCGTGAAACATTTTCTGCAGTTATGCCCATATGCTCTTTTGAAAATGCGTCTGTTAGTCCATCGTTCACTAAGGTGTCAATAAAAACATTATTCCCTAATTTTTTTTCACCTGTCCTACTTAAATAAGCATGACGTGCTCTAGACATACTCTCCTGACCGCCGACAATTAAAAGTTCAGACTCACCTGAATAAATTTTAGTTGAACCGTCCATGGTAGCTCTCATGCCGCTGCCACAAACTTGATTTACAACATAAGCGAATGATGTCTGTTGCATCCCAGAATTTAAAGCAACTTGTCTTGCTGTATTCATACCTAGACCGCTTGTGAGGACCTGTCCCAAGACTAGCCCTTCTATTTCTTTAGTATTAATTTTTTTATTTCTTTCAAATAAACCCTTAAGGCAAGAAACTCCTAAATCAACTGACTCAGTTTTTTTGTAGTTTCCAAGATAGGCCCCGATGGGTGTTCTGACTGCATCAATTATAAAAACATCATTCATTTATATTTATCGCTCTATATTCATTTACTGACTCTGGATTTGCCAATGATCCTAAATTTTTCACTTTACCATTATTGATGATTTTTTTGACAAGTATTTCAGAGTTTTTTCCACTTTTTGTTCTTGGAATATCTTTCACCACGAATACCTTCCAGGGAACATGTCTTGGACTAAGAGATACTTTGATGTGTTTTTTTAATACTGATCTAAAATCAATGTTAATTTTTGAGTTAGATAATTTCAAAAAAAGTATAATTTTTTCATCATTTTCAGTCATATATCCTGTTGCTAAACAATCCTCAATCCAATGAAATTTTTGCAAACTATTATAGATTTCTCCCGTCCCTATTCTTACACCTCCTGGGTTTAATGTGGCATCTGACCTTCCAAATATTACATAACCTCCATTATTTGTTTTTTTTACATAATCTCCGTGTGCCCATATATTTGGAAATTTTTCGAAATAAGCAGATTTATATTTTCTTTTTAGTTTATCATTCCAAAAGTAAATAGGCTTAGATGGAAAGGGGGTCTTACAAACTAACTCACCAGTTTTTTTTGTAGGTTTGCCCTTTTCATTATAAACATCAATGTTCATACCAAGACCTGGTCCTTGAATTTCACCAGAATATACAGGTAGAGTTGGTACACCTAACATAAAACATGAGACAATATCAGTACCGCCACTCACTGAATGAATGAATGATTGAGAGTTTAAATTTTTATTTATAAATTTAAAAGTATCTGGACTTAGAGGAGAGCCAGTAGATATAAAACAGCTAATTTTTTTTAAAACGTTTTTTTTATTAGATTTGTATTTGTTCTGAATAGTTTCATAAATCTTTGCACCAGCACCTAACATTGTTGATTTAGTGCTTTTAGTCATACTAATAACTCGATTAGTATTAGGGTAAAATGGAGATCCATCATAAAGAACAATTGTAGAACCTAATAATAAGTTTGAAACAGTCCAGTTCCACATCATCCAACCACATGTTGTTAAAAAAAGCATTTTGTCTTTTGATTTAACATTAGTATGCAGTGCCAATTCTTTTAAGTGCTGAAGAAGTGAGCCACCGTGACCGTGTGTAATACATTTGGGAAGCCCCGTAGTTCCGCTAGAAAATAAAACATAAAGAGGATGGTTGAAATCTAATAAAACATGTTGATTTATTTTTTTATATTTTTTTTGAGTGATGATTTTTTTAAATTGAGAGGTGCTCTTGTTAGAAGGATAACTAGTTTTTAAAATTTTTGGATTATTTAAGCTTTGTTTTAATAATCTTAAATTTTTTGAATAATCAAATCTTTTGCCATTGTAAAAATAGTGATCAGCGATAATTAGTAGTTTAGGTTTTAACTGAGAAAATCTATCGATCACAGCTTGTGTTCCAAAATCAGCGGAACAAGAAGACCAAACAGCACCTATTTTAGCGGCTGATAAGAAACTAATTATTGTGTCGGGTATATTTGGAAGATATCCAACAACTACATCGCCTTTTTTAATACCTAAACCTTGAAAGAAATTACTCAAAGCATTGACTCTTTTGTTCAAATCACCGTAGGTAATTATTTCCTTATATTTATTTTCTCCAATAAATTCGATTGCTGTATCTGAAGAATTATTTTTATAAATTAAATCATAGTAGTTAAGATTACAGTTATGAAAAAAAGTAGAATTCCAAAAGTAATTTTTTTTATTATAAGCTTTGAATGATTTTTTCTTTTCTAGATAAATATTAAAATATTCAACTATAGTCTCCCAAAAGTTTTCTGGGTTATCATTGCTCCACCGCCAAAGCTTATTGTAACTTGAAAACTTTTTAAGAAATTTTTTTTCTAAAAATATTTGAAATTTATAAAGATTTGTTGATTTAATAAATTTATTAGTTGGTTCAAATAATTTATCCATCTTTATTTTTCATTAGACTATGAAGCTCGTTAGGTATCTTACTAGGGGCTCCTTGGGAGTTAACACAAACCATAACAATTTTGGATTTAAAAATAATTTTATTTTGTTTTAATATATTTTGTTCAAGTTCAAATGAAGCATTTTTAAGAACCAAAATATTACTTTGAACGTTTAGTGTGTCCTCAAGTTTACAAGACTCAATATAATCACATTCAATTTTTTTAACTAAAAAAAGTCGATCATACTTTTTAAGTAATGTGGTGAGTGTGAAACCTAATTTATTAATCATTTCGGTGCGCGCTCTCTCAATAAATTTCAAATAATTTGCATAATACACTACTCCACCAGCGTCTGTGTCTTCGTAATATATTTTAAGAGTGTATTGAAACATTAAGTTGTTAGGCCTAAATACAATATATAAGTAATTATAATTATAACTATTCCAAAGATTAAATATCTATATTCATTCATTTAATTAATTATCTAGGAAATTATTAGGAAATCTTCTCTCTCTTAAAATAGTAAATCATTTTATGTTTTGACGAGACGTCTGATTTGTCTTTGATAACATTAACTAACTCCCAACCCTCTTTTCCACCTTTATTGAGCCAATCATTTTCTGACTCTAACTCTTCATCATCTAAGTATTGAGTGTAAATTCTATACTCCCACTTTATATGTTTTTTTTTATCAAATACTGGGTTAATCATCTCTTTGTAATCTTATGCATTTAGATTGTAGAGAAACCAAACTGCAGAGAAACACCATAGTGTAAGAAAAATTTTACCTAATTTATCTGCTTTTTTGAAATGTGAATTCATTTCATTCAATTGGCCATCATTTTGCTGATCTTTATTATTGGAAAAGTCCTTTAATTTTTTTTGGTAAAAGAATTTATATATATTTATGGCACAGGTCCATCCTGTTAGAATGTAGAAAATAGAACTGGACAAAGTAGACATTATTTTATTTTAAAGGATTTAAAAATTAATAATATCTATAATTGGTTCCGTAGTGTAACGGATAGCACAAATGACTTCGGATCATTTAGTCAGGGTTCGAATCCTTGCGGGACCGCCAAGTAAATTTTTTTAATTGATTTAAATTCAAATCCTCAGGAAAATTTTTAAAAATGTCTTTTAAACCCATGATAATTACGTATGTAATTATGAAACTCATGACAGTATCACTCAAAAAATGATCTCCCTCCATAATTCTTAATAGTGAAATTAAAAGAATAGAGGCATAAGCAAAAGTATTCCATGAGGTCTTATTAAAAATGATTAATACAGCTAATGATAGCGTAAAGAAAGAAACGTCTCCTGATACAAAACTGCAATTAGTGCTACAGTAATCTACATTTAACCATGGTATCGTAAATGGCTCTTGGCCACCAAACTGGATTGTGTCATTAGGTCTTGCTCGCCCCCATAAATTTTTAAAAATAGAATTGACAACAACACCTGTTCCAACGATAAGACAAGAGAATAGGTAAACCCATTCCCTAACATGTATATTTAAAATTTTTTCTTTAAAATAAATTTGTTTGAAAACTGCAGCTATAGGAACAAAGAAAACAAGTAAAGCCAAAAGTGGTAGTAGCATTTTTCGAGTAAAGTAAATAAACCAATCGGACTCGGTAGCAATAAATTTACCATCCTGGCCAAAGAATAAACCGCTTACCGTTATGTCCAAGGAAGGAAATAAGAAGAATACAATAGAAAGTAATAGGGTTATTGTGAGGGTTTTAAGGTAAAAATTAAAATTCAAATAAAGAGAAAAAATATTTTTATAAACATTGCCAATATAACTTGAAATTATATTTACATTCGAATTTGGGAAAAATTTTTCATTTTCTTCTATAAACAATATATTTTTGCTGGCTAATTTTTTTAAAATAAGTATTGAGGTAAGGTATGCAACTAGTGCCCCTCCAAAAATATCACTTATAAAATGAGCACCGACAATAACTCTTGTGGAGGCAATTATAATCGCAATTGTTATTAGAATATTCTTAATTTTGGGAAATAGAAATATCATACAAAAGATAAATGCAAATATAGTTGCCGAATGACCTGATGGAAATGAATGCCACTTCGAGTCAAAGTGTATAATATCTAATGATTTTAAATCAAAACCATTGAACAACACTGGTCTGGGTCTTCCAATAATATGTTTTAATATTTGTGTGACTATACCGCTTAATAAAATATTTAAAAAAATAAATAAACTTATCTCACTGATAGTATTGATAATCTGATTTTTACTTTTAATTATTTTAACTAGTGCCCATGTTATAATAGTGGGTATAAAAAAATATAAAGAGTCTCCAAAATGAGTAAGAGTTCCGAAAAGTGACTTGGTTTGATAGTTTAAGCTGTCAAAGAATGAAGCTATAGAGTAATCGAATAATAAGAAAAAAAGAGCACCAATTAATAAATAAATGCATACTTTTTTTTCTTGAGCATTTAATTGATTTAAAAGAGTCATAATTTTTTAAAGTTAAGATTAATATAAGACTTTGATGTTAAATCTAAAATAGTTTTATTAATAGCATCCCTGTCGTCTATTGGAGTGCGATCAATCGAGCTAAATGTTAGTACTATTTGACAATCAGAAAAATAATCTGGATCGATTTTATCACTAAAAAATAACACTAAATCCAATGGATGATCTTTTTTCAATATAAATTCAGTTTTTTGTATATCACAATTAAGTTCATTTACTAAAGTATCAGGTATGACAAAACTTAATGTTTTTGACATATATTGAGAATAAAAAAATATCATGGAAAAAAATAAACTTAAAATTAGGGAAAATGAGATAGTTTTATATACGGCAGTTATAGATTTTTTCTGCAATGAAAAAATAGGATTAATTAGTGAGGCTAAAATTATCGAACTATAGAAGAGATAATTAATATGGGGTATGTCTGACATATTTTGATAAAGAGATGTATCAAAATAAATAATGATAGCTGGTATTAAAATAAGACTAATTAAAAAAATTTTTGACCATTTTAACTCTACAAATTCTAATGTTCTAAAAATGTAAATGGACATTATTGGTAACATAAACACCAGTATTGATAAATTTAATTTACTTGAACAAATAAATAACAACCAAGAAATAATTATTAATGAAAAAAATGTTATTAAATCCTTGTTCCAATTAACTCTTTTGAAAACATTATAAAATATAGCAATAATCAACAGACTTATTAAGGGAAGTAAAAAAATAATACTCTCTATAATTCTCTGCATCAAAATAGAAAAATCATAGTTAAAGGTAGAAAGGTTATCTGTTTCATCAATACCCTGAATAATTAAAAATATTAAAGCTATTATATATATTGAGCAAAGATAAGAAATTAAGCTCAATCGTTTTTTCTTTTCTAATTTTAAATTAAATAATTTTAATATAGTCAAAAATGAGATTAAAATAATAAAGAAGAAATTATTTAAAATTAATGCAATTAAACTAAAAAGGATAAAAAAAAGTACATTTAAAATCTTTTCTTCATCAAAAATTCTTATTAAATAATAAATTATTAATAAAGTAATTAATCCAGAAAGAAGAGTGCCATTAATGGTTGTTATTGAAATTAAAATCGTACCACTCAATAATACTGCAGTAAGTGGCATTAAATAATGAAGGTCATAAAATTTTAATTTAATAATTTTATAGGTGACTAAAATTACTAATCCTAAGTAAACAAAATTTAGAAATCTTAATAAAAGGTAATTATCTAATGCAAATACATTAGATATCTTGATAGCAAGATTTAATAATATTAAATGTGGATTTATAAAATCTGAAAAATTTGAAACTAAATTATTATTTTTTAGAGAAATTAATAAATTTAAATCATCAGTAAAATAGTAAGGTGTACCTAAACTGATTGCTGCTAACAAGCATATCCAAATGATAGTGTAAAAAATAGTGGGGATACTTTCTGGGAATCTAAAGAAGTTCATTTTTTGATTTAACTAAGTTTAGTAGCATATAGATCTAATTTATTCTATATATTGTGGTTATTTCAATTTTCTTGATGTTGTTTTTGAGCCTATTTATAATGATTACAAGAGATTAATCTCTTTTTACAGCCTTATAGAAGCGGCTTTTTTCTTAGTGGGCCACTTCTTTCTAAAAGGGTTAGGACAAATTGTTCTAACCCTTTTTTGATTTCTATATTATCCTTTTTTAACAATGCTCAAGTTAATTTTCATGATACTCTTTTTTTTTATTGGATACTTTCTAGCTGATACAGAGTTAGTAGATATACCGTTTAGAAATATTCCTTATTTAGAAAATTTATATGAGGTTGTAGATTAAAGATGATTAATACAGATAGAGTTTTACATGGCTTCACAGATCTTAAGAATTTAAATTCACTTGGTCCTATTGTTCTTAACCAAGCAAAAGGCATCTATGTTTACGATCAAGATGGAAAAAAATATTTGGATGCCAATTCAGGTTTGTGGAACTCAGTAGTTGGTTTTGATCACCCAAGAATGGTGGAGACTGCAAAAAAACAGTATGAAAAATTTTCAGGCTATCATGCGTTTTTTGGAAGGATCTCTGAGCCAGCAGTAGAGCTTGCAGATAAATTAATTGAAATCTCTCCTTTTACAGATGGTAAAGTTTTTTTTACAAATTCAGGCTCTGAAGCAAATGATACTACTGTAAAATTATTGTGGTTTATAAATAAAAGAAAAGGTCATCCCAACAGAAGAAAAATAATTACTCGAATAAATTCTTATCATGGTGTAACGGCTGTCTCGGCATCGATGACTGGAAAACCCTATAATAGTGAATTTGGTTTACCTTTAGATGGATTTATTCATTCTGCCTGTCCTCATTATTGGAAATATTGTTTAGAAAATGAGAGCGAGGAAATGTTTACAAAAAGAATGGGTAAGGATTTAGAAAATTTAATTCAAAAGGAAGGGCCTGATACAGTGGCTGGATTTTTTGCCGAACCTGTGATGGGTGCAGGAGGTGTCATACCTCCTTCAAAAGGATATTTTGAAATAGTTCAAAAGATTTTAAATAAATACGATATTCCATTTATCGCTGATGAGGTAATTTGTGGTTTTGGTAGAACCGGTAATTTATGGGGATCTGAAACATACGACATTAATCCGGATATTATCATTGCATCAAAATGTATAACTTCAGGGTTCTTTCCCCTTGGTGCAGTCATTTTAGGAGAGAAAATGACAAAAGAAATGATGGAGGCTTCTTATCAAGCAGAGGAATTTTTTCATGGCTTCACTGCTGGCGGACACCCCGTTGGTTGTGCCCTCGCCTTAGAAGCAATAGACATTATAATTAATGAGAAAATGATTGAAAATGTTAGACACCTTGAACCTATATTTATGGGTGGTTTAAAAAAATTTGAAGATTTAGAATTTATAGGTGAGTCGCGCGGCATAGGTTTAATGGGTGCTTTAGAGATGGCTCAAGACAAAAAGAAAAAAATTCCTTTTGATGGTTCAATTTCTATTGGTGAGCGCGTTGCTAATAAGTGTATCGAAAACGGTTTGATATGTAGACCGCTTGGTCCTTCTATTGTTTTGTGTCCACCTTTTATTACAACTGAAGAAGAAATGGATATAATCTTTGAAACTTTAGAGAAAACTTTAAAAGAGGTGTTTGGTGAAGTTAAATCTTTAGGATAATAGAACCCGAAGTCTTTCTATTTTCCATATCCGTGTGAGCATCAGCTACATTATCAAGATCATATTTTGTCATTTTATCTAATTTAATTTTATCGTTAACTATCATTTCAAATAATTTCTGACTTGCGTTTTCTAGCCAGTTTCTGTTTGCATAAAAATGAAAAAGTGTTGGTCTAGTTAAATAAAAAGATCCAAAAGCCAAATCAGTCATTTGTATATCTTTATAGGGGCCTGATGATTGGCCAAAACTAACTAACATCCCATGCTTTTTTAGACATTTAAATGAATTAAACATAGTATCTTTACCTACGCTATCATAAACCACATCAAGGCCTTTATTGTTTGTAATTTCTAATACTTCCTCTAAGAAATTTTTTTCAGAATAATTTATAACTTCGTCAAATCCACTTTGCTTTGCTAACATACATTTTTCAGAATTACCTGCAGTACCAATTGATTTTGCACCAATTTCTTTTATCCATTGTCCTGCAATTAATCCCACACCTCCTGCTGCAGCATGAAATAAGACCTCATGATCGCTTTGCATATTAAAGCTGTCGCAAAGAAGGTATTTAACAGTTAATCCTTTTAGAATTGAAGCAGCAGCTTGATCATAAGATATGCCATCAGGTATGGAGACTACAAGGTCTTCAGGTATTATTCTATGAGTTGAGTAAGCATTGTTTGGCTGTGCGTATGCTACACGATCGCCTATTTTAAAATTCTTAACATCTGGGCCTACGGCCTCTACTTCCCCTGCACCCTCAGAGCCAAGAACAAGATCTGTGTCTACTGGCCAAGGGTATAATCCTGCCCTAAAGTAAATGTCAATAAAATTGACCCCAATTGCTCTATTTTTGATCAATACTTCATTTGACTTAGGCTCAGAGAAATCAATACTTTTTTTTTGAAGAACGCTTATATCACCAGGCTTCTCAGCAACAATTGAATACATTGAAAGAACTTATCATCAAAAAAAATGAATAAATAGTCTATTTAAATATCTTGAAATTCTAATTTGAAATACCAAATAAATAATAGGAGAAATTGCCATTAGGAATTTCTTAATTAACGCAGGTTTTAAAAAACTGCAATTAACAATTAACGCTTAAGGAGGTTAATTATGACTACATTTGACTTATCTCCCCTATGGAGATCATCAGTTGGTTTCGATGAGTTTGATAGACTTTTTGATACTGTTTTTTCTACAAATAACAAAGGGTCTTCCTATCCACCATACAATATTGTCAAACATGACAAAAATATTTACCAAATAACTATGGCAGTGGCTGGATTTGGTGACGACCAAATTGATATATCCCAAGAGGGAAATTTATTAACTGTTAAAGGAGAAATGGGTGATGATAAAACTGATAATAAATCAGAATACCTTTATCGAGGAATTGCCAACAGAAATTTTGAAAGAAAATTTGAATTAGCTGATACTGTAAAAGTTATAGAAGCTGATTTAAAAAATGGTCTGTTAAGTATAAATCTCGAAAGAGAGATACCCGAACACCAAAAACCAAGGAGAATAAAAGTTAACACTAATTCTAAACTTTTATCAGCTTAAATAAAATTTGGGCTGCTTTTTACAAGCAGCCCTTAAATTTAATCTAATTGGGAAGCAACAAATTCCCAGTTTACCATGCTATCTAAGAAAGCTTTTAAGTAATCAGGTCGTTTGTTTCTGTAATCTATATAATAAGAGTGTTCCCATACATCACAGCCTAGGATTGGCTTCATCCCATCAACCAAGGGGTTAGAAGCATTAGGTGATTTGGTGACAACCAATTTGCCATTATCAATAGCAAGCCAAGCCCATCCAGAACCAAATTGTGTAATTCCAGCTTGGATAAATGCCTCTTTGAATTGGTCAATTCCGCCTAAGTCAGATGTAATTCTGCTTTCTAATTCGGATGGCATTGAGCCACCGCCATTAGGTTTCATGCATTGCCAAAATAAAATGTGATTCCAATGTTGGCCTGCATTATTAAAAATTCCTGCCATAGATGGATCTTTACTTGATTTTACAACTATTTCTTCAAGAGAAGAGTCTTGCATATCAGTATCTTTCACAAGATTATTTAAATTTGTTACATATGTTTGATGATGTTTACCATGATGAAAATCAAGAGTTTCTGATGACATATATGGAGCTAAAGCATCACTTGCATAAGGTAAGCTAGGTAATTCAAAAGTCATATTTATTTCCTTTAATTAAAATTCTTAATGCGTATTTTTTATATTATTGTTGCTCTAATGACAACCATTGAAGAAATAACAACATAAAACATGAAGAATATAGTCAGTGTTCAGTCGACAGTCTTAAATGACAAGGTTGGAAATCATGCAGCTCGCTCAATTTTAAGTAGTAGGGGTTACAAATTTTATGAAATACCCACTGTGATTTTAACCTCTCATAAAGGTGTTAAAAATACAATTCAAATTAGTGATAATAATTTAAATCCATGGATAATTTTTAATAAGGTAAAGCAAACATATAAATTAAGTTTAAATGATTTGACGATTGTCGGCTACACACCCAATTTAAAAGTTTCAAAATTAATCAGTAAAATAATTAAAATACAAAATAGAGTTATATTAGACCCTGTCATGGGAGATATTGGAATAGGGCTTTATGTAGAAAAAGATGTTGCTAATTTTTTTAAAAAAATAATGACAAAAGTCAAATACATCTCAGCAAATTTCTTTGAGTGGTCTTACTTAAATAATAAAGATGTAAATAATTATAACCTAGGGGAAATTATAGCTGACCTTAAATCTTTCACTAAGAGATTTAATAGCCAAGTATTAATTAGGAGCGTGCCAAAAAATAAAAAATTAATAAATATATTATGTAACAAAAACGACATTTTTATAATTGAAACACCTTATATCAATTTTAAAGAACGATTTCATGGAGCGGGCGATCAGTCTACTGCTTTGTATGCGCACTATATCTCCAAAAAAAATACAACTAGGGAGATTTTAGAAAATGTTACAAATGATATCTATAGTATCTTGCTTGAAAACAAAGCTTATGCAAAATTAGAGAGAAGAAAATTTAGAGCTAAGAACTTAAATAATCTTTAATTAGTATTTCTGCAATTTGTACGGTATTTAAAGCAGCGCCTTTTCTTAAATTATCAGAGACACACCAGAAGTTTAAACCATTTGGAATAGTAGGGTCTCTTCTAATTCTACTAATATACACTGGATCTAAGCCTGCAGACTCAATAGGGGTGACATATCCTTCATCAGCGCGATAATCAATCATTTTTAAACCTGGTGATTTTTTAAAAATTTCCCTTACTTGGTCCTCATCATACGGTTTATTAAATTCAACATTTACTGCTAAAGAATGAGAAACAAAAACTGGAACACGAACACAGGTTGCTGTTAATTCAATATTTTGATCAAGTATTTTTTTTGTTTCATTGAACATTTTCCACTCTTCTTTAGTTTGTCCATCTTCTAAAAAAACATCAATATGCGGAATAACATTAAAAGCAATTTGTTTAGTAAATTTCTCTTTAACGACTGCTTCATTAGCATAAATTGATTTTGTTTGATTAAATAATTCATCAGCAGCTTCCTTGCCAGCCCCTGAAACTGATTGGTAAGTTGAAACAACAATTCTTTTTACATTAAATTGATCGTGTAAAGGTTTAATTGCTACAAGCATCCCCATGGTTGAGCAGTTTGGATTAGCTATGATATTTTTTTTTCTAAAATCTTTTAAGGCCTCTGGATTGACTTCAGCAACCACTAAAGGGACATCTGGGTCTGTTCGAAAGTGCGAGGTATTATCTATGACTATACATCCTTGTTTAGCTGCCTTTGGAGCAAATTCACTAGATACTTTTGCTCCTGGGGAAAAAATAGCTATGTCGGTATCTGAAAAATCATATTCAGCTAAATCAGCTACTACTACCGACTTGTTTTCTCCATAATCAATTGTACTTCCTTTAGAGCGGGATGATGCTAAAGCGATTAAATCAGAGTATTGAATTTCTTTTTCATCGATTATATCTAAGACCTCTCTTCCAACATTTCCTGTCGCTCCGACAACAGCAATTTTAGGTTTTTTTGAAGAAGCCAAGTTAAATTCTTTCTATAATTAAATCACCCATTTTAGAGCATGAAACAAGTGTTTGGTTTTCATCTGTATAAATATCTCCTGTTCTATAACCCTCAGATAGGATTTGTTGAACAGCATTTTCTACTTTATTCGATAATTCAGGTTTATTAAGGTTATATTTCAACATCATTGATAAACTTAAAATAGTAGCAATAGGATTTGCTTTATCTTGGCCAGCAATATCTGGGGCACTTCCATGAACAGGTTCGAAAAGACCATGCCTTTTTCCATTTTTTTCTGCACCTAATGATGCTGATGGTAACATTCCCAGTGACCCAGTTAACATGGCAGCACAGTCACTGAGAAGATCACCAAAAAGGTTATCTGTAACTATTACATCAAATTGTTTTGGGTTTCTAACTAACTGCATGGCACAGTTATCGGCTAACATATTTTCTAGAGTAATATCAGAGAAATCTTTATGAGTCTCTTTAACAACCTCTCTCCAAAGAACACCTGTTTCCATAACATTAGCCTTTTCAACAGAAGTAACTTTATTATTTCTTTTACTAGCTAAATCAAAGGCGACTCTGGCAATTCTATCAATTTCATAGTCATGGTAAACTTGTGTGTCGATCGCTTTTTTGCCATTTGATGTATCCTCAATTCCTCGAGGTTGACCGAAATATACGCCCCCAGTTAATTCTCTTACTATCATTATATCTAAATTATTAACAACATCATTTTTTAAAGTTGAAGCATCAACGAGTGCATCGAAAACAAGGGCAGGTCTCAAATTTGCAAAAAGTTCTAACTCTTTCCTCAAACCTAGTAGTCCGGCTTCAGGTCTCTTTGATCTTTCTACATCATCCCACTTAGATCCACCAACTGCTCCCAATAAGATAGCATCAGAGTTTTTTGCTTTCTCTAGGACAGCCTCTGTTAAAGGTTCACCGTTGACATCATAAGAGGCCCCTCCAACTAAATCTTTTTCATAAATAGCATCAAGACCTTGTTCGTTTAATTTTTCAATAACCCGGATTGTTTGATCTGCAACTTCCACGCCTATCCCGTCACCAGGTAAAACTAAAATTTTAGAGCTCATTTAATTGTCCTTAAATAACCAAGGTTTTTTATTTTTTTTGTCTTCTTCATAGGCGCTAATTTTATCTTGGTATCCAAGAGTAATTCCTATGTCATCTAATCCCTGCAAAAGTCTATCTTTTCTATATTCTTCAATTTCAAAATTAATTGAATGATTGCCCGCTTTAACAGTTTGCTCTGGGAGATCGATGCTGAACTCAATTTGATTTGTAGCTGCCATCATTAATTGATCAAGTTGGCCAGGACTGACAACAATCGGTAAAATTCCATTTTGAAAGCAATTATTATAAAAAATATCAGCAAAACTTGTTGAAATTACACACTTAATTCCAAAATCTTTAAGAGACCAAGGAGCGTGTTCTCGACTAGAACCACATCCAAAATTATCTCCTGCGACTAATATTTTAGATTGATCAAAAGGCGATGTATTTAATACAAAATCCCTAATTAGATTTCCATCATTATCATATCTCATCTCATAAAATAAGCTAACACCAAGACCAGTTCTTTTTATAGTCTTAAGAAATTGCTTAGGGATGATCATATCTGTATCAATATTTACGATTGGTAAAGGGGCTGCAATCCCTTTTAAAGAATTAAACTTATCCATCTTAAGTGAAATCTCTTATATCTGAAATGTTCCCTGTAATAGCGGAGGCTGCCGCAAGTTCTGGGCTCATTAAATGAGTTCTTCCACCTCGACCTTGTCGACCTTCAAAATTTCTATTAGAAGTTGAGGCGCATCTTTCGCCAGGTTTTAATTGATCAGGATTCATACCGAGGCACATAGAGCATCCAGCCTCTCTCCATTCAAAGCCAGCATCTTTTAAAATTATATCTATTCCCTCTTCTTCTGCTTGCTTTTTAACCAAACCTGATCCTGGGACTATCATAGCTTGAACATGTGAAGCGATTTTTTTATCCTTAACAATAGAAGCAACTTTTCTAAGATCTTCAATTCGACCGTTGGTACAAGAGCCAATGAATATTTTATCTAATTTTATATCTGTTATTTTTGTTCCAGGTTTAAGACCCATGTATTCAAGGGATCTCTCAATACTTTTCTTTTTATTTTCTGTTTGAGCACTACTTGGGTTTGGTACCAATCCTTTTACAGATACAACATCTTCAGGACTAGTGCCCCACGTCACCATTGGGTCAATCTCGGAGCTATCAATAATAATTTCATGATCGTAGTTAGCATCGTTGTCTGATGGGAGAGATGACCAATATTCCAATGCTTGATCCCAATGATCAGCACCAGGCGCATAAGGTCTTCCTTGAATATAGTTGAAAGTTGTTTGATCAGGGCTGATTAAACCAGCACGTGCTCCGGCTTCGATACTCATATTACATATGGTCATTCTTCCCTCCATAGAAAGTCCCATAATAGAGGATCCGGCATACTCGATTACATGTCCAGTACCACCCGCTGTTCCAATCTTTCCAATTATATATAGGATTAAATCCTTCGAATTGACGCCAAAAGGAAGGTCGCCATTTACTGATATTCTCATGTTTTTAGCGGGGTTTTGAACTATTGTTTGTGTAGCTAACACGTGTTCTACTTCACTTGTGCCAATACCAAAAGCGAGTGCCCCAAATGCTCCATGGGTAGAGGTGTGGCTATCCCCACAGACTATTGTCATTCCAGGTTGGGTAATCCCTTGCTCTGGTCCAATAATATGAACAATACCCTGTCTCTGATCCATTAAATCGAAATATTGAATTCCATGTTCTTTGGTATTTTTTGCTAAAGTTTCAACTTGTATTTTACTTTGTGGATCCTCAATATTTTGTCTATTTATTGTAGGAACATTATGGTCTGCAACAGCTATGGTTGCTTCTGGTCGATGTACTGGACGATTAGAGATTTTTAACCCTTCAAAGGCTTGGGGACTAGTTACTTCATGGACTAAATGACGATCAATATATAAAAGACTTGTTCCATCTTCTCTTTGACCGACGAGATGCTCAGACCAAATTTTATCAAAAAGTGTTTTTGGGCCTTGGTTGCTCAAGATACTACTTAACTTAGCTTTTAGTTTCAGCCTCTTCTGCTTTTTTTTCAGCAGCTATCTCTTCTTTTGGTTCCTCTTTAGCTTTAGAGTCTTCTTGGGGAGATGCTTCCTCTGTTTTGGTTTCTTTAGCAGCTTCTACAGGTGCCTCTTCAGTTACGGGAGTATCAGATTTTTTTTCTTCAATTTGTTCCTCTGTAACTTCTTTAACGTCTTCTATTGAGGATACATATTGTTTATCATCATATGCTCGACCATCTGTTCTCTCAGCTATTCTTGCTTTTTTACCAGATAGGCCTCTGAGATAATATAATTTTGCTCTTCTAACATCTCCAACTTTGATACGTTCAATTGAGTCAATAACATTACTGTAAAGTGGAAAAACTCTCTCTACGCCCTCCCCACTAGAAATTTTTCTAACAGTGAAAGATGAGTTAAGGCCATTATTTTTTTTACCGATACATACGCCTTGGAATGCCTGAACTCTTTCTTTGTTTCCCTCTTTAATTTTTACATTAACTTTTACTGTGTCACCCGGTGCGAAATCTGAAACTTTTGAGCTTTTTAAAATTTGCTGTATTTGTGATTGTTCGTAATTTTTAATTATTTCATTCATTGTGTGCTCCATCCAATACTAATTTGTGGGTGGTATTAGAGCGCCATATTCTAATCATTTTTGTTTTTTTTTAAATACTTTTTAAATAAATCTGGCCTATTTTTTTCAGTATTTTCCTTTGAATTCTGGTGTTTCCATAAATCTATATCTGCATGATTACCACTTAAAAGAACAGCTGGGACTTCAATGTCTGTATGGTCAGGAGCTACCCATGGGTTTGGTCTTGTAAATTGATCGTGTTCAACTAGTTCATTTTGAAAAGACTCATTAGAGTGAGTATCTTCGTTACCCAGGACACCAGGTTGTAATCTCATAAATGCCTCCATAAACAATAACGATGCCACTTCCCCTCCATTTAAAATAACATCACTTACTGAGATTTCTTGAAATTCATAATAGTCAATCACTCTTTGGTCTATTCCCTCATATCTACCATTTAATAAAATAAAATTTTGATTTGACTTATTTTGAATTAAATCGTTTTGAGAAAAATTTTTGCCTTTGGCAGAAAAACAAATCTTTGTAAAGGTATCTAGCTCGTCCTTATTAAAGTTTGCCTCAATAGCTTTAGAAATTATATCTGGTCTTAAAATCATCCCTGCACCGCCGCTAAATGGTTTATCATCTACAGAGTTAGCAGACAGATCACTATAGTTTCTTATGTTGATAGTATTGATTTTAAAATGATTTTTTAAAAGAGCCTTGCCTAGCAAACCATGTTGTAAAATACCAGGGAAAGCGTCTGGGAATAAAGTGAGGATATTAAATGTGATCATTAATTTTTAATTATTATTTTTTTTTCTTTGATGTTTACCAAAGGAAAATTTTGTTCTGTGAATCTAAAAAATTCTTTTTTCATGCTCTTCATAAAATATATTTCTAGTAAGTCTCCTGCTCCAAAATTAACGACTGAAGATACTTCGCCTACTTTCTGGTCTTTATTGTCCATTACATCTAATCCCTCTAAATCATGAAAGTAATATTCATTTCCTTTTACAGGTGATAATTGTTCTTTTTTTAAGAAAATTTTTTCATTAACAAACTTTTCAATATCTGTCCTATTGTTTATCTCATTGATTGTTATAAGTGGGCTTTTTTTATCGAAAGAGACGAGTTTTAATTCAATAATTTTTTCGTCGTCTAAATAAAATTCTTTAAACTGATTTACATCACGATCATCATTTAAAAAACTGTGAAACCTTAGCAGACCCTTAGTTCCTTTGGGTCTGCCAATTACGCCAACTTGTATGAAATTTTTGTTAAAGGAAGTCACAAAAAATTATTCTTTAGGTTCCTCTTTATTATCGTCAGTTTTGTCTTCAGCAGCCTCGTTTGAAACCTCCTCTGCTTTAGGTTCTTCCGCTGCAGGGGCTTCTTCTTTCTTCTCCTCAGGCTCTGGTGTTTCTTCTGATTTTACCTCTTGTTCAGCTGGTTTTTCAGTTGCAACTTCTTCAACAGGAGGTTGCTCATCTGCAGTGGATGTCTCTTCAGCAGGTTTTTCTGCTTCTACTTTTGCTGCTTCTTCAGCAGCTTTTTTATCCTCAGCTGCTTTTAATGCCGCTTCCTCTTTAGACTTAACTCTTTCCTGAGCTTTTGCCTTTGGTAAATGTTTTTTTGTCTTCTCAGTTATTTTTGGGGCTTCCATCATTCCTAATTCAAAGAGAATTTTTTGAACTCTTTCTGTTGGTAATGCTCCTACTTTTAACCAGTGCTCAGCTCTTTCTTTGCTTAGCATAACTCTTTCTTTGTGGTCCTTCGGCACCATTGGATTAAAGTTACCTATTTTTTCAATGAAATTACCATCTCTAGGTGCTCTTTCATCAGCCACCACTATTCTGTAAAAAGGTCTTTTCTTTGAACCCCCTCTTGCTAGTCTTATTTTAGTCGCCATGATCTCTCCCTTCTATATTTAATCAATCGTTGGCATTTGGTTTCCGCCTAATAAACTTTTAATTTTATTTGCAAAACCTGGTTTTTGAGCTTGTTTCATAAGTTTTTTAGTTTGCTCAAATTGTTTAAGAAGCCTATTGACTTCATGTACTTGTCTTCCAGACCCAGTTGCTATTCTTCTTTTTCTTGAAGCTTTTAGTAAGTCGGGGTCAACTCTTTCATCTTTAGTCATTGAACAAATAATTGCTATTTGATGATCAATAACTTTTTCGTCAAAATCTCCACTTTCCATCATATTTTTAATTTTGCTTACACCTGGCATATGTGACATCAGTCCAGACATACCTCCCATTTTTTTCATTTGTGAAAATTGCTTCAAAAGATCATTCATATTGAATTTCCCACTCAACATCTGGGACTGCAGACTTTCCATTTCTTTTTCATCAAAGTCTTTCTGTGCCTTTTCAACTAGTGATACAACGTCTCCCATGCCAAGTATTCTTGAAGCAATTCTTTCTGGGTGGAAAACTTCAAAATCTTCAATGTTTTCACCAGATCCAAAGAAACGAATAGGCAAACCTGTTTGATATTTTGCTGAGAGCGCAACTCCTCCTCTTGGGTCTGCATCTAGTCTTGTTAAGATAAATCCCGTAAGAGGAGCTGTGGAGTTAAAAGACTCTACAACACTTAAAGCTTGCTGGCCCATCATAGAATCTAAAACAAGTAAGTTTTCTTGTGGTTTTGCGATATCGTGAATTGTTTTTAGTTCTAAAAGTAATTCCTCGTCTGTACTGATACGACCAGAGGTATCGATTATAAGAATATCTGATAAAAGTTTGTTACTTTGTTCCATTGCATTATTGACAATATCTTTTATGTTTTGGTTAACTGGTTCAATAAATTGAATATTATTTTTCTGAGATAAAATACGTAGTTGTTTAATCGCTGCTGGTCTTCTTAAGTCTGTTGAAACTAGTGCTACAGATTTATTAAGAGAATTTTGACAGTAATGGGCAAGCTTTGCAATCGATGTTGTTTTACCCGCACCCTGCAAACCGCACATTAAAAAGATTGAGGGTTTGTTTTTAAAATTTAGTTCACTGCTTTGTGTGCCAAGAATTTCTGTAAGCTCATCACTAACAATTTTAATGATTTGTTGTCCTGGCTGAACATTTTCAATTACCTTTTGGCCAAGTGCTTTGTCTTGAATTTTTTTAATTAAATCTTTAGAGACTCTTAGAGAAACATCCGCTTCTAATAGAGCTACTCTCACCTCACGCAAAGTTAACTCTAAATCTTTTTCAGTAATAGCTCCTTTATTTGAGAGACCTTGAAAAATTCCGGTTATTTTATTAGTTATATTTTCTAGCATCTAAAAAATAAAAAAAATCGGCGAATGATACTCATCGGCCGACTAATTTTTTCTTTATTAAGTGAAGTTTTTATATCACTATAGCTGGTCTATGAAAATACCTTTTATGAAAGCTCATGGGGCAGGAAATGACTTTGTAATAATTGATAAAAACGTTGATTTAATTAGAAAATCAAAAAAAATTATTCAAAAATTATGTGACAGACGATTTGGCATAGGCTGTGATCAATTGATTTTATTGAAAAAAGTTGGAGCGTACCATCAAGTTGCTTTTTATAATTCAGATGGCTCACTTGGAAAAAATTGTGGAAATGGGCTGCGATGTGTCTATAAATTTTTAGTTGAAGAAAAGAAAATTAAAAACGTAATTATCAAAAGTCATAAATTTATCCATCACGGTAAAAAAACTGAAGAAGAATACAAAATCAATGTTGGAGAAGTAACTTTAGATTGGCAGAAAATACCCCTATCAAAAAAAATGGACACCCAAGGTATTCATATTAGAGGTATTAAAATACCTGGATTAGTAAAAATAATGACAGCAAATATTGGCAATCCTCATTGTGTGGTGTTAGTTAAAAATTTAGTATCAATTAAATTAAATCATCTAGGACCTTTGCTTGTAAAAAATAAAATTTTTCCTGACCAGGCAAATATTACTTTTGTTCAGGTACTCAATAAATCTAAAATCAAAGTATTATTTTGGGAAAGGGGTGGCGGGCATACGCTTGCCTGTGGTTCAGGAACGTGTGCGACAGCATTTGTTTTAAACTATAACGATATTGTGTCCTCTAAAATTGAAATAATTACAGAACAATCAAAGTTAAAAACAGAAATTCAAGATAAGATGGTATATCTTCAAGGTCCAGCTGAATTAGTTTATAAATCAACTATTAATATATAAATGTCTAGGGTAGTTAATTTTGGATGTAGGCTAAATAATTTTGAAGGAAAGAAAATTGAGGAATTACTATCTAATAATAATGAAAATATAATTGTTATAAATTCATGTGCAGTTACAAATGAAACTGAAAGACAAGTAAGACAAACCATTAGAAGAATTAAAAAAGAAAATCCTGATAAAAAAATTGTAATGACAGGGTGCGCTGCTCAAATTTCACCTGATAAATATTTATCAATGAGTGAAGTTGATAAAGTTATTGATAATATTAGTAAGCTAAAATCAGAAACCTGGATATCTTTGTCTCATGAAGAGTCCCAAATTGATTTTAAAGAAGACATCTTTGATTCACCTCAAGACATCCGCCCCTCTTTAGACACAAACAATCTTAGCATCAGAGAAAGCCTTGTAATTCAACAAGGTTGTAATCATAGATGTACGTTTTGTATTATTCCTTTTGGAAGGGGTAATAATAGGAGCTTTGACCCTTTTTACTTAATTGACGAAGTTGAAAGAGTTGTCGAGAACGGAGTCAAAGAAATAGTTTTGACAGGAGTAGATATATCTGACTATGGGAGTGATTTTGAGCACCGATATAGCATGAGCAATTTAATTTTAGATATTTTAGATAAAACTAAATTACAACGTCTACGTCTATCTTCAATAGATTGTGTAGAGATTGATGAGCAATTTGATGAAGTATTGAAGGATCAAAGAGTAATGCCTCATCTTCACCTCAGTATTCAATCTGGTGATGACATGATACTTAAAAGAATGAAAAGAAGACATAACGCAAAAGATGTATTTGCATTTGTTGAGCATTGTAAAAAAATTAGAGAAGATATTTCATTTGGTGCAGATATAATCGCTGGATTTCCTACAGAAACAGATGAAATGTTTGACAATACATACAGACTACTGAAAGAAAATGAAATATCTCACCTTCATATATTTCCTTTCTCTCCCAAAAATAATACCCCTGCATCAAGAATGCCTCAGGTTTCCAAATTAATTATTAAGAAAAGAGCAAAAAATTTAAGAGAACTAGGTGAATTAATTTTAAAAAAAGTAAAATCTAAGCTTTCCTTACCAAGAGAGGTTCTTATTGAGGAATTAAATTTAGGATTAGCTGTTGGATATGATCAAAACTATATCAAACATAAGGTTCCGTTAGTTGGCGTACCGGTTGGTGAAATTGTGAGAGTTTAATGTTTTTTTTAAAAAAAATTTTTCAAAAAAAATTAAATGTTGATGAAATAGAAGATCTTTTATTTGAAAATGGTGTTGAGCCAAAATTTGCTGAATTAATAATTTCAAAAATTAAAGACAATACATCAAAGGAAGAAGATATTAAAAAAGTTATTAAAAAAGAGCTACTAACAAAATTTGCAGAAAAAAAATTTGGCGCTTTTTCTCCTCAAAGTAAGAGCTTATATATAATTGCAGGTAATAACGGGTCAGGAAAAACAACATTCATCGGTAAATTTATAAATCTATTTCAAAAAAACGGCTTAAATCCTGCTGTTATTGCAGCAGATACATTCAGAGCAGCAGCTATAGATCAACTCGAGCATTTTACCAAAAAATTTGAAGTGCCCATACACAAGGGTAATAATATGGAGGACCCATCAGCCGTTATTTTCCAAGGTATTGATAAAATGAAAGAAAATGATGTTGTGATAATTGATACATCTGGAAGACAACACAACAATAAAAATTTAATGGCAGAACTAAAAAAGATTGCAAATATAATTTCAAAGAAATCTGATCAATTTAATTTAATTCAAACTTTTTTGACTTTGGATGCTAATACCGGACTTGCATCCAAGCATATTATTGAGGGGTTTCGTGAATATATAACATTAGATGGAATTATTTTAAATAAGGTCGACTCTAATGCTAAATATGGAGCTCTTCTAACGATAATAAATGATTTTGACATACCTGTTGTATTTGAAGGGTACGGTGAAGGAATGAGCGACTTAAGAGAGTTTCAATTTGAAGAATATTTAGATAGACTCATATAATATGAAGCAGCTATTTGAATTTTTTCCCTTAATTGTTTTTTTTGCTGTTTACTATAAATCAGATAAAGATCTCTATTTAAGTATAGCTGCTGTAATAGTGGCTACATTTATTTCTCTCATAGCTATCTATTTCAAAGAAAGAAAAATTTCTACAATGATGTTAGTGAGTACAGTTATCTTGGTTGTATTTGGTGGCCTGAGTATTTTCCTTAAAAATGAAATATTTTTTAAAATGAAACCCACAATCATAAACGCACTTTTTGCTATCGTTTTAATTGGGAGTACAATTATTAATAAACCTGTTTTAAAATTATTATTGAATTCTTCTTTAAAATTAACTGATGAGGGGTGGGGGCTAATGAACAAAATGTGGTCCAGCTTTTTTGTACTTCTAGCTGTTTTAAATGAAATCGTTTGGCGAACTCAAACAACCGATGTTTGGGTTAACTTTAAAGTCTTTGGTATTATGGGAATTACAATTGTATTTACTATAATTCAAATTCCGTTTCTAAAAAAACATTTTATAAATCAGCCTTAAGAGCTTCAATTCCCAATAGTTCTTTATCCTCTAGTGCCTCAAGAAAAGCACCCCCGGCAGTTGAGACAAAATAAAAGTCTTCAAATTTTTCTTTTGCCATATTGATGGCTAAGATTGTATCTCCACCACCAATAACAACATCAGCTTGAGCTTTAGCCAGAAGGTGAGATAGGTTAATAGATCCCTTCGAAAATTTGTGGTCTTCAATCATTCCCATGGGGCCATTCCACAAAATAATATCACTTTTTTTTACAAGATTTTCTAAAACAATATGAGAAGAGTCGGCTATATCTAAAATTTTAAATTCAGTGTTTTTGTCAAGTTCATTGACTAATACACTTTGATCTGAATCAAGCATTACATCAACTGGGAGATGGATTGCACAGCCTGTTTGTTTTGCAGAGCTATAAATCATTTCAATCATTCGTTCAGCACCCTCTTCAATTAAAGAAGAACTAACATTAAACTTTTTATATTTTAGAAAATTATTAGCCATTGCTCCTCCTATAAAAATATCTGAGCAAGAAGTCGTTAAAGACAAAAGCGTGTTTATTTTAGTTGAGATTTTTGAACCTCCAATTATAGCTAATTTTTTCTTTTGAGATTTTTTGATATCATTTATAGCATTAATTTCTTTTTCAAAATTAAAACCAGGTGTAGATAAAATATTTTTAGCCATTTGGTTTACTGATGAGTGAAGCCTATGAGAAGCAGAGAATGCTTCATTAACATATAGATCTAGATTGTCAGTAATTGATTTACTAAAACTCAAATCATTTTTTATTTCACCTTCGAAAAATCTTATATTCTCTAAAAGAGTTGCATTAGACCCATTATGATTGAATTGATCAAGACCATTTTCTAAAAAATTTGCATAGCTTATAAAATTTAATTTTAAGTTTAAGATTTCCTGAAACTGATCAATAAGTTTTGCGAAAGAGTACTTGTCATCGAAGTTTTCTTTTGGTCTTCCAAAATGTGAAAGAAGAAGAATGTTGCATTGTTTGTTTTTAATAAAATTGATCGTGTCCTTTGCCCTGTCTAATCTTGTTTTGTCAGTTATCTTAAAATGTTTATCAATGGGCACATTAAAATCGACTCTGATCCCAACATTTTGGATTTTTTCGAAATTGAGATTTTTAAGAGATTTCATATTTATTCACATTTTTTTAATCATTTTAGGCTAGATTACTACTACTATATATAGTATAAAACTACCCATATAAGGAACTAAATAGAGTAGGTATATAAAAAATGTCTTGGAATAACCAGAAAGTAGAAGATCTTAAAAAGCTTTGGAATGAAGGGGTTGCCACAAGCCAAATTGGTGTGCAGCTTGGATTTACTAAAAATGCCGTTATTGGCAAGGCTTTTAGACTGGGCCTTGAGAGACGTCAAAACTCCAGAAAAAAATCAACTCAAAATCAACAATTTTCCTCTGTAACCATGTATAGAGAAACCAGTAATTCATCTTCCCAAAGTACGGTAAGAAAAGAGCCTGTTCGAAGAAGGGAAAAATTTAGTTTTAAAAAGAGTATTGTTGGCACCGGTAACTTTAAATCTTGTCAATGGCCAATTGGTGATCCACTTGAAGAGGGATTTCACTACTGTGGATGTCAAAATATTCCAACAAAACCATATTGTATAGAGCATTATAAAAAAGCTTATAATGTTGATGAGAAATATTTAGACAGACTTTTAGATTTCTTACACGAAAAAAATTAATATCATTTTTTCTTTGGCGCGCTTGGCAGGAATCGAACCTGCGACCCCCAGATTAGGAATCTGGTGCTCTATCCTACTGAGCTACAAGCGCCTTTGTTTATATACTTCATAATAATAATTCTTAAAATATAAACTATGAAAAAAAAAGCTGAAGAGTACCTATATAATGAGGCGCTAAAATATTTGGGTAAATATCCAGCTACTAAAAAAAAAATTTCTGAAATACTAGAAAGAAAACTCAGAAATAAAAAAACTTATCAAAAGGTTATTTTTCCAGAAAATATCTCTAAACAAGAACTAATTGAAAATATCATACAAAAATTAGATGAATTGAAGATTATAAATGAGAGACACTTTATTGAAACAGTATTTCATTATTATGAGCAATCCTTATTTTCTATCAAAAAAATAAAAAATAAGCTCTATCAAAAAGGATTTGAACAAAGCCTAATTGATGAATATGTCTCAAAGAAAGTCTCTGAAAATCCAGATTTAGAATTAGATATTTTAAAAAAATTTATAATAAGAAAAAAGCTCTCAAAGCTAGAAACCGATGAATTAAAAAAAAAACTCTATCAACAGAGTTTCTCGGAAAATTCAATATATAAAGTAATTAGAGATTAGCTATTTAGAAGCTGGTGCTTCAATAGTTTTTGTGGTTTCTTCTGTGTTGACTGGTGCTTGACCCTCAGCATCTTTTTCTTTTTTGGTTTTCTTAATAATAATTTGCTTTCCTCTATACATGCCAGTACTCAGATCAATATGATGGGGTCTTCTCAATTCACCTGATTTTTTGTCTTCTGCAAAAAGCTGAGTGCCCGCTCTATGATGAGAGCGTCTCATATTCCTTTTTGAAGGTGTGGTTTTTCTTTTTGGAACTGCCATATTAGAGCGATAACATAATAAAAATTTGTATAAATTACAATAATAATGTATAACTCTGCCCACAATGCAAGAAGAGCAAATCGATTTAGGTCACAAAAGAACATGCCCTTGTGGTAGCGTAAAATATTACGATTTTTATCAGGATGTAATCAATTGCCCTGAGTGCGGTAAATCAATAGAGGCAGTAAATATAGCAAAACCTAAAAGGGGAAGAAAAGCAGGGATTACCGTTGCAGCACCCACTAAAACCACCAAAGAAAATGACGAATTAAAGGACCTAATCGAAGAGACAGAAGAAACTGAAACTCAAACTGAAGATACCGAGAACCTAGCAGAAGATATCAGCATTGATATTCCAACTGATAAAACAGACGAAGAAACTAATTAATTTACCTTTTATTTAAAATTTCTAATATTTTTGTTGATGCCTCCTCGAACTTCAAGCTTGAAGATATAGCAAATTCTCTTGTATACCTCTCAAAAGCTACCTGAAACATTTGTCGCTCACTATAAGACTGCTCAGTTTGATCATCTTTTCGAAATAAGTCACGAACTACCTCTGAGAGAAGTTTTATGTCGCCAGAGTTTATCTTTTGATCGTACTCTTGAGCCCTTCTACTCCACATCGCCTTTTTAATTTTAGGCTTTTGCTTTAAAACAGAAAGTGTTCTGGTCATAGAGGGCTTACTAGTAATATTTCTTAAACCAATCAATTTTGCTTTAGCAAAGGGGACTCTGATTGTTAACTTGTCTTGAAAAAACTGAATTACATATAATTGCTCCTCCACTAAATCATATTGGAACTTTTCTATAGTAAGAATTCTTCCTACGCCGTGGGTGGGATAAACGATATTCTCCCCTGCTTTAAATTCTTGCGGGACAATTACTTTTTTAATCTTAGGAGCTTTTGGGGTAACAATTTTTTTAACTACTTTCTTTACTACCTTTTTTACTACTTTTTTCTTAGGTATTTTTTTTATAGGTTGTTTTTTTTTGGCAGGCGTCTTTTTTTTGACTTCAACTTTTTTTTTAGTTTTAACTTTTGAAGTTTTTTTTGTTACTTTTTTTGTTGTAGCTTTTTTTTTAACTGGCATTAATCAGCTCCTTTTTCACTAAAATGCTTTTCAAATTTATTTTCTACACCTTCCCACTGTTTTGCATCAGCAGGGGCATCTTTTTTTGTAGTTATATTAGGCCAAACTTGTGAATATTTTTCATTTACATCTAACCATTTTGTACCGTCATCCAAGTCATCTGGGATAATCGCTTCAGCTGGGCACTCGGGCTCACATACACCGCAGTCGATACATTCATCAGGGTTAATAACAAGCATATTTTCACCTTCATAAAAACAATCCACTGGACACACTTCAACACAATCCATGTATTTACATTTAATACACTTATCATTAACTAGGTAAGTCATAGACTGTCTTTTACTCTATTTCGGATTAATATAAAATCCTTATCTTCAAGACCAAGCAAGGTTGATATTTTTCTAGCAGTGGAGACCTCTAACTGGTCTTCTTTACCATCAACCATTAATACTTGCCAACAAATTAAAATCACATCCATTCTTTGTTCGTAACTTAAAGATGTTTTAAGCCTGTAAGAAAACTGTGATAAGTCAGTGTTAAAATGTTGTTGATCAGCAAGTTTATTAAATTGCTCTTTATTGTTTAGAATTGGAATTTTAAAATAATACTCAACTAACTCAGAGGCCAAATTAATTTCTTGTTCTGTAATTTCGTGATCTGCAATGATAATTTCGTAAATTAGGTTATATAGATCTGACTCAAAGGAATGATCCTCATTTTTATCCTCTTTTTCATTAAAGGATTGGAAGAATTTACTTAGCATTTATATTTTTTAATTGATCAAAAGGGTTATTAAATAATTTTTTTGGTGTAGATTTTTTTACTTTTTTTGAAGGTTTTTTCAATACTTTTTTAGTGTTATTTTGTTTTGACTCCATTGTTTTATTAGCTTTAATTTTTTTTGAGATAACTAAGTCGTTTTCTGCAATGTCTTGAATATTAAAAGACCTGCTTTTTAAAATACTAATTAATTTATCTTTTTTAATTCCTAAAAGATTAGATAAGTCCATTGGAAGTGAAAAAGGGCCTCTATTTTCTCTTTTAAAGAGTTGTTTTTCAAATTCATTAAAAATATCGAGTCTAATTAATAAATCATTTTGGGAGACAAAGCCTAAAAAAGTAATTAGGTCTTCATTTAATTTATTTTGAATATTAAGAGTGGCATTCCCATCTTTAGGAATATATTCATCGATATTTAAGCTTTCATTATAGTATAAATTCCATAGATGGAACTTTAACTTCATATATTCAGGTCTAATAAGTTCAGAGTTGAAAATAACGTTTTTTCCAAGTCTAAAATTTAGAGAATGGATTTCTTTTCTTTGCGGTTCATCAATAAGCTTAAATTCATCTAGTATATTTATTTGATAAAAATTATATTGGTTTTCAATAATCTTAAAAATGAAACTTCTTTCCTCTGGTTTAGAGTTGAATTTCTTTAATTGATCGGATAAATCCAATTTAGGCAAGTAAGTCTCTTCGAACCATTTTTGAATTTTCTCTTCAATTTTCTTAATATGATCTGGTGACACTAATTGATCGTCTAGGATAGTTTCAAAAATAGGGTGCGTGAGATCATTGCCTTTTTTAAATATTGCAACGTTTGCATCTCCCCATTGAAGATATAAATTCTGAAAGTTTCCTTTCTCATCAACTTTTGAATTGATTGATAAACTTTCGTTAGGAGCAGCTATAAAAGTATCGACGTTAAAAGACATATATGGAAAAATTTGTTCTTTAATAATTACTTGGTAGTTGTTATTTAAAATATCTTTAAACTTTTCATCAAAAAAGATTTTAAAACCTCTAATAACTCCTATTATTTCGTCTTTTATCTTAACATATCTATTATCAGTTAAAGAAATATTTTTTTTACTAATATTTAAATTTTGAATCATCTCACTTTTGTTTTTGTCAACAAATTTTCGCATTAAACTTAAATGAATCTCTTCAGATAGTTTGTTTTCAATATTTTTAACGGTTTCAACCCAAATAGAGTTACTTATCCAATGTTTCTGGTTAGTGATGTATGACCAAGTTCTAGTCTCATTTAAATTATATATAAGGTCATCGATGCTCCCATTGTAATTTTGTAAATATGAAGTTTGATGCTCTAGAAAGTTATCGCTTAAAGTCCATTTATTTTTTATGAGTTCCTTAAATATTTTTGTTAATAGTTCAATATGCTTTTCATCAGAAATATTTTGATAATCTGGTATACGACATATATTCCATAATTGTTTGAGTGTTTCTGGATTGTCAAATTTAAAACTTTTCTTATTATCTTTTAAAAATCTCAATAGAAATTTTTGGTCCTCTGCATCTTTTTTTAAAATTAATCGGTGATTATCAGATTTTTGTTTTAAAGAATTTACTAATTCATATTCTGACTTGAATGATAAAAGATGGTTTCTCCAAAATATTTTTTTAATAGCTTCAAATTTATGAGATTGAATGTTTTCTATAGATTCTAAATTTGTAAACTTAGCTCCAAGCGTGGAGCCAAAATATCCTGTTTTAGTATAGCGCCCTGCTCTTCCCGCTATTTGGCCAATTTCCATATCGTTTAATGGCCTGACATATTTCCCATCAAATTTATCAAGGCCAGAAAAATACACTTGATTAATATCTAAGTTTAATCCCATTCCTATAGCGTCAGTGGCTACAATATAATCGACCTCTCCATCCTCATATAATTTAACTTGAGAGTTTCTAGTTTTAGGACTAAGCGCACCAGCGACTAGTGCCACACCTCCTTTTAAACTTCTTATCTGTTCAGCAATTTCATAAAGACCAATTAAATTAAAAGCAATAATTGCTGATCGAGGTTTAATATTTTGAATCTTCTTATGGCCGATAAAATTTAATTCTGAAAATCTATTTTTAAAAATTATTTTTGCATCAGGAATTAATTCTCGAATAATTTCTTCCATAGTAAGAGAGCCTAAGAAAATAGTTTTTTGCTCACCACGAGAATATAAGAGTCTTTGAGTAAAAATATGTCCTCTTTCATAATCAGATGCTAATTGAATCTCATCTACGCAAACAAATTCAAAAAAATCATCTGGCATTGATTCGACAGTACAAAAAAAATATTTAGCTTCTGGAGGAATTATTTTTTCTTCTCCAGTTATTAATGCAATTTGATTTATAGGATAAAGTTTACATGCTTTATCATAATTTTCTCTTGCCAAAAGCCTTAAAGGGAAACCAAAAACACCGTTTTTAAAGGAAAACATTTGTTCAAATGCATAAAAAGTTTTACCTGTGTTTGTTGGACCTAAAATTATTTCAATTTGATTCATTTAATGAAAAGAAGTTACCACAAATAAAATGTTGACTTAATTAAATACTTTTTTAAAGTTTTTTTAAGAAAATGAATATTTTTAAATATTCGTTTTATACTTACTAGTAAGTGTAAAAAGTAAGGAGGCTATAATGGCTGTAAAAAAGAAAAAAGCTGCCAAGAAAAAAGCAGCACCTAAGAAAAGAAAAGCTGCAAAAAAGGTAGCGCCTAAAAAGAAGAAGGCTGCAAAAAAGAAAGCGGCTCCTAAAAGAAAGGCTGCTAAGAAAAAAGCAGCTCCTAAGAAGAAAAAAGCAACTAAGAAAAAAGCTGTGAGAAGGAAAGCTGCAAAAAAGAAAGCAGCACCTAAGAAGAAAAAAGCAGCTCCTAAGAAGAAAAAAGCTGCCAAGAAAAAAGCAGCTCCTAAGAAAAGAAAAGCTGCAAAAAAGAAAGCAGCTCCTAAGAAGAAAAAAGCTTCAAGAAAAAGAAGATAATTTTCAAAGTTTTAAATATTTAAAACATCAAAAGCGGGTTATAATCACCCGCTTTTTTTTATGATAGAAGTTAACAAGTTATCTTTTGCTCGAGGAAATATTCTTATATACAAAGATATTAATTTTAAAATATCTCCTGGGGAATTATTGCTAGTAAGTGGGGCTAATGGTGTAGGCAAAACAACTCTTTTGTCAAACATAGTAAATTTTACAGAGCCTCTAGAAGGAAATATTACTTACCATGGCACATCGATTGATAATCATATTGCATCAGAGTGTTTCTTGTATATTGGTGAAAATAATTTTGCTTATGACACTTTAACATTAAGTCAGAATATTGATTACTGGCTCTCAGTACATAATGTAAACTTTGACAAATCTATAAAAAACAAAAGCGTAAACTTTTTATTTCAAGAATTAAATCTTGATAAAAAATTTTATCAACTTTCTTTTGGTCAGAAAAAAAAACTTCAACTGTTGCTGCTAATGTTAGTGAATAAACCAGTTTGGATACTTGATGATCCTTACAGTGGCCTAGATACGAGATCTATTACGAAAATAAACACATTATTTAAAAAAAAGTTAGAAAATAAAGGAATAATTATCGTAACAAGTCATCAAAAAATTAATTTGCGTAATTATAAAACACTTCAGTTAACATGATAAAAAATTTTTTTAAGTTAATTGCGAATGAATTTAAATTGATGCTTAAAGGAAGTGTCTTTAGCTTTGTTTTGTTCTGTTTGTTAATTATAGCGTGTTCTATCTTCTCTTTATCTTTGAGAAGTGAATCAATGGGCATGAATGCTCCTTTATCTTTTTTATATATAATGATTTTTTTTATTTCATTATTCAAAGTTGAAAAAATATATAGTCTAGATTTTGATGAGGCGAAACTTCAGCAGTATATACTCTCCCCTTTTTCTCTAGAAATAATTGTTTTTGTTAAAAATATGATGATCTATTTAAATTTAATTATTTTTTTCGTAATTTTTTCCCCCCTTATTTTGATAATTCTAAATATAGATTTGTCTTATTTAATACAGATAAATATTCTTTTATCTCTATCACTTCTAAGTATTATTTTTATTGCTTCCATGACTGCCTCTATTACTATATCCAAAAATAATAAACTCTCTCTTACAAGTATTTTAACGCTGCCTCTTTTTGTCCCTATCCTAATATTTTCTATGGCAATTACTGATGTAATTGATTTTAATACTAACAAAATGTATTTATTTTTTGTTGCCTATTTTTTGTTAAATTTAGCTTTCTCGCCTTTACTAACTAGTTTTGCTTTAAAAAAATTATCAGTCTAATGTTCGCCATAACTCCAAACACTCTCTCAACTTTTATGAACTCCATATCTAAATATATTGTTTTATTATCAATCTTATTAATTGGCATTGCGGCTTTTTTAATCATTTTTATTGAGAATGACTACTATCAAGGAATTTCTTTTAAAATCATGTTTATCCATGTACCTGCCGCCTGGCTATCTTTGGCAATATTTTTAGCGATGGGAATTAGTAGTATCATAGGTCTCATCTTTAAATCTCCCACTGCATTTACAATTGCGAGATCTTTATCGCCTATAGGATTAATCATGAGCATTATTGTTTTAGTAACTGGTTCAATATGGGGAAATTTAACCTGGGGAGCTTATTGGGTATGGGATGCAAGATTGACTTCAATGTTAATTTTAGCTTTTATCTACTTAGGGCATATTCTTCTTTTATACTCTTTTGAACACTTCCAAAAAGCAGATTTTGCTGCATCAATATTAGCAATAATAGGTATGGTAAATCTACCAATTGTTAAGTTTTCCGTTGATTGGTGGACAACACTTCACCAAGGAAGTAGCGTTTTGAAAATAGGTGGTCCTAGTATGACTAATGACTATTTAATTACTTTGCTGGTGAGTTTTTTGGGTATTTTTATGTTAACGATGTACTGGTTTTCTAACATATTTTATATAATTATAGAAAAAAGGAAGATAGAGAGGTCTAAATTATTAAATGACTAGTTTAGAGTTTGTTTTAATTTGCTACGTTTTTTTTGGGATCGTCTGCGCTGTGACAACGATTATAATTATGCTGTTGAAGAAAAAAGTCTTTAATAAGATTAGTGCGTATAATCAAATTAAATAAACAGATAAGAAAACGATTTATTTTTTTATTAATCATCTTTGCCTGCTTCTCCTCTTCTATATTTTTAATTAGTTACTCCTTAAAAGACCAGATTGCTTATTTTGTTGAGCCAACAGATTTAAAAAGTATGAATGATTTAGAAAATAAGTATTTAAGAGTTGGAGGGCTAGTAAAAGAAAATAGTTTAAAATTTATAGATGGGAGTTGGGTTTTTGAAGTTATTGATCAAAATAAGAATTCCATCAATGTTATTTTTTCGAAAACTCTTCCAAGCTTGGTAGAGGAAAAAAAAGGTATTATTGTTGAGGGTAAATTAGTTAATAACACTTTCATTGCAGAAATAGTTTTAGCAAAACATGACGAAAATTATATGCCCCAAAGCGCAATAGATAAATTAAAAGAAGAAGGAAAATGGAGGGGTGATTAATTGATATCCCTTTTTGGTAATGGAATTGTTTATGTATCATTAATTCTTACAGTCTTATTTTATGTTAAGTTATTAAAAAAATTAATTCCATCGGAGGTTTTATCTTTAAGAATAATTTATTTTATAAATCTATTACCCTTTATTCTTTTAATATATGCATTTTCAATTTCAGACTTTACACTGCTTAACGTCATTGAAAATTCTTATATTGATGATCCATTATTTTATAAAGTAACATCTGCATGGGGCAGTCATGAAGGTTCAATTTTGTTATGGGTATTTTTAATCAACTTATTTGGTATTTTTTTTCTTAACAAAAATCGTACAGTTGAGATACACAAGAATATTATATTTATCTCCACTTTATTTCTGCTTTATGTAATGATTAGCTCAAACCCTTTTACTTATATAGAAGCGAATGAAGAAATATTAGGATTAGGTCTAAATCCTATTTTACAGCATTTTTTATTTGTCATTCACCCACCTACATTATTTCTGGGGTACATTGGTTTGGTTATTCCCTTTGTGTTGTCTGCTCACATGTTAATAAAACAAGATTTTTCAGAAAAATTATTTGAAGAGATGCTGATTTGGTCCAAGATATCTTGGTTTTTTTTAACGGCTGGCATTGTTTTAGGATCTTATTGGGCTTACTCAGAATTAGGGTGGGGAGGCTGGTGGTTTTGGGATCCAGTAGAGAATATCTCCTTAATCCCGTGGCTATTGAACACTGCTTTAATTCATTCTCTAAAGGTTTCTATAAAAAGTAATCAACTTAAGCTATGGAGTTTAAATTTAGGGCTATATTGCTTTATCGCATCTGTATTTGGAACATTTTTAGTCCGCTCGAATTTAATTGTATCTGTTCATAGTTTTGCAACAGACCCGCTTAGGGGATTATTTTTAATAATAATAATTGGATATTTATTAGCCATGACAGTGCGATTAAATATAAAAAGTATTTCAAATTTTAACGAAGACTCTTTTGATTTATTTAGTAAAGAAAGTTTTCTTTTATTAAATAACATATTTTTTATCTGCTCAGCACTAGTTGTCTTTATTGGAACAGTTTACCCTCTATTTAGCGAAATGATCCTTGAAACATCAGTTTCTGTCGGTGCACCCTATTATAATTTTGCTTTTAATTTGTTACTAGCGCCGTTAATTTTGTTTATGGCCTTTGCACCTCAGATTAGTTGGGGAAAACATGAAAAAAAAGATAAACAGTTACCCTATATTTTAGTCTTATCTTTAGTAATTTCTTTACTATCTTTTTACTTATTTAAAAATTTTTACTTTGCGTTAAGTGTTTTTATTACAGGTCCTTTGTTTATAAAGAGTATTTTAGTATTAAATACTAATGTGAAAAAAAATTTAAATTTTTATTCTCAATGGTTAGCACATTTAAGTATTGGCGTCTTTATAATTGCCGCTGTGTATACAGAGCAATTTGATTATGAAGAAAATTTACTATTTGAAAAAAATAGCTCTAATGAAATTGCACTTCAAAATAATAACATTGCGATAATTAAAAATATCAAAGATGAAAGCTTTCAAAATTATCAAAGAATATCAGTAGATTTATTAATTTCTGATGGGCAACAGAATAGACAACTCTCTCCTTCAAAAAATATCTATCAACCCTCTGGGCAAGTCACCAATGAGGTTAATACTACTAATGTCCTTTTTAGTCAGTATTATGCAACAATATCAACCATTGAAAGTGATCAAGTAGGAATTAATTTAGTCTATAAACCATTTATAAATTTATTATGGTTAAGTTCTATTATGCTAATTTTTTCAATATTTTTATCAATAGTTAAAAGAAAATGAAAAAAAATTTAATAATACCCGTGATGGGTGTAGTGGTACTAGCTGCTTGTGTGCTTTTTTATTTAAACCAAACAACAGATAAAAACAACAAACAGGAAGAAATATCTAACTTAGTGTTTGAGACACCTGATTTTTATAATAATGAATTAATTGATGAAAAAGCTATGGGTGAATTTTATGTTGTAAATTTTTTTGCATCTTGGTGTAAGCCTTGTCTAGCAGAACATCCACTTTTAATGGAAATGAAAAAACAAGGAATAAAAATTATTGGTGTTAATTTTAGAGATGATGAGGAGAATTTTAAAGAATGGATTAAAGAGCACGGTAATCCTTTTGAACACATCTTAAGGGATGATGGGACTATTGCTTATGAAATGGGTTTAATTGGTGTTCCTGAAACATATTTTATTGTAAATAAAATTATCCAAAAAAAAATACAAGGACCTTTGTTTTATGAAGATATCGAACAATATTTATAAATTAATAATTACAATTTTAATAATTCATATGTCTACGATTAGCTTTGCTGGCGTGAATGAATTAAGCGATTATTACAAAACAATTAGATGTTTGGTTTGTGAAGGACAAAGCATACAAGAGTCTGATACAGAATTTGCTATAAATTTAAAAGAACAAATTCAAAAAAAATATAATTCTGGAATGACGGTTAATGAGATTAATGCAGAATTAGTAAAGATTTATGGTGAAGAAATATCTTTTAATCCCCAAAAAAACCATTACCTGCTCTGGGGTACACCTTTAATTATACTCTTCATAATTTTTATATTCATAAGAAATAAAATTAAATTTTATAAAAAAACATAAGAGATACCATTGCAACTATCTACCTGATCAGGTTATATTTATTAATCTTTAATCTTTTTCGTTCATTGGTTGGTAAATGTTTATTCAACTGTCTGTTAATCAGGCCGAACAAACCAATTATAATTAGAGTTAATAATATGAAATAAAAGCCAACAATTGGATAAGGAACAAAGGGGTTAAAAGTCTTATCAGCAAAATAGCTAGCATAATAAATTGCATCCCCTTTTTGTTGCCAAGCAGGAAAACCCGTAAAGAAAACCAATGTTGTTGCATGAAACATGAAAATTGCTTCATTGGTATAGGAGGGCCAAGCTAAACGAAGCATAGTTGGCCAGATAATACGTCTAAATTTTTTAATCCCTGTAAAACCAAATGCATCCGCAGACTCTAAATCCTGACTTGGAACGGCACGCAGTGCACCGTAAAAAATTTCTCCTGCATAGGCAGATGTATTAAAAAACAAAACAATTAAAGCGCCTAACCAAGCCTTTGTAAGCCAACGTGTTTCAACGGTTACAACAAGAAATCCTAAATCTATATCAACTCCTAGCCTTGGCAAAAGTACAAATAAATCATACGCAAAGAAAAATTGTATGAATAAAGGCGAGCCTCTGAAAATAAAAATAAAAGCTCGACATGGAGCGTTTAACAAAAATAATTTTGAATTTTTCCCTAAAGCCAAAACAGTGGCAAAGAAAAAACCAAACAATAATGCTAAGATTGCAAAATATATATTCCAAATCATACCCGAACCGATTAATACAAATTGCTCACAAAGTGTTATATCGGCCTTTGGTAAAAGTCTCTCTCCATACCCTATAGATCTGAGGCCGTAATCAGAAAGAGTTTGTAAACAGCTCGACATTAAACTGCCTTACCTGCCATAGTTGCTTGCCCTTTAGAAAGTCGTGTAGAAAGTTTGTCTAAAACAGATTGAGATAAATAAGTTAGAGATAAATAAAAAATCATCAGCACACCAAAATACCAAGCACGCCAATCAGGATGAGGGTATTCGTATACGCCCGTTTTAATTCCACCTAGTTCTTTAGCCCAATAAACGATGTCCTCAATACCCAAAAGAAATAGTAGCGGAGTTGCTTTGATTAAAATCATCCATAAATTTGATAAACCTGGCAGAGCATAAATCCACATTTGTGGAATAAGAATTCTTCTAAAAATTTGACTTGATGAAAAACCATAGGCTTCTCCTGTTTCTATTTGAGCTTTTGGGACTGCAGCCATAGCACCGGATAACACATTGCCCGCAAAGGCCCCAAATACAAAGCCAAAAGCAAGTAAAGCAAGAGAAAATCCATAAATGTCGTGTACCCATTCACTAGCTGTGTTTAAAGGGAGTTTTGCAGCTGCACATACAACAAAATCGTTACCTTGCCTAACTGCCTCTGTAACATCAGAGCATAAAACTTTGTGTCGTAAATATTCAAAAGCCTGATCAAGCGCTATTGGAATGAATAAAAAGAAAACGATATCGGGTATACCTCTTATCATTGCAAGATATCCTTTTCCAAAAGCTCGAACTATTTTTAAAGATGATCTAGCAGCAGTGGCTCCAGCAAATCCAAATGCCATAGCCAATGGAGCTGCCAAAGAGAGCAAACCCATTACAACAAAAAATGAATAATAAAACGACATGTGTTTTGCTGTGGTGACATAACATGATAACCACATTAACCCCTCAAGGGTTTTAGGGTCTACACAATAACTAAACATCTTGGAAATACTCTGATTTATAAAATGCTTGTGGAAAAAAATCATGAATTAAATTATTTCTTTTCCCTGTAATAACTTCATCGATGCCAAGCTTGCCAGCTAGTGGTGCATTAGTTATGCCTGAATGCATAACTGCTAAATAAATTCCATTAATTTTTTGACCTTTACTGTTTACAATGCGGCCGATCTTTGGCCTTCCATCAATGGGCAATGGTCTGCTTCCAAGTGTAAAATAATCTAAGATCATCTTTCCATTATAGTTGAGCCTAGTTGCCATGTCTTGAACAAGTTTTTCAGCAGTTTCCTTAATGTTTTGCACGTTGCTCGCATCATCATCAAATCTTCCACCTATTATTAATCTACCTTTATCATCTTGCCGAGCATGGAAGTCAAAACCTGTGATTGGGTGATTTAATAAACTTGGTAACGGATTTGTATAAGCTAGCAAACCTAAGCTCGATCGCATTTCAAAATGAATATCTATGGTTGATAATAAATCAGGAGTGCCCAGTCCTGCAGTTATAACTACTTCGTTATCATAAATAATTTCATCATCAGTTCTTACACCTGTAACCATATTGTTCTCGCAAACCAACTCTTTAACATTAACTTTTATTATTTTTGATTCACTTGCTTTGAAAAGTTCTTGTGTTGCCCTAACACCCTCAATAGCCAAGTCATCAATACCAAAGCCAGCCAAAGCTGGACTATTTATTAAGTTTGGTAAATACCCTTGTAACTCCGATTTAGTTGATATTTTTACTGATTGGCCCCAACTTTGATGTTGTTTTATGGTTTGATGTAATTCTTTCTCATCGAGGTCCCAAATAAATGCACCCTTAGAGGAATGCTCTAAGTTTGAAATGTTATTTATTAATTCTGGCCAGTAGTTTAAATTGGCCTGACGAAAAGAGGCATAGCTTTTATCATTACTGGCATATCCATTAACCCAACCCCACGTGTTGGTAGTAGCTTGTTTTTTATCCCCGGGGACATCTGACGATAAAACAGTAATTTGATCTACACCCTTTTGATGGGCGTGGTATGCAAAAGATGCCCCTACAATTCCTGCACCAACTATAATCATTGTAAGCTGGACTTTATATTATGTTTGAGTGATTATTGAATAAATAGTATGAGAAAAAAAAGGATGAGGACGGAATAACCGCCCTCATGTTTTGTAATTTAAATTAAATAATCTTAAAAAGTTGCGGCTTCGAAACCAAACCACTTTTTAATTAGTGCATTTAAAGATCCGTCATCTTTCATAGAACTAATAGCTGCATTCATTTTAGCTTTTAATTCACCATCAGACTCACGGATACCCATTCCAACACCACCACCGATAGATACTTCACCTACATTCGCAAATTCACCGTTTGACTCTGCGATAATAGATGAAAGATAATCGCCATCAGCTAAAACAGCATCAGCTTCACCATTTTGTACTGCAGAGATTGTTTCTTCTGCTGTTGCAAATTCAACTAAAGTTGCTCCACTTTCAGCAACGTATCCTGCCTGTATAGTTGCAGTTTGAGCTGCAATGACAGCACTGTCTACATCGATGTCAGCGCCACTCATACCCATATACACTGATGGAGATGGTGGGAAATAATCTTGTGTAAAGTCAATCACTTCATCACGCTCTGCGGTAATTGACATACCAGCAATAATTGTATCGTAGTTACCAGATACTAAATTAGGAATGATAGAGTCCCACTCGTTTATAACCCAAACGCAATCTAGATTTGCACGAACACAAAGCATGTCGCCAACATCTTTTTCGAATCCATCAACTTCGCCATTATCATTAATGAAGTTATATGGAGGATAAGCTCCCTCTGTACCCATACGCACAGTATCTGCAAATGCTGTACCCGACATAAATAATGCGAGGAATGCTGATAGTAATATTTTTTTCATAATTTTCTCCTCTGTAAAATTGAATAATTATTAGGAAAAAATATAAACTAAAATTAACCAAAAGAATAAACTTTTTATAAATCACATTAGGAATATCAATAAATTAGAAAAAATGAGATATTAGAAAATAGATGAGTATCTTAGAGTTACAAAATCTTGAGAAAAACTTTGGAGAAAACAAGGTTTTAAAAGGGGTAGATTTACAAGCTGAGCAAGGCGATGTCATAAGCATTATTGGAAGCTCAGGCTCGGGAAAAAGCACTCTTTTAAGATGTATCAATTTTTTAGAAACTCCTAATTCTGGGACAATTAACGTTCTAGGAGAGATTATCGATTGTCAAAAAGAAGATCTCAATAGCCCCAACAAAGACATCCAATCAAAAATTACCTCTATCAGAAAAAAACTAGGTATGGTCTTTCAGAGCTTTAACCTATGGACTCATATGACAATACTAGAAAATATTATTGAAGCTCCAATTCATGTATTAGGAAAAGATAAACAAGAATCGGAAAGCATAGGAATGGAATTATTAAAACAAGTTGGAATAGAAGAGAAGGCTAATGAATACCCCGCACATTTATCTGGAGGACAGCAGCAACGAGCTGCGATAGCTAGGGCCTTGGCTATCTCGCCTGAAATTTTACTTTTTGATGAACCAACTTCCTCCTTGGATCCAGAATTGGTTGATGAGGTTTTATCTGTGATAAGAAAATTAGCTGAGGGAGGAAAAACGATGTTAGTGGTAACTCATGAAATGGAATTTGCTCGGAAAGTTTCAAATAATGTAATTTTTCTTCATGATGGTCTGGTGGAAGAGGAAGGACATCCTGACACAGTTTTCTCAAATCCCCAATCAGAGCGATGCAGAAATTTCTTATTTAATAGACGCGAATAATAATTTTTTATAATTTATCACAGTGAATTCACTACTACTTTTTTTGGTAAGATTGCTAGATTTTTACACATTGATTGTATTTTTTTACGTAGTCGTATCTTGGTTGTTTCACTTTAATATTTTAAATAGTCAAAATGTATTTTTATGGAGAGTTTTTGAGAGTTTTAAGAAGCTCACTGATCCTCCCCTAAATTATATTCGAAGATATCTGCCTAACTTTGGGGGAATAGATATCTCGCCAGTGCTATTGATATTACTTATTTATTTATTTAAAGATTTATTAATTGAATATTGGCCAAGAGGGCAATAAAGGGAGAATAAAAAATGGCAGACATAATTGATGGAAAAGCTTTTGCAGCTAAAATTAGAGCAGAGGTTAAAGAAGACGCCGATAAATTAATCACTCAAAAACAAGTAGATCCTTGCTTAGCAGTCGTATTAATTGGCGAAAATCCTGCCAGTAAAGTCTATGTCGGCCAAAAATCCAAAATGGCCGCTGAGTGCAATATCAAAACCAAAGATTTCAAATTAGATTCCAGCACAGATCAAGAGACATTACTGAAATTAATTGATGAACTAAATAACGATAGCACGGTCCATGGTATTTTAGTGCAATTACCACTGCCTGAACAAATTGATGAGAGAAAAGTTATTGATACCATAGTCGTTGAAAAAGACGTCGATGGTTTTCATGCTATTAATGCAGGCAGACTATCTATTGGTGGGGCTATGTTAAAACAAGCATTTATTCCCTGTACTCCTTTAGGCTCTCTGTTGCTTTTAAAAGATAAAGTGGGGGACTTAAAAGGAAAGAATGCTGTTGTGATTGGAAGATCAAACATCGTGGGAAAACCGATGTCACAACTTTTAATTGAAGAATCTTGTACCGTCACAGTAGTCCATTCTAAAACTAAAGATATAGAACACGTATGTGCTCAAGCAGATATTATTGTGGCCGCCATTGGTAGGGCAGAGATGATTGATGCAAATTGGTTAAAAGAAGGTGCTGTCGTTATTGATGTTGGTATCAATCGAATACCTGTCACGAAAGAAGACGGGAGTGAGGGCAGTAAAATTGTTGGTGATGTAGATTTTGAAAGTGCCTCGGCAAAAGCTTCTATGATTACTCCAGTACCTGGAGGTGTTGGTCCAATGACAATTGCATGTTTGTTAAGAAATACTGTCACTTCCGCTTATCGTCATGCAGGTCTTGACGACCCCAGGTCTCTCTAGTAAAATATACCTGTTTATATAAAAGTAAAATTTATATATAAATGTAGGTCGGTCACTAGCCCTACTAAAAAAAAGGCCATTGAGAACTAAATTATTAATCCCAAACTTTTTGGGAGGGAGTTTTTTATGGCTGAAAATAAAATAATCAAATTAACTGCTAAAATCTTACTTGGTTTACTGGGATTGTGGGCTCTCATTATTCCAATACTTTACATATTTGGAATAGCTATTTATTTTCCTTTTAAAATATCTGGGGGTGAAGAGATACCTTATCATAGACTACAAGCGGTGAGAATTGCTGTATGTATTACATTTTCTTATTTTACATTTAGGTTCTTATTTGTTGAATACTCTAAATTATACCCGGTTGAGTTTTTAGATGTATTTTTAAAATCACTCGCTTTAACTAGTTTCTTGGTCTATTTAAGTATCGGTTTAGAATTAAAAGAATATATTTTTGTGATTTTCTTTTTTGGATGTTCAATAATAACACATACTATTTCTGGGAAAAAATTTAGAAAGTATTTTAACTAAGTCCTAATTGAAGGATTTAAAATTTAAGTTTATTCTTTTTTAATCTTAAGGCATTGAGTTTGATAAATCCCTCTGCATCATGTTGATCGTAATTTGAGGACTCAAAGGTTGCAAGATCTTCATCGTATAAACTGTTGGGCGACTGTCTTCCAATAACAATCACATTACCTTTGTATAGAGCTAACCTTACTTGCCCGTTTACTCTTTTCTGAGTGGCATCAATTGCTTTTTGCAACATCACTCTTTCCGGTGCAAACCAATACCCGTTGTAAACTAATCGCGCATACTTGGGCATGAGTTCGTCTTTCGTAAAAACTTCCTCTCTATCTAAAGTAATGCTTTCCATAGCGCGGTGGGCTTTTAAAAGAATTGTTCCCCCCGGTGTTTCATAAACGCCGCGAGATTTTATTCCAACATATCTGTTCTCTACAATATCCACTCTGCCAATTCCATTAGCAGCGCCTAGTTTGTTAAGCTTTTCTAGTAGATTAAAGGGTGAGAGTTTTTTTCCATTAATAGCAATGGGATCGCCGTTTTTAAATTGAATGGTAATTACTGTCTCTTTATTAGGTGCTGCCTGAGGGCTTTTAGAAATACCAAACACATTTTCCGGTGGTCTTTTCCATGGATCTTCAAGGATTTTTCCTTCCGCTGATCGGTGTAATATATTTGCGTCCACACTATAAGGTGACTCTTTTTTATTATGTTTCATGATGGGAATGTTATTTTTAGCTGCAAATTCTAAAAGTTTTGTTCTAGAAGACAGGTTCCATTCTCTCCAAGGTGCAATCACTTTTATTTTAGGCTCCAAGGCGTAATAAGAAAACTCAAAGCGAACCTGGTCGTTTCCTTTCCCTGTGGCGCCATGCGAGACGGCATTGGCTTTTTCTTTTTTTGCAATTTCAATTTGTCTTTTTGCAATCAGTGGTCGAGCAATAGACGTTCCTAAAAGATATTCTCCCTCGTAGATTGTATTACAACGAAACATAGGAAAGACATAATCGCGAACAAATTCTTCTTTTAAATTTTCGATGTATATTTTTTTTGCGCCAAGTCTTTTTGCTTTAGCTTTGGCTTCTGTTAACTCCGCTCCTTGCCCCAGGTCTGCTGCGTAGGCAATGACATCTGCGTTATACTCTGTTTGTAACCATTTTAATATTACGCTTGTATCTAATCCGCCTGAGTAGGCTAAAACAATTTTATTTTTCATTTTTTTAGCAGTCTTGTTGAAGAGAGTTATATGCGCTAGTAAAACCTATGAGCGTATATGTATCTGTTGTTTCCGTTCCTCTTTTTGAATACCCGACAACCGTCATTTTTTTTCCTGCTTTCAAGGCTTTTATAATAACAGTATCGTCTGCCATCGACCAAGCGGAATCATCTTCTCCAAAAAATTGGTAGTTGTTTGAGTCGATAGTTACCTTAACGTATTTTTGAGAGTCATAAGGGTAGCCTGCATCTACTCTAACGTATTCCGCAGCTCCTTCTTTAAAAACATAAAAGAGAACAGCGCCTCTGTTTGTGTAATCACCCTTTTCAGATGTTGGAACTTGAAAAATAGAGCATGTTTTGTTGTTTATTTTTTTAAAGGACCATTTGCCATGCTCGAAATCTACGGAGTGATTAGCTAAAGCATTGCTTGTTAATAAGATCAAGCCTAAAACTAAAAATGATAATTTTTGTATAAACATGCTGATTTGATGTCAGAGAATATACCAATTAAGATTGCTTTTTAAAATAATAAATGGAATGATGATAATTGGAGAGATTATGGCGAAAGTGAAAAATCCCTTTGTGGATGCATTAAAAAATATAGCTGAAAGACAAGATATTGGGAGTTTTAAGAAAATTTTCGATTATTTTGGTCCAAGACTAAAATCTTTTTTAATGAAATCTGGAGCAGATGAAGCCATCGCAGAAGAGATAATTCAAGAGACTATGACCATAATCTGGACCAAAGCTGATTATTATGACTCTTCTGTGGCGTCCCCCAGTACATGGATTTATACGATCGCTCGAAATAAAAAAATTGATATTTTAAGAAAAACAAGAAAAGCTATTTTAGAGGATATTGATACCGCCATATTGCCTCCTGTGGAGTCGAAAGCTGATGAAAATATAGAACACGATCAAAAATTTGAAATGGTTGCAAAATATTTAGATGACCTTCCAAAGGATCAATTGGATCTATTAAAAATGAATTTTTTTGAAGAAAAATCACACGGAGAGATCGCAGAAATCACGAAAATCCCTTTAGGGACAGTAAAATCAAGGATTCGACTAGCTTTAGAGAAGATCCGCGGCAAATTGGAACAAGATGGCAATATGGCTAATCTAATACCTGACAACAAAAGTATGGTTAACTGATGACATATGAAATACTCAGTACACCTGTAAATTCTCCAGCGAGTCTTTTATTCAAGCAATGTTTAGCTGAGATTGACCCTGATAATAGATTGCTCAACTCCGCCATGAACGAAATAGGAGGCTATTTTTTATATAGAACAGAAGAGACCCCCCTTTCTAATAATTTATGGGACAGGGTTTTAGACCAGACAAAAATTGTTAAGTCTCCTTCTAAAATAAGTGATGAGTATGATCCATTACTTAGCCAATTACCCATTACTCTTAGAAGCCATTTAAAAAATAATGAAGTCAAATGGAAATCTTTTAAAGATGTTAAAGTTGCATCACTTCTTCCAAAAGAAAATAATGAGAAGTTAGAACTCATCCACGTGATGCCTGGAGCAAAGATTCCTCAACACACGCACGAGGGAAATGAAAGTTTTTTAGTATTGCACGGGTCTTACAGTGATGAGTACGGAAGCTATAAACAAGGCTCTGTTCAGGTTAGAAGTGATGATCACGATCACACACCTGTTGGTCATGCGCAAACTGGATGTATTGGTTTAGCTTACACCCACGGTAAAATTAAATTCTCTGGCAAATTTGGTAAGCTGCTTAACTTAATAGCAAATTAATTTTATTTTACATTATATACAAGATGTGCGCTGGGGCGATACCCGCAGTTAACATTAATCTTAAAATGAAATAGTCCGTTTGTATTATTTTTTCTTTAAAATAAAAAAAGAAATCAAAACATAAAACGATGAAGTAGCCGATGATAAAAAACCCAATTGTTTCATCAAATTTTAAATCAAAGGCTAACACTAAAAATGCATAAACTGCAGGGCAGACACTAAATAAAATTGCAATATTATTTTTTGATTGAAGATAAACACCCCAATACACGGCGCCTAGAAACGACATGATTACTGCAGAATAATAAACAAACATATCTTTATCAAAATCAAGAAAGATTAAATCGATATTATAAAAGCAAAGATAAAAAGGAATTAAACCAGGAATACCTATCAGGTAAATCATTCTTGATAAAGTTTATCGATTTGCTCTGCTAAATCTAGATCTCTTTGGGTGACTTTCTGAACGTCATGGGAAATAAGAGCGATGGTGACACTGCCGTAATCTAAAATTATTTGAGGGTGGTGATTTTTTTTTTCAGATAGCATTGCGACTTGACTCGTAAATGCAAAGCTTTTTCGGTAATTCTTAAAAGCAAAAGTTTTTGTTAATCTTCCTTGATTATCTTTTGGCCATTCATTCATTTTTAAGGTGCAGGAGATGGGTTGTCTTCATGCACCTCATCAATCTCATCCAGTATTTGTTTGGAAAGTTCTATGTCTGCTGATTTTATATTCTCTTTTAACTGGTCCATCTTTGTTGCGCCAATGATATTGCTTGTCACGAAGTCCTGTTGGTTTACAAATGCCAATGATAACTCTGTGGGAGTTAGTCCGTGGTTTTCTGCAATTTTACAATATTGATCTGTTGCATTAATTGATCTTTCATTGGTGTACCTAGTCCAATCATCCCAAATCGTTAGTCTGGCTCCTTCGGGTTTTTTGGAGTTTCGATATTTCCCTGTTAGTACCCCGCATGCCAAAGGAGAATATGCTAACAAACCTACCTGATCTCTTATGGATATTTCAGACATCCCCACTTCATAAGTACGATTTAATAAACTATAAGGGTTTTGCACAGACATAACCCTAGGTAAATTTTTATAATTGGACAAATTAATATAGTTGGAGAGACCATAGGGTGTTTCATTAGATAATCCTAAGTATCTGATTTTCCCTTGATCAACAAATTTTTTTGCTGTCTCTAAGATTTCTTCAAAGGGTGTCCATTCTTTTTCTTGCTTATAGTTTTTATATCCTAATCTTCCAAAAAAATTTGTTTTTCTTTCTGGCCAGTGTAGCTGATAGAGGTCAATGTAATCTGTTTGAAGTCTTTTTAAACTACCCTCCAGTGCTTCGGTAAAGTGTTTTTCATGAAATTGCAGACCACCACCTCTAATCCATCTCACATCAGGGCCAGCGACCTTCGATGCTAAAATTATTTTTTCTCTATTATTTTTTTGTTTAAACCAGTTACCAATAATTTTTTCAGTAGCGCCGTAGGTATTTTCTTTGCCTTTGACAGAGTAATATTCTGCTGTGTCAAAGAAGTTTACCCCTTGTTCCAAGGAGTAATCCATTTGCTCAAATGCGTCATTTTCGGTGTTTTGTTCGCCCCATGTCATTGTTCCCAAACAAATAAGGCTTACTTGAAGGTCTGTGTTTCCGAGAGGCTTGAATTTCATAAAATATTCATACGGTTTTACTTGAAAAATATCAAGATAATAGCCATATTAATTTCATTAAGGAGAAACAATGGTCGAATTAAAACAAAATACCTATTCGCAGTCACAATCCACAGCAATAGATCAGGGACTTAGAGATTATATGATGAAAGTCTATAATTATATGACATCTGGTTTAGCGATTAGTGGTTTAGTGGCATGGGGATTTTCTCAGTCTCCTACTTTAATGGGGGCTATTTATGGCACTGCGCTTCAATGGGTTGTAATGCTCGCTCCACTTGGATTTATTTTCTTTTTAGGTGCAAGATTACAAAAGATGTCCCTGTCTGCCGCCCAAATGACGTTTTGGGCTTTTGCTGCAGTAATGGGAATATCACTGTCTTATATATTCATAGTTTTTACAGGTGTGAGCATAGTTAGAGTATTTTTAATAACTAGCTGTACTTTTGCTGCAATGAGTATCTACGGATATACAACGAAGCGTGATTTAACTAAGTTTGGTTCATTTCTAATCATGGGACTAATAGGAATTATCATTGCAAGTATTGTGAATATCTTTTTACAAAGCTCAGCGATGCAATTTATAATTTCATGTGTGGGTGTATTGGTGTTTGTGGGATTAACTGCATACGATACACAAAGAATTAAATCAACTTATTACCAGGTTGCTGGAACTGCTTTTGCAGGAAAAGCTGCCATCATGGGTGCACTGACATTATACTTAGACTTTATAAATCTGTTCATAATGTTAATGCAGTTGTTTGGTCAAAGAAGATAATAAAAGCTTCAATTTAATTTTAAGGGGTCGTTATGGGCCCCTTTTTTTTTACTAGTTTTACATATCAATTATTTCATTTCTCATTAAGATCCTCGCGTGATTGGATATATTCTAGCTATTGGTGCTGCAGCTACATGGTCTATGGTGGCTTTATCAGCAACTAGAATTGTTAGATATTTTGGGAGCTATAATTATAACCTATTAAGACTATTAGGCATCATAGTCCTATTCTTACCCTACGTTATTTTTAATTGGGATCCTATATATTTTGATAAATCAATATTTATAGCAATTTTCTTATCTTCTGTTGTTGGCATTATAATAGGAGATACATTTTTATTTATTTGCCTTAAAAGACTAGGTCCTAGAAGACAAGCTTTATTGTTTTCCTTACAAATTCCTTTTACAATTATCTTAGCGGAAATTTTTTTAAAAACGCTACCCTCTATGATCGAGCTGATTGGGTGTTGTTTAATTTTTTTCGGGATAATAGTTGCAATTCAATTTAACCGAACAATTCCTGATGATGACTTGGAAAATATTCAGGGAAATAAATATGTAGGATTATTTGCAGGTGCGGGGCTAGCTCTTTGCCAAGCTATCGGGATCATTCTTATGAAGCCTGCTCTTGAAGCAACAGATCCTATTATTGTATCTTATGTAAGAGTTGTAACTGCGGCAGTATTAATGTTTTTTAGCTTAGGGTTTTTAAAAAATAATAATCTTTTAGAAAAAATGAAAGATGTCAAAAAAACTTTGTACAGTATTTTTCTAGGTTTTATGGGAATGGGTGTTGGTATGACAATGTTGATTATTGCACTCAAAAATGGTGACCCTGGAATTATTTCAACATTATCAAGCACGATGCCTATAATGATTATTCCAATATTATGGATTGTAACTAAAAATTATGCAGGTCATCTAGCGGTGATTGGAGCTTCTTTGACTTGCTTTGGGGCAGGTATTATTTTTTTAAGTTAATCAGAACCTTTTTCTACGTTAACTATTTTTAGCTCTTTTGTTTTTTTAATTTGTGTTTGCAGGATTTTATTCAAGGGGTCTCTGCCTAAATATTTTTTAAATTTTTTCTGACTTTGCGCTGCTTTATCTGTATTGCCCTCGGTGATTGCAACTAATGCGTCTCTTAAATGCTCTAAGCCCTTTTGTTCATTGGAAGATTTGTAGCGCATATATGCAGCACGCGGATAAATAAAAAGTTTAGTAAAGGCATAAGAAAATAAAATTAAAAGAATTATAAATGTGATCAAGACAAAAAGAAATTGAACAATGGGTATACCTAATTGCCATATACCTAAAACAAGAGATAAGTTACCAGAATTATTAAACAAGTAAAAAAGAGCACCGTAACCAGTGACAAAAATTATTAAAATTATCAGTAGCCTTATCATTAAATCATATTCTCTAAAAAATTTTGATTATCATTATAGATTTGTGCGAGCTGGTAAGACGATTTAAAAAATATTTTTTGGTTAGAATTTAATTTCTCGTATTCAATTATTGCCTTTGCATATTGTCGATTATTCATCGCATTTATAAATGATGGTAAAGGTTCTGATGAATTTTTTGTAATTTGAATTTCAAAAATATTCTCGATAATTTTTTTAAACCACTGAAAATTATTTCTTTTCATAAACTCTTTTTGTACATATTTATTTTCATTAATTTGTAGTTGCTGAATTGAATATGTATAATCGGGGATTGTGAGTAGTTCCTCAAATTTTTCATTTTTAAAAAATAAATATTGATTTTGAAGTTTTTGGATATGTTTATTTCGAATTTGTTGTTGATCAATATTAATAATAATTTGATTTATTGATAAAATTAATTCATATGCTTCATCATTGGATAGATTAATTTGTTGAGGTTCTGGCTCAGGCTGAACTATTGTTGGCTGTGGTATATTTTGAACATTTTGTGCTAGTTCTAGTATTAAAGACTCGAGGCGATCAACTTTATCTTCGAGCTGTTTATTATTTAAGTCATTAACCGAAAGTGTATCTTTTTCAATAACTGGTGTTTGAGTTTCTTGCTTTGACTCACTAAACTGAGGTATATCCAATAACAAAAGGTTATTTCGATACAAGTAGCCTACGCCTATAGTAATTATGATTAAAAAGATAATAATTAAAAAAAGATTTCGTTGAAGAAAGCTTTTTTTACTGTCATTTTTTTGATTTTCAGACATTCAATAAGAATCTATATTTTTTTATAATAATGAAAGTTTTGGCAATAGAAAGTTCTTGTGATGATACTTCGATATCCATTGTAAATGGTGATAAAAACATTGAGTTTCTTGAAACTATTAATCATAGAAAATTTCACAAAGATCATGGTGGAGTGATACCAGAAATGGCAGCAAGACAACATTTAGAAATCTTAGATTTGTTAGGTCGATCTATCAAAAAAATTAATTTCTCAAATATTTCAGCAATTGCTGCAACATTTGGACCGGGGTTGATTGGGGGATTAATTGTTGGATCGTCTTTTGCAAAGGGTTTGTCAATATCTAAGAACATTAAACTTATTCCGATCAATCACCTACAAGCTCATTTATTATCTCCTCGACTCGTATCTGATATTAAATTTCCATATTTATGTTTGCTGGTCTCTGGGGGGAACACTGCATTAGTCTTAGTTAAGAGTTCTAATGAGTTTATAACACTTGGATCGACTATCGATGACTCTGCAGGTGAATGTTTCGACAAAGTGGCTAAAGGCTTAGGATTGGGTTATCCTGGTGGTCCAGAGATAGAAAAGTTAGCCTTAAGAGGTAACAATAAAAAATTTAAACTCCCAATGCCTTTAACAAAAAAAATGAATTGTGATTTTTCTTTTTCAGGTTTAAAAACATCAGCGTTAGATGTCATAAGAAAAAATAAAAAAACAAAAATATTTTTGAAAGATTTCTCTGCTTCGTTTCAACACACCATATCTAAAGTATTTGAAATTAAAATTTTAAATAGCCTTACACAATTGAAAAAAGATAATATTTCAATCAATGATTTTTCTATTTGTGGTGGGGTGGCAGCAAATAAATATTTGAATACACAACTTCGAAAATTTATTGCAAGTAAAGAGCTCAATTTCCATCAGGTGCCTTTATCCTTATGTACTGATAATGCTGCAATGATAGGTTGGAATGCTATCGAAATTATGAAGGCTAGAAAAATTAAATTAAATAATTACAATGTCAGACCGACACCCAACATATTGATACATGAACACTTCTAAAAATTATTGGCTCCTTAAATCAGAACCTAGTTCTTGGTCATGGGAGCAACAAAAAAAGAAAAAAACAGAACACTGGGATGGCGTAAGAAACTATCAAGCAGCTAGTAATATGAAAAAGATGAAAAAAGGAGATGAATGTTTGTTTTATCACTCCGTTACAGAAAAGGCGATTAAGGGAATTGTTAAGGTTACAAAGGAATATTATCCAGATTATACAGATAAAAAAGGAATATTTGGAATGGTTGATGTAACCTATGTAAGAAGTCTAAAAGAAGTTTATCTATCTGAAATAAAAGCAGATCCTTTTTTTCATGACTTTCCTCTTGTAAAACAAGCTCGGTTAAGCGTGATGCCCGTTACATTGAAACAATGGAATAAATTAGTGAAGATGAGTGAGAAAAATGAGAGAATTTAAATTATCTAATCCTCTTTTATCTAAAGATCAGTACGAGGAAATGTATGCTGAATCATTTAAAGATAAAGAGCAATTCTGGTCTAAGATTGCGAAATCACAACTCTCTTGGTTTAAAGATTTCTCTAAAATTAAAAATACTAATTACAATGGCGATGTGTCTATTAAGTGGTTTGAGGACGGAGAATTGAATGTTTGTTATAACTGTGTAGACAGATATGCTGAAACACAACCCGAAGAAATAGCAATTATTTGGGAGGGTGATGAGACTAGTCAAAATAAAACTTATACTTACAAAGAGTTAAAGTCAGAAATAAGTAAATTCGCCAATGTTTTAAAAAAACTTGGTGTCAAAAAAGGCGATGTTGTCACAATTTATTTAACTATGATCCCTGAGGTTGCTTTTGCTATGTTGGCTTGTGCAAGAATAGGGGCAATACATTCTGTTATATTTGGGGGCTTCGCTCCAGAGTCAATTGCGGGACGTATTAAAGATTGTAAATCTCAGTTTGTAATTACTGCTGATGAGGGAATTCGTGGTGGTAAAATAATTCCATTAAAAAAATATATTAACACAGCATTAGAGGACTGTGATGACTCTATAAAAACTTTAATAGTTCGGTACACTAATACTCAAGACGACTTACATCGGGTTAACAATTTTTATTACGATGAATTAATTAAAGAAGTGGATGATCAATGTGAATGTGTCTCTATGAACGCTGAGGATCCTCTTTTCATTTTATATACATCTGGCTCAACTGGTAAACCTAAAGGAGTTCTTCATACTACAGGTGGGTATTTAGTCTATGCTTCGTTTACACATAAATACTCTTTTGATTATCACCCTGGAGATGTTTACTGGTGCACTGCAGACGCAGGATGGATAACAGGACATTCTTATTCTGTTTACGGCCCTCTAGCAAATGGTGGCACAACATTACTTTTTGAAGGTGTCCCTAATTATCCAGATTTTTCAAGATTTTGGGAAGTTTGCGAAAAATACAAAGTCAATATTTTTTATACCGCCCCTACTGTATTAAGATCTTTGATGAAAGAGGGTAATTCTTATATTGAAAAATGTGATTTAAGTTCTTTGAGAATTTTAGGAACAGTTGGGGAGCCAATTAATCCAGAAGCTTGGAATTGGTATTCGTCAATTGTTGGTAAAGATAAATGCCCTGTGATTGATACTTGGTGGCAAACAGAAACTGGTGGGCATCTGATTTCACCTATACCAGGTGTTTCGAAACTTAAACCTGGAAGTGCGACTCAACCGTACTTTGGAATTGATGCTGCAATAGTCGATGATAATGGAGATGTTCTAGAAGGTGAGTGTGAGGGTAAACTTTGTATTTTAGATAGTTGGCCAGGCCAAATGAGAACAGTTTATGGAGATCATCAGCGTTTCATTGATACTTATTTTAGTCAGTTCAAAGGAAAATATTTTACAGGAGATGGTTGTCGAAGAGATAAAGATGGATTTTATTGGATAACTGGGAGGGTAGATGATTGTATCAATGTGTCTGGACATTTGCTTGGGACGGCTGAAATTGAAAGTGCTTTTGTTGAACATGAATTAGTTTCTGAAGCAGCAGTAGTAGGCTATCCACATGATATTAAGGGACAGGGCATCTATGCTTATGTAACAACAAATACAGGGGTTGAAGTAACTGAAGATTTGAAAAAAGAACTTGTCCTGTGGATTAGAAAGAAAATAGGTCCAATCGCAACACCAGATAAATTACAATTCTCACCGGGACTTCCAAAAACAAGATCAGGTAAAATTATGAGAAGAATTTTAAGAAAGATAGCATCAAATGAGCAAGATCAGTTAGGTGATACATCAACATTAGCTGACCCAAATGTTGTTCAATCTTTAATAGACGGGTCTAAAGATATCTAATTTATCCGATACCACAAATTTATATAACTCAATCAAAAGAATTGAACAAGGAAGTAGTATTGATCATGTTGTTAATACTTACCCAGAGATAAAAAGAAATTTTTTATTTTTAGTACTTCAAGAATATTATAGAAATTATGAAAATCACAATAAAATACTTGTGAAATATATTAATGATAAAACACCAAAAAATATTGTAACTCTTTTAAAAATTAGTCTCACATTATTATATTTTTCAAGTAAGCCACATTACGCAGTAGTTAATGATACTGTAGAGATTAGTAAAGATTTTAAAAAAGAGAAATTAGTAAATGCGGTTTTAAGAAATATTTTAAGAAATACAAACAAGATAAAATATGAAAAAAATATTTATCCTAATTTTAAAAAAGTACTTGATAAAATATTTTCAAGTAAGTCTATTAGAGACTATATTTATGAAACATTATTTATAAAACCTAAAAATTATCAAATAAGTTTAATAGATAATAAAGATGCTCTTTATAGTAAAAGAGTATTGGAAAAAAAAATAAATAAGGAATGTTTTGTTCAAGATATTGGTAATTTTGAGGTAATTAATTCAATATATAAATTTTATAAAGACAAAAATTTGATTGATGTGTGTGCAGCACCTGGGGGTAAAAGTATATTACTACAGTCATTAGGATTTAATGTATTGGCTATAGACAAGTCTCAAAATCAGATAAATAAATTTGAAGAGAATTTGAGTCGTTTAAATATAAAAATTAACATCCAGAAAATTGATTTTCTTAAGAAAAAATTCACTGATAAATTTAATTCGATTTTATTGGATGCGCCATGTAGCGCTTTGGGAACCTTTAGAAGGAATCCGGATGTCACTGTAAAAATTGATCCTTCTCAAATAAAAAAACATCAAAAAACTCAGATACAAATGTTAGAGAAATCATTGAAAATTCTCAATAATGGTGGTTTTTTAGTGTATATTGTTTGTTCTTTTCATCCATTTGAGACAATCGATGTCATTGATAAAATTATTCAAAAACATAAAAATGTTAAAATACACAGTATTGAAACAGATAAGATGATAAAAAGACAAAATGGTTATTTTATTAATCCCCTAAGCTTCAAAGACATTGGGGGAGCTGATATTTTTTTTGTTTCAGTTATAGAGAAAATATAATGAGCGTAAAAATTTCTCCATCAATTTTAGGTGGAACATTTGCTAATATGGAAAAAATTATTTCTGATATTGATAAGTCTAAAGCAGAATATATTCATTTTGATGTTATGGATGGTGACTTTGTACCTAATTTAACTTTTGGTCCTAAGTTTATTTCTGAATTAAGGAATTATTCAGATAAAATTTTTGATGTACATTTAATGATAAATAGAGTCGAAAAGTTTTTATATGAATATATAAATGCTGGTTCTGATATAATTACATTTCATTGTGAAGTTAATGAAGATTTAAAAGAAATTATTACAAAAATAAAAAAAGGTGGAATAAAGTGTGGTTTAGCGATTAAACCAAAAACACCTTGGACAGATATTAAACCTTATCTTAATTTTGTTGATCAAATCATTATAATGACAGTAGAGCCTGGATTTGGAGGTCAAGAGTTCATGAATGACCAAGTTGATAAAATAAAAAATATCTCAGACTATGTAAAAGCAAATGATTTAAATGTAAACATTGAAATAGACGGGGGTATTAATTATGAGACAGGCAAGATTTGTGTCGATGCTGGCGCTAATATCCTTGTTGCTGGATCATTTTTATTTAATCAAGGTGACTTAATAACTGCAACAAACAAATTGTCTGATAATTTTAACTGATGGGAAAAAATGCAATTATATCAGTTTTTGATAAAACGAATTTAGATTTAATTGCAAATTTTCTTATCAAGAAAAAATATACTATTTACTCCACAGGAGGAACTTCTGAGTACTTAAAAGGTATCAATATTCCTCATATAGAAATTTCAAAGTACACAAAACAAAAAGAAATTTTAGATGGCAGAGTAAAAACACTACATCCTAAAATATTTGGTGGACTCTTAGGAACAGATAATAAAAACCACCTAAAAGAGCAAAAAAGCCAGGGAATAGTGATTTTTGATATACTGGTTATAAATCTTTATCCCTTTGAGGAAACTGTAAAGAGAACCAAAAATAAATCAAAAATTATGGAAATGATAGATATCGGCGGACATAGCTTAATAAGAGCCGCTGTAAAAAACTATAATCACACAATACCAATCACGAAACCAAGTGATTACAAAAATTTTATTAAAACATATCCATTAAAACAAACTCAAAGAAAAATTTTTGCAAAAAAAGCAATACAACAAGTAGCTGATTATGACAACGCAATATTCAATTGGTTTGATGGAAATACAAAAGGTGAATATGAATTAAGGTATGGTGAAAACCCTCATCAAAATGCAAGAGCCCTTGTGAACAATGATAAATTTACTCAATTAAGTGGTGATAAAAAACTGAGTTATAATAATTTATTAGATTTAGATGCTGCTGTAAAAATAGCTTATGGGGTAAATACAAAAAATAATATTTGTACAATTGTTAAACACAATACACCTTGTGGTGCAGCTATAGAAAAAAAACAAACCCAATGTTATGAAAAGGCATTTGCTGGAGATCCATTAAGTGCTTTTGGTGGTATCGTTTCATTTAATAAAAAGGTTAATAAAAAGACGGCTAAACTTTTAAAAAAAAACTTTTATGAAGTAATTTCTGCACCTAGTTATGAAAAAGAGGCATTAGATATTCTTAAAACAAAGAAAAATTTAAGAGTAATTAAAGTAAAAAAAATTAATCA